>CAWAXR010000018.1:0-149796 GCA_963786045.1 uncultured Alphaproteobacteria bacterium | reverse complement strand
GGCACCCTGCGGTTCGCCCCGGGAATCCCCCCAATCCAATCGGCCGGGTGAAGCTTGAATACAACCGCGCCGCCGATGTTCCGGGCTTAATGCGTCAAGCTACTCTATAATTCTCGGACGCAGGACCACGGAGGCCGCGGCGGATATTCGTGCGGCGGAAATTCGTAATGAAGCAGCATGACACTGCAAACCGCCATTGTGCTGCTTCGCTGAGCCAGCTTCTCTCCCCGTGCGATTGAAAGCTAACCTCTGCTCGCGATGATCCCAAGAGCCGCAAATACGCCTGCCTCAGGCGCGACCAGGCTGAATCTACACGGCTCGCGCTCCGCGCGCGGCAGCAGATGGGTCGCGCCCACATAGATCAATGCGCCGGCTGAGGCCGGAAGCAAAACGCCGAGCAGCGGTTGATCGATCTGACTCACGAATGAATAGGATTCGAGGCTGCGAGTATTTTCGGACGTGAATAAACATAAGCGCGGCCCGGCACTCGCCTTTGATGTGGATCAATACCCCGGCCTCGCCGCGAGGCCATGCAGCCTATGATGTTGCCACGGAGAGGCCATGACCGGTCGATGGACCTGCAGCCGAACGAGGTGCGGCGTGTTGCATCGTAATGATGCTGGGCCGACTGCAGATCTCCAGGTTTGTAGCTCGTTCCTTGCATGGTCGGACCGATGCAAGCGTCGAACCGCCGCACCATTGGAACCCAAATTCAGATGCTCCGCCTCGCGATATTGACGCCCTTCCGATTCCGTATCGCTCTCGCCTTAGTGCTCGGCGTGGCCTTTGCATCACTCCAATTGGCGGCGACTGTCACGCCCTCGCCCCCGAACTCTCTTTCTTGGGAGCGTGACGGACGGCTTCACGTCTTTTTTCACCCCGATTGCCCGCATTGCCACCAAGCAATTCAATTCCTCAAAACACAGCCCGGCATCGATTTCGACCTGCACGACGTCTCCACATCTGCAAATGAAGCCCTCCTGCGCATGGTTGCGGAACAGCACAGCATTCCAGAAGGAGCCCTAGGCGTCCCTTTTTTCGTACGCGGCTCGCGTTACCTGATCGGTTTCGAATCCGCGGAAACGACGGGTCGCGAGCTATTGGCGCTCGCTGCCGACGAAACCGCGATCGTGCAACCTGATACCGAGGCGTCCCGGATAAGGCTACCGGTGCTCGGAGAGATCGACCCGTCCCGATATTCCCTGCTGGCGCTGACCGCGCTGATGGGCCTTTCGGACGGATTCAATCCCTGCGCGATGTGGGTCCTCGTCTACCTGATCTCTATGATTGCCGGCCTCCAGGACCAACGCAAGATCTGGTGGCTCGTCGGCACCTTCGTGCTCACCTCGGGGGTTCTCTATTTCCTCTTCATGACGGCATGGCTGAACACTTTTCTTATCCTCGGATTCATCCGTCCACTCACGCAGCTCATCGCGCTTATGGCCATCGGCTTTGGCGCCGATCATCTCTACGAGCTCGCCGTGACGCGCGGCGTGATTGTCTGTGAGGTCGGCGACACCGAGCAGAGGCGACGTACGATGAAATGGATCCGCGATCTGGTCATGGCGCCGGTCGGGTTCGGAAGCGTCATTCTGGTGATCGGACTCGCCTTTACCGTCAACGCTATCGAGTTCGTTTGCTCGGCGGCGCTGCCCGCCATCTACACCCACATTCTCGCGCTGACAGATCTGTCGACAAGCTTATATTACGGCTATATCGCGCTGTACGTGACATTCTTCATGCTCGACGATCTTTTGATTTTTGGGTTCGCGGCGTTTGCCGTCCAGAAGATCATCGATACGCGTTACGCAGCATTCAGCCGCGGTGTCGGTGGCGTGATCCTGCTTGGCCTCGGCCTGTTGATGCTGGCGCGCTGACTGCGGGCAGTCAGCCTTGCGGGAATCCGGAAAATCATCATTGACCCAAGGGTAGTGCGAAGTCGCAACCTACCTATGCGGAGTATCCTTGAAAGCGTCCGACAACGCTCACCGAGCGAAGGCATCGGCCTATCGCGTCGTTCTCCTTCACATGACTGCGGCTGCGGTGGATCCAATCGCTTTCGTCTATCCAAGCATCTGGGTATCGCCGCAGATCGAAATCGCCTGCCCGGAGATCGTCCTGCCGCGCGGGCTGCACATGAACAGGATCTGATCGGCGAGCTGGTCCGGCGTCACATACTCCTTGATCGAGGTGTAGGAGAACGCGGTGCGCTCCATCTCGGCATAGGAAATGCCGCGCTGCTGCGCCTTGGCTTCGAGCACGCGGCGCTGCCGGTCGCCGGCGACAAGGCCGGGCAGGATCGCATTGACGCGGATGTTGTCCGGCCCGAGTTCGATCGACAGCGATTTGGTGAAGCCGATCACGCCCCATTTCGCCGCCGCATAGGGCGTGCGCATCGCAAAGCCGAGCCGGCCCGCGGCCGAGGAGATATTGACGATCGAGGCATTCCTGCTTTGGCGCAACAAGGGCACCGCGAGCCGCGTGCAGTTGAACTGCCCGGTCAGGCAGATTTCCAGGCAGCGGTCCCAGTCTTCCGGATTCATCTCCTCGACCTTCGACGTCGGCCCGGCAACGCCGGCATTGTTGACGAGCACGTCGAGGCCGCGGAGGTTTCCGGTCGCTTCCTCGAACAGTCGCTTCACGGCTTTGCGGTCGGAAACGTCACACTTCGTCTGCGTGATGGATGGATCGCTCGCCGCCAGCGCGGCCAACGCCGTTTCGTCGACGTCGCAGGTATGAACCCTGGCGCCTTCGCGTACAAACGCGCGCGCGATGGCGAGCCCGATGCCGTTGGCGCCGGCAGTTACCAGCACGCGCAAACCCTTGATGTCGAGATCCATGATCGCTCCGCAAGTGTCGTTGAAAGTTTCAGTCGGCGAGACCGCCGCGCGAAAGAATAACCTCCGCCGCGCCGCTGATGTCGGCGGCAATGCCGGCCTGCGCCGCGGCTTCGTCGCCGGCGGCAATCGCCTTGCGCACACTGGCGTGGAACCGGATCGCGTCGCCTTTCGCCAGCCGCTCCGGATTGGCGCGCAGATCGAGATTGATCACCGGTCCGGCCTTGAGCCACAGCGCGCGGATGATTTCCACCAGAATCGGCGAATGCGCCGCTTCATAGACCGCGAAGTGAAACGTCTTGTTGAGCTCGACGGCGCGCGGCAGGTCCGGCTTTGGCTGCTCGCTCTCCGCCCGCATCGCTTCCTCCGCGCGCGCGATCGAGTCGAGATCGCGCTTGTCACGGTGCAGCGCGGCCTGCGCGGCCGCATGGCCCTCGATCGCGATCCGCACCTTGGTCAGGTCGCGGAATTGCGCCGCCGACATCAAGGGCACGCGCACCGCGCGGTTCGGCGTCACTTCCAGCGCCCGGTCGGCGACCAGCCGCGATACCGCCTCGCGCACCGGCATGATGGAGACGCCCAGCACATCGGCTGCCGCGCGCAGCGACAGTTTCTCGCCTGGCGCGAGCCGCCCGGAAATCAACAGATCGGCCAATTGCGCATAGGCGCGCTCGCCCAGCGTCTGACGGTCGAGCGGTTCGACCAGATTGAGCGCGGCAGGCAAATTCAACGCATATTCTCCAGCGCGGCCGGAAAGTTCGGGAGGAGGACTCGACAAGCGCCCCGTCTTTTGTAACTCTAACTGTGATCACAGATCACGGCAAGCCACACCAAGCGCTCCTCAAGAGAATGCACGCAGGCCTTGCCGGAGGAAAAGCAGCCGCCATGCGCGGCCGTAACAGGGAGACGAAGGCTGATGTCAGACCAAAATCGATTCACGCGCCGGAGCCTGTTGAAGACCGCCGGCGGCATCGCGCTGGCGTCGGGAGTTGCCACGCCGGCTATCCTGCGCGCCCAGACCTCCGACGTCATCCGGATCGGCCACCTGACACCGCGCACCGGATTTCTTGGACCGCTCGGCGAATACGCCGTGATGGCGATCGATCTTGCGGTGGAAGAAATCAACGCCGCGGGCGGCATGATGGGACGCAAGGTCGAGCTGCTGAAAGAGGATTCCGTCAATCCGCAGACCGCTTCCACCAAGGCCGAGCGCATGATCGAGCGCGACAAGGTCGCCTGCATCATTGGCGAGATTTCCTCGGCCTCCTGCCTGACGATCGCGCAGGTCGCCTCGCGCAACAAGATCCTGTTCATCAACACCGGCGGCAATTCGGACGCGCTGCGCGGCAAGGATTGCCAGCGCTACATGTTCCACGTCGAGTCGCAGAACTCGATGTACGTCAAAACCGTCGGCCGCTCGTTCCTCAGGGATGGCCTGGTCAAGGGCAAGAAGTGGTACTCGCTGACGGCGGACTATGCGTTTGGCCACGACCTCCTGAAAGTTTCAAAACGCTTCATGGAGGCCAATGGCGGCAACTTCGCCGGCGACGATCTGGTGCCGACCGACGCCACCGACTTCTCCGCGTACCTGCTGAAGATCCGCGACGCCAAGCCGGATCTGGTCGTCATCAACCTCGCGGGCAACCAGATCACGAACTTCCTGAAGCAATATGCCGAGTTCGGCCTGACCTTCCCGGTCGGCGGCTTCGGCTTCGACACCGCGCTGGCCTGGGCCGCCGGCAAGGGCAACTTCGTCGGCACATGGCCGGTGGTCTGGCATCACCTGCTGGACACGCCCGGCTCCAAGGCGTTCGTCGCGGCCTTCACCAAAAAATATTCCAAGCCGCCGGAAAACCAGGCCTGGGGCGACTACATCGCGGCCAAGATCGTCGCGCAAACCGTCAACGAGATCAAATCGGCGGATTCGCCTGCCATCATCCAGCACTTCGAGAAGGGCGCGAAATACGATCTGCTCAAGACACGGCAGGGTTACTTCCGCGCGTCGGATCATCAGCTGATGCACGAAATGTACGCGATCACCGCGCTGCCCGCCGACAAGATCAAGAACCAATGGGACATCTTCACCTCGAGCCCGCCGGTACCGGGCCCCGCCGAGGATCTGGAAGTGATCGCCGCGACCAGGGAAGAGAACAGCTGCACGTTCCCGAGTTGAGCATATCGAGCTGTCATTCCGGGACGATGCGAAGCATCGAACCTCAGATGTGCAAGCGCACATCGGGGAATCTCGAGATTCCGGGTCTGCGCCAAACGGCGCATCCCGGAATGACAACCCGGGTTAACTCTCACTGGCGCGCAGCCCGCGCGTGCTTCGCGGAAGCCTGAACCATGTCCGCCATGTTGTTAGCGCAGCAAATCCTCAACGGGCTGCTTGACGGCGTCTACTATCTCCTGATCGCGCTTGGTCTGTCGCTGATCTTCTCGCTCGGGGGCATCGTCAACCTTGCCCATGGCGCGTTCTATGCGATCGGCGCCTATCTCACGCTGGTGCTGTCGCCCTGGCTCGGCTTCGGCGGCGCGTTCGTCGCAGCACCCGTCGCGGTCGCGTTGCTCGGCATGGTGATCGAGGCCACGCTGTTCCGCCGCTTCTATCGTTCCGACCCCATCCTCTCGCTGCTGATGACGTTTGGCCTCGCGATGGTGGCCGAGCAGGCGCTGCGGATGATCTTCGGCGCCCCGCCATTATCCTATTCGATACCGCCCTGGCTGCGCGGACAGGTCGCGATCGGCAGTTTCATCTATTCATTCTACCGCGTGGTGTTGCTCGGTGTCGCCGCAGCCTGCATCGCCGGCCTGTGGCTGCTGTTGCAGAAGACCTCCTTCGGCCGCGTGGTGCGCGCCGGCGTGCAGAACCCGGACATGGTCGGCGCGCTCGGCATTTCCCTGCAGCCTTATATGTCCGCCGTGGCCGCCCTCGGCATCGGGCTGGCGGGCCTTGCCGGCGTATTGCTGGCGCCGATCTATTCGATCCATCCGGCGATGGGCCAGGAGATCATCACGCCGGCCTTCGTCGTGGTGGTGATTGGCGGGCTCGGGTCGTTCTGGGGCGTCGTTGCCGCGGCCCTGCTGGTCGGCCTCGTCAAGGGTGTCATGGTCGGCATCGGCTATTCCGCGGCCTCGACCGCCGCGATCTATCTGTTGATGCTGCTTGTGTTGCTGTTCCGGCCGCGCGGCCTGTTCGGCGAACGCATCACGCGGTTCGAGTGAGGCGCTCGGAGATGTGGAAGCGCCTGCCCGTTCCGTTGCTGATTGCCGCCCTCGGGTTGCTGGTGCTGCCTCCGGTGCTGCTCGCCCTCGGCCTCACCATGACTTCGGCTACCGAAGTCGTGATCTTCGCCCTGGCCTGCATGGCGCTCAACATTCTGGTCGGCCATACCGGCCTTGTGTCTTTCGGCCACGGCGCCTGGTTCGGGCTTGCGGCCTATGCGGCCGCGCTCCTCCAACGCAACTGGATGCATGGTTCGTTTTTCGGGCCGGCGATCGTGGGCGTTCTGATCGTCACGACCGTGGCAGCGGCGTTCGGCTTCCTGATCCTGAGGCGGCGCGGCGTCTATTTCTCGTTGCTGACGCTGGCGCTGGCGGCGATGCTGTATGCGGTGTCATTCCGCTGGACCGAGGTGACCGGCGGCGAGAACGGGCTTGGCGGCATCACCCGGCCTGTGCTGTTCGGCTTCAATCTGGAATCTTCCACCGTCTATTACTGGTTCGTCGCTGCCATCGCGTTCCTGGTGCTGATCCTGTTGTGGCGGTTCCATCATTCGACCGTAGGCCACGTGCTGGTTGCGATCCGCGAGAACGAGCAGCGCGCGCGCTTCCTCGGCTATCCGACCAACCGCTACAAGCTCGCGGCCTTCGCGCTGTCCGCAGGCATCACCGGGCTTGCCGGCATTCTTCTGCTGTACCAGAACCGCATGACCTCGGCGGATCCGATCTCGGTCTCCTTCTCCGGCGATCTGCTGGCGATGGTCGTGATCGGCGGCATGCGCAATTTCCTGGGTCCCGCGCTAGGCGCGCTGTTCTTCATCCTGTTCCGCGAATTTCTCGGCATCTACACCGAGAACTGGCTGTTCTGGTTCGGCCTTGTGTTCGTCGCCTTCATCGTGTTTTCCCCGACGGGCCTCGTCGGCGTCGGCGAGCGGCTGATCGCGCCGTTCCGGAAAAAGGTCGCCGAAGACGCCGCGATGTCGGCGCGCCGCATCGAGGTATTGCCGCTGCCGGAATTTCTGCGGCCGAAATCCCACGTCGAAGGCCCCGTGCTTTCCGCCCGCCACATCGTCAAGAGCTTCGGCGGCATCAGGGCCGTGCGGGGGGTCGACATCTCCATTGCCGACCGCACGCTTCATGCGCTGATCGGGCCCAATGGCGCCGGCAAGACCACCGCGTTCAACCTCCTGTCGGGCCTGTACCCGCCGGACGAAGGCACGGTGTCGCTGTTGGGCCAGCCGATATCCGGACATACCCCGGAAGCGATCGCGCGCGCCGGCATCGGCCGCTCGTTCCAGATCACCAATCTGTTTCCGGCGCTCAGTGTCGGCGAAAACATTCGCCTTGCCGTGCAGGCGCGGCATCCCCGCCGCTTCGATCCCCTCACCTCGGCGCTGTCGATCGATCAGATCAATGCCGAGACCGACGCCATCGTCCGCTATCTCGGCCTTGCCGGCATCGAAAAGGCCGAAGCGGGCCTGCTGTCCTATGGCGGCCAGCGCCTGCTCGACATGGGGGTGGCGCTTGCGACCGCGCCACGCGTGCTGCTGCTGGACGAGCCGCTCGCGGGCCTTGCCGCGGCGGAACGCGAGCGGATCGGCGCCATCATCAAGCGCATCTCGGCAGACCTGCCGGTGCTGCTGGTCGAGCACGACATCGACCGGGTGTTTCAACTTGCCGACCATGTCACCGTCATGAATGAAGGCCGGGTGCTGCTCGACGGCACGGTCGAGGACGCGCGCGCCAGTCCCAAGGTGCAGGAAGTCTATATCGGTTCCGGCGCCACCGAAGTCGCCGCGCGGCCGCGCGAAACCGCCGCCCAGGTCAACGCGCTGCTGACGGCGACCCATGTCAATACGTTCTACGGCAAGAGCCACATCCTCAGCGACGTCAGCTTCACGCTGCACGAGAATGAGATCATTGCGCTTTTGGGGCGCAACGGCGCCGGCAAGTCGACGCTGCTGAAGACGCTGATCGGCATCGCGCCGGCCGCCAGCGGATCGATCAAGCTCGCCGACAACGAATTGATCGGCCATTCATCCGCACAAGTGGCCCGCCTCGGCATCGGCTATGTGCCGCAGGGCCGCGGCCTGTTCGCCGGCATGAGCGTGGAACAGAACCTCGAGCTCGGCGGACTGAAGCGCCAGACCGGCAACGGCGTGCACTGGACAAGGGAACGCATCTACGAATACTTCCCGCGTATCCGCGAACGGCTCGACAACCCGGCGGACTATCTCTCCGGCGGCGAGCAGCAGATGGTCGCCGTGGCGCGCGCCCTGTCCGGCGACGTGCGGGTATTGCTGCTGGACGAGCCCTTCGAGGGCCTTGCGCCGGCGGTGGTCGAGCAATTGTTCGAAACCTTCGACCGCCTGCGCAAGGAAATCGCCATCATCATCGTCGATCACCATCTCGACCTGGCGCTGGCCCTGTCCGACACCACGGTGGCGTTGGAGCGAGGCCGGCTGATTCATCAGGGGCCGTCCAGGGCGCTCCGCGACGATCTCGATCTGCGCCGCAAGGTGCTTTGGCTGTGAGGAGCAAATGAAACAGGAAAATCGGCACGTCGCCATCGTCGGCACCGGCCTGATCGGTCGCGCCTGGGCCGCGATCTTTGCGCGCGCGGGGTGGAACGTGCGGCTGACCGATCCGCATGTGCCGACACTAAAGGCGGCGCCGCGCCTGATCCGCGATGAGTTGCACGCGCTGGCGCGCCATGGCCTGGCCAGCGATCCCGATGGCGCCGTCGCACGGGTCTCGGTTGCCGCCGACCTCGAGGAGGCCGTCAGCGGCGTCGAATTCGTCCAGGAAAACGGGCCCGAGAAGGTCGAGGAAAAGCAGATCATCTTTGCCCAGCTCGACAGGCTGGCGCCGAAGGATGCGCTCCTGGTGTCCTCCACCTCGGCCATCACCGCCTCGCGCTTCACGGAAAACTTGCCCGGCCGGGCGCGCTGCCTGGTCGGTCACCCCGTCAATCCGCCGCATCTGGTGCCACTGGTCGAACTGTGCGGCGCGCCCTGGACCTCTCCCGAGGCGATCGACCGCGCCCGCACGATCTATCGCGAGATCGGGCAGGTGCCGGTGACCATCAACCGCGAGATCAACGGCTTTGTGCTGAACCGCTTGCAAGGCGCGCTGCTCGCTGAAGCTTTTCGCCTCGTCGGCGAGGGTTATATCTCGGCGGAAGACCTCGATCACACCGTCAAGGATGGTCTCGGCCTGCGCTGGTCGTTCCTTGGTCCGTTCGAGACCATCGAGCTCAACGCCCCCGGCGGCATCCCGGATTATTGCGCGCGCTATACCGGCTTCTACAAGGAGCTGGCGGCGGCCGCCGCCGGACCCAGCGTGTATGAAAGTCCGAACGTCAACCGGGTGATCGCGGCCTGGCCGCATCAGCCGACACCGGAACGCATCGCCGGCCTGACGCTTAGCGCCGCAACGAACGCCTCGCCGCGCTCGCAGCGCACAAGGCTGCCCAAACCGATAAGTCCTGAAAGATCGATCCCGCAAGAAAGAGAGCAAAAACATGAGCCGCAAAGTCATCATCACCTGCGCCGTGACCGGCGCGATCCATACGCCCTCGATGTCGAAAGCCCTGCCGGTGACACCGCAGGAAATCGCGGATGCCGCGGTCGACGCCGCCGAGGCCGGCGCCGCGATCGTGCATCTGCACGCCCGCAACCCGAAGACCGGCCAGCCCGACCAGAGCCCGGAAGCCTTCGCGCCGTTCCTGAAGATCATCAAGCAACGCTCGAACTGCGTGATCAACCTGACCACCGGCGGCGCGCCGACCATGACGGTGGACGAGCGCGTCCGCCCGGCTGCTGTCTACAAGCCCGAAGTCGCCTCGCTGAACATGGGTTCGATGAATTTTGCGTTCTTCGGCATGCTCAACCGTTTCAAGAAATTCGAGCACGACTGGGAGCTCAAGCATCTTCAGAACAAGGACATCGTGTTCCGCAATACCTTTCAGGATATCGAGTATGTCCTTAAGACTCTTTCGGAAACCGGCACGCGCTTCGAGTTCGAGTGTTACGACACCGCCCATCTCTACAATCTCAACTACTTCCTCGAACAGGGCATGGTGAAGCCGCCGCTGTTCGTGCAGACGGTGTTCGGCCTGCAGGGCGGCACCGGCGCGCACCCCGAGGACGTGCTGCACATGAAGCGCACCGCCGACCGGCTGTTCGGCGACAAGATGGTCTGGTCGGTGCTGGGGGCCGGACGCAATCAGCTGCCGATCGCGGCGATGGCGGCGGCCATGGGCGGCAATATCCGGGTCGGACTGGAAGACTCGCTGTGGGCGGCGCCCGGGCGGATGGCGGCCTCGAACGCCGAGCAGGTGACCCTTGCCCGCAAGATCATCGAAGGCCTCGGCCTTCAGGTGGCGACCTCGGACGAAGCCCGCGAAATTCTCGATTTGAAGGGTGGCGACAAGCTGGAGGTTTGATGCCGCCTGGCAAAGAACTTTCGGACCCGAATAGCCTGCTTCAATCGGTCGACCGCTGCGCGCGCAAATGCGTACTGCGAAAAGCCATAGGTTAGAACCGCTGACATATTGAGGCACATCATGGCGGCCTGCGGCTTCGCCGCGCACTTTTCCACCGCAGACTGCGTCTGATCATTGGCGGCGATGATGAGGCCGACTGTTTTCGTCAGAGTGAACGATTTTCCATTTGCAGGAGGTTTTCCATGAAGGGATTTTTCATCAGTTCTCTTGTCGCCCTGGGTCTCATGAGTTCGCCGGCATCGGCCGACATCGCCAATCTCACGGGTCACTATATCTGTGTGAAGAACTGTAGTGGCATGCGCTGGCACTCAGCCTATGTGACGCAAAACGGCTGGGACTTGAACCTGCTTACTGAAACAAACGTGCCGCTTCGCGCCCGGACCGACTGGTTCTCTCCGAACCGCATCTGGGTCGAGGCCTGGAATACCGGCGCTGTGTACTCGCCGGCCGGCATGGTCATTCAGTTCGACAATGGGATGATCTGGCGAAGGCATTGCCACTATTACCATCACCACTATCACTGCTATCAGGCCTATTGACCGATATCGCAAGTCAGCGCTTGTCGTGCGCCCGCTTCATCTTCGAACCCGATCAGGTTTCAGGTGGAGCGGGACGCGATCGTCGTGTGCCTTTTCCGATCGGAGATGGCCGGTGTGTGTTGTTTGCGACACCAGCCTTCCGACGATCATTCCTGCGCAGATCGCAAACAGAGATGCCGGCGTCACCGCGCGGCTCTGGAACTTTTGACCTGCCTTGAGGTTGAGGTCCTTGGGTGGCCTTAAAAATACCAACTAACGCTAAATTATTGGAGGAAGCTGATGATCAGATTTATAATTCTTGCTGCCTTCGCCTTAACCGTCACCACGTCAGCGCGGGCAATGACAGTTGCGCCAGTTCACGGGCCGGACAACATGATCGCGCAAGTTGCCTGGGCATGCGGACCCGGCATGACACGAATTAACGGCGTCTGTGTCGCCCGGGCCACCGTTCGCCACGCCCGCAGGTGCGCGCGATGGAATGGAGGCGCTTGCTTGCGCTACTACTAAGGCGAGACTGAATCGGGTCTGGACATAGCACCATGCCGCCATGGGTTTGCTTGCGGCGATAGCAACGCAATCATGTGGGCGTCCACCTAAATGAAAGAGACCGCCTTCGCGCGCCGCAGACCGCCGCTCTCGCCGAACCGTCAGCCCGGCGCCGGCACGGCTGCCGTGTACCAGTCCGCCAACTGGCTGCCGGTGAAGAAGCCGACATCGGGCGACGCCGTCAGCAAGTCTAGCATCCGGTCCAGTTCGTGAATGCGATGCGGCACCGATATCAGGTGCGGATGCAATCCGATCGCCAGAACGATAGCGCTGTCGCGACACTCCTGTTCAAACCGGCGGAGCGTGAATTCCAGCCGGTTTGCCATCTCGCCGGTCGCGTGCCGCTCGACCGCGTAGATGATCGAGTCGTTGATCTCCAGGTTGTAAGGCATTGCGATCATTGGCCCGGCAGTCGTCTTCATCCATGAGGGCCGATCATCGACGACCCAGTCGCAGACATAATCGATCCCATTGCGCTTCAGGATATCTGCCGTGTCGACGGTCTCGCGAAGTCCCGGCGACAACCACCCGCGCGGACGCCGTCCGGTAAAGCCCGCTATCTTGTCAAGACTTGCGCGGATGACGGCCTCTTCACCGCCTTCAACATGATTGATGGCCTTCTGATGCATGCCGTGGCCGATGAATTCCCAGCCGGCGTCACGCATGGCGATGGCGGCTTGCGGGTATGCATCGATCACGCCCGCGTTGAAGCTCGTCGACGCCGGCAGATCGCGCGACGAGAAGGCGCGCAGAATGCGTGGCAGTCCCGCGCGCATGCCGTAATCGGCCCAGGAGAAATTCGGCACATCCGGCACCGTCTCGCGCCCGTGCGGCGGCGTGATGATCGTGCGCGGCATCGGCTGGTCGAACTGCCAGTTCTCCACGTTAACGACCAGATGGACGAGGATGCGTTTTCCGTTCAACGCCGGCAAAGCCTCGCGATCTGACGAAAGCACATAGGGAATACGCGGATTTGCCATAGCGGTGTTCACTTCTTACGAGATGTGTTGGACCTTCATGTCGGACATGATCCCGGCCTTGTAGGCCACAAATTCCGGGCTGGTGAGGCTTGCGATGGAACGCGGCCGCGCCAGCGCTATCGGAATGGTCCGCATGATCCGGCCGGGACGGGCCGACATCACGCAGATCCGATCCGACAGCAGTATCGCTTCATCGATGTCGTGGGTGACGAACAGCACTGTCGTGCCGAGCGACTGCCACACGTCAAGCAGCAATTGTTGCATGGAGAGCCTCGTCTGCGCGTCCAGCGCCCCGAAGGGCTCGTCCATCAGCAGGGCACGCGGGGACATCGCCAACACCCGTGCAATGCCGACGCGCTGGCGCATGCCCCCCGATAGCTGCACCGGCAACGCATCGGCAAATGCCTCCAATCCCACCAGCTTCAAGAGGTCGCGCGCCCTCGATTCGTAATCGGAGCGCGGAACGCCCTGCACCTGTGGCCCGAATATGACATTTTGCCAAACGTTGAGCCACGGGAAGAGTGCGGCCTCCTGAAACACCACCCCGCGGTCCGGACCGGGACGCGTCACGGTTTTACCGTCGAAAAGCAATGTGCCTTCCGTGGTCTTCTCGAAGCCCGCAAGCAAATTCAACAGCGTTGATTTTCCGCAGCCTGACGGGCCAAGCAGCGCGACAAATTCGCCTTCGTTGACGGTCAGGCTGATACCGTCCAGTGCCCGGACCTCGTTCTGGCCCGAAAACGTCTTCGATACCTTTTCAAAGGTGATTGTGCCCATGGTCCTGCTTCAGGATTGGAATGATTGCAGCCGGCGCCATGTCAGGGCCCACCGCTCGATCAGCAAGATGACGCGGTCGCTGACGAGGCCCAACAGTCCGATGGACGCCATGTCGGCGATGACGACGTCCATCCGCCCGACGTAATAGGCGTCCCAAAGCACATATCCGAGGCCGGATTTCACCGCGACCATTTCCGCGACAATCACCGCCGTCCAGGCGATGCCAAGACCGACCCGCAATCCCGTGAAGATCGACGGCAATGATGCCGGAAGCACCACCCGCCTCAAGACCGTCCATCTCCCGGCCCCCATCATCATGGCGGCGCGAATGAGATTGCGTTCGACGTCGCGCGCGCCCTGCGCCGTGTTGACCACGATCGGATAGAACGCGCCAAGCGCGATCAGAAACACCGCGCCGAGATCCTTGATGCCAAAGACAGCGATCGAAAACGGAAGCCAGGCGGTGATCGGGATCGGACGCAGCAGCTGGACCGTGGGATCGAGCGCGCCGGACGCAATCCTGTTCCATCCAATCGCAAGCCCGACCGGCACGGCGACAAGGATGGCGGCAAGAAACCCCTTGCCGACCCGTTCAGCGGAAAAGATCAGATTGGCGAACCATGTTCCACTGTAGGGGTTGAGGCTCAAGCCCGTAGAGCCGAAAGCCCAAACCTTCCACGCTTGCCAGGCACGATCCGGAGTCGGCAGCACGCCGCCGAAAAGCGATCCGTTGGTCCCGGCCAACTGCCAGACGGCAATCACCATGGCTGGCAGAACAACCGCCAGCAGGCCTTGCCGCAAAAACCTGCGCCTGGCAGGCGAAAAGATCGTCAACGCCAGCTCCGTCGCGCGAGACGCGGCCGGCCTTGAACTTAATTGCCCGGTCGAGAGCGCCATGACGTTCCGGTCTTTCAGGACGGCAAGAAAGGCGCCGAAACGTTCGCCGGCGTCGTCACTTGCCCAGCGCCTTCTCCACGAAAGAACTGTCCCAATGAGCATCGATCTGGTCCGAAACATCCTTCTGGATCACACCAAGCTCCGCAAATGCCTTGGCCTGACGCCTGATCTGGTCAGGCGAAATCACCTCGCCCAGTTTGATGAGCTGCGACGCCTTCGCGGCGATATCGGGCGCCATGCCGGAGAGCTGAGCGTAGGCCTGGGCGAATTCCGCAGGAGATTTTGCCAGCTCTTCCTGCTTCTTGAGGTAGGCCCAGACAAAGCGCTCAAGCGCGGCGCGTTTGGCATCGACAGCGGGCTTCGCCGCCATGAACATGCCGAGCTCGGCGCCCACGGCCTTCGACGAGCCATATTCGAGGCCCTTGGCAAAGAACCCGTAGCCATCCATTGCCGGAATTGACTCGAACGGCTCCCATGTGACGAGACCGTCGACATCGCCCTTTTTCAGAGCTTGATCGAAATTTGCACCGCCACCCTGAATATTCACAGCCTCGAAGCTGTTATAGGGGATACCCTTTTCGACCAGCGTCGCCGCGAATTGAAACCAGACGGCAGAGCCCGGCGCGATGGCGATCTTCTTGCCTTTCAGATCATCCCAGGAATCGAACTTCACACCCTTTCGGCCAATCACGTATTTCGGTGAGGAACCTACGCCCATCAGCCCAACGACATTGGTGGAACCCTGAGCCAGCGAGATGGCCAGATCGGCGGGTCCAACCGAGGCGGCGTCGAGGGAGCCGGCCAGCAGCGCGGTGCGCGCATCGGCGTAACGGACAAACTCGACCAGCTTGAGATCGACGCCCAGCTTCTTCAGTTCGTCGGTAATGAGAATAACGGGAGCCAAATGGCCGACTTTCTGATAGCCGACCGTCAATTGAACGGGTGGCGCCAATGGAGCCGGTTCAGGTCCAACGGCCCCCGCGGGGAGCGGCAGCAATCCGATGGCTCCCGCCAGGAAGAGAAGCCTGAGAACTTGTCTTGCTATCAGCACGGTCCGCCCTCCGTTCGAATGACTGGCCAGAACATTGTCGCCCTATCCCATGCAAGGATCGTGTCATATCACGCACTCCTTGCGCAACTTCGGATAGCGGCCCGCTGAAGCCGGAACCGTGCCGACTGGCCGGCACGGGAGGACGTTGGTGGCAAATCATGCGGCGAATCCTTTCTCGCCGGCGATCTCCGGCCAAATGCCCGGCGGCACACGACCGTGCCAATCGGTCCGGGCCTGCAATCTGGCGCCAATTTCGAGCAAGGACGCATCGCTGCCCGGACGTCCGACGATCTGAAGGCCAACCGGCAACCCCCGGCTGTCAAAGCCTGCGGGCACGGCGAGAGCGGGCAAACCGAGATAGTTGACGAAGCGGGTAAAGCGGCTCAGCGCATAAAGCGCGCGCGGATTGAAATGCGCCGAGGCGGCGTCGACCTCCTCGACACGGGGCGTCCTGATCGGCATCACGGGAAGCAAGGCCACGGTGGCATCGTCAAGATACTCCGACAAAAACTGACGACGAAGTTCGTCGCGTGCCTCAAGAGCCAGACCGAGCGCTTCATCCGAAATCGCGAGGCCCTTGCGGAGGCGTTTTCGCAGCGTCGCGTCGATGCGCGTATCTTCCATGCGCTCCCTGTGCTGACGGGCCGCCTCCGCCTGCAACACAAGCAATGCGTTTTGATCGGCTTGTTCGGGGAATCCGGACCTTGCCGCGACCGCCACGCCGCTTTCGGTCAGCACGCCGATGGCGCCACGACAGATTTCAGCGATTTCCGGATCGCAGGCGCCGAACGTGTCCGCGAGCACGGCGCCCGACGGCCTTTCCGCAACCGGGCCCGCGCTCTCGCCGGAAACCGACGGCCATATCAACGCAAGATCCGCTGCACTGCGGGTGATGATCCCGATGGTGTCCAGGCTGGGCG
This sequence comes from uncultured Alphaproteobacteria bacterium, assembly GCA_963786045.1. Taxonomy (GTDB): domain Bacteria; phylum Pseudomonadota; class Alphaproteobacteria; order Rhizobiales; family Xanthobacteraceae; genus Bradyrhizobium. Next base: position 133,520 of record CAWAXR010000018.1, on the reverse strand, counting down.
CCAGAGGCATCGTGCCGTCAAGGGGCAAGCTGCCGTAGCTCGGCTTGAGACCCGTGACGCCACAGCAGTGCGCTGGAATTCGGACCGAGCCGCCGGTGTCAGAGCCGAGCGCCGCAAAACAACAGCCGGACGCGACCAGGATCGCAGATCCGGTCGATGACCCGCCCGGAACTGCATCCGGGCCCCACGGATTGAGGGCGCCGCCGCGAACGAAACCGGAGGGTTCGTAGGCCAGTTCCGTCATCTTCGCGGTCCCGACGAGACAAGCCCCCGCCTGTTCCATACGATTGATGATCGACGCGCGGGGGAGTGCCGCAGCCATAGGCCCGGAACATCCCCACGACGGCTCGATCTTGCCGGTCGCGATCATATCCTTGGCGACATAGGGCATTCCGGCGAGCGGGCCCCGGCTCGAAACGTCGGCAGGCAAGATCTGCTCTACCGCATTGAGCTTGCGTCCAATGCCGGCGAGGCGCTTTTTGCTCTGCTCCAGCGCGGCCACGCGATCGTGTTCAGAGAGCGAACACCAATCCGGAAAACGGGAGACTGATTTCATCGCCCTCAGCACGATCGTTGGAGGCTGACTTACGGCCACCCTCATCCACAAACGGCCCGTACGGAGCTCCAAATGCCGCCGCTTCCAGACAACGGGTTTCGGCGGCTGGCCTTGAAAGCGCTCGGGAAAAAAGGCAAAAAGCCTAAGCTTTTCTTGGTCGGAGTGGCAGGATTCGAACCTGCGACCCCTGCGTCCCGAACGCAGTGCTCTACCGGGCTGAGCCACACTCCGACAAGAACGCGGCTTATAGCCTTGGCTTTCGCACACCGCAAGAAGCCGAATTGAGGATTTCGATCCCTGTGAATGTGGGCCTGAAAACGCAGATTCTGCCGGCAAGCGAGGCCGCCGTGGCGATAGCCGCGCGTTGCCTCGGGGAAGGCGGCCTGGTCGCGTTCCCGACCGAGACGGTCTATGGCCTCGGCGCGGATGCCGCCAATGCGGGCGCGATTGCGCGGCTCTACGAGGCCAAGGGCCGGCCCTCGTTCAATCCGCTTGATCGCCCATGTCGGGGATATCGCCGCCGCGAAGCGAATTGCCCGCTTCGACGCGGCCGCGACAAAGCTGGCCGAGGCATTCTGGCCGGGGCCGCTGACGCTGGTGCTGCCCAGGACAAGCGACTGCGCGGTCGCCGATCTCGCAACCGCAGGGCTCGATACCATCGCGGTGCGGGTTCCCGCCCACCCGGTCGCGCGGGCCATCCTGCGCGCCTTTGGAGGCCCGGTGGTGGCGCCCTCGGCCAATCTGTCGGGACATGTCTCGCCGACGTCAGCGGCGCATGTGCAGAGCGACCTTGACGGGCGGATCGACCTGATCGTCGATGGCGGAGCCGTCGAAGTGGGGGTCGAATCCACCATCGTCGGATGCTTCGAGGTACCGATGCTGCTGCGCCCGGGCGGCCTGCCGCGCGGCGAGATCGAGCGCGTGCTGGGCCGGCCGCTCGCGCGGCCTCCGGAAGATGCCGACCATGAGGCCGGCCAGCCTCTGGCGCCGGGCATGCTGGCCTCGCATTATGCGCCGCGCACGCAGGTGCGGCTCAATGCCGGGAACGTCGAGACAAATGAGGCGCTGCTGGCGTTCGGCCCCGACAGGGTGCCGGGCATGGAGGCAGCAAGCGCGGTGATGAATTTATCCCCGCGCGGCGATCTCGCCGAGGCCGCCGCCCATCTTTTCGGTTATCTTCGTGAGCTCGATACCAAAGGCGCGCGCGCCATCGCGGTCGCGCCGGTGCCGCATCACGGGCTCGGCGAAGCGATCAACGACCGGCTGCGCCGGGCCGCGATGGCGCGGGAATAGACGAGCGCAACGCACGAAATGGGCGCAAGAGACGTGAAATGAATATCGTTCAACCCGCAGTCCCCCCGCTTCCACCCGAACTGATCGCGCGCTTTCGCGCGATTGTCGGCGACAAATATGCGGTCACCGAAACAGCCGACATCGCCCCCTACGTCACCGAGGAGCGCGGCCTGTTCCACGGGCGCTCGCCCCTGGTGTTGCGGCCGGGTTCGACGGCGGAAGTCTCCGCCATCTGCAAGCTCGCCACCGAGCATCGAATCGCGCTGGTGCCGCAGGGCGGCAATACGGGCCTCGTCGGCGGCCAGACCCCGCATCATGGCGAGGTTGTCGTCTCGACGCGCCGGCTCGACAAAATTCGCGACATCGACGCAGCTTCCAACACCATGACCTGCGAGGCGGGCGTGGTGCTGCAGATCGCGCAGCAAAAAGCCTCTGAAGTGGACCGGTTGTTTCCGCTGTCGCTGGGCGCGGAAGGAAGCTGCACCATCGGCGGCAACCTCTCCACCAATGCCGGCGGCACCGCTGCATTGGCATACGGCGTGGCGCGCGAGATGGCGCTCGGGCTGGAGGTGGTGCTGGCGGACGGGCGCGTTCTCAACGGCCTGTCGAAGCTGAAGAAGGACAATACCGGCTACGATTTGCGCAACCTCTTCATCGGCGCGGAGGGCACGCTCGGCATCATCACAGCGGCCACCCTGAAACTGTTCCCGAAACCGCGCGCGGTGGAAACCGCCTTCGTCGGCCTCAAATCACCGGCGGACGCGCTGAAACTGCTTTCGATCTCGCAGAGCGAGGCTGCGGGAAGTCTGACCAGCTTTGAGCTCTTATCCGATATCGCCGTCGATTTCAGCGTGCGGCACGGCATCGACATTCGCGATCCCCTGGGCGGCCCGCATCGATGGTACGTGCTGATGGAACTTTCATCGTCGCGCGATGACGCCCGCGCCGCGCTGGAATTGATCCTGGCCCAGGGGATGGACCAGGACATCGTCGACGACGCCGTGATCGCGGCGAATTTGAGCCAGCGCTCGGCGTTCTGGAAACTGCGCGACGAGATGTCCGCGGCACAGAAGCCGGAAGGCGGCTCGATCAAGCATGACATTTCCGTGCCGGTCGCATCAGTCCCCGATTTCATCGAACAAGCCAATGCGGCTGTCGTGAAACTGATTCCGGGCTCACGGCCGGTGCCGTTCGGCCATCTCGGCGACGGCAACATCCATTACAATGTCAGCCAGCCCTTGGAGGCCAACACCGCAGATTTCCTGGGTAGATGGCATGATGTCAACGCGGTGGTGTTCGACATCGTGCTGCGGATGGGCGGATCGATTTCCGCCGAGCATGGCATCGGCGTGCTCAAGCGCGACGAACTGCCCGACGTCAAGGACAAGGTCGCCATCGAACTGATGCGGTCCATCAAGGCTGTACTTGATCCTCTCGGAATCATGAACCCCGGCAAGGTGCTGTAGGTTCATGACCGTCTCCGACCGCATCCGGGTCAAGAACGTCCGCGTACTCTCCGACTACAGCGATGGCCGCATCGCGGATGCCAAGACCATCATGCTGCTGCAATACGCGGCTCTGAATATTTTCCGGTGATATCCATCGGCCAGCGACACCGCGCTCGCCATGTACGTTGACACCTCGCCGGACTGCCATCAGATTGAACAAAAATGCGCATCGCTCTGATCCACGCCCTGAAACATTCGATCGTACCGATCGAGGCCTCGTTCGCCCGGCTTTGGCCGGACGCAAGCCTGATGAATTTGCTCGACGACAGCCTGTCGGCCGACGTGGCGCGCGAAGGCCGCCTCACCGCTGACATGACCGATCGTTTCCTGGCGCTCGGACGTTATGCCGCCTCGACCGGCAGTGATGCGATCCTCTTCACCTGCTCGGCCTTCGGCCCCTGCATCGAGGCCGTCGCGCGCGAGCGCGCGCCGATGCCGGTGCTCAAGCCGAATGAGGCGATGATCGAGCAGGCCGCCGCGCGCGGCCACAGGATCGGTCTGCTCTCGACGTTCGCGCCGACGCTGAAGTCGATGCCATCAGAATTTCCGAGCTCCGTCCAGGTCGTGCCGAAACTGGCGGAAGGGGCGCTCGCGGCGCTGGATCGCGGCGATCGCGCCGAACACGATCGCCTGGTCGCGCAGGCCTCGCGCGATTTGCGCGACTGTGACCTGATTGCGCTCGCGCAATACAGCATGGCGCCGGCAGCAGCACCGGTCGCAGAAGCATCGGGCCGTCCGGTCCTCACGACGCCGGACAGCGCCGTGATGAAGCTGAAGGAATTGCTCGCGGTTACAAATTAAAACAGCGACCCCTGCCCGCCATCATTCGACCTCACCGGCGCCGGTTTGCGCTGGCTTACCTTCTTCACAGGTTTCGGCGCCTCGGCCTCGCGCTCTTCCGCCGTGATCGGCAGGATCAGTTGGGCGTCGTCGTTGGCGACGCGATTAACGCGTGTGGAGACCTCGTGCCAGACGAACTCGCCTTCGTCAGGCCCCCTCAAAAGCGCCATCACCGTCTCGGCGGTGTCGTCACCGCAATCGAGCCAGCGCTCGAAATCATCAGCGCCGATCGTTACCGGCACGCGGTGATGGAGCGCCGCGAGATCGGCGCTCGCGGGCGCGGTGACGATCGCCACCGTATCCAGTTCCTCGCCGTTCGGGCCGATCCAGGTTTCGGCAAGTCCGGCGAGCCCGATCGGAGCGCCATCGCGACGATGGATGAAGTGAGGACGCTTGCGCCGTTCGGAGACTTGCCATTCATAATAGCCGTCCGCTGGAATCAGGCAGCGCCGCCGCCTGATCGCGTTCCTGAAGGCGGGCTTTTCCCTGACCGTCTCCGCACGTGCGTTAATTAGAAGCGTAAATTTGCGGGGATCCTTGACCCAGGCGGGTAGCAGGCCCCAGCGCATCAGGCGAAAATGGCGGACGCCATTTTCAATGATAACTACAGGTATTGGTTGAGTAGGCGCGATATTAAACCGCGGCGGGAAATTCGGCTGCTCGGCATAGCCAAAAATCCTTCGCAGGGCCTCCGGCGGCGAGGTGATTACGAAGCGTCCGCACATTCTATAACCCAGATCAACATCCGTTCAGCCCCCCTTAACTCCCGCCGTTAAAGATGCGGCGGATGACGTCGGCTGCCAATCCCCAACAATCCGATCCCCGACCAGGCCTTGATAGCGAGGCGCGGGCCGATCAATTGCGCGCAGCCAACATCAATCCCCGCACCGGCCTCGCCACCGACTATCTGAACCATTTTAACGAAGCCATTATGCTGCTCGAAATGATTCCGGATATGCCGGAATGCGCGGAGGATTTCCTTGGCTGGCAACCGCTGTCCTATGCCGAGCATTTCACGGCCTCCAATTTCAAGGCACGGGACCTTGCGATCGCAGCCTACGAATCCGCCGACACCAACATCCGTGCGGAATTCGACAGTATCACCACCGCCATGACCTCGATTCTTGTCGCGGTGAGCGCTGCGATGCGCGATGCACGCAAGGATCAGACCCGCGCCACGCTGGCTGGCGAGGCCACCGGCTGGATCAAGCCGCTGGTGGCGCTGGCCGGCGGCATTATCAACGGCGGCGCCGAGGCCGACGTCGATTACATCATGACTCATTGATGGCGGGGTCTCGCCCGCTGCGTCAAATTAGACCCAGGCTTATCCATGGGGCATGATCACCCGAATGGTTCCATGTTTCGGGGTCAAGCCTTGACGTCCTCCATCCAGCCCTCCCATCCACAGTTGGCCGTCAGCGCGGCGATCTTTCGCGATGGCAAGATCCTGCTGGTGCGCCGGGCGAGATCGCCGGCAAAGGGCTTCTATTCGCTGCCGGGCGGCCGGGTCGAATTTGGCGAGACCCTCCACGCCGCCCTGCACCGCGAAGTCGGCGAGGAAACCGCGCTGAAAATCGAGATCGTCGACCTCGCCGCATGGCGCGAGGTGGTGCCGGGAACCAGCGGCGGCGGACATTATCTGATCATGTCGTTCGCGGCGCGCTGGACCTCCGGCGAGACGGTCCTGAATGACGAACTCGACGATTACAAATGGCTCGCACCGGACGCCCTTGGGGAGTTGAAGGTCACCGGCGGCCTGCAGGAGGTCATCCTGTCGGCCCGTCGCCTGCTTGGCGCCTGATTCCGGGGTCCTTTTCCGGGAGAGCCCGGCGCCTTGCTTCCAGCGCATTGAAAAGGCATATCGTTCCGGCCCATGCCCCAGTATTTTTCCAGGTATTTTCTGGCCGCCCTCATCGCTTGCTCGTGCCTTTCCGGCCCTGCGAAGGCCCAGGACGCGGCCGCGCCGTTCGACGCCGGCCTGCAGCGGCTGGCCGAGATTCTCGGCACCCTGCACTACTTGAGGGGCATTTGCGGCAGCAACGAAGGCGGCAAATGGCGCAACGAAATGCAGGCGCTGATCGATGCTGAAACTCCATCCGGCGAACGGCGTGCACGCATGATCGCGGGCTTCAACCGCGGCTATAACGGCTTCCAGCAGACCTACCGCAGCTGCACGCCGGCAGCCTCGGTCGCGATACGCCGATATATCGACGAAGGCTCGAAGATCTCGCGCGATCTGACCGCCCGCTACGCCAACTAGACATCATCCGCAGGAGCGGGAACCGGTTTTCCGGGTAGATCACGCATCAAACAGGGCGATGAGATCATGATCCGATTCAATCCCGTCGGATCATGATCCGGCGCGGTCCTGACAACATTATTTGGCGCCGTTAACCTTTCCTAAAGAAGTGGGCTAGGCGGCTCCGTCCTGCGTGCTAAAGCTTTGGGCATTCGACGCGCTCCGCCCTGGACCCCGCGCAGACAACCCGTTGAGTTTCATGAACCGTCCAGCGTCCTTCACAACCGCCCACGATCTGCTGCCCGATCAGGAACAGAAGCAGGCCGCGCTCAATTATCTCAGCGAAGCCTGGGCGGAGGCGCGGCACGATGGCGTTGACGGCGACTGTCTGGCGCAAGCCAGCCTGTTTGCGGCCTTTGCCGAACTGGTCAAGACCTACGGCGAAGACGCCGTCGCCAAATTCGTGGAAGGCCTTCCCGTCCGCGTCCGCAACGGCGAGTTTTCAACCGCGCTGGCAAAGCAGTAATCCCTACGCCTTCAGCGTTTCCAGAAACCGCACCGGCTCGCCGGTCGAGGGCGCTGCGATCTCGCCCTGCCACATGACCCGCCGCCCGCGCACAAACGTGCCGACCGGCCAGCCGGTCACACGCAACCCGTCATACGGCGTCCAGCCCGCGCGCGAGGCCACCCATTTGTTGGTGATGGTCTCGCTGCGCTTCAAATCGACGACGGTGAAGTCGGCGTCATAGCCCGCCGCGATCCGGCCCTTGCAGGCGATGTTGTAGATTCGCGCCGGACCCGCACTGGTGAGGTCGACAAAGCGCGCCAGCGACAATCGCCCGGCGTTGACGTGGTCGAGCATCAGCGGAACCAGTGTCTGGACCCCGGTCATGCCCGAGGGCGAGGCCGGATAGGTCCTGGCCTTTTCCTCAAGCGTATGCGGCGCGTGGTCGGAGCCGAGCACGTCGATGATGCCCTGCTCGATGCCGCGCCAGATGCCTTCGCGGTGATCGGCAGAACGCACCGGCGGATTCATCTGCGCGTGGGTACCGAGCCGCTCATAACATTCGGGCGCGGCCATCGTCAGGTGATGCGGCGTCGCTTCGCAGGAGGCCACATCCTTGTGATCCCTGAGGAACTCGATTTCCTGTCTGGTCGAGATATGCAGAACGTGAATGCGTCGTCCGGTTTCGTGCGCGAGCTTGACGAGGCGCTGTGTCGCCGTCAGCGCCGCGGCCTCGTCGCGCCAGACCGGATGGGAGCGTGGGTCGCCCTCAACGCGCAGATGCTTGCGGTCGTTGAGGCGATACTCGTCCTCGGCATGAAACGCCGCGCGGCGGCGGATCACTTCGAAGATCCGGCGCAGGCTTTCGTCATCCTCCACCAGCAGCGCGCCGGTCGACGAGCCGATGAACACCTTGACGCCGGCGCAGCCGGGCGCGCGCTCCAGTTCCGGCAAGTCGGCCACATTGTCGCGGGTGCCGCCGATGAAAAACGCGAAATCGCAATGCATGCGGTGATGGCCGAGCTTCACCTTGTCGGTGAAGGCCTGTTCGGTGACGGTCAAGGGATCGGTGTTCGGCATCTCGAACACCGCCGTCACGCCACCCATTACCGCGCTACGTGAACCGGTTTCCAGATCCTCCTTGTGGGACAGGCCCGGTTCGCGAAAATGCACCTGCGTGTCTATCACGCCGGGCAGGATGTGCAGCCCCTTGCAGTCGATCACCTCAGCCGCCGAGGCCTGTCCGAGCCCGCCGATTTCGGCAATGCGGCCGTTGGCGATGGCGATGTCGCGAACACCCTCACCGTCCTGATTGACCACGGTGCCGGATTTTAGAATGGTATCAAATCGCTGATTCATGGCGCTGATTCTTGGGTCCTCGGTGCCCGCTTCACGGAACTGGGTGTCGCGCGGGCCTTGTTCCCAACACCTTAGCGTCTTACCTTCCGGTGTGATATGCGGCACCGGCGTTTCCCCAGGAAACTCCAGGAAACTTGATCCCTTCGCAAGAGAATTTGGCAAGAGAGCTTGGCAAGAGAACCTGGCATGAAGGCAGCGTTTCTACCGGACCGTGGCGTGGTCAAGGTCAGCGGCAGCGATGCCCGCGATTTTCTCAACGGCCTCCTCACCACGGACGTGACGCTGCTGCGGCCGGGATTGGGACGGTTCGGGGCGTTGCTGACACCGCAGGGCAAGATAATCACGGATTTTCTGATCACCGAAGCTCCTTCCGGCCATGGCGGCGGTTTCCTGATCGACTGCCCGCGGGCACTCGCGCAAGCTCTCGCCGACAAGCTGGGCTTCTACAGGTTGCGCGCCAAGGTCGAGATCGAAAATCTGTCGGACAGCCTCGGCGCGCTTGCGGCGTGGGATGGAGACCCCGCGCTGAAGCCGGATCTCGCATTCGCCGATCCGCGCAACGCCGCCCTCGGCTGGCGGATTCTCGTGCCCGGGGAGCTCGCGCAAAAAGCCGCCGATCTGATCGGTGCGGAAATGGTCGATAGCTCGGCCTATGATGCCCATCGCATCGCGTCGGGCGTTCCGCGCGGCGGGCTGGACTTCATCTATGGCGACGCTTTTCCGCACGAAACCAACATGGACCGGCTGCACGGCATCGATTTCGACAAGGGCTGCTATGTCGGCCAGGAGGTGGTTTCCCGGATGCAGCATCGCGGCACCGCGCGCACGCGAACGGTCCGGATCGTCCTTGACGGCCCGGCGCCGGAGCCGGGCGCGGCGATTCTCGCCGGCGACAAACCGGTCGGCACCATGGGTTCGACCGCTGGCCACCAAGGTCTTGCCCTGATCAGGATCGATCGCGCCGCCGACGCGCTTGAGGCCGGCACGCCGCTGACATCCGGCGGCCTTGCTATCCGTCTTGTCGAACCGGCAGATTTGCAAACCACGCCAAGGCAGACCGTGGCATGACGAGGACGGCACGCCTGCATGCCGATGGCCTGACGCGGTGTCCCTGGCCCGGCGAAGATCCGTTTTACATGGCCTACCACGACACCGAATGGGGCGTGCCGGAATTTGATGACCGTGCGCTATATGAAAAGCTCATCCTCGACGGCTTCCAGGCCGGCTTGTCCTGGATCACCATCCTGCGCAAGCGCGACAATTTCCGAAAGGCGTTCGACGATTTCCAGCCGGAAAAGATCGCGCGCTACAATGCAAAAAAGGTTCACGCGCTGATGAACGACGCCGGTATCGTGCGCAACCGTGCCAAGATCGAGGGCGCGATCAACAGCGCGAAGTCCTATCTGAAGATCATGGAAGACGGCCCCGGTTTCTCCAAATTCATGTGGGATTTCGTCGACGGCAGGCCGAAGGTCAACCATTTCAAGACAACGGCCGGCGTTCCGGCATCGACTCCGCTATCGGTGAAGATGTCAAAGGAACTGGCGTCGCGCGGATTCAAATTCGTCGGCCCGACCATCGTCTATGCCTTCATGCAGGCCACCGGCATGGTCAACGACCATCTGGTCACATGCTTTTGCCACGAAAGCTGCGCCGGAAAACGTCGCACGCCCCGCCTCAAAGTCAAATGACGGCCAGAAAACTGCCCGCGAACGAGGCGACAGCCCGCGTCTGGCAGCGCATGTTGTCGGGGCGGCGGCTCGATCTGCTCGATCCCTCGCCACTCGATATCGAAATCGCCGATATAGCCCATGGCCTGGCGCGCGTGGCGCGCTGGAACGGACAGACCAGCGGCGCGCATATTTTTTCGGTGGCGCAACACACATTGCTGGTCGAGGCGGTGATGCGCGAGCAGACGCCGCGTGTCGATGTCAGCTACCGGCTCGCCGCGCTGCTGCACGATGCACCGGAATATGTCATCGGCGACATGATCTCGCCATTCAAGGCGGTGCTTGGCGGGGACTACAAGGCGGTCGAAAAGCGGCTGCTTTCGGCGATACACATCCGCTTCGGACTGCCGCCCGAGTTGGCGCCGGAAATCGAGCGTCAGATCAAGGCTGCCGACAGGGGCGCCGCCTACCTCGAGGCGACGGACCTCGCGGGCTTTGCGCAGGCCGAAGCAAAACGCCTGTTCGGCCGCGATCCCGGTCTGCCGCCGGAAACCCGCCGGGACTACCTGACGCCCTGGACCGCGGCCAAGGCCGAGAAGCGGTTCCTGGCAAGATTCAAGACACTACACGGATGAATGGCCTATAATGGCCGTTACAAAAGGACAACCATGATTTACGTCTGTTCGCTCGCCGCACTTCCCGACACCGTCAAGGCGGTCGGCGCCAGTCATGTGCTCACGGTCATGGCCAATGTCGATCAGGTGCAGCGGCCGGCGTCTGTGCTCCCGGCCAACCATCTGAAGGTGCAGATGGACGACATCACCGAACAGGTGGAAGGCTTCGTCGCGCCGTCGGACCAGCATATCGAACAGGTTCTGAACTTCGTGCGCGGCTGGGACCGCAACGCGCCACTGGTGGTCCACTGCTATGCCGGCATCAGCCGTTCGACCGCCAGCGCCTTTGCCGCCGTGTGCGCGCTCAATCCGCACCGCGACGAAATCGCAATCGCACGGCAAATACGCGCGGCGTCCCCGATCGCGTCGCCGAACCGGCTGATCGTGAGCCTGGCGGACAAGGCGCTGGGGCGCGAGGGGCGGATGCTGCGTGCGCTCGATGTGATGGGTCCAGGCAGCATGACGGTCGAAGGCCGGCCTTTCCGCATCGATCTCGAGTGACATCAGGCGGCAGCCGTCGAGCAACCCGCGCCAGGCGGAAAATACTGCGCCGGCGTGCTTGAACTTTTGTAGCCGGAAGTCACACTCAGTAGGCGCAGCCGGCTGGGGGAACGATCTCGAAAGCGGCCAAAAAATTCGACGCGGCAAGCTCGGACGCCGGGCCGATCGCCGGGAGGCCTGATGTCTGACATCTTTGCGCTCGTTGTTGCGATTGTCGCGCTCATTGTCGCGCGCAAAGCCTTCAATCAGGCAGCCGTGCTGCGCGCGCGACTGGACGCAATCGAAGCTGCCGGACGGCAGGCGAGGCCTGGCCCGCTACCGCTCGCATCCCGGCAAGCGATTGAGCAGGCGTTCGCCGCTTCATCGCCGAATGTCGCGGCCGAAGATGTGGCAACAGCAGCCGAGACTGCACAAACCACACCCCTCGCGGAGGCCGCGTCCCCCGCGCCGAACGATGCCATCGGCGTCACGACGGCGATGCCCCCGCCCCTTCCGCAAGGCCCGCCCGGCCTCGAGGAGCGCGTTGGCACCCGCTGGGTGGTCTGGTTGGGCGGCCTGACGCTGGCGCTCGGCGGATTCTTCATGGTCCGCTACTCGATCGATGCCGGGCTGCTCGGGCCCGGCGTGCGAACCTTGCTCGGCGGCGCGTTCGCGCTTGCCTTGCTTGCCGCTGGCGAATGGACGCGGCGCAAGGAGAACACCTCCGCGATTCAGACGCTGCCGATCGCGAATATTCCCGCGAGCCTTACCGCGGCCGGGACCGCGGTCGGCTTCGCGACGGTCTATGCGGCGTATGCGCTGTATGATTTTCTAGCGCCAGCGTCCGCCTTCATTCTGCTTGGGCTGGTGGCGCTGGGCACGCTCGCAGCGGCGTTGCTGCACGGGCCGGCGCTGGCAGGCCTCGGCATCGTCGCCGCATTCGCCACCCCCGTCCTGGTTTCTTCCGAGAAGCCGGAATTCTGGGCGCTCTATATCTACCTCGCCATCGTCACCGCGGCGGCCTTCGGTCTGGCGCGGATCAGGCTGTGGCGCTGGCTCGCGGTTACCACCATCGTATTCGCCCTGCTTTGGACATTGCCCTGCCTGGAATTCGACCCGCCGGTGATTGGTCCGTATGCGTTCCACGTCGTGGCGGGATTTGTGCTCGCGGCCTTGCTGGTGGTGTGCGGTTTCCTGTTCGGCCCGCCCGCGGACGAAGGCCGGATCGAGCCGATCTCGTCGGGTTCGCTCGCGGCCTATTTGCTCGGCGCTACCGTGATCGTGCTCGCGAGTTTTCATGCCGACGCAGCCCTCATGGTGTTCGCGGCCCTGATAGCCGCCACCTTGTTCGTGACATGGCGCGCGCCGTCCGCCACCGGTGCGGTCGCCTTCGCCGCAGGCTTCGTGGCCGTTATATTTTTCGAATGGGCGGTGCGCGGCAATCCGGACATGCTGGTGCTTCCAGGCGGGCCACTGCCGGGCATTGGTCCTGCCGCCACCGACAGCTCCGTTTCCCTGCATCTGATCACGGCCGCGATTTTCGCCGCCGGATTCGGCGCCGCAGGATTCCTTGCCCAGGGCCGCTCGGCGAGCGCCATTATCCCGGTGGTATGGTCGGCTGCCGGGGTGTTTGCGCCGCTGGCACTGCTGGTCGCGCTTTACGCCCGCATCGCGCATCTCGATCGCTCGATACCGTTTGCGATTCTGGCGGTGATGTTAGCTGCCGCCTTTGCCGCGGCGACCGAAATCCTGACCAGACGGGATAGCCGGCCGGGGCTTGCCATCTCGATTGCGCTGTTTGTTACCGGCGCGCTCGGCGCGCTGGCACTGGCACTGACCTTTGCGCTCGAGAGGGGCTGGCTCACGATCGCGCTGGCCCTGATGTCGATGGCGGCAGCCTGGATTTCGATGCAGCGACCGATTCCGTTCCTGCGCTCGCTCTCCGCCATCCTCGCAGGTCTCGTGGTGCTGCGCATCGGCTACGAGCCGCGCATCGTCGGCGATGCGGTCGGTACCACGCCGATCTTCAACTGGCTGTTATGGGGGTACGGCGTTCCGGCGCTGTCGTTCTGGGCGGGAAGCCACTTCCTGCGGCGGCGCGGCGGCGACGCACCGTTGCGCACGGTGGAAGCCGCGGCGATCCTGTTCACGGCGCTGCTCGCGTTCATGGAAATTCGCCATGCCGTGAACGGCGGCGATGTCTACCGCGACACCGCAAGCCTCACCGAGACCGCCCTGCAGGTCTGCGCCGCTCTCGCGCTGGCGATCGGCCTGGAGCGATTGCGGATTCTCACCGGCAGCATCGTCCACAACGTCGGCGCGGTCCTGCTGACGGGGTTTGCCGGATTGGCCGCCTTGTTCGGGCTGATGTTCTTCGACAACCCGGCGGTCTGGCCGACCACGATCGATCGCGAATTCATCAATCAAATCCTGCTTGGCTATGCCATGCCCGCGGTGCTCGCGCTCGTGTTGTCCTATGCGATGGCGGGCCGGCGCAGCGCCTATTATGCCAACAGCGTCGCGGCAGCCGCGCTGGTCCTCGCGCTCAGTTATGTGACGCTGGAAATCCGAAGGATCTATCATGGTCCGGTGTTGACGCATGGAGCGACCGGCGGCGCCGAGCAGTACACCTATTCGATTGCCTGGCTCGCGTTCGGCGTGGCGGTGCTTGGTGTCGGCATCGCCGTCAATTCACAACGTGCCCGGTTCGCCTCGGCCGCCGTCATTGCGCTGACGATCGTCAAGGCGTTCCTGATCGACATGTCGACGCTGACGGGGGTCTACCGCGCGCTATCGTTCATGGGCCTTGGACTTGTGCTGGTGGCGATCGGCTGGCTGTACCAGCGGGTTCTGTTTCGCCGGCAGAAGCCGCCCGGCTCGCCTTTCGCGCAGCCGGGCGCATAGGTTTTCCTCGGGTCAGCGAAGCCGGGCCCCGCGGTTCAGGCGGCCCTGACCGAGTTGAGGAACTTTCCGACCTCGATCTTGAGGCGGTTAGAGTCGCCGGACAGCGACTGCGCGGCGGAGAGAACCTGCGAGGAGGCCGAGCCGGTCTCGCTGGCGCCGCGCTGCACGTCGGTGATGTTGGAGGAGACCTGCAGGGTGCCATGGGCGGCCTGCTGCACGTTGCGGGAAATCTCCTGCGTCGCCGCGCCCTGCTCTTCCACCGCCGCCGCGATGGCCGAGGAAATCTCCGACAGTTTTTCGATGGTGCCGCTGATCTGCTGGATCGCCTCCACCGACTCCTGCGTCGCCGCCTGGATGCCGCCGATCTGCTGGCCGATCTCGCCGGTCGCCTTCGCGGTCTGCTCGGCCAGCGTCTTCACTTCCGATGCCACGACCGCAAAACCCCGGCCGGCCTCGCCGGCGCGCGCCGCCTCGATGGTGGCGTTGAGCGCCAGGAGATTGGTCTGTCCGGCGATGGTATTGATCAGTTCGACGACATCGCCGATGCGGGCCGCCGCCTTCGACAACTCGCCGACGCGATCGTTGGTCTGGCGCGCCTGATCGACCGCCTCGCCGGCCATGCGGGCCGAGTCCTGCACCTGCCGGCTGATCTCGTTGATCGACGAAGCCATTTCTTCCGTCGCCGAAGCCACCGACTGCACATTGGTAGAGGCTTCTTCCGAAGCCGCGGCGACCGCCGTGGTCAATTCCCGCGATCGCTCGGCGGTGACCGTCAGCGTGCTGGCCGATGCCTCGAGCTGCGTCGAGGCCGATGACACCGTGTCGATGATCTCGCCGACCGCGGCTTCGAAACCATCGGCGAGTTGGCGCATGTCGGCTTTACGTTGTTGCATTTGCCGCTGCTCAACATCCAATTGCTCGGCGCGCAGCCGGTTGGTCTCGATCATCTCACCCTTGAACATCTCTACCGTACGCGCCATCTCGCCGATCTCGTCGCGGCGATCGGCATCGGCGACAGCAGAGTCGAAATCGCCGTTGCTGAGAGCCGCCATGCGCGTCTTGAGGCGAGACAGCGGCTTCACAACGCTACGCGAGGCCGCCCAGGCAATGCCGATCGAGGATAGCAGCAGAATGCAGATCACCATGGCGGCGGTCCGGGCCATCGCCCAGAAGGTAGCGTCAAGATCCGTCATGTATTCAGCGGACGCGATCATCAGGTGCCAGGGTGCGAAGCCGCGGACGTAGGCGACCTTCTCCAGCGGCGTTTTATCGCCTCCCTTGGGAAAGGCGTATCGGATCGTCCCTTCGCCCCGTCTCGCAATGTCGAGCATCATGGATGCAAACGGAAGGCCGTTCGCATCCTTGAGACCACGCACATCCTTGCCAAGCAGGCCCGGATTTCCGGCGTTCATGACACAGAGCCCTGTCTCGGTGTCGTAAATGAAGATGTAGTTCGTATGGCCTTCGAACCACACCGAGTTGGAGGCAGCGAAGAAGCGCGCTTTCGCCTCCTCCTCGGTCATCGAACCCGATTCGGCCGCATGCTTGAAGCCGTCCGCCATGCTCCAGACGGCATCGACCATCGCATGCGACTTCTCGGCCCGCTCGGCGGCGAGTTCCGCGCGAGCAATGAAAAGTACGGTCAAGGCAACGAGCACCATGAAGATGGCGCCGGCGACCGCCATGGCAGTCAGTTTCGCGGAGATCGAGTGCAGCGCGGCCATATTCAGCAACTTCTTCACGATCATCCACCCCGCGCCGGCCGAACGTCATGTCATGGCCGGAAAAATCCAGATGCCTGCCTTGCCGGCTTCTGGAAGATAGCTACGACTTCGTAAATTAACTGTTCAGGTGCGCTGGGTCGCCGCCACAACCTGTCGACTCCGGTTTGAGCGATCGTCGCTACCAGGGCATGAAATTATCAACCCATGTACCTACGGCCCGGCGCGCGTTGCGCACCGGGACCGCCACGGTCCGCGAATTCTTGATTGAGGAAAACTGCGCGGTCGCCGACGCCAGCGCCGCTCAATTGGTCGAGCGACGCAATTCCAAAGCGCTTTCCGGTTTTGCCGGCTCTGGCTTCGTCTCGGATTTCACCGGTTCGATCCTGGTACTCTCCACCGGCGGCGTCTCGGCACGCGCCGAAATTTCCACCGATCCTGTTCGCTCCGGCGCGCGCAGCGAACGTGGGTGTACAACCGCCCGCGCCAGCAACATCTGCGCCGCGCCCTGATGATGGAAATCGCAATAGGCGAAGCTCATGCCGGAGACCGATCCGCGGAAGCTGCGCTCGTCTCGCTTGTCGAGATTGAAGCAGGGCTCGAACGGAATGCCCTTGATGGACGCACAGACGGCCTCGCCGCGGATCTGAAGCGTATTGCCGGGCAACCGCAGGTGACGAGTGGGACCCGAGCCCGAGAACTGCACCGCACCGGCCGCACCGAGATCGTCAAGTACCCGGCCTGCGCCACGCGTGCCGTCAAAGCAGGTAAAGGCGAACACCTTTCCGGATACGAACCTGCGGGCCTCTTCGGCATTCATCTGTCCGGCCAACGCGGGCACTATCGCCGCACTGGCCACCGCCGCTCCCAACACGATACGCGCAAGCATGCTGAAACTCCAACTTAACCCGAGCGCGGGCAACCCCAATGCCTCTTTACCCGCTGCTTACCATACTAACCGTGGCAACATTGGAGCAGCTTGGTTGGTAAAGTCTGAACGCCGTCAGACAATTTTTACCACGATTCGACCGCGAACCTGCCCGGCGAGAATTTTGGCGCCGGCCTCGATAACCCCCTCGAGCTCAATTTCATGAGTAATTTCAGCGAGTTTTCCGGAATCCAGGTCGCTGGCCAGCCGGCTCCATGCCGTTTTTCGCAACGCAATCGGGCACATCACGGAATCGATACCCAACAGACACACCCCGCGCAAAATAAACGGCGCCACCGAGGACGGCAGGTCCATGCCGCCGGCAAGTCCGCACGCGGCGATGGCTCCCCGGTATTTCGTCATCGACAAAAGGTTGGCCAGCGTGGTCGAGCCGACGCTGTCCACCCCGCCCGCCCAGCGCTCCTTGGCCAGAGGCTTTGCCGGGCCGGTGAGTTCGCTGCGATCAATCACTTCGGCCGCACCGAGGTCCCTGAGATAGTCAGCCTCCGACAAGCGGCCGGTCGAAGCGATGACATGGTAGCCGAGCTTCGACAGCACCGCTGTCGCCACCGAGCCGACACCGCCCGCGGCGCCGGTGACGACGACGGGACCATGCGCCGGTGTAAGGCCATGGTGTTCCAGCGCCAGCACGGCCAGCATCGCGGTGTAGCCGGCGGTACCGATCGCCATTGCGTCGCGTGCGGACATGCCCTCCGGCAGGCGCACCAGCCAGTCGCCCTTGACGCGGGCCTTCTCGGCGTAGCTGCCCAGATGGGTTTCGCCCATGCCCCAGCCGTTGCAGATCACCTGGTCGCCGGCCTTCCACTGCGGATGCGACGACTGCTCGACCGTACCCGCAAAATCGATACCCGCGATCATCGGAAAGCGCCGCACCACCGGTGCCTTGCCGGTGACGGCAAGGCCGTCCTTGTAGTTCAGCGTCGACCATTCGACCCGCACCGTGACGTCGCCATCCATCAACTCGGCTTCGTCGAACCGGGTGAGCGCGGCGGTGGTGCCTTTTTCCGCCTTGTCGATCCTGATCGCCTTGAACGTCGCCAACGCAGTCTCTCCGCGGTTTGTGGTCGTGCGTGCGCGCAGATTGGCCGGTCTAGGCCGGCTGCGCAACCGGGCGCGTGACCGGCGCCTCGACGATCGGCAGATTTATCAGCGCCGACAGCACGCCGAACAAGGCCGAAAGCCACCAGATTGGCGTATAGGAGCCGAATTTCTCGAACACGACGCCGCCGAGCCACACGCCAAGGAATCCGCCAATCTGATGGCTGACGAAGGAAAAGCCATACAGCGTCGCGAACCAGCGCGTGCCGAACATCAGCGCCACCAGCGCCGAGGTCGGCGGCACCGTCGACAGCCACGTCAAGCCGCTGATCGCGCCGAACGCGATCGCCGAAAACGTCGTAATCGGGAACGAGATGAAGGCGATGATCGAGAGTGCGCGCGTCAAATAGATCGCCGACAGGATATAGCGCTTCGGAAACACGTTCTGCAGCCAGCCTACGCCAAGGGATCCGATGATGTTGAACAGGCCGATCGCCGCGATCACCCAGCCGCCGGTCGATGCGGACATGCCGCGATCGACAAGGTAGGCCGGCAGATGCACGGTAATGAAGGCCAGTTGAAAGCCACAGGTGAAGAAGCCGAGCACCAACAGCACGTAGGAGCGATGGCCGAACGCTTCCGCCAGCGCGGTCTTGAACGATTGCTGATCTGCGGCAGGCGCACTGGTCGCGGCCGCCGGCGGAGTCGAGAGCGCAAGAGACAACGGCACGATCAGCAGCATCAGGCCGGCAAAAACGGTCAGCGCGGTCTGCCAGCCGAAATTGCCGATCAGCGCCACACCGAACGGCGCAAACAGGAATTGCCCTAGCGAGCCGGCGGCGGTTCCTGCGCCAAACGCGATGCCGCGCCGCTCCGGCGGCAGCAGCTTGCTGAAGGCGGACAGAACCAGATTGAACGAGCAGCCGGACAGTCCGAAGCCGATCAGGACGCCGGCACCGAGGTCAAGCGACAGCGGGGTCGCGCTATAGCGCATCACGAGCAGGCCGGCGGCATAAAGCAGGGCTCCGACGCAGACCACGCGCAACACGCCGAACCGGTCGGCGATCGCACCGGCGATCGGCTGGCCCAATCCCCACAACAAATTCTGCAGAGCAAGCGCGAGGCCGAATACGTCGCGGCCCCACCCGAACTCGCGGCCGATCGGCTGAATGAAAAAACCGACGCTCGACCGCGGTCCGAAGCTCAACAAGGCGATCGCGCAACCGCAGATGATGATGACGAGCGGCGTCCGCCAGGTGCCCGAGGTCGGTCGAAGGTCGTCTACGATAACAGCCATCTGATCCCTCGATGCTGGGGGGCGGAGCATGCGCCGCATGGATTAATGCATTCGCATGGAAATCCCAAGGGCAGCTTCGAGGTCGCCGCCGCAGGGCAGCCCTGCAAAATCGGCGAGTGCGGCTTTAGTGGAACCGGCAGACGCCGGGACGACGCATGGAGAGATTACCGCTTCGCGCTGGCCTGCTCAGCCGAACTCTGAGCGGCTTCCGCGAGCTTGGCGGAGATTTTCGCGGTTTCAGCCGCCGTTCCCCAACTCGGCGCCTCGCTGCCGTCGCCCCACGCGCGCGGCCGATAGAAGGTGTGCACGCCGAATTTGTACGTCTTCTTCATTTCGCTCACCCAGGACGGGCGCACCCAGTAAGCGTGATAGTGGGTCGACTTGCCGACTTCCGGCAACCAAAGCTGGCCATCGAGCATCGCCTTGGCGATTTTCCTGGCGCGATCCCACATGTCAGGCTCGCGCACGACGTCGGCAACATTATCGCAGGCGAACGTGAACTGGCACGCCAGATGGTGATGCTTGTTCTGGTAGACCACGCCGCATACCGTGGTGGGGTAAAAGCCGGAGAATGCGCGGTTCATCACCACCTGCGCCACCGCGATCTGGCCGCGCACGGCTTCGCCGCGGGCTTCGAAATAGACGGCTTCCGCGAGGCATTTCTCCGATTTGGCGCGCGCCTTCTCGTCGAACAGTCCGAGACGCTCGGCCGGCGTCTTGGCGCGCTGGTTATCCGAATTGACTTCACCCTTGGCCGCGATGCTCTCGCCGCTCGCGGCGGTGCCGGAAGGCCCATCCGCAGTCGCGGGCAGCGAAGCCATCACCTTCATGTCGGAATCGGCCGCAGCCTCCGGCATCACGATGACCGGTTCCTCGCCGGGTTGCCAGCGCTCCATGCCCTCTAGCGGCGCGCCGAGCGAGTTGCTTCCGAAAAACAGGCTCGCCGTCCTCACCGAAAACCCGTCATGCGGCCGGCCGGACCCGAGCGGGGTCGACATGGCGCCGGACGCGAGTTTCGAGTCGTCGAGCGGCTGGGCCTCAGGCGACATCGAAGCATCGTATTGCGGAAGCGGCGGAGCGCTCAACGCCTCCGCAAGTTCCGGATCGAGCGGGGCGCGTTCGGCGGATGGCGCGGCGTCGGTGGTTTTGGCGCCCATCACCGAGGCATTGGATGTGGCGGGATCTTCCTTGGCCGGCGCGGCACCGGCGGGTCCCGCCGGTTCGAATGGAGCAATGACGAGGCGGTCGCCCTTGAGCGTGCGATCGACCTTGGGGAAATCTGAGGCCTGATAACGCGACGGCGTCTGTGCAATGGGGTTGCGCGTCACCGAACCGGTGATGTCGATGCCCTGGTTGTCGAGTCTCGCCAGCCGCACACTCGCGGTTTGCGGGGTAGAGGTTCCGATCGGACGGCCGAAGCTGTAAGTAGCGACCTGGATGGTACTGACGGCGGAGAACACACGGCTCTGCCAGCGCTCGGCGACGCCCGGCTGCCGCGCCAGCAACGATGCGATATCCTGATATCCGACTTCCGTCGGGGCCAATGCGAAGCCGCAAAGACCGAGGCCGAAGAACGCCAAGCGCGCGCCCTTCGGCCGGTTACGCAACTGGAACATTCATACGCTCACGCAACGCAACACTACGCACACGCGACCGAATTCAGTACATCCGTGCAATTCGATCCTTTTTGTTGGTAGCTAATTTAGGTTGCGAGGGAGTTAACCGGCGTTGCCGGCGCGACACACGCAATCACTTGCGCATTTTGCGCCGATCACATCGAAGACGTTGGTAAACAGGCGCTCGAATAAATTGGTAAATATCGCGTCAACGAAAATGGTGAAGGGAATATTGAAGTGATGATTGCCGGGAACGCTGCAAGCCAGCGGCCGCGCCAGATGACAGGCTCAGCCCCCAAGCCCGCCATAGCTCGCAACCGCGAGCGACGGCGGGTGGTCGCTACGCTCCTCGCAATGGCGACATCTCAGCCAGGACGACGCCGATAACTCACGCCTGGCTGGCGACAGCCTTGCCGAGCGCGGCCTGCGCCGCGGCGAGACGGGCGATCGGCACGCGGTAGGGTGAGCAGGAAACGTAATTCAGTCCGATCTGGTGGCAGAACGCGACGGAAGCGGGATCGCCGCCATGTTCGCCGCAAATGCCGACCTTGATGTTCGGGCGCGTCTTGCGCCCGCGCGCCACCCCGATCCTCACCAGTTCGCCGACGCCATCGCGGTCGATCGAGATGAACGGGTCGATCTCCAGGATTCCCTTGGCGATGTAGGTAGAGAGGAAGCTGGCAGCGTCGTCGCGGCTGATGCCGTAGGTGGTCTGGGTCAGGTCGTTGGTGCCGAACGAGAAGAACTCCGCGGTCTTGGCGACCTCGCCGGCCATCAGGCACGCGCGCGGCAACTCGATCATGGTCCCGACCTGGTAGGCGAGTTTTTTCCCGGTTTCCTTCATCACCGACTGCGCGGTGGCGTCGATCCGCGCCTTGACCAGATCGAACTCGGCCTTGGTCGCGATCAGCGGCACCATCACCTCGAGGCCAACCGCCTTGCCGGTACGCTTTTCCGCTTCGACCGCGGCTTCGAAGATCGCGCGCGCCTGCATCTCGGCGATCTCGGGATAGGCGATGGCGAGCCGGCAGCCGCGGAAGCCGAGCATCGGATTGAATTCCGCGAGATCGCGGGCACGATCGGCCAGCCGCCGCGGATCGGTGTTCATCGCGCGCGCGACTTCCTCGATCTCGGCGTGGGTGTGCGGCAGAAACTCGTGGAGCGGCGGATCGAGCAGCCGGATCGTCACCGGCAGACCCTTCATGATCTCGAACAGTTCGACGAAATCCGCCCGCTGCATCGGCAGCAATTTCGACAGCGCGGCGCGGCGGGCCTGCTCGTCCTCCGCCAGGATCATTTCGCGCACGGTGCGGATCCGGGTTTCCTCGAAGAACATATGCTCGGTGCGGCAAAGCCCGATGCCCTCCGCGCCGAATTTGATCGCGGTCCGCGCATCCTCCGGCGTGTCCGCGTTGACGCGAACCCCGAGTTTGCGGACGGTATCGGCCCAGCCCATCAGCGTGCCGAATTCGCCCGACAATTGCGGTTCGATCATCGGCATCCGCCCGGCAAGAACCTGGCCGAGCGATCCGTCGATGGTGATGATGTCGCCGGTCTTGAAGGTACGCGAGCCGATGCTCATGGTACCGCGCCCGTAATCGACGCGGATGGTGCCGCAGCCGGAGACGCAGGGCTTGCCCATGCCACGCGCGACCACGGCGGCGTGCGAGGTCATGCCGCCACGGGTCGTGAGGATGCCTTCGGCGGCATGCATGCCGTGAATGTCTTCCGGGCTGGTCTCGATCCGCACCAGAATGACCTTATGGCCGTCGGCCTGCAGTTTCGCGGCCTCATCGGAAGAGAATACGATTTCGCCCGATGCGGCGCCCGGCGAGGCCGGCAGGCCGGTGGCGATGACATCGCGCTTGGCGGCGGGGTCGATGGTCGGATGCAGCAATTGATCGAGCGAAGCGGGATCGATCCGCGTCACCGCATCCTTCTTCGAGATCAGGCCTTCATTGGCGAGTTCAACCGCGATCCGAAGCGCGGCTTTCGCGGTTCGCTTGCCGTTGCGGGTCTGCAGCATCCACAACTTGCCCTGCTCGACCGTGAACTCCATGTCCTGCATGTCGCGGTAATGCTTTTCGAGCAGCGTGTAGATTCGCGTCAGTTCCTTGAACGCCTCGGGCATCGCGGTTTCCATCGATGCCTTGTCGGAGCCGGATTCCTTGCGGGCGTATTCGGTGATGTCCTGCGGCGTGCGGATGCCCGCCACCACGTCTTCGCCCTGCGCGTTGATCAGGAATTCGCCGTACAAGCGGCTTTCCCCGGTCGAGGGATTGCGCGTGAACGCGACTCCGGTCGCCGAGGTCTCCCCCATATTGCCGAACACCATCGCCTGCACGTTGACGGCGGTGCCCCACGATTCCGGAATGTCATGCAGCCGGCGGTAGGTCACCGCGCGCGCGTTCATCCAGGATGAAAACACCGCGCCGATCGCGCCCCACAATTGGTCGTGGGGATCCTGCGGGAAATCCGCGCCCGTTTCGCGCGCCACCGCTTCCTTGTAGCGGCCCACCAGGTCGACCCAGTCGTCGCCGGTGAGATCGGTGTCGAGCGAATAGCCCTGGCTGTCCTTGAAGGTATCGAGGATGTCTTCGAAGTGAGAATGCTCAAAGCCGAGCACCACGTCGGAGTACATCGTGATGAAACGGCGGTAGCTGTCGTAAGCGAAGCGACGGTCGCCGGACAACTCGGCCAGTGCCTCGACCGTCTTGTCGTTGAGACCGAGATTGAGCACGGTATCCATCATGCCCGGCATCGAGGCACGGCCGCCCGAACGCACCGACACCAACAGCGGATTTCTGGAGTCGCCGAAAGACTTGCCGGTCAGTTTGCCGACATGGTCCAGTGCCTTTTCGACCTGCGCCTTCAATTCCTTCGGATAGGATTTGTCGTGCGCGTAGAAATAGGTGCAGACCGACGTCGGAATGGTGAAACCGGGAGGCACCGGCAGTCCGAGATTGGCCATTTCGGCGAGATTGGCGCCCTTGCCGCCCAGCAGATCGCGAAGGCCCGCCTTGCCCTCGGCCTTGCCGTCACCGAAGGTAAACACCCATTTGCCGGCTTTCGCAGCGCCCGCGCGATTCTTGTTCGGGACCGCCTTGCCTGCAGGCTTGGGCGCCGGCTTGGCCGGGCTCTTCAGCGCCTTGCGGGCACTGGCCGACGGCGCGGGCTTGGCCCGAACCGGCACGGATGGCTTTGATTTCGCAGCGATTTTCTTGGGTTTAGCGACGGCTTTGGCCATGACAGCAATTAATCCGCAAGAGATGAAAAGATGCGCGCCTTACACCACTTTGGGCGGTCCGGCGCAAGCCGCGAATCCCGTTTCAAGCCTACAAATGAAGCCACTTCAGCAGCCCGAGGCCGATCAGGCCGTTGAGAATCAGGAAGATCGCCACCACGAGATTCAGCAGCCGCGGCATGATCAGGATTAGAAGGCCCGCGATGACGGAAATGATCGGCGAAATGTGGGCGACGGTGAGGGTCATTCAGATGGTCTCCGCTGTGCGATTTGGTGAGGCCTCGAATCGAAGAGAAGGCACTCTATCATTCCCTTCATCCCCCGGCGCGACTCCGCGATAGCAGACGCCTGTCGCTTCGACGGGTTCCTGTGCGCGCAAAAAATCCCGAAAATTGCCGCGTGTGAGGCGATCTCTTTCGGGGAACGATGCCGCGTGCCGTGAATTGGATCGGCTTGCATGCCGGCTCGAACCGGCACGCATCATCGCGAAGGAGCTGACCATGCGGAACCAACTACTGGCCATCACAGCAATCATGGCCGCCATGAGCGCACCGATCGCGGCGCAGGCCCAGAACGGCACTGTCGGTATCGTGCGCGGCGGCAGCGTTGTGATCGACGACGACGTCGACGGCATCGCGGTCGATCAGCGCCCGGCATTCCGCGAATACATCGTTCGCGAACGGGTGCCGAATTACACCATTCCAGATCGCGTCGTTGTCGGCGGCGTGCTGCCGGAAACCGGGGTGAGCTACTACGACGTGCCCCAGACGTTCGGCGTCACCCCGTATCGGTACACCGTGGTGAACGGCCGGACGGTACTGGTCGAACCGCGCACGCGCCGCATCGTTCAGGTCGTCGAGTAAGCGCCTGAACGGCATCGTCCGGATGCCGCAGCGGTCACCGGACGCAAGGCCCCCGCCCGGATTCCCCCCGTCCGGGCGGGGCACTTGTTTGTGAGCGCCCCTTGCTCCGACCTCATCCTGAGGAGCGCGCATTTGCGCGCGTCTCGAAGGATGGCCACGGGCACGCTCCTCATCCTTCGAGACGCGGCCAAGCGGCCGCCCCTCAGGATGAGGGCGTCCATTCTCAGGCTTCTTTCCTCACGACCAGCCGATGAATCTTTTTCCCCGACGACGCGCTGACGACCTCCTCATCGAGCAACAGCGTTGCCGCGGATAATTCCGCGGATACCAGCAATGCATCGAAAGCGGCATAGAGACGGCGATGCTGGTCGCGCTGATCGGCGCCTTCGGTGACGCGCCAGCTCAGATAGAAAATGCCGCCCGGCTTCACGACATCAAGCATGCGGGCGACCGACGGCGCGATCTGCGCGCGGTCCAGATGCATGATCACGGTTTCACACAGCACATTGTCGTAAGTATTGGCCGCGATGCCGCGCAGATCAGGCAACTCCGCATGCGCGAAATCGAGATGAGGATATCTGGCGCGCGCCTCGGCCAGGAGACCGTCGGACGCGTCGAAGCCCATGGCCGGAAAACCATTCGCATTCAGCCACGCCACCTCGCGCCCGCTGCCGCAACCGATATCGACGGTTGCGCCGCCCACGACAAAAAAGCGTTTGATGATGTCGTGCAGGTCGTGAGGGGCTGGCTGCTCGTGCCAGTCTTTCGCAAACGCCGCCGCGTCGAGAATCGTAAGCGGCGAGCGTCTGGCGATCCAAGGGCTCAGCCCTCGATCCTGGAGAAATCGGCCACCGCGCGGGTGGCGGCGCGGATTTCGTTCAACAGCTTCAGGCGATTTTCGCGCACTTCCGGATGATCGTCGTTGACCTTGACCTTGTCGAAGAACGCATCGACCGCCGGACGCAGCTCGGCCATCGCGCTCATGGCGGTGGCAAAGTCTTCGTTCATCACCGCGACGCTGGCCTTCACCTTCACCAGGTCGATCACGTCCGCGAGCGCCTTCTCTTCCGGAAGGCTATAGAGCGCCGGGTTCGGCGCGCCGTCAAACGTCCGCTTGTCGCGCTTCTCTTCGATGGCAAGGATGTTGCCCGCACGCTTGGTGCCGGCGAGCAGGTTCTTGCCGTCGTCGGTGTCGAGGAATTGGCCGAGCGCCTCGACCCGGCGGACGACCATCAAGAGATCGTCCTGACCTTCCAGCGCGAACACGGCATCGACGAGGTCGTGCCGAGCGCCCTGCTCGCGAAGCTGGACTTTCAGGCGGTCGGCGAAGAAATCGATCAAGCTCGGAACAGCAACATCCGCTTGCACCAGCTTTGCGAATACTTCGTCCTTGTTTCCAAATGGCTGGCGCGCCTGATTGCGCTCTGCGATTGGCTCCCAAACGATATCGTAGCTTTCGACGAGAATACTTCTTCAATGAAAGCCGCGACGTGTTGTCCAGAATCAATCCGAATGATCCCCAGCGCTGCACGCCGCAGAGCATACGGGTCCTTGCTTCCCGTCGGTTTCTCATCGATCGCCCAAAATCCGACCAGCGTATCGATCTTGTCCGCGAGCGCCACAGCGACGCTGACCGGATCGGTTGGCACGCGATCCGTCGGCCCCTGCGGCTTGTAGTGTTCCTCGCTCGCCGCGGCGACGGAAGCGTCCTCGCCCTGCGCCAGCGCGTAGTACTTGCCCATCAGGCCCTGCAGCTCCGGGAATTCGCCGACCACGTCGGTCAGCAAATCCGCCTTCGCCAGATGCGCGGCGCGTTTTGTCTTTTCGACATCCGCGCCCACCAGGGGCGCGATCTCGGCCGCCAGCCGTTCGATCCGCTTGATGCGCTCGCCTTGCGTGCCGAGCTTCTCGTGGAACACGATCGAATCGAATTTCGGCAACCGATCTTCGAGTTTTGTCTTGAGGTCGGTCTCGTAGAAAAACTTCGCATCCGACAGACGCGCGCGGATCACCCGCTCGTTGCCGGCCGTGATCGCCTTGCCGCCGTCGGAGGCCTCGATGTTGGCGGTGAGGATGAACTTGTTGGCAAGCTTGCCGGTCTTTGGGTCGCTGACCACAAAGCACTTCTGGTTGTTGCGGATCGTGGCGCGGATCACCTCACCCGGGATCGACAGGAACTCCTCGTCGAACGAGCCCATCAGCACGACCGGCCATTCGACCAACCCGGCGACCTCGTCGAGCAGCACCTGATCCTCGACCAGTTCAAATCCTTGCGCGAAGGCGAGTTGCTTCGCGTCGGTGAGGATCGTGTCCTTGCGCCGCTCGGGATCGAGCACGACCTTCGCGTCGAGCAGTTTTGCCTCATAATCTTCAAAACGCCGCACGGAAATCGGCGCGGGCGCCATGAAGCGGTGGCCGAACGTGGTCTGGCCGGCTGCGAGACCATCGACGGCGAATGTCACGACATCGGGTTCCTCGGTCTCCAGGCCGAAGGTGGCGGTGATCGCGTGCAGCGGCCGCACCCAGGACAGCGCGCCGGACCTCGCCGAGCGTTCGCCCCAGCGCATCGATTTCGGCCATGGAAAGGTTCTGACGATGACCGGCAGCATGTCGGCCAGCACATCGAGCGTGGCGCGGCCTGGCTTTTCGATCAGCGCCACGTAGAAGTCGCCCTTCTTCGGATCCCGCTGGATTTTCGCTTCATCGAGCGAGGCGAGGCCCGCCGCCTTGAGAAAGCCCGCGATCGCCGCCTCCGGCCCGCCGACGCGCGGTCCCTTGCGTTCTTCCTTCAGGTCGGATTGCCGCGCGGGAATGCCGTGTACCGTCAGCGCCAGCCGCCGCGGCGTCGCGAAGGCTTTCGCGCCTTCATAGACGAGCCCCTCGGCGACAAGCTTGTCCGTGACCATGCGGCGCAGATCGTCGGCCGCCCTCGCCTGCATCCGCGCGGGAATTTCCTCGGAAAATAGTTCGAGCAAAAGATCGGGCATCTTACTACTCCCCTCCCCCCGCCTGCGGCGGGAAGGGGCACAGCCCGGAGCGCTTGGTCAGATTCAAAGTCAAAATCGTTATGCCCCGCCCGCTTCGGTATGCACCCAGGCTTCGCCGCAGGCTTTGGCGAGTTCGCGCACGCGCATGATGTAGCTCTGCCGCTCGGTCACCGAAATCACGCCGCGGGCGTCGAGCAGGTTGAAGACGTGGCTCGCCTTGATGCACTGGTCGTAGGCGGGCAGCGCCATCAGATGCGCCTCGCGCTTGCCGTCTCTCCATCCCGCATCGAGATATTTCCGGCAGGCCTGCTCGGCCATCTTGAACTGCTCGAACAGCATCTCGACGTCGGAATGTTCGAAATTGTGCCGCGAATATTCCCGCTCGGCCTGCAGGAACACGTCGCCATAGCTGACCTTCTCGGCGCCGTCGCGGCCATTGAAATTGAGATCGTAGACGCGGTCGACGCCCTGCACATACATCGCCAGGCGCTCGAGCCCGTAAGTGAGTTCGCCGGCGACCGGCGCGCATTCGACGCCCGCGACCTGCTGGAAATAGGTGAACTGCGACACCTCCATGCCGTCGCACCAGCACTCCCAGCCCAGCCCCCACGCCCCCAGCGTCGGGCTTTCCCAGTCGTCCTCGACAAAACGGATGTCATGCAGATGCGAATCGACGCCGATCGCGGCGAGCGATTTCAGATAGAGATCCTGAATGTCCGGCGGCGACGGCTTCAGGATGACCTGAAACTGGTAATAGTGCTGCAGCCGATTGGGGTTCTCGCCGTAGCGGCCGTCCTTCGGCCGGCGCGAGGGCTGCACATAGGCCGCGTTCCAGCGTTTCGGGCCGAGCGCGCGCAGCGTGGTGGCGGGGTGGAAGGTGCCCGCGCCCACCTCCATGTCGTAGGGCTGCAGGATCACACAGCCGTAATCCGCCCAATAGCGCTGCAGCGTCAGGATCAAGCCCTGGAACGAGCGTTCCGGGCGCATATGCGGAGGCAGGGCATCCATCGTCGGGTCAGGTCTTCGCGAGGGGTCGGGTCAAGCGCGCGGGACCGTATCGACGAGGCGCGGGGGAATCAAGGCGAGGTCAGCCTCGAAAAGCATGTTCCTCATGGTGACGAACGCGGCTTCGCGCGTCTCGAACCAGGAAGGCCCATCCTTCGAGACGCAGGCTCGCGCCTGCTCCTCAGGATGAGGGGAGGATCAGCCCGGGCGATAGGCGCCGGTGTTGGGATCCCGTCGCAGGGTCGGAATTTCGTGCGATCGGGCAGCTTCCGCGACCCGCGCGAGGCGGGCCTCTTCCAATTCCCTGTTGACCCTGATGGCTGTCCGGTAAGCCCAGCGGACCACGGCCAGCCCTCCCAGGGCGCCCGCAAATGCGACAAGCGGCGGCATCGGTCGATCCTCGTTCATTCGTCACGCCCCGATTGTCATTGTCGCGCAAGCCGGCCCAGCCCGCAATTGCATTATGCCGGGACCAAATGGCGCGGCCAAATCCGCCCCTAAAACCCGAATTTAGCCCAAATTGCCCTGCTCTCCAGCGCCGAAATCAGTTCCTCCGGCAAGCCCGAGACGCTCTCCAGCGAGGCCAGCGTTCCAGCGCCCGCCGACCGGCGGCCCAGAAGGCCGGACAATATCCCGGTCGCGGGCGCGATCACCGGCGTCAGCACCTTGTCGCCGTAGCGGGCGCGCAGTGTCGAACGCAGATCGCCGATCGCATCCGCAAGCCCGAGCGACACGGAGGTCTCACCCGCCCAATATTCGCCGGTAAACAGCACATCGTCAGCCCCCTTCAGCCGCGCGCCCCTGCTCTGTTTCACCAGCGCGATGAAGATGGCATGGATCTCGCGCTGAAGGGCTTTCACCCGCGCGACGTCATCGGGGTTTTCCGGCAGGAATGGATCAAGCATCGCCTTGTGCGCGCCCGCCGTATATAGCCGCCGCTCGACGCCAACCTTCCTGATCAATTCCTGAAATCCGAAGGAACCGCCGACCACGCCGATCGAACCGAGGATCGAGGAAGGATCACAGAAGATCTCGTCGCCCGCACATGCGATCATATAACCGCCGGAGGCCGCGACATCTTCGACGAAGACCAGGACGGGCAGCTTCTTTTCCGTGGCGAGTTGCCGAATGCGCAAGTAGATCTGGCGCGACTGCACGGGCGAGCCGCCGGGTGAATTGATCACCAGCGCGACGGCCTTCGCGTTCTTCATCGCAAAGGCGCGCTCAAGCGTCCTGGCGACGCCCGCCAGCGACATTCCCGGCCGCAGCGGCGTCACCGCACCGATCAGGCCGGACAGCCGAACCACCGGGACCACGGCGGTTCCCCGCAGGCGCGCCGGAATCCATTCCATCATTTTTTCAATCAGGGCCGGCAATCTCCGGGGATCATTAAATTGTTCGGTCATGCCGTTACCTCAAGTTAACCATTTCTTATCACGTCCACTGTCATTGAACTGATGAAACGCATTTCACATTTCGGCCGTAACTAGGCCGCAACGATACAGCGGAGCAAGACATGAAAATCTATCTGCTGATGGCGCTGATCGGTACTCTTTTGACCGCGATTCACTTCACATCGGCGCCAGAACAGCGCTCCAAAACGCTTCCGCGATAACCGTCCGCTCCCATCCCGGGCATTCTTCAGGGTATCGCCAGCGGCAATACGCCGTTCCCGGCCAGAATATCCTGCACCTTTTGATCGGGCCTCGCAAACTCATCATTGAGTATCAGCGCAGGGTGTATGCGGGTGGGTGCCTTTCCACCCTTGACGGCGCGAACCAGCACGCGAATCGCCGGTGACGTCGCGTCGGCGTGAACCGGCAAAATCGCCAGGCTGCCGAAACCGCGATGGAGCGCCGCCAGAACCGCCGCAATCCCGTCCGCGCGCCAGATCATGGCGAGGACACCGCCGGATTTCAGAATTCGCCGGCCGGCGTGAATCCAGCCTTCGAGCGTCGCTGCCGTCGCGACATGGGCCGACGCGCGCGCCTCGTCCGGCGAGGCGCGGTGCCGCTCCGAATCGTTGAACGGCGGATTCATCAGGACGACATCGACACTGTCGGGCGAAAGGCCTTTAGCCGCAAAAACGCCTGCAGCGGAGGTCACGTCGAGCACGATGACATCGGCTGCAGCGGCGTTCGAGAGGGCATTGCCGCGGGCAAGGTCCGCCAGCTTCCCGTCGATTTCGACCAGAACGAGGTTGATCCCTCCCACACGTTTGGCGACCGCGAGACCCGCGGCGCCGATACCAGCACCAAATTCAACCACGCGATCGCCTGACCGCGCCGGGGTCGCAGCCGCCAGCAACATGGCGTCGTGACCGGCGCGGTGACCCGATTTCGGCTGCCGCAGACGCAGCTTCCCGCCGAGGAACGCATCCTCGGTAAATTCGTCGCCTGGCTCAGTCATCGGCCCGCAACTCGTGGGCCAGGCCAGCATCGCGGAGAAGCCGGCGCGCCTCCTGGTCGTCTTCGTCATGGACCAGAATTCGGCGTGGCAGGACCCCGAGCGAGCCCTCGATAATGCTCATGTTCTGATCCAGCACCAGATGATGGATCTTTGCGCCGTCGAGCAGCGCGCCGATGGCTGAAACCAGCACAATATCGTTGGTCCTGACCAATTCCCGCACGGTTGGCTCTCCTCTGTCGGCCGGCATGAACAGCTCCGCGGCGCACCTTATGAGTTTCGTGCCCTTGCCGCGTTCCCCGGCACTTTCTATTGTTATACCCGAGGTTAGAGCCAATTGGCCAAATGTGGAGATCTGCGTGGCGGTTATTGTACCCTTCGAAAGCCCCTCGGACGCTTCGATCGATCAGCTCGTCCAGCTTGTCGCGGCCGACATGGAGCGGGTCAATGCGACGATCCTGTCGCGGACCGGCTCGGAAGTCACCATGATCCCGGAGGTCGCCAATCATCTGATTTCCTCAGGCGGCAAGAGGCTGCGACCGATGCTGACGCTGGCGATGGCCAATCTGACCGGCTATTCCGGCGACGGCCATATCAAGCTCGCGGCTTCCGTCGAGTTCATGCATACCGCCACATTGCTGCATGATGACGTGGTCGACGAAAGCGAACTGCGGCGCGGCAAGCTGTCGGCACGCATGCTGTGGGGCAATGAGGCGAGTGTGCTCGTCGGGGACTTCCTGCTCGGCCAGGCCTTTCGCATGATGGTCGAGGTCGGCTCGCTGCGCGCGCTCGACATTCTATCATCTGCCGCGGCGACGATCGCCGAGGGCGAGGTCATGCAGCTGGCCGCGGCGAAGAACACCGCCACCACCGAGGACGAATATCTCGCGGTCATCCGCGGCAAGACCGCCGAGCTGTTCGCGGCGGCCTGTGAAGTCGGCCCGGTGATCGCCAATCGTCCGAAGGCCGAGCAGACCGCGTGCCGCTCCGTCGGCATGAATCTCGGCATCGCATTCCAGCTGGTGGACGACGTTCTGGATTATGGCGGCAAGTCCGCCAAGCTCGGCAAGAACGTCGGCGACGATTTCCGCGAGGGCAAGATCACGCTGCCGGTGGTACTGGCGTTCCGCCGCGGCAACGATGTCGAGCGCGCGTTCTGGATCAACGCGCTGGAACGCGGCGAGATTTGTGACGGCGATCTCGATCACGCCGTCGGCCTGATGACCAAGCACCGCGCGCTCGAGGACACCATCAACCGCGCCCAGCATTACGGCGCCATGGCGGTCGATGCGCTGGCGCTGTTTCCGGCCTCGCCCATGAAGAGCGCGCTGGAGCAGGTGGTGGCGTTTTGTCTGGCGAGAACGCATTGATTCGCTCGCCTTGTTCTCACCCAGCAGGAATGGAACGAGGGAGACGAGAAGCGCTCAGCTCAGCACCCCGGCATGCACCCACCATTGCGGGTGATCGAGCTGAATTTTCTGCGCCGCCCGCTGCGCTTCGAAGGTATTCTCATAGATCGCAAAACAGGTCGCGCCCGACCCCGACATCCGCGCCAGCCACGCTCCATTGGTGGAACTGAGCGCCGAGATCACCTCGCCGACGACCGGCTGAATGCGCGTTGCCGGACCTTCAAGATCGTTGGTACCGGCGGCAAGTGCTTCCACCCATTCTTCGACCGACGCTCCGCTCTCCGGCCAGGCGATGCCTCGGATCACGTCGGTGGCGCCCACCAGCAATTCGCCGTTGCGCAA
Source organism: uncultured Alphaproteobacteria bacterium (assembly GCA_963786045.1). Lineage (GTDB taxonomy): Bacteria > Pseudomonadota > Alphaproteobacteria > Rhizobiales > Xanthobacteraceae > Bradyrhizobium. The sequence goes on along the minus strand of CAWAXR010000018.1, from coordinate 100,615 downwards.
GCCCAAGGCAGCAAACACGTCCCTGGTCGCCACGGGAACGCGGGGATTGACCAGCACGCAGGGCAATTTCGGCAAGGCCAACGGCAGCAGCGTCTCGCCAATTCCCGTCATGACGCAGGCGCGCGAGGCCAGACAAACCGGTACGTCGGCGCCGGTCAATCGCGCGACTTCGACCAGCGCTGAATCGTCGATGGCAAGACCGTTGGCCCGTGCCAGCAACCGCAGCGCGGCCGCGGCATCGGCCGAGCCGCCGCCGATTCCGGCAGCGACCGGCAGCGCCTTGTCGAGCGTGAAACGACCGACCCTCAAATCCGGCACGCGATCGCCAAGCAATCGCGCCGCCTTCAGCACGAGGTTGTCGGCAGGCTCACCGCAGGCCTGCGCCAGTGGTCCGGTGGTCGTAAGCTGCAGTTCCGGTCCGGGCGTCAGGCTGAGAGCGTCGGCGCAATCCGCAAACGCGACCACGCTTTCGAGTTCGTGGTAGCCGTCCACCCGCCGTCCAACCACCCGAAGGGTCAGGTTGACCTTGGCACGCCCGCTATCCACCAGCGCCTGCGTGGGGGATTTGGCATTCGCTTCAATAGCTCCACCGGTCGTCATAGCGAATGCAAATCCAAATAAACTGCACTGGAATGATGTTCTTGAGCATCTCTCGGCTCAAAGGCCGCGAGCAGGCCGGCTAGGGCATCCGAACGCGAAAGCCGTCGGCGCCTGGTTCAACCGCCCTTGCCGTCTTCTTTCTTCTTGTCCGCGGAGGCCGCAGGAGACGACGGAGACGTGTCCTCGGGCAATCCGTTTTCGATCTTGGCCTCGATCTTCGGCAAATCATCCGGCTCGGGCTTCAGGTCGCGGGCGTGCGCCCACTGGAACTTTGCTTCCAGCGTACGGCCGATGCGCCAATAGGCGTCGCCGAGATGGTCGTTGATCGTCGGGTCTTCGGGCTTGAGATCGACCGCACGCTCGAGATTCTTCACCGCGTCCTCGAAATTTCCGATGCGGTAATAGGCCCAGCCCAGCGAGTCCACGATATAGCCGTCGTCCGGGCGCTGGTCGACGGCGCGCTTGATCATCTTCATGCCCTCGTCGAGATTGATGCCCTGATCAATCCAGGAATAGCCGAGATAATTCAGCACGTGAGGTTGCTCGGGCTGCAGCTCGAGCGCCTTGCGCATGTCGGCCTCGGCCTTGCTCCACTGCTTGGAGCGCTCCTCGCAGATGCCCCGGTAATAGTAATAAACCCAGGTGTTTTTGTCGCCGCTGGGCGGCAAGGCGTCGATGCCCTGCGAATAGGTCTGGGCGCAATCGGCGAATTTCTTGCGGCCGCGCTCGACATTGCCGAGCGCCATGATGGCCTCGAGATCCCTGGGATCCTCGCTCGTGACGGTTTTCAGAATCTTGATCGCCTCGTCGCTGCGGTCGGCCGCGTCGAGGTTGATGGCAAGTTGAATCTGCGCGTTGCGCCGCAGCGGCGAGCTGGCCGGCATGCGCTCATAGACCTTGATCGCCATCGCCGGCTTCTTCACCGATTCGTAGAGATCGGCCAGTGACAACAGCGCCAGCGGATGATTGGGCGAAAGATACAGCGCGAGCTGCAAATAAACCAGCGCGAGATCCTCCCCGCCGCGGCGCGTCAGCGTTGCGCCGACCCCGTAAAGCGCCTCGGCGGCGCCGGCTTGCGCCGAATCGACCAGCGGCGGCAGCTTCTTGCCGGCCCTGGTCTCGCGCAGGCCTTCCAGTACCAGCGGATGCCGCGGCAGCTTCTTGTCGAAGGCCTCATAGATCGCCTCCGCCGAGGCCGCGTCCTTGTTGCGCGACAACCAGCGCGCATAGTCGTCGGCCACGCGCAGCATGGAGTCCTCGAGCTTGTAGGCCCGCTCAAGGCGCACGCCAGCGTCTTTTTCCTTGCCCGCAAGTTCAAGGATCATCGCCGAATGCAGGTCCTTGAAGATCGGGTACCACTCGGGACCGGTCAGCTTGTCGATGTTGGCGACAGCCGCTTTGGTGTCGCCGGCGCCGTAACTGGCCCAGCCCGACAGCAACGTGGCGACCAGATCCGTGATCGGCCCGCGTATGGATTGATTGATATTGGTCTGCGCGGCCGCGTACTTCTTCTGTTTCAGATCGCGCACGCCGATGACGAGCCGGGCGACGCGATTGGACTTATCCACCGCGAGGATGCGATCGGCGAGCTTGACGGCCTCGTCAATATCGCCGTCCGCGAGCGAGGAAATGAAGGCGCGATCCAGCAATTCATTGTTCTTTGGGTCGATGCGAAGCGCCGAGCGATAGAATTGCGCCGCCGAGGTGGCGTCGCGCTCGACGCTGGCGTGACGTGCGGCCAGGTAGCTGCCCGACATCGTCAGCGTTTTCATATCGCGGCTGGACGGAAATTGCGCGGAGCTGTCGGCTGGATGATCGGGCGTCTGCGCCGAAACCGGGCCGGGCAGTGCCAGCGCGGTGAGGGCAATGGCGGCAATCGTCCAACGATTGAAACGAATGGAAAGCATCACGGTTCGCCTTCAGCTCAAGGATCTACGGCAGGATCTTGTGATCAATCTCGAATGCAAACCCGGCAGGCGGCATCAAGCCATGCGACAATGCCGCTTTTAGCGATCAACCGCAAGGATACGGGTGGCAAATCGAATGGGGGAACGACCCGGTCGCCGCCAACCCGGCCTCAAAACGCTTCCAGTATGGCGGTATCGTGACCGGCCGCAGAACGCTTTCACGCAATCGTGGTCACATCGCCTCATAATTGGGCCCGCCGCCACCCTCCGGTGGAACCCAGGTGATGTTGCCGTTCGGATCCTTGATGTCGCAGGTTTTGCAGTGGACGCAATTCTGGGCGTTGATGACGAAGCGGGGACCGGCCCCCTCCTCTACCCATTCGTAGACGCCGGCCGGGCAATAGCGATTGGACGGCCCGGCATAGACATCGTGCTCCGAGGTCTTCTGCAAGTTCAGGTCTGCGACCTTCAGGTGAACCGGCTGGTCCTCTTCGTGATTGGTGTTGGAGAGGAACACCGACGACAGACGGTCGAAGGTCAGCTTGCCGTCCGGCTTCGGCGGCGCGATCGGCACATGGGCTTTCGCCGGATCGAGCGTCTTGCGGTCGGGCTTGGCGTGCGATTGCGTTCCGAACAGCGAGAAACCCAGCGTGTTGCACCACATGTCGATGCCGCCGAGCGCGACGCCGAGGATGGTGCCGAATTTGGACCACAGCGGCTTGACGTTGCGGACGCGGAACAGGTCCTTGCCCACGGCCGAATCGCGCCAGGCATTCTCGTAGTCGACGAGTTCATCATTGGCGCGGCCGGCGCCGAACGCGGCGACGACATGTTCGGCGGCCAGCATGCCACTGCCCATGGCGTTATGAACGCCCTTGATACGCGGCACATTCACCAGTCCCGCCGCGCAACCGATCAGCGCGCCGCCCGCGAAGCTCAGGCGCGGCACGGACTGATAACCGCCCTCGGTGATGGCGCGCGCGCCATAGGCAAGCCGTTTGCCGCCTTCAAGCACCGTGCGGATCGAGGGATGCGTCTTGAAACGCTGGAATTCATCGAACGGCGAGAGATACGGATCGTCGTAATTGAGATGCACGACGAAGCCGATCGCCACCAGATTATCGTCGTAATGGTAGAGGAACGAGCCGCCGCCGGTTGAATTGTTCAGCGGCCAGCCGAACGCATGCTGGATCAGGCCTTTCCGGTGCCTGGCGGGGTCGATCTGCCAGACCTCCTTGAGGCCGATGCCGAATTTCGGCGGTTCGCAGCCCGCGTCGAGGGAGAATTTCGCAATCAACTGCTTGGTCAGGCTGCCACGCGCGCCCTCGGCGAACAGCGTGTATTTGCCGAGCAGTTCCATGCCCCGCGTGTAGGACGATTTGTGCGAGCCATCCCTGGCAATTCCCATGTCGCCGGTCGCAATCCCGCGCACCGCGCCGTTGTCATCGTAAAGCACTTCGGCCGCGGCAAAGCCCGGGTAGATTTCGACGCCGAGCGCCTCGGCCTTGCGCGCGAGCCAGCGACAGACGCTCCCGAGCGAGCCGATATAGCAGTGATGGTTGTTCATCAGCGGCGGCATCATGATGTTCGGCAACGGGATCGCCGCGCCCGCCGTGTTCCAAAAGAACCGGTCTTCGCTGACCTGCGTCTTCAGCGGGCAATCGGCATCCTCGCGCCAGTCCGGAATCAGTTGATCGAGCGCTACCGGATCGATCACCGCGCCGGACAGAATGTGAGCACCGACCTCGGACCCCTTCTCGACGACCACCACGGCAAGATCGGCATTCAGCTGCTTCAGCCGGATCGCCGCGGTGAGGCCCGACGGCCCTGCGCCAACAATCACGACATCGAATTCCATGGATTCGCGCGGCGGCAATTCTTCGGTGCTCATGATCTGATCTCAGCCCGGTTGGAAAAGCTCATACAGATGGTCCACACGGCGTTTGTTTCCGATTTTTGCACCAAGAACAACCATGGAAATGCCGATTGGGGCGTTTCGTTGCGGCGCAATCCGGCCTAGACTGGAACGATGCCAGCGACACGTCCCATCACACCCGATCCGGCTCCCACCGTTCGCCAATTGCTGGCCTTTTATCTGGAGGCCGGGGTCGACTGCGCGCTGACCGAGGAACCGGTCAACCGGCTGTCCGACCCCGACACCGTGCCTGTGGTCGGCGCAACGACGGCGCCCAAAGCTGTCAGAACGATACCAGCTGCGATCCCGGCGACGCGTAGCGAGGCAACGCCGGCGCCGGATGCCGCGATCGCGTCGGCGCGGGAAGCGGCGCGGACGGCGCCTTCGCTGGAGGTGCTGCGCGACCTGCTGGAGAATTTCGACGGCTGCATGCTTAAATCCACCGCGACGCGCCTGGTGTTCGCCGACGGCAACCCGCGCGCGCGCGTCATGTTCGTCGGCGAGGCACCCGGGCGCGAGGAAGACATCGAGGGCCTGCCGTTCGTCGGACGCTCCGGCAAGCTCCTGGACCGGATGATCGCGGCAATCGGGCTCGATCGCAGCAAGGCCTATATCGCCAATGTCATTCCATGGCGGCCGCCGGGCAACCGCACGCCGACGCCGCAGGAAACGCAGATCTGCCTGCCGTTCATCCAGCGGCAGATCGAACTGGTCGATCCGGACGTGCTGGTGACGCTCGGCAATCCCTCCACGCAAACCCTGCTGTCGACGCGCGAAGGGATCATGAAAACCCGCGGGCGCTGGTTCGACTACGATACCGGCTCGCGAACGATCCGTGCGATCGCCACGTTCCATCCGGCGTATCTGTTGCGCTCGCCGTCCTACAAGCGGATGGCGTGGCAGGATTTGCGCGCGATCGCGAAAGCGCTGGAGCAGACGAAGTCCTCCTGACCATGTGGATCAAGACTACGGCGCCTTCGGCCGCACGATGGCCCAGCCGACTCGCAACGGCGGCTGCCGTCCATTCACGAGCCGCTCGAATGCCCGTGGCACTTCGGGCACGAGGCCTGGAAACCGCTGCGCGATCTCGGCCGGCGGCGTGCCGGCCGTATCCGATGCACGCCAAACGACGACGCCGCCGGTTTCGTTGAATTTCGCCGAATTCAGCCACGGCGTCCGTTCCGGCGTCGCGGCGAGAAACAGATGGGGACGGTCGGCGCTCAGGGTGATCAGCGTTGCAAGCTGGGCATCGCCGCTCACCGCGCGGAGCTGCTGGTTGGTCCGCCGCTCAAAGCTTTCGTCAAAAAAATGCGCGATCGCGGTCGCGGGCAGCGACGTCGCCACCTCGCCGCTTCCGGTCCAGGGCAGAAAGAGTGTCGTCGCGATGACCGCAAGCGCAGGGGCGGCAATCGCCGCCGCCCAAACCGAGCGCAGTATCCGCTGGCGGCGCACATGAATCAGATCGCCGGCCGCGACGATCGTCGCCAGACCCGACATCAGCAGCGCGGTGCCCGCTCCGCCGACAACGCGGTCGAGATCGAACAGGCCGGAAACCAGGCTGCCCGCAAGCACGGGGCCGATCGCGAAGAAATAGACGAAATCACGCGCGAGCGGATCGACGGGGGGGCGAAAAATGATCGGCAAGTCTTCCGGATTGCGGCCGAACCAGCCGGAGTTAAGCGCCGCCAATATCACGATGCCGGAGATCGCCAACAGCAGTCCGCCGAGCAATCCGGCCCCATGCAATGCCCGCGCGCTGAGATCCGTAACTGCCGGCCAATGCGGCGAGACGATCGCATCGGCGCGGATCAGCCAGACGGTATAAGGCAGCACCAGCACGATAATCACCAGCAAGGCGAACAGCGGATCGAACGACATCAGGATGCGTCTTCCGCGCGAGGTTGCGAGCGCAAATCCGGCGACCAGCAGCAACAAGCCGATCGCCGCGGAGGTCGTCAGCAGCAGGAGGCCGGCTTCGATGGACCAGGCGAACCAGACATTGCGCCTGTTCTGGCCGATGAGTTGCCAGGAATGCAGCAATAGCAACGCCCAGAGCGGGCGCGCCAGCACAAGGGGGCCAAACTCGACGCCGGGCGAACTGAACGCCACGACCGTCATGGTCAGGAGAACCGCGAGCACCGCCTGTTGTCCGCCGACGACGGCGCGCGCCAGCAAATACAAGGTCCAGAACGTCGCGACCGAACAAAGCTGCGCCAGCAGGTAGACACCGAACATGTGATTGCCCGCGGCACGGAATGCGATATCGGCAAGCCAGAACGCCAGCGGCGGGCCGAGTTCGGTTCCCACCAGGTATTCCCGGCCATAAACCAGCACGGTGGCGAGGTCGCCGGGAGGGCTGCGATACAGCAACATAGGCACCAACAGCCACAGCGCCGCCTGAGTCAGCACCACAAGCCAGACCACCAGCCGCGGCCGGGCGCGGATCAGTTCGATAATCAGGGATGTGAAACGCATGAAACGTCCGAAAAACCTGAGGCTGCCCCGCACGTCGGCCCGTTCGACTCCAACTTGTGATAAAGCGCGCAAGCCGCCGAGGCAACCGCGTCAGGCGGAGACGGAAATCTCGATCGCCGCAACTCCTTCCGGCGCGAACAGATCCGGTTCGCGTTTGACGATCGAGGGCTGATGTTTTTCCCGCGCCGCCGCGACGGGCGCAAACAGGCGGCGATGGTGGACGGTGGGTCCGAGCCGGTTGAGCGCCTCCAGATGCTCGGGCACGCCGTAGCCCTTGTGGGATTCGAAACCGTAACCCGGGCAATCCTGCGCCAAGGCGCACATCAGGCGATCGCGGGTTACCTTGGCGATGATCGAGGCCGCCGCGATCGAGACGACCAGCCCGTCGCCGCCGATCACGGCCTCGCATTCGCAGGGCGTATTGAGCCGGTCGCGTCCGTCCACGAAGACGTGTTTCGGCATTTCCGGCAGCGCGTGGACGGCGCGCTCAAGCGCCCACAGCGACGCACGCAGGATATTGTCGCGATCGATCCGCGCGGGCGAGGCGAAGGCGACCGCAAACGACGCGGTCGCGCAGATCTCCTCGAACAGCGCCTCGCGTCGTTCCGCCGTCAGCCGCTTGGAATCGTCGATGCCTTTGGGAATCCGCTTCGGATCGAGCACCACGGCTGCGGCCACCACCGGACCCGCCAGCGGACCGCGCCCGGCCTCGTCGCAGCCGGCCACCGGCCAAATGCCGCGCTTGATCAGCGCGCGCTCGCGGCGAAAGCCCGGCGGCTTGACCGCAATCACGCCTTTTGCGGGCCTGGCGCGGCCGTCTTTTGATTTGTCCCGAATCATGGCCGGGATCGTGCGCAGGCAAAAGCCCGCGGCGCAACCCGGAACCGCCGCGCAATTCCCGCTATTCAGACGTCTTGCACGATGTCGTTTCCGCGAATGCCGGGATAACCCGGATCAAAACAGGCTGAGTTGCTGCCCGCTGCGTTTCGGCCGGGCGAAATGATCGGTCGTCAATTTCGAGCGCCGCTTGTTCAATCCGAGCTTTTCGCAGGCGATCTCGAACCTTCGTCCGATCATCCAGGCCATCGGCCCGGTGCCTTTCATGCGCGCGCCCCATTGCGAATCGTAGTCGCGGCCGCCGCGCATGTCGCGGATCAGCGTGAAGATGTGGCGATAGCGGTCGGGATAATTGGCCATCAGCCATTCGCGAAAGAGGTCGCGCACTTCCAGCGGCAGCCGCAGCAGCACGTAGCTTGCTTCCTTGGCCCCGGCATGGGCGGCCGCATCGAGAATACGCTCGATTTCCATATCGTTCAGCGCGGGGATCACGGGGGCGACCATCACCGTGGTCGGAATTCCCGCGTCCGACAGCTGACGCAGGGCCTCGAGCCGCCGGCTCGGCGTCGAGGCCCGCGGCTCCATGGTACGCGCCAGTCTGGCGTCGAGCGTCGTCACCGAAATCGCCACCTTGGCGAGATTGCGTTTCGCCATCCGCGAAAGAATATCGATATCGCGGGCCACCAGCGCAGATTTTGTCACGATGCCGACCGGATGCGAACTCCGGTCCAGCACTTCGAGAATGCCGCGCATGATCTTCCGCTCGCGCTCGATCGGCTGATACGGATCGGTGTTGGTGCCGATCGCGATCATGCGCGGGTCGTAATCTTCCGCCGACAGTTCCTTTTCGAGAAGCTGCGGCGCGTCCGGCTTGGCGAACAGTTTTGATTCGAAGTCGAGCCCCGGCGACAGGCCGAGATAGGCATGGGTCGGCCGCGCGAAACAGTAGACGCAGCCGTGCTCGCACCCCCGGTAAGGGTTGATCGAACGGTCGAAGCCGATATCGGGAGAATCGTTGCGGGTGATGACCTTGCGGGCGGTATCGAGCGCGACCGTGGTCTTGAATGGCGGTAATTCATCGAGGCTCTGCCAGCCGTCGTCGAACGCGACGCGCGCCTCAGCCTCGAAGCGGCCGCTGGCGTTGGACTGCGCGCCGCGGCCGCGCCGCCGTTCGCGCTCGATCGCAACCGCAAGTTCCGGAAAGGGAGAAAGCGCACCCGCCGGTTCGGAGGGCGCCGTGACCGGCGGGTGCTTGAGGGCATTTGAGGATGCTCGGCTCATGATTCAACCATAGCATGACCTTGAGAACAAATCAAGAACATAAATTCCCGCCTGTGGATGGTCAGCGGATTGCCCGCTGCCTCCATGACAGTTTCATGAATGATCTGGCGCAATGAAACTGTCGCCAATGCAGGGCATATCCGTGTCTCACCCTCATTGGTTGGCAAGTCATGAAATCCCAAATTATCGAACAGCTCGGACAGGCCGACGTCCTGCTGCCTTCGCTGGTTGCGGAGGGGCTCGCGGCCAACGACCGCATCAAGGTTCGCATGAGCGCGCTGCAGGCGGCCACACAGCGCGCGCACGAGCCTGCTCGCCCGGCGACCGATTTGCAGGTCGAATGCCGAGCCGCCGGTATCGCGCCCGCCGCGCTCGCAACCCTGATCGGCGGCGCCCATCCCGCCGGTAACGGCCGGATAGCCGCGCCCAATCTCGCCAGGCTGATGAAGGAAATCAACGACGACGCGGCGACGATGATCCGCGCGGTGAGCGCCGGCAAACCGGCCGAGGGCGAAACCATGAGTGCGCGGCTCGCCGCGATCCACGCCGCCGGCTTGCTGGAGGCCGCGAATGAAATCGAAGTCGCGCGGGTCGCCAGATTGACCGGCGTGACGCAGGACGGCGACGACAGCCTGCATCGGCTGGTGATGGACCTGCACAAGGCGCTCAACGCGCTCGCCACCGAATGCGCCGAGGAGATCGTGGGCGGCGCCCATGTGTTCGGTTTGCATCCCGAAGACCGTGAGCCGGTGGAAAGTTTCATGCGGGGACTCAATGAGACCCGCGCCCTGAAGTTCAACCACCCCGGCCTCGAGACGACGGCGACCCGGTCGGGCGACCGGCTGCTGATTTAAAACGATATCGGAACCACCGACGCCCACGTGCTGGTCATTGCGATCAAAAACAATTCCGTGACGGTGACCCATACGGACGTGCATCGGGCGCGCGCGAAATTCTTCATCGCCCTCTTCGACAAGTTCCAGGTGAAATGGAGTGGGCTTGATCGCCACGTCGCGGCGGGTCTCGGCGAGGACAACGCGTTCTTTCTCGTCACCGGGCAGTATCAGGCCGACAGCGCCTCTGACCGCAACGCCTTCCTGGCTGCGCTCGGCGCGGCGCTGGTTTTTCTGATCGACTGGAACAAGGCGCGTAAGCTGCTGCGCACCTGGGTCGTAAAGGATGATGCGGTGCGCATTCTGGAATGGGCCGCCCGGCAGCGGGTTGGCCACCGCGCCTTCCTTGAGCTCGGCGGCAATGAATTGATCGGCACCGCGGTGCGCAACGCAGCGCCGACACGAATCGGCTTCGGCGAGCGGCTAGATCAGGCGCTCGGACGCAGCGCCGCGGTCGATTTCCTCAAAACCGCGATGCGCGTTTCGACCGAAGCGCTGAGTGCCGGGCGATCGGTCAGGTTGGTTCGCGACCAAATTGAAGCAGACTTGGTCATGCACCTGGAACGCGTCGGCAGCGCGCTGCTCGCTATCGTCCTGCGCCAGGTCGGATTGGCGCGCGATGTGACTGGTGCGATCGCCCACCACATTGCCGAGTTGCAGGCAGGCAGGCCGTCCGACAGCAAGCAACTCGCGGCCCGGGCCAGCCAGATCGAACGCAAGGCAGATCGCATTGCCCTGGAAGCCCGCAAGGAAGCGGCCCGTCTCAACACCGGGCCGATCATTGGACAGCTAGTGGACCGCGTCGAGGAATCCGTCGATGAACTGGAACAGGCTGCTTTTATCGCCTCGCTGGCGCCGGCCGGGATCGATCCAGTGCTGCTGTCAGCACTTGCCGAGTTGTGCGCAGTCGCCATGACCGCAACGGAAGCCGCGGCTTCGGGGCTTGCCGCCGCAGTCGAGGTCCCGGAGGGGCGCCGCGCCGATTCCGAAGACGCGCTTAACGCCGTCACCCGCCTGATCGATGCCGAGCACGCCGCGGATGAGCGGGAACGCGATGTCACGGCGAAAGTGTTTGCCGGCGGTTTCGACGTGGCGACGTCGCTCTCCGTTCTCGAGCTTGCCCGTGCCATCGAGCGTGCTACCGACCGGCTGGCTGGATTCGGACATCTGCTGCGGCGCCACATCATGGCCGATTTGGCAGCCTAGGAAGGAGCGAGTTCATGCATATCGTGCGTATCGGCGGCGTATCGACCAAGCCACATTCCGCCGAAGCTATCGGCGCCAAAGCCGCCAACCTGGCGCAGATGGCGGCGCTCGGTCTGCCGGTGCCGCCCGCCTTTGTGCTCCCGGTCAAGCTTTGCGCTGATATCATCGCCAAGAAAGCGCACGCGGAACGCGACCTGCGCGACGGGCTGAAAGAAGGCATCGAATTCCTCGAGAGCGCGACCGGAAAGCGCTTCGGCGACGGTCGGCAGCCGCTCTTGGTATCGGTACGGTCGGGAGCGGCGCGATCGATGCCGGGCATGCTGGACACGGTACTCGACGTCGGCTGTACATCGGTCGCTGTGCAAGGCCTGATCCGATTGACCGGCCGGCCGCGGCTCGCGTGGGATTGCCGGCGCCGCTTTCTCGAGAGCTACGCCGAAACCGTGCTGGGGCTCGACCCCGCCTTGTTCTCCGCCCACCTTGCCGAGTTGATTTTGGCCGAAGGCGTCACCAGCGACCGCGAGCTTGACAGCGAGGCACTCGAACGTCTCGCCGCGGACGAACGGGTCTTGATCGAAGAGCGCAATGACGACGGCTGGCTTGAGGACGCGACCGCGCAGCTCGAGAGCGCGGCAAGAGCGGTCTATCACTCCTGGATGAGCGAGCGGGCGCAATCCTACCGCCATCTCCAGCAACTCGATCACCTCCAGGGCACCGCGGTGACGGTCCAGGCCATGGTGTTCGGCAATGGCGGGCTTTCATCCGGAGCCGGGGTAGCGTTTTCGCGGGATCCCTCAACCGGGCTCCGCCAGCCGATGATCGATCTTCTGCTCGACGCCCAGGGCGAAGATGTCGTTTCGGGCCGCCGGACGCCCGACACGGAACAGACCATCGCCCGCTCGCTGCCAACGATAGCGGCCGAACTCGGCGATATCTTGAGGCGGCTCGAAACGGAATTCGGCGACGTGCAGGATGTCGAGTTTACCGTCGAGGATGGCAAATTGTGGATTCTCCAGACCCGTTCCGCAAAGCGGACGCCGCGCGCGGCGCTGCGGATCGCCATCGACCTGGTGCATGAAAAACTGATCACGCGGCAGGAAGCGCTGGAGCGAGTTGCCGGTATCGACCTCGCCGCGCTAGCGCAGATTTCTCTGGTTTCGGCTGACAAGCCTGTCATGGCCGGCATCGGCGCCTCAGGCGGCATCGCGGTGGGCCGTGCCGCGTTCGATTCCGAAAGCGCCCAACGGCTCTCGGCCGCGGGCGACCCGGTGATCCTGATGCGCCCCGACACCAGCACCGCCGACGTCGTGGGCTTTGCGGTCGCGGCCGGCATCGTGACGGCCGTCGGCGCCCGCACCGCCCATGCCGCGCTGGTGGCGCGCCAGATGGGGAAGCCCTGCATCGTTGGATGCAACGGCATGGCGATCGATGTCGCCGCCGACCGGGCGCAATTGGCCGGCACAGCGATCTCCGGGAGCGATTGGATCACCATCGACGGCGACAGCGGCAATATCTATCTCGGACAGCGCGAAACGACGGTGACGCGGCCCGAAGCGGAACTTGCTGAAGTTGCATCCTGGCGGGCTCAGGCCGGTGACCGCGATCAGGAGCCGAGCAAGGCGAAATCATCCCCACCTCAGCGGACCCGGCAAGGGTCGGCCGGCGGGTAGCCGCATCATCCCAGTCGTCCGAGCTGATCCGGGGCTCCCGCCGCGAATCGCCCACCGGGGCAGTATTGCCGCAAAAAGCTGCAATCGGCGGGCTGATTTGAATGCGACAAGGTGATAACGGTTCAGCGTTTTTCACGCCGTGAGACAACGAAGCCTCATTCATGCTGAGCGTCATTATCCCGACCGAAGGCGCCGAACAGCCGGCCGTCGCAACGCTGGCCGCGCTGGTGCCCGGTGCCGCCGCCGGCGTGGTGCGCGAGGTGCTGCTGGTCGACCGGGCCGGCACCGGCGTGATCGAGCGGGTCGCCGATGTCGCGGGATGCCGCTTTCTGGCGTTTGATGGGTCGCGCGCGGCGGCGCTGGCGGCCGGCGCGGGTCAGGCCCGCTCGCCATGGCTGATGTTCCTGCACGCGGGAGCGGTGCTGGATTCGGGCTGGATCGATGAGACCACGCAGTTCATCCAGCGCGTCTCCGACAGCGGGCGACCCCGCGCCGGCATCTTCCGCTATGCGCGCTCGCCCTACGCCGATCCAGGCTTGCGCGAAGGCCTGAAATTCATCGCGCGGATGATCGCGGGGCCCTGGGCCGATCAGGGACTGCTGATCGCCCGCGACCATTACGAGCGGCTCGGCGGCTACGCGCCGAATGCCCGTCGTTCGGAGGCGAGGCTGCTCCGGCAGCTCGGCCGCTCCTCGCGCACGTTGCTGCGCAGCCGGATCATGGTGGCCTGACCCAAATACTTGCCAAAGTCAAATAATTATATGACAATGGCAAGTATCAGAGGTGAACCATGTCCGAGCCGGATCGCGACGAGCAGATAGCAGCGGTGCGCGCGTTCACCCGCTTCTATACGCGCAAGCTCGGCGTTCTCGACCAGCAGCTCCTGAAAAGCCCGTTCTCGCTGAGCGAGGCGCGGGTGCTGTACGAACTCGCCAATGGCGAAAGCCCGTCCGCGAAGCAAATCGGAATCGAACTGGGTCTCGATCCCGGCTATCTCAGCCGGATCGTCCAGAAATTCGACGAGGACGGGCTGATCACCCGCAAGCCCCTGCCCGCCGACCGGCGGCAAGTTCAGCTCAGCCTGACCGCGAAGGGCCGTCAGGCGTTCGCGAAACTCGATCGCAGCTCGCACGACGATGTCGCCGCCATGCTCGCCACGCTTCCGCAAGACGACCGCAAACGCCTGATCGGGGCGATGGCCGCGATCGAGCGGCTGCTCGGGTCCTCCGGCGTCTCGCAAGGCGCCACCTTGCGCGAACCACGCCCGGGCGACATGGGGTGGGTGGTGCAGAGCCATGGCGCGCTCTATGCCAGCGAATACGGCTTCGATTCCTCGTTCGAGGCGCTGGTCGCGGAGATCGCCGCAAAATTCCTGAACTCGTTCGATGCCTCGCGGGAGCGCTGCTGGATCGCCGAACGCGATGGCGTCCAGGTCGGGTCGGTTTTTCTCGTCCGGCACAGCGACGAGGTCGCCAAACTGCGATTGCTGCTGGTTGGTCCCGCCGGCCGCGGACAGGGGCTGGGACATCGGCTGGTCGCCGAATGCATCGCCTTTGCGCGGGCCTGCGGCTATCGCAAGATCACGCTGTGGACCCAAAGCATCCTGGTCGCCGCCCGCAAGATCTATCAGGACGCAGGATTCGTGCTGGTCGCCAGCGAGCCGCATCGCAGTTTCGGCCAGAGCCTGATCGGCGAAACCTGGGAGCGTGAACTGTGACTCTTCTCTCCGTCATTCCGGGGCGCGTTGAAGACGCGAACTCCGATGTGCAATTGCACATCGGAGAATCTCGAGATTCCGGGTCTGGTCCTTCGGACCATCCCGGAATGACGGGGCGAGTTATCGCTACGGATTCGAATTTCAAACAGCCAGGACGCAAGACGTTCTTTGGATCGTCATTGCGAGCCAACGGGTCGCGCGAATGCGCGCCCGATGACAGGCTCCGCGAAGCAATCCATCGTCCAGCAAGGAAAGAATGGATTGCTTCGTCGCTGCCGCTCCTCGCAATGACGGGAAGTTACAAGTTCGCGATCTCGCCGCGGGTTTCGCGCGAGGCTTGGCCTGCTCGTTCCGCCCTCTGAATTAGAGGGCGCAGGGAATGCCGGGCGCCCGATGCGCCCGCAGCCGCGTGTGTATTGGTAGAAAGCACACGCGTTAGTCACCACGGTCACACCGGAAACACCCGGCATTCCCCGCGCAATGGTTTTAACGGTTTATTGCGCGCTCTCCTCGGTGACCGGGCTTTCTTGCCACCGTCGCCCCTGAGAAATTTGCTTCTCAAGAACTTGACATCAGCGTCGGGATGTCAGGACCACACGACTTCGCCGTCCGCGGATCAGCGCATTCGTCAAAGCGCCATCAGCGTCCATCGCATCCCGCACCCAACGTTCGTGACGATCGCGAAACGCCCCTCTTGAGGGGCACGGGACAGCGCGGAATCTGTCGCTGATTTGGGGGTGAGATCAAGGATGCCGGTTGCGACAGATTGGCACGACGGGCAAATCAGCCAGCCAGATCGTAGGGCGGGGTTAGGCCAACGGGTCCGCGCACCGCGAGGCCCGATGACAGGCTCCGCCTTCTTGGCGGCCGTAACGGCGGACTTCCTTGGCCCGTCCCGGTTGATCGCGCCCCGGAATGACGAACGGACTACACCGACGCGCCCTTCGCCTTCGGGCGGCGCAGATGTTCGTCGAGCCGCGGCATGATCTCGACGAAATTGCAGGGCCGCGTGCGGTAATCGAGCTGGGCGGCGAGGATGCCGTCCCAGCCGTCGCGGCAGGCGCCGGGCGATCCCGGCAGGCAGAAGATGAAGGTGGCGCCCGCGACGCCCGCGGTGGCGCGGCTCTGGATCGTCGAGGTGCCGATCTTGGCGTGGCTCAGCATGTGAAACGCGATGGAGAATCCGTCCATCCGCTTTTCAAACAGCGGCTCGATCGCCTCCGGCGTCACGTCGCGGCCGGTGAAGCCGGTGCCGCCCGTGGTGATGACGACATCGACGCCGGGATCGGCGATCCATCTCTTGACGATCGCGCGGATGGCGTCGACGTCGTCGGCGACGATCTCGCGCGCCGCAAGCTTGTGGCCGGCTGCACCGATCCGTTCCGACAGCGTGGTTCCGGATTTGTCGTCGGCCAGCGAGCGCGTGTCCGAAATCGTCAGCACCGCGATGTTGAGCGGCACGAACTGCCTGGATTCATCGGTTGAGGTCATTGCGAAACTCTCATCAGTCATTCCGGACGGGCCGCGAAGCGCGCCGATCCGAAAATCTCATCCATTCGGCGGGAGATTCCCCGATGTGCAATTGCACATCCGAGGTTCGCGCGTCGCGCGCCCCGGAATGACGCCGGCCCATTACAACGTCCCCGCACCAAACGTGTTGCAGGCCTGTACCGTACCCTGCTGGTAGCCGGTCATGAACCATCGCTTGCGCTGTTCCGCCGAGCCGTGCGTGAACGAATCCGGCACCACGCGCCCGGTCGTCTGCCGCTGCAGCGTATCGTCGCCGATCGCGGACGCGGTCCGCAACGCGCCGTCGATGTCGCCGGCCTCGATGAAGCCCGGCCGCTTCTTCTCCTCGCGATTGACCCAGACGCCCGACAGGCAATCCGCCTGCAACTCCACCTTGACCTGCAACGCATTGGCTTCGGCCTTGCTGCCGGCCTGCTGCTGCAGCCGCGTCACGCGCGGCAGTATGCCGAGCAGGTTCTGGATGTGATGCCCGGCCTCATGGGCGATGATATAGGCCGCGGTGAATTTGCAGGCGCTGCCCGAACAGCCGTGAAACCGGGTCTCGACTTCACGGAAAAATCCGGTGTCGAGAAAAATCTGCTTGTCCGGCGGACAGTAGAACGGTCCCATCGCCGACTGCGCCATGCCGCAGCGGCCGCCATTGGTGACGTTGCGAAACAGCACGATGCGCGGACCTGAATAGGACTGTCCCGACGCCTGAAAGATTTCGCTCCAGCGATCATCGATCTCGCCGAGAATGCCGGAGATCATGCTGCCCATCTCGTCGGTGGGCGCGCCTCTCTTCACCGTCCCGGACCGGCGATCGGTTTGATAGCTCGGCGCCTGGCTGCCGCCGGTGAGAACTTCCGCGCCGCCGATCAGGATACGCGGATCGATGCCGAAGGCGTAGCTGACGAGGCCGAGCACAATGATGGTGCCGATGCCGAGCCCGCCGCCGCCCATCGGAAGACCAAAGCCACCGCCGCCCATTCCGCCGCCGCCTTCATCGCGACGGTCCTCGATGTCATCGCTGCGGCGAAAGTCATCGTAGCGCATTGCCCGTTTTCCTCATTCCGACTTGCGGCGGCAGCTTCGCCAGTTATCAGCGCAGCGAGAACGCAGAATTTCGTTGCATCGATTAATAACCCGCCCGGCAAAAATTGCCTAGCGTGAAAGATTTGCCGGTTAAGCCGATTTTTACTTTGCCTCGTCAATGTACCGCCAGTCGGTTGTTAGGTCCCGCGTCGCCGACAGCGTCGCCTGAGTCAGAGTAATTGAGTCATGGGTGTGTCGCGTCGCGGGGCGTCTGCAAGGGCGCCCCGCACTAAATTTGAGTCTGATCCGAGTTCCCGCGTCATCGTCGGCGATTGCGTCGCCGAGATGTCGAAGTTGCCGGCCGGTTCGGTCGATCTGGTATTCGCGGACCCGCCCTACAACCTGCAGCTCAGGGGCGATCTCAAACGCCCGGATGAATCCCACGTCGACGCCGTCAACAACGACTGGGACAAGTTCGCGTCCTTTGCCGCCTACGACGATTTCACCCGCGCCTGGCTGCTCGCCTGCCGCCGCATCATGAAGCCGTCGGCGACGCTGTGGGTGATCGGCTCCTACCACAATATTTTCCGCGTCGGCGCGATCATGCAGGACCTCGGCTTCTGGGTTCTCAACGACATCGTGTGGCGCAAGACCAATCCGATGCCGAATTTCCGTGGCCGCCGTTTCACCAATGCCCACGAGACCATGATCTGGGCGGCGCGTGACGAGAAGGCCAAGGGCTATACCTTCAACTACGAGGCGCTGAAGGCCGCCAACGAGGACGTGCAGGCGCGGTCCGACTGGCTGATCCCGCTCTGCACCGGCGAGGAACGGCTCAAGGGCGAGGATGGCAAGAAGGTCCATCCGACCCAGAAGCCGGAGGGCCTGCTGGCGCGCGTGCTGCTGTCGTCATCCAGACCCGGCGATCTCGTGATCGATCCGTTCAACGGCACCGGCACCACGGGCGCCGTGGCAAAACGTCTCGGCCGCCGCTACATCGGTTTCGAGCGCGAGCAGGTTTACGCGAAGGCGGCCGAAGCGCGCATCGCCGCCGTCGAACCGCTGCCGGAAGCCACGCTGGCGCCGTTCATGACCGCGCGCGAGGCGCCGCGGGTCGCTTTCTCCGAATTGATCGAACGCGGCATGATCTCGCCCGGCACCCGGCTGGTCGATTCCAGGAAGCGTCACGGCGCGCTGGTCCGCGCCGACGGCGCCATCATGCTCGGCGACAAGGTCGGATCGATCCATCGCATCGGCGCGGTGGCGCAGGGCGCCGGCGCCTGCAACGGCTGGACCTTCTGGCACATCGAGACCAAGACGGGCCTCAAGCTGATCGACGAGCTGCGCGCCGAAATCCGCTCCGAGATGGCGGCGGGCTGAGAGGCATATACTTCTACTTTATCGTTCCGGGATGGTCCGAAGGACCATACCTCAGATGCGCAATTGCGCATCGTAGTTCGCGCTATCGCGCGCCTCGGAATGCCCCCCTTGCGAACTCGTCTGTTGTGAATTTCGCAAAATTTGCGCATGGAAATGGCGTTCGCGGCGTTATGACCGCGCCCCGTTTTTTCGACGGCAAAGAGGCAAGGGAGACTTCATGCTCAAATTCTATTTCAACGGCGCGCCGAACCCCGCCAAGGTCGCGCTGTTTCTGGAAGAGTCCGGCCTGCCTTACGAACCCGTCCCGGTCGATACCCGCAAGGGAGACCAGTTCAAGCCGGAATTTCTGAAAGTCAATCCGAACGGCAAGGTGCCCGCGATCGACGATGACGGGGTGTTCGTTTTCGACTCCAACGCGATCCTGCTCTACCTCGCCGAGAAGACCGGAAAATTCCTGGCCCCCACTACGCCCGGCAACCGCGCGCAACTGCTGTCCTGGCTGATGTTCATCGCCACCGGCCTCGGCCCCTATTCGGGACAGGCTGTGCATTTCAAATACTATGCACCGAAAGATCTTGGAAAGGGCATCGACTATGCCCACAACCGCTACCAGTTCGAGGCGCATCGCCACTACAAAGTGCTTGACGATCACCTCGCCAACAGCCGCTACATGGTCGGCGATGGTTACACCATCGCGGACATGGCGTTCTGGGGCTGGGCGCGGCTGGCGCCGTACGTGCTCGGCGACGATGTGTTCACAAAATATCCCCATGTGAAGCGCCTGTTCGATGAAGTCTCGGCAAGGCCGGCCGCCGCCCGCGCGATCGCGCTGAAGGACAAGTTCGTCTTCAAGACCGAAATGGACGACGAGGCGCGCCGCATCATGTTCGGTCATCTCAAGACCGCGGCGGCCTGATCTCGCCGACGCGAAATGCAGGGTGGGCAACGGCGCCCTTCGCGCCGTGCCCATCCACATGGTCTCTTTCGCAGTTGCCCCCTGCCGCCCGCTCATGCCATGACGCCGTGGGACAGGGGGTATCATGACCGTTCTCATCGCCGGCGGCGGTATCGGCGGACTGACGCTGGCGCTCAGCCTGCACCAGATCGGCGTTCCCGCCAGAATATTCGAGAGCGTGGCCGAGCTGAGGCCGCTCGGCGTCGGCATCAACGTGCTGCCGCACGCGGTTCGCGAGTTGATCGAACTCGGCCTGCTCGACCGGCTCGACGCGGCCGGCGTGCGCACCCGGGAACTGGCGTATTTTTCCAAGCACGGCAAGCCGATCTGGAGCGAGCCGCGCGGGATCGAAGCCGGCTACAAATGGCCGCAGTTCTCGATCCATCGCGGCACGCTGCAGCAGATCCTGCTCGATGCCGCGACCGAACGCCTGGGCCGTGAAAATATTCTCACCAGCCATCATTTGCGCGACTGGGCCGAGACACCGAACGGCGTGCGCGCCGATTTCATCGACAAGGCGACCGGAAAACCGGCTGGCAGCCATGACGGGGCGCTTCTGATCGCAGCCGACGGCATTCACTCCGCGATCCGCGAAAAACTCTATCCCGACGAAGGCCCGCCGATCTGGAACGGGCGCATCCTCTGGCGCGGCATCACCGCGGCGGATGCGTTCCTTTCCGGCCGCACCATGATCATGGCCGGCCACGAGACCCTGAAATTCGTCTGCTATCCGATCTCGAAGGAAGCCGACGCCAACGGCAAATTCCAGATCAATTGGGTCGCCGAGCGGCACATGCCGCCGACCTATCGATGGCGCCGGGAGGACTACAACCGCGCCGCCAGAACTCGAGGAGTTTCTGCCCTGGTTCAAGGACTGGAAATTCGACTGGCTCGACGTGCCCGGCCTGATCCGCGATTGCGCGCACGCCTACGAATATCCGCTGGTCGACCGCGATCCGATTCCCCGATGGACCTTCGGCCGCGTCACGCTGATGGGCGATGCCGCGCATCCGATGTATCCGATCGGCTCCAACGGCGCCTCGCAGGCCATCCTCGATGCCCGCGTGCTCACCCGGGAGATTCGCGCGCACGGCCCGACCAGCACCGCGCTGAAGGCCTATGAGGCGGAACGCCGGCCGGCCACGACCGATCTCGTCATGCTCAACCGCCGCAACGGCCCGGAGCAGGTGATGCAGCTGGTCGAGGAACGCGCGCCCGACGGGTTCAACGTCGTCACCGACGTGCTGTCGCTTAAGGAGCTGGAAGACATCGCCGCCAATTACAAGCGCGTCGCCGGCTTTCAGGTCGAAGGCCTCAACGCCAGGCCGCCGATTGTGGCCGTGCCTGCGCCGGATTAGGGATTTTCGAACAGCTATTCGCCGAGCGCGTGCGCGATCACCTTGCGCATCACATTCGGCAGCGCTTCATCGGCGAGCGTTGCGATTCCCACCCAGCGCATGCCCTCCGGCGCCCGGGCCCGCGCCGGCGCGTTGGCGGTGTAGACCACCAGCTGCAGCGGAAAATGCGTGAACACGTGGCTGACCACGCCCGCCTTGCGGTGCCAGCGCGCGACACTCTTCAGCACGGGCGCCTGCTTCAGCGCCGTTTCGTCGTCCTGCGCAACTGTCCAGTGCGAACCCGGCACTTCGGTCATGCCGCCCAGCAGCCCTTTTTCGGGACGGGTGCGGACCAGAAGCTGATCGCCGCGCGTGACGACGAAAGCCGCGCCGCGCCGCAATTCGCCGGATTTCTTCGGCGCCTTGCGCGGAAACGTCTCCTGATCGCCGCGCGCGCGCGCCGCGCAACCCTCGTTGAGCGGGCACAGCGCGCAGGCCGGCTTCTTCGGCGTGCAGATCGAGGAACCCAGATCCATCAGCGCCTGCGCGCTATCCCCGGCGCGTGACTCCACGTCGCCGGCGCGAGACTTCTCGTCGCCGGCGCCAGACTCGCCGAGCAGCGTCGTCGCCAGTTTCCGGATCAGCGGCTTCGCCCGCGGCAAGGGCTCATCGACCGCGAACAGCCGCGACACCACGCGCTCGATATTGCCGTCGACCGGCATGGTTCGGCGGCCGAATGCGATCGCGGCGATCGCCGAGGCGGTGTAGGGCCCGATCCCCGGCAACTCGCGCAGGCCTTCCTCGGTGTCCGGAAATACCCCGCCGTGATCGCGCAGCACCGCCGCCGCGCAGGCATGAAGGTTGCGGGCGCGGGAATAATAACCGAGCCCGGCCCACATCCTTAAGACATCGTCGAGCGAGGCGCGGCCCAGCGCCTCGACATCGGGCCAGCGCGCCAGAAATTTCTCGAAATAGGGCCCGACCGTCTTGACGCCGGTCTGCTGCAGCATGATTTCCGACAGCCACACGGCGTAGGGATCGGCGCGGCTTCCCGACAGCGGGCGCCATGGCAGCGCCCGGCGATGCCGGTCGTACCAGTCGAGAAGCAGCGCGGGGCGCGCGTCACCCGCGGCATCGCGATCGGCGGGCGATCCTTTCTTTCGTCTGACGGCGGCGCCTGATAGACTCATGCGGACATGTACGCAAAGCGTCCCATGATGAACAAGCCCGGTCCGATCTCGGCAAAACCGCTTTCCGTCCTGCTCGGGGACGTCTTTGCCGACGTCTACGCCCGGCAGGGATTTGCGGCGCGCGAGCTGGTCACGCGCTGGGCCGAAATCGCCGGTCCCGAAATATCGGCCCATAGCGAACCGCTGAAAATCCAGTGGCCGCGGCCGGTGGAAGGACAACCTCAGGAGCCGGCCACGCTCGTACTGCGGGTGGATGGCCCGATGGCGCTGGAAATCCAGCACGCCTCCGACGTCATCCTGCAGCGGGTCAACCGGTTCTTCGGCTGGAGCGCGGTCGGCCGGCTGGCGCTGCGCCAGGGGCCGTTGTCGCGCCGGGAGCGCCCCGCGGCCTCCCGTGCACCAGACGCCCGGCAGGTGGCGGAAGTCGCGGAAACCCTGTCCTCGGTCGAGGATGAGGGGTTGCGGGCCGCGCTGGCGCGGCTCGGTGCCTCGATCAAGCGAAGTTGAGCCCGCCGCCAAGGCCGGCCATCGGGGCGTGCCATTGCCACAATTGCGGTTTCAAGCTAGCGAACAACCTTCCTAGGGTTTTTCCGGCGTGACAGCGCCAATTCGGGAGCACACCTTGATCATCACGCGCCGCGCCTTTACCGCCGCCCTGTCGCTGACCGGACTTGCCGCACTCGTCGGGTTCCCGCCGCTGCGTCTGATTACCGAAGCGATGGCGCAGAGCGCCTCGGATGTCGCCAAGCCGGTATCGCTGCCCGATATGGCGCTCGGGCCGGCCAACGCTTCGGTGACGATCACCGAATTTGCCTCCATGACCTGCCCGCACTGCGCGGTCTTCAACGACACCGTGTTCCCGAAGATCAAGGCGGCCTATATCGACACCGGCAAGATTCGCTACGTGTTCCGCGAGTTCCCGCTCGACATCAAGGCCGCGGCCGGCTCGATGTTATCGCGCTGCATCGCCAAGGACGATTCCGGCAAGTACTTTGCGGTCACCGACATGCTGTTCAAGCAGCAGAGCGACTGGGTGATGAAGAACACCACCGAGACGCTGACCCGGATCGGCAAGCAGGCCGGCCTCAGCCAGCAGCAGGTCGAGGATTGCCTGAAGGACCAGGCGCTGCTCGACAAGATCGTCGCCGACCAGAAATACGCCTCCGAAGTACTGAAGGTCAATTCGACACCGACCTTCTTCATCAACGGCGAGAAGATCAAGGGCGAGACCTCGTTCGAGGAATTCGACAAGCGGATCAAGTCATTGCTTAAGAGCTGATTCGCCGCCGCGGCGGCGCGGACTTAATTCGGCCGCCTAAGCCCGCTAAAAGCCTCGATAAATCCCGCTACAAATCCCGCTATAAATCCCTTGGGAAAAGCCCGGAGCGGCGGTTGCCCTCCGGCCCCGGCCTCGCCATTGTCGCTCCCATGAGAGCCGCCGGAAGCGACTCGGCCACACACCGACATTGCCTTCTATGGTATTGTCCCGGCAGGGAGATTCGCGGCCTGCCAACAGAGAACCTGTGCCCATGAAACTGACCCGCCTTCGCCTCCACGGTTTCAAGTCGTTCGTTGAACCCACTGATTTCGTGATTGAACCAGGCCTCACCGGCGTGGTCGGGCCGAACGGCTGCGGCAAATCCAACCTGGTCGAGGCGCTGCGCTGGGCGATGGGCGAGACGTCGCACAAATCGCTGCGCGCCGCCGACATGGATGCGGTGATCTTCGCCGGTTCGGGCAACCGTCCCTCGCGCAACCATGCCGAAGTGGTGATGACGATCGACAATTCCGATCGCTCGGCGCCCGCGGCCGTGAACGACCGTGAGATTCTGGAGATCTCGCGACGGATCGAGCGCGAGGCCGGCTCGGTCTATCGCATCAACGGGCGCGACGTGCGCGCCCGTGACGTGCAAATCCTGTTTGCCGACGCCGCCACCGGCGCGCGTTCGCCGGCGCTCGTGCACCAGGGCAAGATCGGCGAAATCATTCAGGCAAAGCCCGAGCAGCGCCGCCGCATTCTGGAGGACGCCGCCGGTGTCGCGGGGCTTCATGCCCGCCGCCACGAGGCCGAACTGCGCCTCAAGGCCGCCGAGACCAACCTCACCCGCGTCGAGGACGTCATCGGGCAACTGGCCGGACAGATCGACGGCCTGAAGAAGCAGGCACGGCAGGCGATCCGCTACCGCGAAGTCGCCGCCAAGGTGCGCAAGGCCGAGGCCCTGTTGTTTCATCTGCGCTGGCTGGAAGCCCATGCCGGCGTATCGGAGGCCACCGGGACCCACGACCTCAGCGTCCGCGAGATGGCCGAACGCACCCGCGAACAGGCCGAGGCGGCCCGTATCCAGGCGGTGCGCGCCTCGGAACTGCCGGCGCTGCGCGAAGCAGAGGCCCGCGCCGCGGCCGGACTGCAGCGGCTCACCAACGCGCGCGAAACCCTTGATCGCGAGGAAGAGCGCGCCAAGGAGCGCGTCGCCGAACTCGACCGCCGGCTGACGCAATTCTCGGCCGATATCGCGCGCGAGCAGCAGCAGGCTTCCGACGCGGAAGCCGCGCTGCAGCGGCTCGACACCGAAGACACCGAACTGAAAGACGAGATCAAATCGCGCGTCGAAAAACGCAGCGGCGTCGATGAGCGCGTGTCCGAAGCCGAAGCCACGCTGGCCGCCGCCGAGCGGATGTTCGCCGAGCTGACCACCGCGCTCGCCGACCTTACCGCCAGGCGCAATCAGCTTGAGGGGAACGTCCGGACCCATCGCGACCGGCTGGCGCGGCTCGATCAGGATATCGCCAATGTCGAGCGCGACGAACAGAAGCTCGCGGAGGAAACCAGCGCACTGGGCGACCTCGCGGCGCTGGCCGCCGCCATGGAAGCCGCGCAGGAGAGCCTCGCGCAGTCCGAAAGCGCGTCCCAGGCGAGCGAGGCCGGCCACGTCGCCGCCCGCTCCAGGCTGGAAGCCGCCCGCGCGCCGCTTAACGAAGCCGACAAGCGCGTGCAGCGGCTTGAAACCGAAGCGCGCACGATCTCAAAGCTCGTCAACGGCGAGACCAAGAATCTCTGGCCGCCGATCATCGACGGCATCACCGTCGCCAAGGGGTATGAGAAGGCGCTCGGCGCCGCCCTCGGCGACGACCTCGATGCTCCCGTCGATCCCTCCGCCCCGATGCGCTGGACCAATGCCGGCGTGACCGAAGGCGATCCCGCGCTGCCGGAGGGCGTCGTGGCGCTCGCCGCCCATGTCCAGGCGCCGATCGAGCTGGCACGGCGTCTGGCGCAGATCGGCGTCGTCGGACGCGAACGCGGCGCGGAACTGGTGGCGCAGCTCCAGACCGGCCAGCGGCTGGTGTCGCTGGAAGGCGACGTCTGGCGCTGGGATGGATTCGTTGCGGCTGCGCACGCGCCGACCGGCGCGGCGCGGCGTCTCGCCGAGCGCGCCCGTCTCGTCGACATCGAGAACGAACTGGAGCAGGCCCGCATCGAAGCCGGCGCCAAGCGGCAGGCCCTTGAGGCCGCCGAAGCCGAGCTCAAGGCGGCCTCGGCTGCCGAGACGTCGGCGCGCGATGCCTGGCGCGCCGCCCAGCGCGAAGCAGACAGCGCGCGCGAACGTCATGCCGCGACCGAGCGCGAGATCAATCGCCACGCCGCACGAAAGTCGGCGCTGACCGAAGCCCACACGCGTCTCGCCGCCGACCGTGGCGAGGCTCAAAGCGCGTTCGAGAGCGCACATGAAGCGCTGGCTGAATTGCCCGCCAGTCTCGAAACCGAAACCAGGCTCGCCGCGGTTCGGACCGAGATCGACGGTCATCGCCGCGTCGCGGCGCAGGTGCGGGCCGAAGCGCAGGCGTTGGCGCGCGAGGCCGAACTCGCGGACCGCCGCCTGCAGGCGATCACGGCCGAGCGCAGCGAGTGGCAAAACCGCAAGGCAAGCGGGGCCTCGCAAATCGAAACCATCGAGGCCCGCGTCACCGAGGTCAAAGCCGAGCGCGCCGAGCTGGAGAATGCGCCGGCGGTATTCGCGGAAAAACGCAGCGCGCTGATCAGCGAAATTGAATTTGCCGAAAGCAATCGTAGCGTCGCCGCCGATGCGCTGGCCGCCGCCGAGGCCGCGATGGCGGAAACCGACCGCGCCGCCAAGATTTCACTCGAGGCGCTATCGAGCGCGCGCGAGGCCTGCGCCCGCGCCGAAGAACGCATGGAGGGCGCCAAGCGCCGCCTGATCGACATCGAGCGCGAAATCCACGACATGCTGGAAGTCGAGCCGCAGGCGGTGGCGGGACTTGCCGAGATCGAGCCCGGCGCGGAACTGCCGCCGCTTCCCGAGATCGAGGAAAATCTCGAAAAGCTGCGCCGCGACCGCGAGCGGCTGGGCGCGGTCAACCTGCGCGCCGAAGAGGAATTGCGCGAGGTCGAAACCCAGCATACCTCGCTGGCCACGGAGCGCGACGATCTGGTGGAGGCCATCAAGCGGTTGCGCCAGGGCATCCAGAGCCTCAACCGCGAGGCACGCGAGCGGCTGCTTACCTCGTTTGAAACCGTCAACAGCCATTTCAAACGGATGTTCGTCGAATTGTTCGGCGGCGGCGAGGCCGCGCTGCATTTGATCGAGAGCGACGACCCGCTGGAAGCCGGGCTGGAAATCATCGCCAAGCCGCCCGGCAAGAAGCCGCAGACGCTGTCGCTGTTGTCCGGCGGCGAGCAGGCGCTGACCGCGCTGGCGCTCATTTTCGCGGTGTTCCTCACCAACCCGTCGCCGATCTGCGTGCTGGACGAAGTCGACGCGCCGCTCGACGATCACAATGTCGAGCGGTTCTGCAACCTGCTGCACGAGATGACCGCGACCACCGAGACGCGCTTCATCATCATCACGCACAATCCGATCACGATGGCGCGGATGAACCGCCTGTTCGGGGTCACCATGGCCGAACGCGGCGTGTCGCAGCTGGTTTCGGTCGCGCTCGACGAAGCGGTGAAGATTCTCGACCAGCACGTGGCGTGAGTTCTTGCTTCCCTCTCCCCTTGCGGGAGAGGGAAAGAGGACGATGATGACCCCGCCCGACCTCCCCGCCGAACTGAGAGTTGCGCTCGAGGCCAAACTGCAAGGTCTGTCGCGCAACGCCACCGCGGAGCGCGCGGCGCTGATCTCACGGACCTACCGCGACGGCGGCAATTCCGGCGCGATCAGGTCCGAAGCCGACGCGCTGGCCTACGCGCTGGCGCGAATGCCCGCGACCTATGCGGCGGTCACCGCAAGCCTGAACGCGCTGCGTGAGCTGAGGCCGGACTTCGCGCCGGCGAGCCTGCTCGACGTCGGCGCCGGACCGGGCACGGCGACCTGGGCCGCGGCGACGGCATTTGCCTCCCTGGAAGGCTTTACGCTGCTCGACGCCAACGGCGCCTTGCGCGCGCTCGCGCTGGATCTTGGCTGCGACAGCGCGCGGCTGAACCGGATGAGCTACCATCGGGCCGCTGCCCGCGCCGGCTTGGCGGAGGCCGAGCCGGCCGACCTTGTGGTGGCAAGCTACATGATCGGCGAAATCGGCGATGCGGAACGAACCGCGCTCGCCGAACAATTGTGGGCAAAGGCCCGTGATACGCTTTTGATCGTCGAACCCGGCACGCCGGCGGGCTGTGCGAGGGTTCTCGCGCTGCGGCAGCAATTGATCGCGTCCGGCGCCCATGTCGCGGCCCCCTGCCCGCACGACGGCATTTGCCCGCTTGCGGCACCGGACTGGTGTCATTTCACCCAGCGTCTGCCGCGCCTGCGCGCGCACATGCAGATCAAGGGCGCCGAGCTTCCCTTTGAGGACGAAAAATTCAGCTATGTCGCGCTGACGCGCAACCCCGTTGAGCGGCACTTTGCCCGCGTGCTGGCGCAACCCGTCGTCAGCAAGGTCGAAGTGGCGGCGAAACTTTGCACGCCGGACGGTCTCGCGCTAACCAGGGTGCCCAGTCGCGCCAAGGCTAATTACGGCCGCGCGCGACGCTGGCGCTGGGGCGATGCGGTGATGGAGGAAGGTTAATCCTCCTGTTGAACTAATCCCGCCTTGCAGCCGACCAAGCAGATACCCACCTCGTGGCGGCTGCCGCGCGCCTTCAAATTCCGTTAAACTGCCAGCATTCGTTGTCCCATCAGGAGCTTATTGCCATGTCGACCGGCTGGATTGTTCTCGGCGTTCTCATCGTTCTCGCTCTTTTCGCGCTCGGCGCCTATAATCGGCTGGTCGCGCTCAGCCAGCGCGTCGGCCAGGCCTTCGCCGACATCGATGTGCAGCTCAAGCAGCGCCACGACCTGATCCCGAACCTGGTCGAGACCGTGAAGGGCTATGCCGCGCACGAACGCGGCACGCTCGACGAGGTGATCAAGGCGCGCAACTCCGCGATGTCGGCGCAAGGGCCTGCGCAGGTTTCGGCCGCGGAAAACCAGTTGAGCGGCGCGCTTGGCCGGCTGATCGCGCTGTCGGAGGCCTATCCGGACCTCAAGGCCAACGCCAATTTCCAGCAGCTGGCGAGCGAATTGTCCGACCTCGAGAACAAGATCGCCGCCAGCCGGCGCTTCTTCAACAACGCGGTCCAGGAATACAACACCGGTATCCAGCAGATGCCCGCCGCCTTGTTCGCCGGCATGTTCGGCTTCACGCGCAAGGATTTCTTCGATCTCGGCGCCAGCCGGACTGACGTCGAGGCAGCGCCGCAGGTGAAGTTCTGAGGCGATAATTTTTACGCCCGTCATTCCGGGGCGCGCCAGCAGCGCGAACCACGATGTGCAATTGCACATCGGAAAACCCAGAGATTCCGGGTTCGATGCTTCGCATCACCCCGGAATGACGTGCCCCTAGCGGGATAGCGCATCATGGCCGCGTATGGTCTTTACACGCATATCGCATCGAACAAGTTTCGTTCGATGCTGCTGCTCGCCGGGCTGTTCGCGCTGGTCTATGTCATGGTCTATGCCGGCGCGCTGATCGCGGAAGCGATGATCAACAGCGATGCGCCGGCCGATTACTATCTGGCGGCGGCGGCGCGCGACCTCTTCAAGGCCCTTCCCTATGCGACCGGGGCCACGATTTTGTGGATCGTGATCGCCTATTTCTTTCATCAATCGATCGTCGACGCCGTCACCGGCGGGCAGGACGTGACGCGGCTGCAAGAGCCGCGCCTCTATAATCTGCTGGAAAACCTCTGTATCTCGCGCGGCATTCCGATGCCGAAACTGAAGATCGTCGAAAGCCACGCGCTGAACGCCTACGCAACCGGGCTTAACCAGAGGCAATATGCCGTCACCGTCACCTCGGGCCTTTTGAGCGCGCTCGATGATCAGGAGATCGAGGCGGTGCTGGGCCACGAACTCACCCACATCCGCAACGGCGACGTGCAGATGATGGTGATCGCGGTGATCATCGCCGGCGTGGTCGGCTTCTTCGCCGAATTGTTTTTCCGGAGTTTTACCAACTTTGGCTACTACGGCGGTTACGGCGGCTATGGCCGCGGTTCGTGGTCGTCCTCATCGTCGTCCTCGTCTTCGGACAACAACCGAAGGGGTTCGGGCGGTGGCGCCGTCATTGTCATCATCGTCGCGGTCGTCCTGATCGCGCTGGCCTGGCTGTTGTCGCAGCTGGTGCGGCTGGCGCTGTCACGATCGCGCGAACTGCTCGCCGACGCAGGCTCGGTCGAACTCACCAAGAATCCCGACGCCATGATCTCGGCGCTCCGCAAGATCGAGAACCGCGGCGAACTCCCCGGCGCGACGTCGGCGGTGATGGAACTGTGCGTCGACAACCCGCGCGAGGGGTTTGCCGACCTGTTTGCGACGCATCCTTCGGTGGAATCCCGTGTTCAGGCGCTCGTCAAATACGCCGGCGGACACGATCCCGGGCCGCTGGCACTGCCATCGGATAGGGGCGGGCCGGACGATCAGCCGCAGTCCCCGGCCGGCGAAGTTCCGCTGCCATTGCCGAAAGGGCCCTGGAGCGACGCCTCAGACCCTGCCGGCACGCCACAGGGCCCTTCACAAGGCCCTTGGGGCAGCAACCCCGCCGGCCCCTGGGGCCGGCACTAAAGCGCGATCCGGAAAGGTGGGAACCGGTTTTCCGAAAAGATCACGCTCAAACAAAGAGATGAGATCATAATCCGAATCGGATCATGATCCGGACGACCGGACAGCCCTCCCGGCGACGCGGAAGTGCCTTGCCACCCCCTTTTCCCGGGTGAGACAAGGCCGGTCGCCTGCAGGGGCTCCGTCCTCCCATTAACGACGCTGGCACGATTATCCCTAACCGTGGTCTAATGAAATTGAATTCTCCCTTGTTTCTGCCATGTTCGCGCCCAAAGCAGGTGAGGACGTTTCGGTGGCGTGGGAGCGCCCCCAACCTGGTCGGGGTACGGGGGCATGATCGGGACCGATATCGGCCTTCCGGAAACAGACATCCTGGTTTGTTCCAGGATGCTCCCATCAGGAATGGCGCATAAGGGAAGTTCATGGCGAAGCCAGTGGTGATTGTGGTAGGTGCTGACAAGGGCGGCGTCGGCAAGACGACGGTGTCGCGAACCGTGCTGGATTATTTCAGCGCCAACAACGTGCCCACCCGCGCGTTTGATACGGAATCTCCGCGCGGCACCCTGAAGCGATTCCACCCCGACATCACCGAGATCGTCGACATGACGACGACATCGGACCAGATGAAGATCTTCGATACGCTGAATTCGGTGAGCCCCTCGGTCACCGTGATCGACGTCCGCGCCGGCCTGTTGTCCCCGGCGCTCGCCTCGCTGCGCGATATCGGCTTTCTCGATGCCGCGAAGTCCGGACAGATCACTTTTGCCGTGTTCCACATTCTCGGCCCCTCGATCGCCTCGCTCGACGAAATCGCGGAAACCGCGAATTTCATGACCGGCGCGAAATATTTCCTGGTGAAGAACTTCATCAACGATACCCAGTTCTTCCAGTGGGATCAGGCCACCTACAACTCCTATTTCCACCGCATCAAGGATGCCACCGAGCTCACGATCCCCAAGCTCAACGAAATGGCCTACGAGCAGGTTGAAGTTGCCTCCGTGCCGTTCCTCAAATTCGTGGCCAATAAAGGCCCAGCCGAAGAAGCCGCGAACTATTCGTTCGTGCTGCGCGGTTATGTCCGCCACTGGCTGGCCAACGTCTGGAGCGAATTCGACCGCATCAAGCTGACCGATCTGGTCGGCACCGGAAAACCCTCCACACGCGGCGGCGAAAAATAAGTGCGCGGTTGATATTATTGGGCTGGATTGGGCGCCAAATCCGCCCGATATAACGCGTGATGCGCGCCACGCCCGTTTACATCGTCTGCTCGCCCCGCCCGCTGGTCGGCAAAACGCTGATCGCGCGGCTGTTGAGCGAATTCCTGCTGCTGAAGAACGGCGCGGTCACGGCTTTCGACATCAATTTGAAAGAGCCGTCGCTGCTGGACTATCTGCCTGACATCACCGAAACCGCGGAAATCGACGATACCTTCGGCAAGATGGCACTGATGGACCGCCTGATCATCAATGACGGGATCGCCAAGGTGATCGATCTCGGCTTCCACGCCTTCGACGAATTCTTCAAGATGACCGAGGAAATCGGATTCCTCAAGGAGGCCGCGCGGCGCGGCGTCTCGCCGGTCATCATGTTCATCGGCGACACCGACCGCGTGTCGGCGCGCAGCTATCCGATGCTGCAACGCCAGATTCCTGCAACCTCCCTCGTCACCATCGACAACGAATACGTCGTGCGCGGCGAACTGCCGCCGGTTTTCGCGCACGGAAAGGTCTTTCACATCGCAGCCCTGCCGGTGTTTCTGAAAACCTATATCGACCGGCTGACGTTCTCGTTCTCCGATTACCTTCGGAACGAGAGGGATTCATCGACCGAGCTGCATCAATGGATCCGCGAAAACTATCTCCACTTCCGCGAGATCGAGCTGAACCTGATCCTGCAGGGGTCGTGAGAACTTCTCCCTCTCCCCGTCGTCCGTGCTTTCGCGATGCGAAAGCACGGACGATACGCGGCAGGAATTCGTGCAGCCTCAATGCCCGTCGAACGCCATCAGCGTTCGCACCGGCACGTCCATCGCCCGCAGCTTCGCCGCGCCGCCAAGATCCGGCAAGTCGATGATGAAGCAGGCGGCCACCACATTGGCGCCGATCTGGCGCATCAGCTTGACCGCGCCCTCCGCGGTGCCACCGGTGGCGATCAGGTCGTCGACCAGGATCACGCGCTCGCCCGGATGGATGGCGTCGGCGTGCATTTCCATTTCATCGAGCCCGTATTCCAGCGAATAGGCGATGCGCACCGTGGTATGCGGCAGCTTGCCGCGCTTGCGGATCGGCACGAAGCCCGCGGAGACCTGATGCGCCAGCGCGCCGCCGAGAATGAAGCCGCGCGCCTCGATGCCGGCCACCTTGTCGATCTTCGATCCGGCCCAGGGCTGCACCAGTTCATCGACGGCGCGGCGGAAGGCGCGGGCGTCGCCGAGCAGCGTGGTGATGTCGCGGAACATTACCCCCGGCTTCGGATAGTCCGGAATGGTACGGACGGTGGCCTTCAGATCGTATTGGGGATTCATCGGTGTCTCTTTCTATTTCTGCCGTCACTGTGAGTCAGCGGGCCGGCGCATGGCGCGGTCCGCTCCGCGAAGCAATTCAAAAACGCAGGGAAGGATGGATTGCTTCGTCGCAAATGCTCCTCGCAATGACGCGTCCTCTCAATTGACCTGCACGCCGAGCCGGAACGCGTTCTCGACGATGCGCAGACCCACTTCACCGCCGAGCGACATCAGCGATTCCGGATGAAACTGAACGCCGCCGACCGGCAGGGTCTTGTGCTCGATGGCCATCGCGACGCCGTCCTCGGTGCTGGCCGTCACCTGGAGCACGTCGGGCATGCTGTCGCGTTCGACATAGAGCGAATGGTAGCGGCCGATCACGATTTCATCCGGCAGGTTCTGCATCAGCCGCCCGCCCCGCACCTGGATGCGCGAGGGCCGTCCATGCGCCGGTTGCCGAAGCTGCCCCAGGTGGCCGCCGAAATATTCCCCGATCGCCTGCAGGCCGAGGCAGACGCCGAAGACGGGCAATTTCCTGCCAAGCGCCGCGTCGATCGTTTTGGAGATGTCAAAATCTTCCGGTCTCCCCGGCCCCGGCGAGAGCACCAGGAGATCGTAGCTCCCGGTATCCAGCATTTGCCGGGCGTGAATATATCTCACCACCGTCACGCTGGCACCGACCTGACGGAAATAATCCGCCAGCATATGGACGAAGCTGTCGTCATGATCGATCAGCAGCACCCGCTTGCCTGAACCGGTGGCATCCGGCGCGAACGCCGACAGCGGTTTTGGCGGATCGCCGCGCAACGCCTGAAACAGCGCGGCCGCCTTGACCTGGCACTCGCGGTCCTCGGCGGCGGCATCGGAATCGAACAGGCAGGTCGCGCCGACCCGCACCTCGGCGAGGCCGTCCTTCATCCGGATGGTGCGAATGGTCAGCCCGGTGTTGATACCGCCGTCGAAATTGACGACGCCGATCGCGCCGGCATACCAGCGGCGCGGCGAGCGCTCATGGTCCTCGACGAACTGCATCGCCCATAATTTCGGCGCGCCGGTCACCGTCACCGCCCAGGCATGGGTGAGGAACGCATCGAGCGAATCGAACCCCGGCCGCAGCATGCCTTCGACGTGGTCGACGGTGTGGAACAATTTCGAGTAGGTCTCGATCTGACGCCGCGCCAGAACCTTGATCGTGCCGGGCACGCAGACCCGGGCCTTGTCGTTGCGATCGACGTCGGTGCACATATTGAGTTCGAATTCGTCCTTCTCCGAATTCAACAACTGCCGGATCTGCTCGGCGTCGCCGATCGCATCGACGCCGCGGGCGATGGTGCCCGAGATCGGACAGGTCTCGACCCGCCTGCCGTCGGAACGCACGAACATTTCGGGCGACGCCGACACCAGGAATTCGCCTTCGCCGAGATTCATCAGCGCGCCATAGGGCGACGGATTGATCCGACACAGTCGCTGGAACACCTCCGCCGGCGTGCGCTCGCAGGGCTCGGCGAACAATTGCCCCGGCACCGCCTCGAACAGGTCGCCGCGCGCGAACGCGGCGCGCGCGGTCTCGACCGTGGCCTGATATTCACCGGGCGCGTGATCGGAAAATCCCTGCCGCGGTGTCTTCGCGTAGACGCTGTCCGGGGTATCGCGCGGCAGGCCCTCCGACGATTTGCCGTTCCAGGCGAAATCATAGCTCAGCACCACGCCGCGTCCGGTAGCGCGGTCATAGGCCAGCAGGCGATCCGGCACATAAAGCACGATATCGCGCTGATCCTGCTCGCGCGCACGCTTCTGCACGAGATCCTCGATCTGGAACACCAGATCGTAGGCGAATGCGCCGAACAGGCCGAGCAGCGGATCGTCATTGGCGCCGAGCGCGGCCACGAGGTCGCGCACCAGCGACATCACGCTGGCGCGGCGGGTGCGCTGATCCTCGTCCACCGGCGCAGGCCCGCGCAGGATATGGCCGGAAAGACGGCTCGCGCTCTTCTCGGTGACGACGACGCAGGGGTCGCGGAGCACGTCGCCGAGGAAGGCGATCAGGACTTCGCCGCGCGTATTCAGCGCCGCAAGCGAAAAGTCCGCCCCCGTCGTTTGCAGCTGCAACGGCGGATCGCAGAAGCCGATGTCGAAGCTCTCGTAGCGGCCCGGCACCGTCGTCCCCGACGACAGCACCACGCCGCGGCGGCGATCGAGCAGGTCGATCAGGTCATCGAGCCTGCTGGCGCCGCCCGAGAATTGCTCCACCAACCGGGTAACCGCGAGTCCGCCACGGGTGCGATATTCGCTGCGGGCCGGCAGGGAGAAGGCTGTCCTGTTCATGTGATCCTCTTACGAAACTTGCCGAGGGAACGCCACACAGGACAAACGAAAGGCCGTCGCGCTGCGATGACGGCCTCGAACGATCTGGGGAAATGAAATCGCACCGGCCACCTCTAGAAGGTGGGCCACCAAAGACGGGTTTTGCGGACGGCGATGCTCATGGGCGAGGTAAACACCATGGCGGAGCCGGGACGTCAAGGGAGGCACCCTTCCCTGCCGGGAAGTATGGTTCCCCCTTTTGGGGAAGCCTGGGGAGGGGCAAGCCGCAAATCCCGGCTGCGCGCCCGCCCGGAATCCTGTGTGCCCAACGGATTGCGGATCGCTCGCCTAACCCTGAAAACAGGCTTAGGATTCGGCCGGCATTGCGAAAAACAAAAAGGCGGGAGACGCTCGATGGCCGTGCAGGCTCTGGGGTATGTCGGGTTCGGTTCGGCCGCGCTCGACGATTGGCGGCAGTTCGGCACCGGACTGGTCGGGCTGCAGGCGGTGGAGCGGAGCCCCTCCGTGCTGGCGTTCCGGATGGACGACCGCAAGCAGCGCATCATCGTCGACCGCTCGATGCCGGACGGCGAGCGTTTTTTCGGCTGGGAAGTGGCGGATGCGGATGCGCTGGACGCACTCGCGGCCCGGCTGGAACAGGCACGGGTCGAGGTCACGGCCGAGCCACAGACACTTGCCGATAACAGGCGCGTGCGTGGCCTGATTTCGTTCCGCGATCCGGCCGGCAATCGCCTGGAGGCATTTTACGGCGCGGCGATCGACGACACGCCGTTCAGCCCCGGCCGTTCGATCTCCGGTTTCCGCACCGGACCGCTCGGCCTTGGCCACGCCGTGCTGACGGTGAAGGACATCAGCGCGGTAATGCCGTTCTACGTCGACGTGCTCGGCTTCGGGCTTTCCGACTACATCCAGAAGCCGTTTCGCGCCTACTTCTTTCACGTCAACGCGCGGCATCACAGCCTCGCCCTGATCGAGACCGGCAGCAACGGCATGCATCATCTGATGGTGGAACTGTTTTCGCTCGACGACGTCGGCCAGTCCTACGACATCGCCTCGAGCGAGCCCGACCGCGTCAGCGTCACGTTCGGCCGCCACACCAACGATCTCATGACGTCATTTTACGCGAAGACGCCGTCCTCCTTCATGGTCGAATGCGGCTGGGGCGGCCGCGAGATAGATCCCGCGACGTGGCGGCCCGTCGAAATGCACGACGGGCCGAGCCTGTGGGGACACGAACGCGTCTGGCTGCCGCCCGCCGACCGCGAAGTGGCGCGCCAGATGCGGATGCGCGCGGCAGCGGCCGGCCTGCGCGCGCCGGTTCAGGTCATGGAAGGCAACTACAATCTGATGTCGGGGACCTGCGCGTGGTGGGACGGGGTGCGCAAGGAAACGTCTTGAGAGATCGCCAACTGATTCCGAGGCCGCGGGTCTGCTACCGGTAACACCCCCGTTCGATCTCTTCGATCAGGCTCGGCGCCTTCGGCTTCCAGCCGAGCTGCCGCGCCCGGACCGCTCGCACCCTGCTGTTCGAAGCCATCGTGTCCTCGGCGAGGCCCTCCCCCCATTCGGCGGTCGCCTCTGCCATCGACATCGCCGATGGCTCTCCCTCGTAACCCAGCATGCGATTGATGGCCTTGCAAACCTCGCGCATCGAACTTTCGCCGTTCTCGGCGAAAAAGAACGCCCCGGCGGCCGCCTTCTCGATGGCAAGCGCATAGAGCGTCACCAGATCGTCGATATGGACGTTCGACCAGATGTTCTCGCCTGGCCCGGCGTGGGCCGCGCAACCTCGTTTCCTGGCCAGGCCGACGAGCAGGGGCACCTGCATGCTGTGCGGCTCGATGCCGTGGCCAAGGCCGTAGATCAGGCTCGGACAGATGATGACCGGACGGCACCCCTTGTCGCGGTACGAGAGAATGAGATCGTTCAACCCGACCCGGGCCGCGCGGGCGGGCGAAGGGGTGATGGTTGAACTTTCGTCAAAGATCGCATCCGATCGCTGGCCCTTGGCGCGCGTGCCGACGATGCTCGATCCCGAGGTGTGCATGAACAGCTTGCCGCTTCCGGCCAGAGCGCCAAGCAGGGCGGCGACCGCGCCGGTGTGATCGGCGCTCGCCGCATTGATGACGATGTCGGCGGCTTCTGCCGCTTGCGCCAGACATTGCCCGTCATCCAGCGTTCCCAGCAACGGCTGGATGCCCCGGGCGCGAACCGCATCGGCCTTTTCCGGGGAGCGAACCAGACCGGTCACCCGATACCCGGCGGCCGCGAGATATGCGGCAACCGATCCGCCGATATAGCCGGACGCGCCGGTGCAGAAGACCTTCATCCCAGCCTTTCAAGCGAGCATCGCCGCACCCGGGGCGACGGATGCCGGCGGCATCCTTCTCCCCACCATGGCGTCGTCCAGGATAGACGCCTCACCCCAGATGCTTGTTGAAAAACTCCGTGGCGCGGCCCCAGGCGAGTTCCGCCGCCTTGCGATCGTGCACCGACATGCGCTGCTCGTTGACGAAGGCGTGGTCGGCGTCATAGCGGAACAGCTCGAGCGACTTGCCGGCTTCCTTCATCGCCTTCTCGAAGGCATCGACCACCTGCGGCGTGCACCAGTCATCCCTGTTGGCGAAATGCGCCTGCAGCGGAATCTTTACATCCGAAGGCTTCGCCGCCGCCTCGGGTGGAATGCCGTAGAACACCACGCCCGCGGTCAGCTCCGGGATTTTGGTGGCGCCGATGATGGTGACCGCGCCACCGAGGCAGAAGCCGGTCAAGCCGACCTTGGCGCCGTTGCGGCCAAGATATTGCGCGGCGCCGCGCACCGTCTGCGTGGTGGCGTCGATGAAATCGAGCGAGTTCATTTCTTTGCCGGCGGCGTCGGTGTCGTGATACGGCACCACCTTGCCCTTGTAGAGATCGGGCGCCAGCGCGTCGAAGCCGGCCACCGCAAAGCGGTCACACAGCCCCTTGATCTGCTCCTGAAGCCCCCACCATTCCTGGATCACGACGACGCCCGGCGCGTTGCCGCGCGCGGCGTTGGCGAGATAACCGTGGGCCTCCTTGCCGTCCGGACGCTTGAACGAGATGCTCGTGCCCATGGGGTCCTCCGGTGATTTTCCTGAACCGATCGATTTGCGGCCATTTTGTCCGCAGTGCGATCAGGAAGCAATCCGGCCCGGATAACATATGCGCCAAAACAAAAAGCCCCCGCAGGGGCTTTTCGAAGTCACGTCAACATCGCCAGGGTCAGTGCGCGTCGGCCCAGACCTTCTTCTTGGTGAAATACAACAGCCCGGCGAGCAGGATCAGGAACACGAAGACCTGCATGCCCAGCTGTTTGCGGGCCTCCATGTGCGGCTCCGCCGCCCACATCAGGAACGTGGTGACGTCCTTGGCGTATTGCGCCACCGTTGCCGGCGAGCCGTCGTCGAACGTGACCTGGCCATCGCTCAGGGGCTTCGGCATCTTGATGGAGTGACCGGGGAAATACTTGTTGTAGTAGGAGCCCTCGGGGATGGTCACGCCGGCCGGCGCCTTGTCCTCGAAGCCCTGCAGAATGGCCGCGACATAGTTCGGGCCCTGTTCCTGGAACTGGCTGAAGAAGTCGAAGATGAACCTCGGGAAGCCGCGTTCATAGGAGCGGGCCTTCGTGATCAGCGACAGGTCCGGAGGCGCAGCGCCGCCATTGGCGACACGCGCCGCCTGCTCGTTGGGGAATGGCGAAGGGAAGTAATCGGCCGCCCGGCCAGGCCGCTCGAACATCTCGCCCTGGTCGTTCGGACCGTCCTTGATCTTGTATTCGGCAGCCAACGCCGCCACCTGCGCGGTCGAATAGCCCGGCCCGCCCGGATCGGCCAGATTGCGGAACGCGATATACGACAGGCTGTGGCAGCTGGAGCAGACTTCCTTGTAGACCTTCAGCCCGCGCTGCAATGCTCCGCGATCGTAGGTGCCGAATGGACCGGCAAACGACCATTTCAGCGACGGCGGCGCTTCCTGCTCCTCGGCCCGGGCATTCTGTGCGCTGCCGGCGAATAGCGCGCCGGCGAGCGCCAGCACGATCACCGCCGACTTGCTTCCATACTTCGCAAGCACATCGTCGGCGATCGAGTTGGGGACAGCCCTCGGCTTCTCGATCCGGCTCAACAGCGGCAGCAGGATCAGGAAGTAGGCGAAGTAGCAGACGGTCAGGATGCGCCCGGCGATGACGTAGATGCCTTCAGGCGGCTGCGCGCCCAGATAGCCGAGCAGCACGCAGACGACGACGAAGATCCAGAAGAATTGCTTCGCCAGGGGGCGGTATTTGGAGGAGCGCGTCTTGGCGCTGTCGAGCCAGGGCAGGAACGCCAGCACGATGATCGCCGAGAACATCGCGATCACGCCGGCAAGCTTGTTCGGGATCGAT
Source organism: uncultured Alphaproteobacteria bacterium (assembly GCA_963786045.1). GTDB lineage: Bacteria > Pseudomonadota > Alphaproteobacteria > Rhizobiales > Xanthobacteraceae > Bradyrhizobium. The sequence continues at coordinate 61,427 of CAWAXR010000018.1, read as the reverse complement.
CGCAGGATCGCGTAGAACGGCAGGTAATACCATTCCGGCACGATATGCGGCGGCGTCACGCCGGGATTGGCGGGAATGTAGTTGTCGGCGTCGCCGAGATAGTTCGGCATGTAGAAGATGAACCACGCGAAGAACAGCAGGAAACAGGAAAGACCGAACGCGTCCTTGATGGTCGCGTAGGGCGTAAACGGCACCGTATCCTTTTCCGTCTTGGCCTCGACGCCGGCCGGATTGTTCTGACCCACGACATGCAGTGCCCAGACGTGCAGCACCACGACGCCGGCGATCACGAACGGCAGCAGATAGTGCAGCGAGAAGAAGCGGTTCAGCGTCGGATTTCCGACCGAGTAGCCGCCCCACAGCAGGGTCACGATGCTGTCACCGACATAGGGGATGGCGGAGAACAGGTTGGTGATGACGGTGGCGCCCCAGAAACTCATCTGGCCCCACGGCAGCACGTAGCCCATGAAGCCCGTCGCCATCATCAGGAGGTAGATGATGACGCCGAGAATCCAGAGCACCTCGCGCGGCTCCTTGTACGACCCGTAATACAGGCCGCGGAGCATGTGGATGTAAACGGCGAAAAAGAACATCGATGCGCCGGCGGCGTGCATGTTGCGCAGCAGCCAGCCGTAGTTCACGTCGCGCACGATGCTTTCGACCGACTTGAAGGCGAGATCGGCGTTCGGCGTGTAGTGCATCGCCAGGATCACGCCGGTGACGATCTGCACCGCCAGCATCATCGAAAGGATGGCGCCGAAGGTCCACCAGTAGTTCAGGTTGCGCGGCGTCGGATAAGCCACGAACGAGGAGTGCACGAGACCGAAAATCGGGAGACGCCGTTCGATCCACTTCAGGGCGGGATTGGTCGGCTGGTAGTCGGATGGTCCGCTCATGATGCGATCCCTAGGGAAATAAGACGACGCGACGGGCTCAAGGTCTCGGATACCGGATCCGAGGCTCAACCTATCTGGATTTTGCTATCGGAAACGAATTGATAGGGCGGCACTGCGAGGTTGGCAGGCGCGGGTCCCTGGCGGATGCGACCGGAGGAGTCGTATTGCGAACCGTGGCAGGGGCAGAAGAAGCCGTCGTAATTGCCCTCATGGGCGATCGGGATACAGCCGAGATGGGTGCAGATACCGATCACGACCAGCCATTGATCATGGCCTTCCTTGACTCGCGCCTGGTCGGACTGCGGGTCGGGAAGGCTCGAAACCTGCACGCTGCGGGCTTCCTCGATCTGCTTCTTGGTGCGGTGGCTGATGTAGATCGGCTTGCCCCGCCAGAACACCTTGATGTCCTGTCCTTCGGCGATCGGCGTCAGGTCGACTTCGATCGGTGCGCCCGCCGCAATGGTCGAGGCGTCCGGGTTCATCTGGGAAATGAACGGCCAGAGCGTGGCCACTCCGCCGACGGCGGCGGCGGCTCCCGTTGCGACAAAGAGGAAATCACGGCGTGTAGGATGATCCGCCGAAGACGCTGTCGTCACGATTCCAAACCCTTTCTTGGCTGCAGCCGGTGGAACCGCCCCAGGCAACGCATAAACGACACCCAAGGGAGGCTGCCGGCGCCCGCGACCCCCGCGGCGGCAGAAAGACCCCTTGTTCGCACCCAATCGGGCGGAACAGCAGTCCAGAATCGTTCTATTGGCACCCTTGCCGGAAGAGCGCAAGCCCGCTATCGGCTGACCGGCGTGCAATGCACTAATTGATCATTTATCCGGACGTTTGGCGGGGGACCCGAGGGGCCGTCACAGAATGCAGATTGCGCTTTTTCAGCCCGACATCCCCCAGAACACCGGGACGATTCTGCGGCTTTGCGCCTGCATGGACGTCGCCGCCCACATCATCGAACCCGCCGGTTTTGCGGTTTCCGACCGGAATTTTCGCCGGGCCGGCATGGACTATCTCGACCAGGTCACCTGGATGCGCCACGATTCGTGGTCGAAATTCCACCAATGGCGTCACGAAAAGGGGTACCGGCTGATCCTTTTTACCACCAAGGGCGTGAGCTCCTATCTTGATCATCACTATGGTTTGAACGACATCCTGCTGTTCGGACGGGAATCCGCCGGCGTCCCCGACGAGGTCGCTGCCGCCGCCGACGCCCGGCTGGTGATCCCGATCAAGCCAGGCCTGCGATCGCTCAATATCGCGATGGCGGCCGCGATGGCATTAGGCGAGGCGTTGCGGCAAACCAGTCCCGGGACCAGCCCGCGGGGTCAGGCATTGTAAATGGATATTTCCGTGATCGAGGAACGCAAGGCGCGCGCGCGGGCATGGTTCGAGCGCTTGCGCGACGACATCTGCGCGGCCTTCGAAAGGCTCGAAGACGAGGCGCCGGCATCGCTTTATCCGGGTGCGGCGGGGCGTTTTGTCCGCACCCCCTGGGACCGCACCGACCATAGCGGCGCCCCCGGCGGCGGCGGCGTGATGTCGATGATGCACGGGCGGCTGTTCGAAAAAGTCGGGGTACATTGCTCGACGGTGCACGGCGAATTCGCGCCCGAATTCCGCGCGCAGATCCCCGGCGCCGCCGACGATCCCGCATTCTGGGCATCGGGCATTTCGCTGATCGCGCATATGCGCAATCCGAACGTCCCGGCGGTGCACATGAACACCCGCTTCGTCGTCACCACCAGGGCGTGGTTCGGTGGCGGCGCGGATCTGACGCCGGTGCTGGACCGGCGGCGGACCCAGGATGATCCCGACACGATCGCCTTTCACGCCGCGATGCGGGCCGCCTGCGATGCTCACGCGGCGGTGGCGAGCTACGAAAAATACCGGAAATGGTGCGACGAATATTTCTATCTGCCGCATCGCAAGGAAGCCCGCGGCATCGGCGGCATCTTTTATGATTGGCACGATTCCGGCGATTGGGACGCCGACCTCGCCTTCACGCAGGACGTCGGCCGCGCCTTCCTGCAAATCTACCCCGAACTGGTCAGGCGCAATATGGATGTGCCGTGGAGCCCGGCCGACCGCGAGGAGCAATTGATCCGGCGCGGTCGTTACGTCGAATTCAACCTGCTCTATGACCGCGGCACCATTTTCGGCCTCAAGACCGGCGGCAATGTCGATTCGATCCTGTCGTCGATGCCGCCGGAAGTGAAATGGCCGTAGGGCCACCCTCGTCACTCCGGGATGGTGCGTCAGCACCAGACCCGGAATGCGCGATACACTTCCGTGGTTCGATGCTTCGCATCGCCCCGGAATGACATAAACCGAAAAAATCACACCACCTGCCGCATCGCCGCCGAGATCATGACCACGCCGCCGGCGATCACGGCGGCGTCGAGGATGGCGGTGTGGACGTGCACCGGCATGCGCTCGACGAAGGCCTTCGCGAAAAATGCTCCGGGCAGTGCGATCGCGCCGATCAGAAGCGCAAAGGCCAGCACCTGCGCGGTGACGACGCCGGCCAATCCAAACACGGAGATCTTGATGACGCTGGTCGCGACCGAGATCACGGCGTCGGTGGCGATCACCGCGGCGCCTTCAAGGCCCGCGGCCATCAACAGCGACAGCAGGATCACGCCCGAACCCGCGGTCCCGCCAACCACGATGCCGTACCCCACCGAGCCAAGGCCGAGCCCGGCGTCGCCGATCCGGATCTCGCGGCGTCTCGCCAGACGGCGCAGCGGCACGCTCGAAATCAGCATGGCGCCGATCACCATCGCCGCGCCGGCGCTGGTCAGCCGCGTATAGCCGTAGGCGCCGAGCGCGGTCGTCAATGCGGCGGCGAGGATCACGATCACGGCGCGGCGGCGGTCGGCGTATTGGCGATAGGCGGTGACGCGGCTGAGGTTGGTGAATACAGCGGAGATGGCGATGATCGGCACCACCGGTTCGGCGCCGATCAGCGGCACCAGAACCAGCGGCATCAGCGCGCCGGTGCCGTAGCCGGCAAGGCCCCCGACCACAGAGGCAAACAGCGCGACGCAGGCAACCAGCAGCAATTGCGCCAGCGAAATGTCGGCAAAGCCGGAAAGGATGTTCACGGCCTGTCTTCGCGGGTGAACCGTGTGACGGTTTGGTCGGCAATGGCTTTGAGCGCCGGCTCATCGATCGGGAAATTCGCCGCGAGCCAGGCGTCCTCGGCGAGCGCAAGCACCTGTCCGAGCCGCGGGCCTCGGGCAATGCCGCGCGCGATGAAATCGGCGGCCTTCAGTGGAAACTTCGGCGCGCTCCAGCGCGCCGGCAAGGTGGCAAGCTCCCGCCACGACGCCGCATCGCCATTGCCTCCCGACCGCGCCCAGGCCAGCAGCAGCCGGTCGCGGTAGCGATCCTCGCCAAGCCGATAAAGCCTGCGCCGCGCGGTCGCCTCGTCCATGCCGGCGAGCCGCCACCAGCGATGGCCCATGGAATCGAGCGCCTTTGTCTCGGCATTGCTCAATCGAAGGCGCATCGCCAGCCGTTTGGCATCCTCGGTGACGGCGACCGCGAGCGCGCCAAGCCGGCGCACCGGGTCGGGCGCAAGTCCCAGCCCACGCTCCGATGAAATCATGGCCCCGAATGGCCCGGGATAAGCGACGCCGCCGAAGATCGGCAACAGCAATCCGCCATCGACCATCGCCGCGACGGCGCCGGCCGCGCCTTCCGCGACCACCAGCTTGAGCATTTCCAGGCGCACGCGTTCGGCCGAGAGCGTCGCAAGGCCTGCCCGGCCAGCGATGCATGCGAGGTATCCGGCGCGATCGGGTTCGCCGGCGCCATAGGCGGCGTGAAATCGGAAAAATCGGAGGATACGCAAATAATCCTCTGCTATCCGCTGGTTCGGATCTCCGATGAAACGCACGCGTTGGGCCGCGATATCATCCAGTCCGCCGACGTGATCGTGCACCTGGCCCTCGGCGTCGACCGACAGGCCGTTGATGGTGAAGTCGCGCCGCTCCGCGTCGCGCACCCAGTCGCGGCCGAATGCGACCTTCGCCTTGCGGCCGAAAGTTTCGGTGTCCTCGCGCAACGTCGTGACCTCGAACGGATGCCCATCGATCACGAGCGTCACGGTCCCGTGCTCGATACCGGTCGGCACGCTCTTGATGCCGGCCGCCCTGGCGCGGCGGATCACCTCGGCCGGTAACGCAGTCGTCGCGATATCGATGTCGCCCGGCGAAATCTTCAGGAGCGCGTTGCGGACCGCGCCACCGATCACGCGCGCTTCTTCACCGTCGCCATTCAAGAGCTTCAACACGCGGGCGGCCGGACCGGATTCCAGCCAGGGCGCGTTGTCGAGCATCCGCGCGCCGCTCATTTCTCAACTCCGGGAACCAACCTGCCGTTCTCCATATGCGCGGGAATATATGTCGAATGCGGCGGCGCGCCGGAGAATTGCGCAAGCAGGATGAAACTGACCACCACCAGCAGCAGTGAGCCGAGCAATAGCTTCGCGACAACGTTGACGGGCCAGGACGATTGCGCAAGCAATCCGGAGCGGGTGGCGATCAGAAACAGCACATAGACCGCGAAGGGAATGAGGAAAATTCCGATCTCGGTGAGGGCCGGACGGATCATGGCAGGCAAATCCGTTCATACAGCACGCGCAGAATTCCCGCCGTGGCGCCCCAGATATAGCGGTCCTCATAGGGCATGGCGTAGTACGAACGCTCCATGCCGCGGAATTCCTTGCTGTGCAGCTGGTGGTTCGCCGGATTCATCAGGAACGCCAGCGGGACCTCGAACGCATCGTCCACTTCCGACTGGTTGATCCGCAGTTTGAAGCCTGGTCTTACCCGGGCAACCGTCGGCAGGATTCGAAATCCAAAGCTGGTTCCGTACAGATCGAGATAACCGACGGGATCAACGAATTCCCGCTCAAGGCCGATCTCTTCCTCGGCCTCGCGCAACGCCGTGTCGAGCGGGGAAGTGTCCGTCGCATCGATCTTGCCGCCCGGAAACGATATCTGACCGGCGTGATCGTTGAGGTGGACCGCGCGCTGCGTCAGCAACACGGTCGGTTGCGGATGCTCCACCACCGGGATCAGCACCGCCGCGGGGCGGATCGGCTGCTCGCGCGCCAGAATCTCCAGCATGCGATCGGTGCCATGATCCCCGCTGACGGGAATAAGGCTGGGATCGGTCAGGCCGGCGGGAATGTCGAAGCGCAGCCGCGCGCGGGCCCGATCGAAAAATTCCGCTGAATTGATCGCAGCGGGATCGCTCCTCAACGTCGCCTCGTTCAAAGCGCACCCCTCACCTGCTCCGCATCCGCCATCGCGAAGAATTCGCCGGCGGACGCGACCCCGAACATTGGATGGCCATCGACCATCCGCTCCTCGCCCATGTCAACCAGATCGTAGTAGAGCGCGCGGGTGACCTTGGCCCAAAGGTCGGCGCGGACGTGAAGGTAGGGCGTGAGGCCGCCATCGGCGGCAGCCTCGAACCGCAGCCTGTGCGCCAAATCGCAAACGACCCAGTCGTCGACATTGGTGCGGAAGCGCAGGAGCCGGCCTCTTTTATCATGCTCCCTGATCATCTCGACAGCAAGGAACGGCGCGTCATCGACGCGGATGCCGACCTTCTCCACCGGCGTCACGAGAAAGTGCTTGCCATCCTCGTGCTTGAGGATCGTCGAAAACAGGCGGACCAGCGCGGGCCGCCCGATTGGCGTCCCCATATAATACCACGTACCGTCACCGGCGATTCGCATATCGAGATCGCCACAGAACGGCGGATTCCACAAATGCACCGGGGGCAGACCCTTTTCGGCCGCGCTGGCGCTGGCCGCGTCCCTGGCCGCGGCCGTCAGTCCCTCGAGACCTTGATCCGGTTTCTGCCCTTGCTTCGCCATTGTTTGCCCTGAGTCTGATCGCCTCGGTCTGGCACGATTGGTGCACGTCTCGCAGCGTGCGCCTTGGACGAGTTCTTGGACGAGTTCCGCCCGCAATATCCCGGATCAAGTCGCCACATCGTGATGCCGTTCATACCCCGAAATGCCGATAATGTGGGGATAGTTTAATTCAACGAATACATGACCTTCGCATGAGTTTAGCATGGGGTTCGTGGCAATAACGACGCCATCGGCGGCGTTTCGAGCAAGAGTTAGAGCAAGAGTTAGAGTTTGACGGAGGAGAACGAAATGGCTGGCGCAGACAGTGTCGAAAAAATCGAAGACGTCGTTGTCCGCTCGGCCGAACAGATCGCCGGTCAAATCCGTGCGGCCAGGGATGCCATCTCCACCGTCATCTTCGGCCAGGACCGGGTGATCGAGAACACACTGGTGACCATCCTCTCGGGCGGGCACGCGCTTCTGATCGGCGTGCCCGGCCTCGCCAAGACCAAACTGGTCGAAACCCTGGGCATTACGCTCGGGCTGGATGCCAAGCGCATCCAGTTCACGCCGGACCTGATGCCATCGGATATCCTGGGCGCCGAGGTGCTGGACGAGAGCAGTTCCGGCAAGCGGTCGTTCCGTTTCATTTCCGGACCGGTATTCGCTCAGCTGTTGATGGCGGACGAAATCAACCGCGCCAGCCCACGCACCCAATCGGCGCTGTTGCAGGCCATGCAGGAACAGCACATCACGGTTGCGGGCGCGCGCCACGATTTGCCGAAGCCGTTTCATGTGCTGGCGACGCAGAATCCGCTGGAGCAGGAAGGCACCTACCCGCTGCCGGAAGCCCAGCTGGACCGCTTTCTGATGGAAATCGACGTCGATTATCCGGACCGCGAGGCCGAGCGGCGGATCCTGTTCGAAACCACCGGCGCGGAAGAAACGCTGGCCAAGGCCGCGATGAACGCTGAAATCCTGATCTCGGCGCAGCGGCTGGTACGGCGACTGCCGGTCGGCAATTCCGTCGTGGAAGCGATCCTGTCGCTGGTGCGCTCCGCGCGTCCCGGTCCAGAGGGCGGCGAGGCCGGAAAGCTGATCGCGTGGGGACCGGGTCCCCGCGCCAGCCAGTCGCTGATGCTCGCCGTTCGCGCCCGCGCGTTGCTCGACGGGCGACTGGCGCCCTCGATCGATGACGTGCTCGATCTGGCCGAGCCGGTTCTCAAGCACCGCATGGCACTGACGTTCTCGGCCCGCGCCGAAGGCCGCACCATTCCCGACGTCATCAAGCAACTGAAGACGCGGATCGGTTGATGGCCGCAGGTACCGAGCACGCAGCCAGGGAGATCGTAGCAATCCGACGTGCCGATGGCGAAAGCCGAACGCTCGCCGCATCGCTGCCGCGCCTCGTGCTCGAAGCTCGCCGCATCGCGGCCAACGTCATTCACGGCCTGCACGGACGGCGGCGCGCCGGCGCCGGGGAAAGCTTCTGGCAATATCGCCGTTTCGTTTCGGGCGAACCGTCGCAAAACGTCGACTGGCGCCGCTCGGCGCGCGACGATCATCTCTATGTCCGCGAGCAGGAATGGGAGGCCGCGCACACGGTGTGGCTGTGGCCGGACCGTTCGCCATCGATGGCGTTCGCGTCCCAACAGGCGCGCGACAGCAAGCTGGAACGCGCCCTGATCGTAACATTTGCGCTGGCCGAGCTGTTGGTCGCGGGCGGCGAGCGCGTCGGCATTCCGGGCCTCATGAATCCCACCGCCAGCCGCAGCGTCATCGACAAGATGGCGCAGGCGATGCTGCATGACGACGCGGCGCGGTCCAGCCTGCCGCCATCCTTTGTGCCGTCGGCGCTCGCCGAAATCGTGGTGCTGTCGGATTTCTGGTCGCCGATCGGCGAAATCCGGAGCATGCTTGCCGGATTGTCGGCGTCCGGCGCGCACGGCACGCTGGTGCAGATCGTCGATCCGGCGGAGGAAAGTTTTCCCTATTCCGGCCGCGTCGAGTTTGTCGAGCCCGAAGGCGGCGATGTCATCGTCGCGGGACGCGCGGAAAAATGGGCCGGCGACTACGTCGCCCGCGTGGCGCTCCATCGCGACCAAATCCGCAATGAGACCGGCAAGCTCGACTGGCTGTTCTCGACCCACACCACCAACCGCTCGGCCGCCGAACTCCTGCTGTTTTTGCACTCTGGCATGATGGTAAACAAGGGCAGCGCGCGCGCCGCAACCGTCAAAGCGGGGCGCAGCGCATGATCGCGGGCCTGCCGCTCTCGTTCGCCGAACCGGCCTTGCTGCTGGGCCTGTTGAGTCTGCCTTTGCTGTGGTGGCTGCTGCGAGTGATGCCGCCGCGACCGCGCCGCATCGAGTTCCCGCCGACACGACTGTTGTTCGACATCGCGCCCAGGGAAGAAACCCCGTCGCGAACGCCGTGGTGGCTGACGGCGCTTCGCTTGCTAGCCGCTGCGCTCCTTATCCTTGCCGCAGCGGGACCGATCTGGAATCCGCAAACCAGCGCGGCCGGCTCGAGCGCTCCGCTGGCGATCCTGCTCGACGACGGCTGGAGCGCGGCCAGTAGCTGGGATGCAAGGGTCAAGGCCGCGGACGAATTGATCGCCGATGCCGACAACAACCGGCGCGGTGTCGCCCTCATTCCGCTATCCGAGCCAACGCGCGACATCACGATCATGCCGGGCGGCACGGCGCGCGTGGCGTTGCGTCAACTCGCGCCCAAACCCTATTCGATCGAACGGGTCGAAACCCTCCCCTCGATCGAACGCTTCCTCAAGGCGAGCGGCGACTGCGAGATCGCCTGGCTGTCGGATGGCGTCGATACCGGTCGCGGCGCGGAATTTATTCAGGGCCTGGGCAAGATCGCGGGAGATCGCGCGCTGACGATTTTCGAAGGCGGCACGCCGTCGGCGCTGGCGTTGGCCGCCGCAGAAAACGCGGCGGCGAAGATGACGGTGAAGGTGCTGCGCGCCGACGGCGGCGCCGGCTCGGGCGTGGTGCGTGCGCTCGACCAGAAAGGCTCGCCGGTCGGCGACGCGCACTTCACCTTTGCGCCAAGGGACCGCGAGACCGAGGCCGCGTTCGATCTTCCGGTCGAACTGCGCAACGATATCGCCCGGCTTGAGATTTCGGGCGAACGATCCGCGGGCGCCGTGCAATTGCTCGACAAGCGATGGCGCCGTCGCGCGATCGGCGTGGTCAGCGGTTCGAGCAGCGATACCGCTCAGCCCTTGCTGGCATCGACGTTCTATCTCACCCGCGCGCTCGCGCCGTTCGCCGACGTACGGTTAGCGGATCGTGGCGCGCCGCAGCAGGCGATAGCCCAATTTCTCGACCAGAAGCTGCCGATGATGGTGCTCGCGGATGTCGGCACGCTGTCGCCGGAAATTCGCGAGCGCATCAATGCGTGGATCGAGCAAGGCGGGGTGCTGGTGCGCTTTGCCGGACCGCGTCTGGCGCAGGCCGATGACGATCTGGTGCCGGTGAAGCTGCGCCGCGGCGGACGCAGCCTTGGCGGCAGCCTTACCTGGGAAAAGCCGCAACACCTTGCCTCATTCGCCGCCGACGGCCCGTTCGCCGGCCTCGCAGTGCCCAAGGATATCACCGTCAACCGGCAGGTGCTCGCCGAACCGGATGCGGTGCTGCCGACGAAAAGCTGGGCCTCGCTTGAGGATGGAACGCCGCTGGTCACCGGCGAGCGTCGCGGCAAGGGCATGGTGAGCCTGTTTCACGTCAGCGCCGACATGCGCTGGTCCGATCTGCCGATGTCCGGTTCCTTCGTCGAGATGCTGCGCCGGATCGTCGATATGTCCGGCTATACCTCCAGTCCGGGCGCCGGCGTCGCGAGCGATGCGGCCGCCGAGACGGTGGCGCCACTGCGCACGCTGGACGGTTTTGGCGCGTTCGGGCCGCCGCCCTCGACCGCGAAGCCACTGGCCGCTTCCTTCCGCGACCGGGCGACGCTGGATCATCCGCCGGGCTTCTACGGTCCCGCCGACGGTCCGCTCGCGGTGAATACGCTGGCGGCAGCGGACCGCATCGCACCACTCGATGCCTCTGGCCTGCGCGCGCGGCGAGCGAGCTACACCAATTCCGAACCGCGGGACTTGCGCGGGATCCTGCTGTCATCGTCGCTGGCGCTGTTTCTGATCGACGCGGTGATCGTCGCCCTGCTCGGCGCCGGCATCGCGGCGTTGCTGAAGCGGCGTGCGGCGCCGGCCGCACTCGCCTTCGTCCTCCTTTTGCCGACCGTGCTGCCGTCGCCGACCCGTGCGGACAGTTCCGATGATTTCGCCATCAAGGCAACCACGCAAACCCGTCTGGCCTATGTGCTGACCGGCAACGCCGACGTCAACTCCATCGTCAAGGCGGGCATGGCCGGGCTGACCTTGTTTCTCGCGCAACGCACCGCGCTCGAGGCCGGCGATCCCGTGGGCATCGATCCGGCGCATGACGAACTGGCGTTCTTCCCGCTGATCTACTGGCCCGTGGTGCCCGGCGCGCCGAAGCCGCCGCAGGACGCGATCAACCGCATCGACGCCTACATGAAACAGGGCGGCACGGTGCTGTTCGATACCCGCGATGCGATCGAGGCGCCGCCGGGAGAAAGCGGCGCATCGCAGACGCCAGGCATGCAGGCGCTGCGCAACATCCTTTCATCGCTCGACGTTCCCGAACTCGAGCCGGTGCCGCGCGAGCACGTGCTGACCAAGACGTTTTATCTGTTGCGCGACTTTCCCGGCCGGTTCGATACCGGCCAGACCTGGGTCGAGACCTTGCCGCGCGAGGACGACGACGATTCGGCGTCTCATCCCGCCCGCGGCGGAGACGGAGTGTCGCCGATTATCATCACGTCCAACGATCTGGCCGGCGCCTGGGCGATACGCCCCGACGGCCAGCCGATGCTGCCGCTTACGCCGGGCGAGCCGCGGCAGCGCGAATTCGCCTTCCGCGCCGGCGTCAACATCGTGATGTACACGCTGACCGGAAACTACAAGGCCGACCAGGTGCATGCGCCGGCGCTGATCGAACGGCTCGGGCAGTAGGGGCGCGGCATGAACTACGGCATCGCGTTTACCCCCCTGGTCCCCTCGCTCGTGCTCTGGATTGCGCTCGCCGCCATCGTCGTGATCGCGGGATTGCTGCTGCTCGGGCGGCCGCGCGGCGCGGCGGTGCGCATATTGGCGCTGGCGCTGGTGCTGCTGGCGCTGGCCAACCCGTCCTTCACCCGCGAGGACCGCGAGCCGCTGTCGTCGGTGGCCGCGGTCGTGATCGACAAGAGCCCGAGCCAGAATTTCGGCGAGCGCACCCGCGAAACCACGAGAGCCCGGGAGGCGCTGGTCGGCAATCTCAAGAAGATCAACGGCCTCGAAGTGCGGGTGGTCGAGGCCGGCCAGGCCGACGGGGAAACCGATGGCACCAGATTGTTCGGCGCGCTCTCGTCGGCGCTGTCGGACGTTCCGGTCGATCGCGTCGCCGGCGCCTTCCTGATCACCGACGGACGGGTGCATGACATCCCGGCGAACGCCGCAGCTCTCGGATTCCAGGCCCCTTTGCATGCGCTCGTCACCGGCCGCAAGGACGAACGCGATCGCCGCATTGCGATTTCCGCCGCGCCCCGTTTCGGCATCGTCGGACAGGTCCAGACCATCACCTACCGGCTGGACGATCAGGGCGTCAGCGGCCAGCGCGCCAGGGTCGTGGTGCGCTACGACGGCGAGGTGGTCAACGAGCGCACCGTGCTCAGCGGCCAGACCGTCAACGTCGACATCGACATCAAGCACGCGGGGCCGAACATCGTCGAGATCGAGGCTTCGCCGCTCGATAACGAGCTGACGCTGGTCAACAACCGCGCGGTGGTGGCGATCGACGGCGTGCGCGACAAATTACGTGTGCTGCTGGTCTCGGGCGAGCCGCATTCCGGGGAACGCACCTGGCGCAACCTTTTGAAATCCGACGCCAGCGTCGATCTCGTGCATTTCACGATTTTGCGTCCGCCCGAGAAACAGGATGGGACGCCGATCAACGAATTGTCGCTGATCGCGTTTCCGACCCGCGAACTGTTTCAGCAGAAGATCAACGAATTCCAGCTGATCATTTTCGACCGCTACGCACGGCAGGGCGTGCTGCCGATCGCCTATTTCGACAATATCGCGCGCTATGTGCGCGGCGGCGGCGCCGTGCTGGTGTCCGCCGGTCCTGATTACGCTTCCACGACCAGTATCTGGCGCACGCCGCTGGATTCGGTGTTGCCCGCGGAACCCGTCGGCGTCACCGAAAAGCCGTTCTACGCCCAGCTCAGCGACATCGGCAAACGCCATCCCGTCACGCGCGGTCTGGAAGGCTCAGGCACCGAGCCGCCGCACTGGAGCCGATTCTTCCGCACGGTGGACACCCGCAACGCGACCAGCCCGCCCGTGATGACGGGCGCCGACGGCAAGCCGCTGCTGCTGCTGTCGCGATATGGCGAGGGACGCGTCGCATTGCTGTTGTCCGACCATATCTGGCTGTGGGCGCGCGGCTATGAAGGCGGCGGTCCGCATCTGGACCTGCTGCGGCGGATGTCGCACTGGCTGATGAAGCAGCCCGACCTCGACGAAGAGGCCCTGCATCTGCAGGTGCGTGGCCACGACCTCGTGGTGCAGCGCCAGACCATGGCGGACAGCGTCGCGCCGGTGACGGTGACGTCCCCCTCCGGGACAACGCGCGAGCTGACGCTGAGCGCCAGCGAACCGGGAACATGGGTTGCCGCGATCCCCGCCAATGAACTCGGCCTGTGGCAGGCAACCGACGGCACGCTGAAGGCTCTGATCAATGTCGGCCCGACCAACCCCAAGGAATTTTCGGAAGTCACCTCCACCACCGAGATGCTGATGCCGCTGGCGCAAGCGACCGGCGGCGACGCACGGCGCGTCGTCGACGGCTCGAGCGTCGAACTGCCACGCATCGTAGCTGTGCGGGCGTCCAGCGTGTTCCGTGGCGACGGCTGGATGGGCGTGAAAATGCGCGATGCGAGTGTCGTCAGGGGCGTCGGCGTGCTGCCGGTATTCGCCGGCCTGATCGGCCTGCTGCTGTTGCTCGGCGCTTTCGCCGCCACCTGGCTGCGCGAGGGACGCTGATCGCGTCCTGCGTTTCATGGCGTTGGTGCGATGGCGTTGCGTGGATCTTGGAGCGTTCGCGCATTCCCGTTGCGCGCGGATCGCGACTACGGTTGACACAATCCTGCAAACATGGCGATGTTATACTATAACGTCAGGGCGGCCGGGATGTCCCGGCTTTCTGGCGGGAGGCATTTGTCGGCATGAAGTGGTTCCGGTCGAACATCAAACATGGCGCGAGGTTCGCGCTGTTTGCGCTCGCTGTGCAGTTCGCGCTCTCGTTCGGTCATTTCCATGCCGTCTCCGCGCAGACTTCGCCCCCGGGTCAGATCGGGCCGGCACAAGCCGCCCTCTATCACGCCGGTCTTGTCGCGGCGGATACGGCGAGCGAATTCGCAGAGCCGCAGTCTCCGTCCAGTCACGATCCAGACCACCAAACGGGCGACCCCTGCGCGATCTGCGCGGTTATCGCCCTGGCGAATACGGTGCTGTTCGCAACGCCCCCTGTGCTGCTGCTGCCGCAAGCCGTCGAACTCTTGCGTTTCGTCACGGATGCCGAGTTTGTCCACCTGAACTCCGCATCCGTCGCGTTTCAGCCTCGCGCGCCCCCATTCTCCTGACATCGATTGTTTGACGACCCCGAGATCGCCGTGCAAGCGGCCGATCGGCGGGATATCCGGAATCGAACCGTCGTACACCGACGGCAGGCGCTTTCTCCGAATTCGAAAACCTTGAGACGAATCCGGCAGCGCCCTGATCGGAATCAGGACATGTCAGTAGCCATCAAATCGATGATTGCCGCATCAAGTGCAGCCGCCCTCATCCTCGGCGATCTCGGCGTTTCTGCACGCGCGCAGACCCCCGAGCCTGCCGGCAGCGGGACGACCGCACTTCCCAGCATCGAGGTGGTGGCGCCGCGGCGCGCGCAGCCGCCGCGCCGTCCCCGGACCGCCGTCACCAACGGACAGCGCCGCGAGACGCCTGCCGCGCCACCACAAACAGAGGCGCAGGTGATCGCAGGCAAGAACGAGAAATTCGACGAGGCCCGCAAGAACATCCTGGCCCCGATCGGCGCCAACTCGTATCAGGTGGACCATCAGGCCATCGAAGCGCTGCCGCAGGGTAACAATACGCAGCTGGACAAGGTGCTGTTGCAGTTTCCCGGCGTAACCCAGGACTCCGCCGCGAGCGGCGAGCTGCATGTCCGCAACGAGCACGGCAACCTTCAATATCGCATCAACGGCATTCAGCTTCCCGACGGCGTCGGTGGCTTTGGGCAGATCCTCGATACCGGGATCGTCGGGAACATGGCGCTGCTTACCGGCGCGCTGCCGGCACAATACGGTCTGCGCACGGCGGGCGTTCTGGACATCCAGACCAAGGCGGACGCTTTCAACAACTCGGGCAGCGTCAGCGTCTACGGCGGCAGCCACGGAACGATCACGCCGAGTTTCGAATATGGCGGCACGGTCGGACAGACCCAGTATTTCGCATCCGGACGCTTTCTGCAAAACAATCTGGGGATAGAAAATCCGACATCGTCGAATGAAGCCATCCACGACCGCACGTCGCAGGAAAAAGGGTTTCTCTATCTCTCGACGGTGCTCGATCCCACCAGCCGCCTGACATTCATGAGCGGCGTATCGAACAGTTCCTTCCAGATTCCCAACAGTCCGGGGCAGCCGTCGAACTTTACGGCCTTTGGCGTTTCCAGTTTCAATTCCGCGCTGCTCGACGAACACCAAAACGAGTTCAACCAGTTCAACGTCCTCGCCTACCAGAAATCGGCCGACGACATCGACTTGCAGGTTTCCTATTTCAACCGCTACAGCCAGTTGCACTTCTTTCCCGACCCGATCGGAGATCTGGTCTTCAACGGCGTGTCGTCGGACGTCTACCGCCAGAGCGTCGTCAACGGCGTTCAGGAGGATACCGCCTGGCGCGTCGGCTATGCCCATACACTGCGCTTTGGGTTTTCCGTGAGCGCCGAGCGGTCCCTGGTCAACAACGCATCCGTCGTGCTGCCGCTCGACGGGATGGGCAATCCAGTCGACGCGCCGTTTTCGATTTTTGATTCCACCGCCAAGACCGGCTGGCTCATCGGCACCTATCTTCAGGATGAGTGGAGGATCAGCAACCAGTTGACCCTGAACGCAGGCTTGCGGTTCGACCAGATGGTTCAATATGTCGATGCCAACCAGTTCAGCCCGCGTATCAGCCTGACCTGGAAACCTTATGAAGACACCACGTTCCACGCCGGCTACGCGCGAAACTTCACGCCGCCACAGCAGGTAATCGCTGCGCCGACCAATCTCGCGCTGGTTTCCAATCCTCCCAACACGCAAACGCCTGCCGTCGCGGCCAACGATCCGGTGCTGCCGGAGCGGTCAAACGTCTTCGATATCGGCGTCGTTCAGAAGATCCACGCGATACCCGGTCTCGAAGTCGGCCTGGATGCCTACTACAAGATTGCCCGCGACCTGCTCGACGACGGTCAATTTGGCCAGGCCTATGTGCTGACCGGCTTCAACTACGATCGGGGGACCAACGAGGGCGTCGAATTCAAGGCGACCTACACCAACGGCAATCTCCGCCTATATGGAAACCTCGCCTGGGCGACGCAGGTCGGCACCAATATCGTGTCCAACCAGTTTCTGTTCAGCCCTGATGAATTGGCTTACATCGCCAACCACGCCATCTTCACAGATCATGCCCAGCAGTTGACCGGGTCGGCCGGCGCCTCTTATCTATGGCAGGACACGCGTTTCAGCGCCTCGCTGATCTACGGCAGCGGGCTTCGTTCCGGCTTTGCGAACACCGATCACCTGCCATCCTACACCCAGGTCAATATGGGGATCTCGCACGACTTCAACATCGTCGCCCCGAACAAGCCGACCACGCTGCGCTTCGACATCGTGAACCTGTTCAATACCATCTATGAAATCAGGGATGGTTCAGGCATCGGCGTGTTCGCACCGCAGTTCGGCCCAGGCCTCGGCTTCTTTGTCGGGATTACGCAGAAGCTGTAAATCGCCGGACGTCCGGCGATCTCTTTGGAAAGCGGTCTCATCGAAAAAGCCGGAAACCGCCATATCGGATCACGCTTTTATCGCGCCATGCTCCAGTCGGGGCGGACTGCTCCGGAAACGCCTTCGAACGCGCCATCGACAAGCTCTGCCACCAGCAGGCGGCCGTAGTCGACCGGTCCGGGCATGCTCGCCCGGCCCTTCGGCACGGCCTTGAAGCCGACACGGCTGTAATAGGCATCGTCGCCGACCAGCAGCACCAGCCGATGGCCTTTTTCCCTGGCCTCTTTGAGCGCGCGCTCCAGCAGCGCGCGACCGACGCCGCGGCTGCGAAACGGCGGCTCGACCGTCAGCGGCCCCAGCAGCAAGGCCTTGGTCTCACCGATGACTATCGGCAACTGGCGCACGGAGCCCACCAGCAGCGTGCCTATCCATGCGGTGAACGACAGTTCGAGCCGGTGGTCGACATGCTCGCGAAGCCGGTAGGCGCTCAGCACGAAGCGGCCGGGACCGAACGTTCGGTCGTGCAAACGTTCGATCGCCTGCGCGTCGTTGGCGGTTTCGGCCAATATGGTGAGAGAGAGGTCGGTCATGGTAATGCGCGGGATAGCATCTGGCGGTCACGCGGTCCATCGCCCGTCCCGCCGGATTTCGGAGCCTCTCAATTCCTGTCGGCGGGGGTTTGAGACAAGTAGGCCAAAAGCTTCATCTCGCGGCGTCCGCGCGTCACCGTATCGAGCACCAGTCCCGAGGACACCGAGAGCATCGCCAGAATCATCAGGCCCATCGACAAAACCGCGGTCGGCAGGCGGGGAACGACGCCTTGCTCGAGATAGGTGACGAGAACCGGGATCGCGAGCCCGACCGAAATCAGGGTCAGAAAAACCCCGATGGCCGTGAAAAAACGCAACGGCTTCTCCGACCGGTAGAGCCTCAGAATGGTGCCGAGAATCCGGAACCCGTCGCGCCAGGTATTGAGCTTGCTTACCGATCCCTCCGGGCGGGCATAATAAGGCGTTTCGATCTCGGCGACCGGTAACGCCAGCTCGAGTGCGTGGACGCTCAACTCGGTTTCGATCTCAAAGCCGTCCGACAACACCGGAAAGGATTTGACAAACCGCCGCGAGAATACCCGGTACCCGGAAAGAATATCCTTGAAGGCCTGGCCGAAAACCGACGACAGGAAGCCGGTCAGAAGTCGATTTCCGGTACGGTGGCCCGGTCGATAGGCGGCCGCAGCCTGATCGACGCGGAGGCCCACCACCATGTCCAGGCGATCCGACAACATTGCTTCGATCATGCGCGGAACGCTCGCGGCATCATAGGTCGCGTCGCCATCGACAAGCACATAGATATCGGCATCCACGTCGGCAAACATGCGGCGGACCACGTGACCTTTGCCCTGGCGGCGCTCGCTACGAACCTCGGCACCGGCATCCCGCGCAACCGCGACGGTACGATCCGACGAGTTGTTGTCGTAGACGAAGATGCCGGCCGTGGGCAGCGCTCTGCGAAAATCGGCAACGACGGTGGCGACCGCAGCTTCCTCATTGAAGCATGGCACCAGGACAGCGATCCGCATCGACGATGGTATCATTGCTGAAACGCCTGTCCTTCAAAGTCTGTCGACTCAGCCTCCCATAGCACGATCATCGGCCCGCCGCCTGCCCGATGAGACCGCCATCCCCTACTTCCGTCTGCTGAATCAGGGACGCAAACAGCAAGCTCCACAACGAGAGCATGGCGACGGGTACCGTATAATAGGGCGTGAAGATGGGATGGCTGAGGAAGAATGCCAGGTTCACCAGAAGATTTCCAGCCGTGACGAATGCGACCTGTCTGACGCCGCCCGCCCGCCTCGAGAGCCACATCATGACCGTCCATAGACCCGCGAGCAGAAGCAGAACGAACTGCATATCCGCGAGGTACTGCCAGATGATCCGAAAACTGAAATCCGGAGACGTCACATCAGCGCCTCCGTAAGTCGTGGAGAACGGGCTTCCGGCGTTGATTGCGTTCGCAAGCAGCGTCGGCAGCATTCCGAACAGGAACACAACTGAAAACGCGACACCCTGCACGGCGACTGCGATTTTTCGAGACCGCAGAAACGAAATGCCGAAAAACAGCAAATATCCCGACGCGAGAAATAAATTCGGCAGCCTGAAATTCACCGATATTCCGATGATGAGACCGATAATGCCCGCCAAGGCGATTCGATTCCGCTCCTGTGCGGCTGAGAAAAAACGCGCAGTGAGCAGTCCCGCGAGCGCGCAGGCCACCATGGTCGGCGCCACCGAATAGCTCGCCTTTGCAGGATTGATCATCAGGTAGACGGCCAGGCAGCCGAAGCCAGCCGTAGCCAGGATTGACGATCTGGAGCGCGCATAAAAAATTGCGAGCAGCGCCAATCCAAAAACAATAACGGTCGCCGAAACGTACAGCGGTATCACCTGAAACCCCCGCGGAAACAGCGCCAGCACAAAACCCGTACCCGGCGGATATTGCATCACCCGCTTTTCCGATGCCGACATGAGCGTGTGGCAGGGAGCCGTCGACGTATCGTTCCAGGACGTAAAGCCCATCTCCTTCAATTTCGTGGACAGATATTGATCGTCATCCCGCGAAATATTGGTGTCCAATCCGCCCAATCCAAATCTCTGGAAGAGATGGGCCTGCCGCAAATAGCAGATGTCGTCGTAAACGCCGCGGCTTTCGCTCCAGCGGGACATCGACCACACATTGCTGGCAACAACGGCGAAGAGTGCGAAGCCGCAAAGGATCCTCAAATAGTTCATCGTTTCCCTTTGAGCAGCGCGCGAAGGCACCATCGGAACAATCGGCTTTTGGATTCGACCACGGATCAACAACATCCAAGCGCAGTTACGGAGCTACGGCAAGCAAACGACTGCACGTTCCGCATCACGGCTCCGGCGTGGGACCGACCGGCACGCTTCCACCGTCGCCATGCGCATGCGAAGGGACGCCCTCGCACCTCATTTCTCAAGAAATTTCCGGAATACATCCGCGCTCCTTGTCACCATGTATGTCGAGCCCGCGAGCGTCAGATGAATGCGGTTGGAATAAAACCAAATCCCGTCCTTAACGACGGGGCACTCCGCGTCGCAAAAATAATCCACCGGACGCAACAATTCGACCTTGTCGGGCCATTTGGCCTGGACGCTGGAAAGCACCTGGTCAATTGCGGCCGTGGACCGCTCGACTTCTTCCCGCGTTTTCGGAGGACACGGCGGTTGAGCCGCGTGAGGAAGCGGCCCCTGCACCAATCGGGGACGATTGATGGGGCAACCGGGATCCGGTTGTTCGCCGATAATGAGGATGCGCCTGCCATCTGCCACAAGTTCCCCGATGGTTCGCTCGAGGCCCGACTGCAACTTGGCGAACGAATCCCCGCCTGACACCGGGCGCTTGGACGATTCCAAATCATAATTGATTGCAGCGTCGTTATAGAGACTCCATTTCTGCACGAAGATAATCGGCAAATTCGTTTGCTTCAGACTTTCCAGCGTCTGGTCGCGCGCCAGCCTGCACTCCTCCCGGCGCAGCGATTTCAACGTCGCTCCGTAGATAATGGGACAGCCGGCTCCTCCCATGACGTGAACGTTCATGTTCAGCCGCTCCATGATCGGCGCGAGCGCGAAGGCGTATTCGGCGGTCAGCGAGTCGCCAATCAATTCGAACTCCGACCGGGCCCTGAAAGTGTCTCATGTCGCGGCCCGACGGGAAATCTTCCAAATGCTCCAGCTCGGCCTGAGCTTTGGGCAGCCGCCATGCAAAACCTCTCGATACGAAGGTCAGGTGTGTGACGGCCGCCAGCGCGAAAACCACCGACCAAAAGCCAACAGCGTTTTTCAGGAGGTTGGCCGACCGAAATTCAGGAGATTGAATGAACCTGCGCTCGATGAACACATTCATGGCCGTAGCGACGGCGACCATGAGGACCGCCATCGTCAGGATCCCTGCCCAGCTGTTGGCGGCGGCGTCGCCAAAAATGAAACGCGCAAAGAAGATGATCGGCCAGTGACACAGGTAGAGCGAATAGGAAATGGCACCGACGAAGACCATCGGAGAATTGGTAAGAATCGTGGATGCCCGGGTCTGGTCGCGCGCCCAGATCGTTGTGGCCGCGCCCAGGCAAGGCAGAAGAACTGCTGTATCCAGGTGCGGCATATCCGACTTAAACAAGAGCACGCTCGCCGCAATGCAAAGCATGCCGATCGCCGAAAGGCTTTCGGCGGCGGCAGCGCTGGGACGAACTCTGCGCTCGAGAAAAAGAACCAGCGCGCCGCACGCAAACTCGGAAATTCGAAAGGGCATCAGGAAAAATACGGCAAGCGGATCCACCTTGGCCACGAGGCTTGAAGCAAGAATGGATGCAAGGCCGGCAACCGCGATACTTTCAAACGTGCGGCCCCGCTTCCAGGCCAGGACGATCAGGATCGGCCAAAACAGATAGAATTGCTCCTCCAGCGAAAGCGACCAACAATGCAACAACGCCAGTTCGTCCGAATTTGGAGCGAAATATTGATGGGATTCCCGCCAGTATTGAATATTCGAAATCGACAGAAGCGCGTGCGTGCCTTCCTTTGCCACGTCGAGAAACATGGTCGGCGAGCACCACAGGGCTCCCGCGAGATAGGTGGCCGCGACGGTAAAGATCAGGGCAGGGTAAATTCTGCGCGTCCTGCGCACGTAAAACTGACCAAATGAAAACCGTCCGGCCTGCAGATCGGCCAGAATATTTCGGGTGATGAGATAGCCCGAAATAACGAAAAAAATATCGACTCCGACGAAGCCTCCCTGAAAACCGGCGACCTTCAGGTGGAACAGGAGAACGCCGATGACCGCGACGGCGCGCAACCCGGCGATTTCTGCGCGAAAGGAATTGGCCATATGTCCTGGTCCGCTCAGGGTCCCTAACGCCAGGTTGCAATCGGCTCGCGGCCTTCGATCACTTCCGAGATCCGCAAACGCGTACCCCTGGTGGTCTCCGCCGGCAGCGCCGCCATTTCGAAAAATCCGCACGCGACAATCTCGCGGTTCGGTTCCGGCAAGCGATCCTGCTTGAAATTCCGGACCAGATAGACCGCGACATGGTCGCGACGGGAGATGTGGCTGTTGAAGAACAGGCCGTGCAGGTCTGGCTCGCCCAATAGCTCGATTCGTCCCTCTTCTGCCAACTCGCGTTGCAAGGCGTAGCGGAACGTTTCGCCGGCTTCCACGCCACCTCCTGGCAGGTGCCAGCCGCTGACATAACTGTGCTTGACCAGAAATACGCGATTTTCAGCGTCGAGCACAACGGCGCGGACCCCGAGCGTCATACCGCGGGCGAAGCGCCAATAAAAATGAAAAACCCGCCGCAGCGCCGGCTCAAGGCTCCTTCGCAGGCCCTGCAGGCTCATCGCGGCCCCCCTGAATACTCGAACATCGCGTTTGATCCTTGCATCGCGGCGGCCGGATTGCCAAATAGATTGCCAGCTTCTCAAAGGATATCATAAGGCAATCGTGCGGCAGTTCCTTCGCGCAGGCAACGGAATCGGATACAGGTGATGGCGACGTTCACTCTTGCCCATCTGTCCGATCCCCATCTTCCCTCGATATCACCCCCACGGCTTTCCGATCTCGCTGGCAAGCGTGGGCTCGGCTATCTCAACTGGACGCGCAACCGGCATAAATTTCACAAGCGCGAGGTGCTCGATACGCTGGTATCGGACATGCAGGCCCAAGTGCCGGATCACATCGCGATCACGGGCGATCTCGTCAACCTCGCGCTCGAATCCGAATTTGCGCCTTCGCGGGCCTGGCTGGAGAGCGTCGGCACGCCGGACCGGGTCACCGTCATTCCAGGCAATCACGACACCTATGTCCGCGCGACCCGACATCGCTTCACCGAGACCTGGGGAAGCTACCTCGCCGGCGACGATATGCCCGATCGAGACGTGATATTTCCTTCCGTCCGCCGCCGCGGCCCGCTCGCGCTGATCAGCGTATCCTCCGCGGTCCCGACGCCGCCGCTGATGGCGACGGGATGGCTCGGCCGCAGCCAGCTGGACGCGCTCGAGCGTATCCTCGCAGGACTTTCCACCGAGCAGGCGTTCCGCGTCCTGCTCATCCATCACCCGCTGCGTTCGGACGCGCGCGCCAAGCGGCTGACCAATTCTTCGCAGCTGCTTGCACTCTTGAAGCACCACGGCGTGGAATTGGTCCTGCACGGCCACGATCATGTTCACTCCACGATCTGGATCGAGGGACCGACCGGTTCGATCCCGGCCATCGGCGTGCCCTCGGCTTCCGCGCTCGCACATGGCCGCTATCCGGCAGCCGCCTATAATCTGTTTTCGGTCCGGCGCGAGGGTAGCGCATGGCGCTGCGAGCAGACGGTGCGCGGCATCGACGATGCGCGTCGGGTCAGGCAAATACGGCACGCGCGGTTGATGTAGAGCATCTCCGCGTCAGAGGCTCCGCAAACTCGCAAACAGCGCCAGGCCAAACAGCGCAACCGCACCGAGGAGGAAGCCGAGCGCGAAGGTCCAGAACCCGCTACGGCGCGGTTTTTCGGCGACGGCTGGTTTCGCCACCGGCGTTGCGACCAGCGCATGTTCGCGCTCGACCATGCGGCGCGCGACGTAGTCGGTCACAGCGTTGACGATGACGGCGACGTCGTGGGATTCGGCGATCACGATCCGGCCGAAACGGGTATCCTGTATGAAACGGTAGATGCGCTTGTCGCGTCCCATCAGAACATGGGCTACCACGTCGATCCATAGCCGCGGCGTCTCGCCCTGGCTGATACCGCGATCGAACAGATCGACGGTATCGGGAATCTGCGCAAACAGGGGATCGAGGGCTTCATTCAGAATTTCGAGCCGGGCCACCTCCGCATCGCGCAGGTCGACGACCACGCCGGTGCGATCGGCCGCCTCGATCCGCGCCTGCCGCAACGCGTCGCGCAGCCGCATCGGACGCGCATCGCCGACCGATTCGCTTCCGGTATTTTGTGCGTTTGACATCCGCAAATGGCCCTTGTCCTGATGCATCGAAATGCCGTTAACCTAGCAGCAACCAGGCCGCCCGCAAAGTTCGTTTATTTCCAAAAGCTTATACCCCGAACGTAAACGGCCCCAGCCGGAAAACCGGATGGGGCCGCTCCGTCCTTGGACGTCTTCTTAAGAGATCAGGCCATCATGCGCGAGGGCTCTTCCACGATCGAAAAGCGAACGCCGGCCTTGTAGCGGCTCTCCTCAGAGACTTCGCGCCAGCAATCTTCGGCTTCCTTGCGGGTCTTGAACGGGCCTTTGACCTGGGCCGAGCCTTCCACGAGCTTGTGGAAGTTCATCGAGCCGAACTCTCCGCCAATCACCCAGAAATTACTGCCATTCTTCATGATAGCCTCCTTCTATTCGGCTGCCTGAATGCGGATCTCCGAACCGTGCGGCTTGAACTGCGCGGCTTCCGTGGAGTCGTGGAGCGCCGTGGTTGACGAGGTGCCGCCGGTGATGGTGGTGGACACCAGATCGAAGTAGCCGGTACCGACTTCACGCTGATGGCGCGTCGCCGAATAGCCGAACTTCTCGGATGCGAACTCGGCCTGCTGCAGGCGGGAATAAGCCGCCATGCCTTCGGCCTTGTAGCCGCGCGCCAGTTCGAACATGCCGTGGTTGAGCGAGTGGAAGCCCGCCAGCGTCACGAACTGGAACTTGTAGCCCATCGCGCCGATCTCGCGCTGGAATTTGGCGATCGTCGCCTTGTCGATGTTGGCTTCCCAGTTGAACGACGGCGAACAATTGTAGGCCAGCATCTTGTTCGGATAGACCTTGTGCACGGCCTCGGCGAATTCCCTGGCTTCCTTCAGGTTCGGCGTGGAGGTCTCCCACCACAACAGATCGGCATATTTCGCGAACGCGATGCCGCGCTTGATGCAGTGAGCGAGACCCGTGCCCGGCTTGAGACGGAAGAAGCCTTCCGCGGTGCGCTCGCCGGTGATGAACTCGCGATCGCGCTCGTCCACGTCGGCGGTGATCAGTTTTGCGCTCTCCGCATCGGTGCGCGCCAGGACAAAAGTCGGCGTGCCGCAGACGTCGGCGGCGAGCCTTGCGGCGATCAGGTTGCGCTCATGCGCCGCAGTCGGGATCAGCACCTTGCCGCCCATGTGGCCGCACTTCTTTTCCGACGCCAACTGGTCCTCGAAGTGAACGCCGGCCGCGCCCGCCTCGATATAGGCCTTCATGATTTCGAACGAGTTCAATGGACCGCCGAAGCCCGCTTCCGCATCGGCGACGATCGGCACGAACCAGTCGATCTTGGCGCCACCTTCGGAATGCTCGATTTGATCGGCGCGCTGGAAGGTGCGGTTGATGCGGCGGCACAGCTCAGGTCCGGCGTTCGCCGGATAGAGGCTCTGGTCCGGATACATCGCACCCGCGGTGTTGGCGTCAGCCGCGACCTGCCAGCCCGACAGATAGATCGCGGGCAGACCGGCGCGCGCCTGCTGCATCGCCTGGTTGCCGGTGACGGCGCCGAGCGAGTTGACGAAGGGCTCTTTCTTCAGCGCTTCCCACAGCCGATTGGCGCCCTTCTCCGCCAGCGTATAGGCGATCGGCACGGAGCCGCGTAGCCGCTCCACCTCGGCCGGGCTGTAGGGACGGCTGATGCCGTCGAAACGCCCTGCGGGCGCGGGAACCAGCTGTTCAAAGGTCTTCGCCATCTCAGTTTCTCCGACAATCGTGACAGTGCGGCGCAAAATGCGTGGCGAGAGCTAAACGCTAAACTCCATAATTCGTATAGATGGCTTGATTTTTAATGGTGATGTCATGTAACATATACACTTGTCATATATGTTATTTTGTAATTTTTGTCACAAATAAAGCACCATTCTGGACAGCGCGGGGCGCGATCCGGAATGACTTCAACGGTCAGCGAGGCTGCCATGGCCGGTGACTCCGGAAAAAAACTGTTTGTCGGTCCCCGCTTCCGGCGCATCCGCCAGCAATTGGGACTGTCGCAGACCCAGATCGCCGAGGGGCTTGGCATTTCGCCCTCCTACATCAACCTGATCGAGCGCAACCAGCGCCCGGTGACCGCACAGATCCTGCTTCGGCTCGCGGAAGCCTATGACCTCGATCTGCGCGATCTCGCCACCGCCGACGAGGACCGCTTCTTCGCCGAACTGAACGAGATCTTCTCCGATCCGCTGTTCCGGCAGATCGACCTGCCGAAACAGGAATTGCGCGACCTCGCCGAACTCTGCCCCGGCGTCACGCATTCGCTGCAGCGGCTCTACGCCGCCTATACCGAAGCCCGCCGCGGCGAAACCATGGTCGCCGCGCAAATGGCCGACCGCGACGAGGGCACGCGCTTCGAGGCCAATCCGATCGAGCGCGTGCGCGACCTGATCGAGGCCAACCGCAATTATTTTCCCGAGCTAGAGACGGCAGCGGAACACCTGCGCGACGAATTGAACGTGCCGGCGGAAGGATTGTTCGCCGCACTTGTCGCGCGGCTGCGCGAAAAGCATTCGATCCTCACCCGCATCATGCCGGTCGATGTGATGCGCGAAACCCTGCGGCGGTTCGACCGCCATCGCCGGCAACTCCTGATCTCGGAACTGGTCGACAGCCCTGGCCGCGCGTTCCAGCTCGCCTTCCAGATCGGACTTGCCGAAGGTGCGAGCGCGATCGAAACCATCATCGGCCGCGCCGGCCCGCTGGACGACACGCCGCGCCGGCTCTACCGCATTACGCTTGCCAATTATTTCGCCGCCGCAGCCATGATGCCCTACCAGCCGTTTCATGCGGCCGCGGAGCAGCTCGGCTACGACGTCAACGTGCTGGCGCAGCGTTTCAATGCCGGCTTCGAGCAGGTCTGCCACCGTCTGACCACGCTGCAGCGGCCCAACGCGCGCGGCGTGCCCTTCTTCATGCTGCGCGTCGACAATGCCGGCAATGTCTCCAAGCGATTTTCCTCCGGCACCTTCCCGTTTTCGAAATTCGGCGGCACATGCCCGCTCTGGAATGTGCATTCGACCTTCGACACCCCGGACCGCCTGCTCAGCCAGGTGATCGAATTGCCGGACGGCACCCGCTATTTCTCGATCGCGCAAATGGTACGCCGGCAGGTCTCGCCACATCCGCAAGCGCGGCCGCGTTTCGCGATCGGACTCGGTTGCGAAATTCGTCATGCCGCGAAGCTCGTCTATGCCTCGGGACTGGATCTGGAAAAAACCGAGGGCACGCCGATCGGCGTCAACTGCCGGCTGTGTGAACGCGAAAACTGCAGCCAGCGAGCCGAGCCGCCGGTCACCCGCACCTTGATCCTCGACGAGAACACGAGGCGGGTGTCGTCGTTCGCATTCAGCAATGCGCGGGAGCTGTGATCCGCGGTCATCCCGGGGTGATGCCCCTCCGAGGGCGGGCAAATCAGTCCAACAACAACGACGGCATAGCGGATGGATTACCGAAGTGTCATTGGATTGCGCGCGTCCGGTTGGCTAATCCACCGCAACGGCTATGGTGTTTCGGCCTTCGCCGCATCTGACCAGAGAGAGTGGACACTCCGAATGTTCGTTTCATTTTTCCCCCGCCCAAAACTGTTCTTTCTGTCGGCCGTCGTCTGGTCGGCATTGGCGATGACGTTCTGGTACGGCTATGCCGACGATCTCATCGGCTCGTCCGCCCCCGGAACCGTCGGCGTGGCGCTATTCTGGTCTGCGCGCTCGCTCTGGTTCGACCTCTATTTCGCGCTCAGCGTCGCCATCTTCGCGGGCGCCTGGATGACGTTGGCGCCCCATTCCTGGGCCCCATGGTCGATCATCGGTTCCGCGCTGATCCTGTTCACCTCTTATTTCCAGGTCCAGGTCAGCGTCGCCATCAACAGCTGGTACGGGCCGTTCTACGATCTCGTGCAGGCCGCGCTTTCGAAATCAAAGACGGTCACGATCGAGCAGTTCTACGGCGAATTGTCGACCTTCGCCGGCATCGCTTTGGTCGCGGTCGTGGTCGGCGTGATGACGCGCTTCTTCGTCAGCCATTACATCTTCCGCTGGCGCACCGCGATGAACGACTTCTACGTCACCAACTGGCCGCGTCTGCGCACCATCGAGGGCGCCTCGCAGCGGGTGCAGGAAGATACCATGCGATTTGCCACCACGATGGAGGGGCTCGGCGTCAATCTGATCAGTTCCGTTCTGACGCTTTTGGCTTTCCTGCCGGTGCTCCTGCGGCTGTCGAGCAATATCACGGAGTTGCCACTGATCGGGTCTATCCCCTACCCGCTGGTGTTTGCCGCGGTGATCTGGTCGGTATTCGGAACCGGCGCGCTTGCGCTGATCGGCATCAGGCTGCCCGGAATCGAATTTTTCAACCAGCGCGTCGAGGCGGCCTATCGCAAGGAGCTCGTGCTTGGCGAGGATGATCCCAACCACGCCGCTCCGCCGACGCTCGCCGTACTATTCGCCAACATTCGCCGGAATTATTTTCGGCTCTATCTGAACTTCATGTACTTCAATGTCGGCCGCATCGTTTATCTGCAGACCGACGTCATCTTTCCCTACATCCTGCTCGCGCCGACGATCGTTGCCGGCAAGATCACGCTGGGTTCGATGAACCAGATCCTGAATGCGTTCACACAGGTGCGAACCTCGTTTCAGTATCTCGTCAATTCGTGGAGCACGATCGTCGAACTGATTTCGATCTATCAGAGATTGCGGGCGTTCGAGGCCAGGATCCATCATGAGCCGCTGCCTTCGATCGAGACAGAGACGGAGCCGCAGACGTTGTGACGACAAGCAGCCTGTCTCTCACGATCGTCATTGTGAACTGAGCGAGCAATCCAGAGCGATGCCCGCACTTTCATGTGCTCTACTAAAGTCGAGCACGAACCCGCGATCATAATATATATTTTAGCCCGTTGGCTGCCGGCTTTCATGCAACCATCTCTTCATTGCTGCTGTTGTTCGTCAGCGAATGACAGCGAGCGATAGAGTGGAGGAGGTTCTTATGAGGAAACAGCTTCTCGCAGGTGCAATGGCCGTGGCCCTTGCAACATCGATGACAACCAGCGCGATGGCCTTCGGCCATGGCGGTGGCGGCGGCGGCTTCCATGGTGGCGGCGGCGGCTTCCATGGCGGCGGAGGCGGTTTCCACGGTGGCGGCTTTCACGGTGGCGGCATGGGCGGCTTCCATGGTGGCGGCATGGGCGGCGTCCGTGCCGGCGGCTTCCGTGGCGGCTACGCAGCGATGCATGGCGGCGGTTTCGCAAGAGGTGGCTGGAATCATGGCTGGCACGGCGGTTGGGGCGGCCGGCGCTTCGTCGGCGGCTATGGTGGCTATGGTTACGGCCCCTACTACAACGATGGCTATTATGGCGGCCTCGGCCTCTTAGGCCTGGGTATCGGATTGGCTACCGGTGCCGCCTATTGTTCACCCTATGATTACACCTACGGCTATTGCGACTCGGGCTTCGTCGCCGGCTGGTAAGGAGCGTCGTCATCGCGACGCGTTGATAGGGTGATCCGGCGAAAGGGCTGCCCTGCCCCGGGCAGCCCTTTTCATGTGAGCGTTCTCGCATCTCCACATGCTCGCTTCTCCTGCGTAGCGCGAATGAGAAACACACCGGCGTAGCTTGTCACGCGGGCGCGCATCGGGGGCATTGAAGCAGGTGTGTGCGCCGCGATGGAAAACGCCCGTTGCTATTTTGCGTTTGCTCCGGTTGTCAGGTGGTTGCCGGATCGGACAGCATGGTCCGGCGCCGGGCTGCTGCGTGTGATACCCGCGCCGTCAAGCACGCCGGCACGAGGTGTGGCCGCCACGCCGGGCTCGCCGTTGTTCAGCTTCGAATAGAGCGAGCGGTCCATCGCTGCCAATTCCAGATGTCTCCGCTGCTCCTCCGTCGGCCCTACATGCCGGATATCGGCCAGTGCTTCCTGGCGTGACGTCGGGCGCGCCTTGGTCCCATTGCTTCCGCCATTGAAACTGACGCGGCTTGTCTTGCTGTCGCCGGTGACCGCCTCGTCGTAGACGTTGGCGATATCCAGGGAGCCAAGGTTGTTCACGGCGCGATTGTAAAAGAACGAGTTGTTTTCCCAACGACCGCCCTGATAGCCGTCAGCCGTATAGCCGTAGCCATAGTCGATCCCGCCGTAGAAGCCGACCTGCTCAGCCCAGTAGCCGGCATGAAAGGCATAGCCGCCGTCGACGCGGCTCCAATAGGGCGGCGTCCACAACAACCCGCGCTGCGGCGGCTGCACCCACGTCCCCGGCACCCAAAAGTAGTCGGGGACCGCTTCGCGCCACGCCCAGAATCCGGGTACCCACAGATAGCCTTTCGCGGGGATCGCTGGCTGCTCATAGGAGGGAAGCGGTGGCGGCGCGACGTTAACCTTGTCCGGCGCGTCAGCCCGGCGCGGCTGAAAATGCGGCGGCAGCGGCAGGTATCCGCTGGTCGGAAAATTCGATTTGGCCACGCCGCCGGCGTCCTGTGCGAAGGCGCAAGATCCGCACGTCAGGGACAGAAATACCAGACCGGCGACCAGCTTTCGCATGCCATGTCCGATCGTTGTTCTCGCCGTCTTTGTCGAGGCTCACGCAGACGCGATCAGAAAAAACGCATTGAACCAGATCGCATTGTTGATCGCCTGATAAACGAAGCGACGAGAAGAAAGTTTCACATTCTGCAGCAATATCCGCGCAATCGATCCTAAATTTCCCATTAGAATCCGCAAGCCTTGCCTGCGATCGAAGCGGTCGCGGCGCAGCATTGCCTCATTAAAAATTTCTTTAGCCGCACCAGGCCTCACTAAACATTTGTTTAGTTCGGCTGGCCGACAGCCTGCGGTAGAGTTCCGTCGTCGGCTGGGACCCCCAGCGCATTTGTGGACTACCAACACCTGGTCGCAGCCCTTTTGCCAAGAGGGGATTGGCCAGGAACCCAACGGTCCATGTTGCGTCGTTTCCAGCTGATGTACCAACAGCGGCGAGGTGCCGTGTGCTGCCAAGAGCACGGAACCTCGCCGTATTTTTTTGCTCTGCCGAGCCGCGATGCCGGCGCATGCTTCGCTCGCAAACGCTAGAGCCGGAGCCGCCCGTCCGGTGGCGAGATCTCGGTGACAGGATCGCGGATCAGGGCTTTCTTCGGCAAGGGCGCCAGCGTCGTCACGCCTTCCTTCAGCCGCACCGTGCAGGCGTAATCCACCTTGCCGTCGATCAGCATCATGCATTCCTTGCAGGCATTCGCATTGATGCGCCTGTCGCGGATGCTGGGCGACCGTCGCGCTCTCTTTCGATCAGGAGTTGCGCCGCCACCCCCGCCGCGATGATGCCGGGTTCCTTATCCCTGATGCCGGGCAGACCAATCGGGCAGACCAGTCGCGCAATCTGTTGCTCAGGGATGCCGAGTTTCCGCGCCTGACCTGCGAATCGCGCGCGTTTGGTTGCCGAGCCGATCAACCCGATAAAGCCGAGGTCGACCCGGCCCAGCGCAGCCGCCGCGATGGAATAGTCGAGCGGGTGAGAATGGGTCATAATCACCGTGAAGGCACCGGGAGGCGCGGCATCGATCTCGCGCTCGGGCGCGTCGGTCCTCACTGTGGTCACGTTGGCCGGCACATAGTCCGGAAAATGACCGGTCCTGGTGTCGATCCAGCGCACCGAAAACGGAAGCTGCGAAAGGGCAAGAACGACCGCGCGGCCGACATGGCCGGCGCCAAAAAGCAGGACCGTTTTGCGGGTCTCGCCGAACCGCTCCACGAACCGCTCTTTGGGAGAGGCTTCTCCATCTTCCGCGGCGTCAACGTCCCCATCCAGAATCTCTCGCGCGATCCGGCCTTGCGGGGTCATGCGGCTGATGCAGACAAAAGGCCCGGCCTCCTCCGCGGCAGCGAGTTCGCGAATACGGTCGAGATCGCCGGCATCGAAGGTCTCAATCAGGGTAGTGACCGATCCGCCGCAGCATTGGCCGAGATTCGGGCCCAGCGGCCAGACTTGCACCGATGCCGCCGGCGTTTCCGCCGACAGCGCGGCCTCGGCGACGGCGAGCGCCTCGTATTCGAGACGGCCACCGCCGATGGTGCCGAAGAATCCGGCATCGTGTTGAACCACCATCCGCGCGCCGACCTCGCGCGGCGCGGAGCCATCGACCTTGATCACGCTGATCAAGACAGCGCGACGATGCTTCTCAAGCGTTTCCCGGATTCGTCGCCACACCGGTTGCATTCAAGTCCGCCCGCTGCCGGGGATGCCGTGACCGGAGAACCCTTGGCCGTTTGCCAATGCCGCCGCGGCGTCGAAACTTCCCACCGCCTTGAGGATCGATTCCGGCGTCGCCGGCGCATCCAGCAGCACAGGCCTTCCCGGATTGACTGAATGGATCGCGTCCGCGATCGCGGCGAACACCGATGTCGCCAGCATCAAGGGCGGCTCACCGACAGCCTTGGAACGGTAGATGGTTGGTTCACGGTTTTCGTTGTCGAACAGCGCGACGCGAAAATCATCCGGCACGTCGGACGCCACGGGGATCTTGTAGGTCGAAGGCGCATGCGTCAGCAGGCGGCCGTCCGCGTCGTAGACGATTTCTTCGGTGGTCAGCCAGCCCATGCCTTGCACAAAGCCGCCTTCGATCTGACCGATGTCAATCGCCGGATTCAGCGAACGGCCCACATCGTGCAGAATGTCGACACGCTCGACTTTCATTTCACCGGTCGTGACATCGACGATGACCTCGCTGCAGGCCGCGCCAAGAGCATAGTACAGGAACGGTCTGCCCTTCCCGCTGGCGCGATCCCAATGCAGCTTCGGGGTCCTGTAAAAGCCGGCCGCGGATAGATGCACGCGCGCAGCGTAGGCTTTCTTCGCGAGGTCGCCGAAAGAGACGCTCTCGTTTCCGAGAAAAACCTGGTCGTCGCGAAACTCGATCATTGCCTCAGGAACGTTCCAGGTGGCTGCGGCGAAGTGCGCAAGCCGCGCCTTGATCTCGCGGCAGGCAATTTGCACGGCCATGCCATTGAGGTCGGTTCCGGCGGACGCCGCCGTGGGCGAGGTGTTCGGAACCTTGTCGGTCGATGTCGCTGTGATACGCACGCGTTCCAGGCCGATGCCGAATTCCTCGGCGGCGATTTGCGCCACTTTTTGAAACAGGCCCTGGCCCATTTCGGTGCCGCCGTGATTGAGATGAACCGAGCCGTCCTGATAGACGTGAACCAGCGCGCCGGCCTGATTGAGCGCCGCGAGCGTGAAGGAAATGCCGAACTTGACCGGCGTCAACGCGATCCCGCGCTTGAGTATCGGCGACGACGCGTTGAACTTCTCGATGCTTTTCCGGCGGCGCCGGTAGTCCGAGGTCCGTTCCAGCTCCTCTATCAGCCGGTGGATCGCATCGTGCTCTTCCACGGTCTGGCCGTAAGGCGTGACATCACCGCCGCTGCGGTAAAGGTTGGCCTTGCGCACATCGAGCGGATCGAGACCGAGCTGGCGAGCGATGGCATCGATGACGCGCTCGATCGCGAGCACCCCCTGCGGCCCACCGAAGCCGCGGAACGCGGTGTTGGAGACGGTGTCGGTCTTGACGCGCCTGGAGAGAATCCGGAACGAGGGGAGGAAATAGGCATTGTCGGAGTGAAACATCGCACGGTCCACAACGCCGGCGCTGAGATCCGCCGAACACCCGCATCGGGCGGCGAGATCGAGATCCACCGCCTCAATGCGACCTTCGGCGTCAAAGCCGACCGACCAGCCGACCCGAAAATCATGCCGCTTGCCGGTCATCGCCATGTCGGCGTCGCGGTCGAGGCGAAGCTTGCACGGCCGGCGCGTGACATGCGCCGCCAGCGCGGCGATGACGGCCCATTGCGTCGCCTGGGTTTCCTTGCCGCCGAAGCCGCCGCCCATGCGCCGCACCTGGCAGGTCACATAGGAGTCGGCTACCCCCAGCACGCGCGCCACCACGTGCTGGACTTCGGAAGGGTGCTGGGTCGACGAATAGACCAGCATGTCATTGTCCTCGCCGGGCACCGCAAACGCGATCTGGCCCTCGAGATAGAAGTGCTCCTGGCCGCCGATATGGAAGAAACCCTGCAAGCGATGCGGCGCCTGGGCGATGACCGCGTCGGCGTCACCCCCGACGAAAGCGTAGTCGGGCAGCACGGTATCCCCGGAATCCAACCCCTGTTCGACCGTGACATTGGGCTGCTCGCGGTCAATATCAATGACGGCCAGGGTTGCGGCACGCCGCGCGATATCGCGCGTGGTCGCAACGACAGCGAAGATCGGCTGACCATGAAACAGAACGCGCCCGGCGGCAAAGGCCGGCTCGTCGGCATTGGCCGGTGAAATGTCGTTCTTGCCGGGAACATCACTGGCGGTAATGACCGCGTGGACTCCGGGGAAGGCGCGCACCTTGCCGAGATCCATTCGGACGATGCGGCCTCGCGCCACCGGCGATCCCCCAACCGCCACGTGCAGCGTTCCCTCGGGCTCGCGGATGTCGTCGACATAGTCGGCGGCGCCTTGCACGTGCTTGAATGCGCTGTCATGCGGCATCGCCTGATGCACATGACGCAAGGACGGATTCCCCGGCTCAATCCGCGACATGAACAGCCTCCCGGGAATCGAGGATGCGCGTCATCGGGCTCGATACGCCGGCGATCTCGGCAAGCGCTTTAATCACGATATTCCGCGCCACACCGAGGCGATACTCCGCGCTCGCGCGGACATCGGTCAAGGGCGTGAAGTCATCACCGACCCGTTCGGCCGCATTGCGCCAAGTGCCGACATCGCGCAGCGCCGCGCCGACAAGCTGACGTTCGACCGCCGCGGCGCGCTTCGGGATTGCGGCCATGCCGCCGAATGCGATGCGTGCCGAGGCGATGCGGTCGCCGTCGACACCGATCCGGAACGCACCGAGCACGGTGGTGATGTCCTCGTCGAACCGCTTGCTGATCTTGAACGCCTTGAAATGGGTGGCCGGAGGAAGCCCTGGAACGATCAGGCGCCGGACGAATTCGCCGGGCTCGCGATCCTGCTTGCCATAGCCGATGAAAAATTTCTCGAGCGGCAACGCGCGTACTGCATCGCCCTTGCGCAATTCGACACTGCCGCCGAGCGCGATGAACAGCGGAGCCAGATCCCCGATCGGAGAAGCGTTGGCGATACTTCCGCCCACCGTACCTGCCGCACGCACCTGAACCGAACCGAACCGCCGCAGGATTTCCGCGATGTCCGGATCGATCGATGCAAGTGGCGGCGTCGCGCGCGCCAAAGTGACCGCCGCACCGATATGCCATGCGTCGGCCGCCTCCTCGATCCCGTCGATGCCGGCGCGGCCGACATGAATGATCTTGTCGATGGTCGCAAGCTTCTTGGTGATCCACAGACCGACATCGGTGGCGCCACCGATAATCCTGGCATCGGGGTGACGCAGATAGAGCGAAGCGAGCGAGGCCTCGCTTGCGGGCGCCGCGAAGAAGCGAGAGTCGTTGCCGACGAACACATCGGCATGGTCCCGTAGCTGGCGCAGCGCGGCGCGGGTGTCGGCCTCGTCTGCGACGAAGCGATCCGTCATGGGACCGGCACAGGCTTCGCGGGCGGCGTCGACGATGGAGCGGTAGCCGGTGCAACGGCAAAGATTGCCCGCGAGGCAATCGTTGATTTTTGCCCGGTCGGTTCTCTCGCCTTCGCTATGGAAATGCGCGAACAGGCTCATGACAATGCCGGGCGTGCAAAAGCCGCATTGCGAGCCGTGACCCGCGGCCATGGCCGCCTGCACCGGATGCAGCTTCCCCTCATGCGCGAGGTCCTCCACCGTGATGAGTTCGCCCCCGTCCAGCTGGCCAAGCGTGACGATGCAAGCGTTCACCGGCTCATAAACCAGGCGGCCATCGTATTCCCTTGCGATGACGACGGTACACGCGCCGCAATCGCCTTCGGCGCAACCTTCCTTGGTTCCGGTCGAGCGCTCCTCCAGCCGCAGCCAGTCGAGGACCGTGGACTGCGGCGAGAACTGATCCAGCCGAATGGTCCGGTCCTTCCTGCGGAACTGGATGCAGTTTCTGGTCATTTGGCCTCCACGACCGGCGCGACAGCAATCAGCAGACAGATAGGCATCGCCGGCGCCATTAGATGATGGATGGCGATCGTGATACGTCCCGGCCGCCGACCCAGACCTTCGCAATATTCGACTTTGATGCAGTATAGATGATTTTTTGCAATACGTTTTCTCCCCGGTCGAGATCGTCCCAAAGCCGGATCGTGCCATTTTGTGCGGTCGTATCGATCACCATCGCGTCGAATTGATAGCCCGGCGAGAAATGTCCGACCGGCAGATCGAGCGCGATGCCGCCACCGGTCGTGGCCAGATAAAAGGCGTCGCGAAAGTCGATCCACACGCCGGCCTGACGGCTGCGCTGGGCCGGCCCGAGATTCGGGTCAACGCCGCTCTCCAACAGGCGCGCGACCATGAGCGCGCTGCGCATGTTGTCGAACAGCGATCCGCTCGGTCCTCCCGAAATATCCGATCCCAGCCCGACATGGAGTCCCTTCGCGAGCGCTGCCTTCAACGGAAACACCGCGCTGGAAAAATAGGCATTGGACAACGGACAATGCGCAATGCCTGAGCGGCGCGCGCGAATGGTGTCCATATTTCGGGCAGTGATCAGGTTCGAATGCGCCAGCACAGTCTGGCGGCCGAGCAATCCGAAGCGGTCCAGACTTTCGGTGTCGGTCATGCCATGTCGTTCAAGCACGTAGCCATGTTCCCAATCGCTTTCCGAGCAGTGGGTCTGGACGTGACAGCCGCAGCTCTTTGCCAGCGCGCCCAGCCCCTGCAGCGTCGCATCGGTGCAGGAGGGAATGAAGCGCGGCGTCACGACGGGCTTCACCAGTGCCGCGCCGTTGGCCGGGTGGCTTCTGATGTAACCGATCAGGTCTTCCGTGCCGCGCAAGGCCTGATCCGGCGAGGCGTCGCGGTAAAAATCGGGACACTCCTCGGCGTTGTCCATCGCTACCTTGCCGATCAACGCACGCTGGCCGGCCTCCAGGCAGATATCGGCGAGAATACGCGTGGCCTCCTGATGAATGGTCGCAAAATACAGCGCCGTGGTGGTGCCATTGGCGATCAGGTCGTCGACCAGCAAGCGATAGCTTTTTCGGGCAAAGGCCACATCGGCGTAACGGGCTTCCAGCGGAAAGGTATATTTCTGCAGCCAGACCTCGAGCGGGACGTCGAGCGCGCTGCCGAGTTGCGGGTATTGCGGCGCGTGAATATGCAGATCGACGAAACCCGGCAGCAAATAGGAGCCTTCCGGCAAGCTCACAAGCTTGCCGGCGACCTGCTGCCTGTCCTTCTGCTCAGCGTAGT
This sequence comes from uncultured Alphaproteobacteria bacterium, assembly GCA_963786045.1. Taxonomy (GTDB): domain Bacteria; phylum Pseudomonadota; class Alphaproteobacteria; order Rhizobiales; family Xanthobacteraceae; genus Bradyrhizobium. The sequence continues at coordinate 24,158 of CAWAXR010000018.1, read as the reverse complement.
TGTTGTCGTGCGGGCGAAGGACGGAAAGAATTGCGCCGTCTTCGCCGATGGAAATCAGCGCATCCCGAAAAATATCGATTTCGCCGCGCTTGGCCGTATGGAAGCCCGATGCCTTGACGGTCTTGCCGCGCAAGTGATCCATAAAGAGTCCTACGTCCTTTCCTGAGAAGAATCCCCGGCGACGGCGGGATTATATTGAACTTGCGGGCACGAGTTGCCGGTGAATCCGGCGTTTGGCATGATGGCGCGGGGAGTCCATCGGCACAACCTCTCCCGGACCGGCAGGCCGGGCATGACGGCGAAGCCCGAATGATGCTACGAGAGGATCACAGCGCTCTCACTCACGCCCGATCGGTAACTGCATGCGAACTTCGAAAGCACTATTCTTGCTCGGCGGTATTTTATTGGCGATGTTATGTGGGTCGCTGGCGGCTTCAGCCCAACCGGTCGTGCGGTTCGGCCAGCCGATGGCGACCCCGGTCAAACCACCTGCCGTCCCCTCCTTGCGCGCGGCCGCCTGCCACAATGGTGCAAGCTTCGATCGCTTTCTCGCTGATCTGAAGCAACAGGCCATCGCCGCCGGCGTGTCGCAGCGCGCCGTCGCGGAAGCCGCGCCCTACCTCGTCTATGACCAGGGCATCGTCAACCGCGATCGCGGCCAGCGCGTGTTCGGGCAGGTGTTCACCGAATTCGCCGGCCGCATGGCCGCACCCTACCGGATGCAGCAGGGCCAGGCGCGGATCAAGACCTACGCGGCCGCGTTTGCGCGCGCGGAGAAGGAATACGGCGTGCCGCCGGCCGTGATCGCCGCGTTCTGGGGACTTGAAAGCGATTTCGGCGCCAATATGGGCAGTCTGCCGACGCTCCGCTCGCTGGTGTCGCTGGCCTATGATTGCCGCCGCTCCGAGCGGTTCGTGGGCGAGACCATCGCCGCGCTGAAGATCATCGACCGCGGCGACCTCTCGCCGGCCGAAATGATCGGCTCCTGGGCCGGCGAGCTCGGCCAGACGCAATTCCTGCCGAGCCATTATTTCAACTATGCGGTGGATTACGGCGGCCGCCGCAACCTTCTGAGCAGCGCGGAGGATGTAATCGGCTCGACCGCGAACTACATTGCCAACGGGCTGAAGTGGCGGCGCGGCGAACCCTGGCTGCAGGAAGTGCGCGTGGCTTCCGCTCCCGGCTTTCCCTGGGATCAGGCCGACCTGACGATCCAGCTGCCGCGCTCGAAATGGGCGCAGCTCGGCGTCACTTACCCGGACGGCAAGGCGTTGCCGAATGACGACATGCCGGCCTCGCTGCTGCTGCCGATGGGCCGCATGGGGCCGGCATTTTTGGCCTACGCCAATTTCGCCGCCTATACCGAATGGAACAACTCGCTGATCTATTCGACCACGGCCGGCTATCTCGCCACCCGAATCGCGGGCGCGCCTCCAATGCGGCGGCCCGCCGCGCCGGTCGCGCAACTGCCATTCAACGAGCTGCGCGAGCTGCAGCAGTTGCTGGTGCGCGCGGGATATAATGTCGGCAAGGTCGATGGCGTGATGGGCCAGCAGAGCCGCAGCGCGGTGAAGGCGATGCAGATCAAATACGGCCTGCCCGCCAATTCCTGGCCTACGGCGGAGCTCCTGGCGCAGATGCGGGGCGCTCGCGCGCAACCGGCAGCCGCAGCATTGCCGCCTCCGCGATAGCCCCCATATGTCCCGAACCCAAGTCTCGCCAACCGAAAAGAGCATCACATGTCTTTCTACGACTCGACTGTCCCCGCCTTCCAGCAGGTTCTCGGTAGCCTCTCCGGCCTGCTTAAAAAGGCCGAGGCCTATTGCGAAGTGAAGAAGATCCAGCCGGAGGTGCTGCTTTCCGCGCGGCTCTATCCGGATATGCTGCCGTTCACAAAGCAGATCCAGCTCGCCTGCGATTTCGCCGCGAAAGGCTGCGCGCGGCTGGCGGGGAGCGAGGTTCCGACCACGCCCGACACCGAAAAGAGCTTCGAGGAATTACGGCAGCGGCTGGCGAAGACCATCGATTATTTGAAGACGTTCGAGCCCGCGCAGTTCGAAGGCGCCGATGCAAGGGACGTAACCTTCCCGGCAGGCCCTAACACCAATATCACGGTGAAGGGCCAGGAATTCGTCAACCGCTTCGCGTTCCCGAACTTCTATTTCCATGCCGCGATCGCCCACGGCATTCTCCGGCATAACGGCGTGGAAATCGGCAAGCGCGATTTTCTCGGGGTGAGCTAATTGCCGCCCCGTCATTCCGGGGCAGTCCGCAGGACTGAACCCGGAATGAAGAGGTTCCCCGATATGCAATTGCGCATCTGAGGTCTCGTTCTTCCGACCATCCCGGAATGATGTTGTTAAATTTTCTAGCGCCTATGGAAGAAAGAGATCGTATTCACTCCACCACTCCCCGTCTCGAATAAATCATCCTACGCGATCACTCTTGCCTCCACATCGATAGCAGCGGGCGTGGCGGTATCATGCGGGGCTAGCTTGCGATTTCGTGATAGCTCGCAGGCATTGCCGGCGGCAGGAGGAGTACACAATTCAGCATTTCCCGCCCTCCCTGCTATCCACCGAGAGCATAAAAATGAGCACGCCGTCTAAAATCTTGGAACCCTATCAACTTGGCCCGATTGCGCTTCCCAACCGCCTCGTGATGGCGCCATTGACCCGAAACCGGGCCCTCCCCGGCATGGTACCGAGTCCGCTGTCGGTGGAATATTACGGACAGCGCGCTTCAGCTGGTCTCCTGATCACCGAAGCGAGCCAGGTTTCGCAACAGGGCCAGGGTTATCAGGACACGCCCGGTATCTACTCCAGGGAACAGGTCGCCGGCTGGCGCAAGGTCACCGACCGGGTACATGCGCGCGGCGGCCGCATCTTCATCCAGCTCTGGCATGTCGGTCGCGTCTCGCACACCTCGCTGCAGCCGAATGGAGGCGCGCCGGTCGCGCCCTCAGCTATCCGCGCCAAGGGCAAGACCTTTGTCGGCGGCACTTTCACCGACATCTCCGAGCCACGCGCGCTCGAGCTTTCGGAAATCCCCGGGATCGTCGAGAGCTTCAAACGCGGCACCGCCAACGCCCTTGCCGCGGGTTTCGACGGCGTCGAAATCCATGGCGCGAACGGTTACATCCTGGATCAGTTCGCCAAGGACGGCGCCAACCGGCGCACCGATGCTTACGGCGGCTCGATCGAGAACCGCGCCAGATTGATGCTCGAGGTCGCAAAGGCCGTGACCGCGGAAGCGGGAGCCGAACGAACCGGGATTCGCATTTCGCCGGTGACGCCGGCCAACGACATCTCCAACTCGAACCCACAGCCGCTGTTCGACTATATCGTCGATCACCTCAATGCCTTGAAGCTCGTCTATATCCACGTCATCGAGGGCGCGACCGGCGGCCCGCGCGATTTCGCGCCGTTCGACTACGGAAGTTTGCGCAAGCGCTTCAAGGGCGCCTACATCGCCAATAACGGATATGATTTCGAACTCGCCGACAAGGTGCTGTCGTCAGGCGAGGCCGATCTGATCGCGTTCGGAAAACTGTTCATTGCCAATCCCGACCTGGTCGAGCGCTTCATGCGGGGCGCGCCGCTCAACGAGCCCGACAAGGCGACGTTCTATGGCGGTGGCGCCAAGGGATACACGGACTATCCGACGCTGGAAGCGGCCGACGCGGCGGAGTAGTGGGATATCCAATTGTCGATGGCGGCGATCTCGGGAGGCGACAATCGCAATCCAAGCTTTGATCGCCGCCATACGATGTCTTCGGCGGTGCAGGCCCATTCCGATGACATCAGGTACCTGACTTCGGCCTCCGTCAAACTGGCGCCGAACGACTGGCCGAGGTCGGCCATCGATCTGGCCTTACCCAGCAACCTGTTGGCGCGCGTGCCGTAGGCATGCGCCAGCCGGTCGGCGTGCGCGGAGGAGAGAAAGGGATAGTTTCCCACGAGTTCTGCCGTCAGCGCCCCGATCGCCGAGACGTCAATGTCACCGCCGGGTAGTGGCGATTTTCCGGTCCATCCTTCGCGCGCCTTGGTGCCTTTCAAGAAAGGCGCAAGCTTTTCGAGAGCCTCCTCGGCGAGGCGGCGGTGGGTGGTGATTTTGCCGCCGTAAATCGACAGCAGCGGCGCGCCGCCGGGCGTATCGAGTTCGAAGACGTATTCGCGGGTGGCAGCCCTGGCTTCGCTGGCGCCATCGTCATAAAGCGGGCGAACACCGGCATAGGTCCAGACGACATCCTCCGGCCTGACCGGCTTCGCCAGATATTCGCTGACGGAATCGCAGAGATACCGGATCTCCCCGGTCGAAGCTTTTACCTTGGCCGGGTCGCCGTGGTAATCGCGATCGGTAGTGCCGATCAACGTGAAATCGTCCTGATAGGGAATGACGAAGACGATCCGGCCGTCGCTGTTCTGGAACATGTAGGCGCGGTCGTGCTCATACAGTTTGCGCACGACGATATGGGAACCCTGCACCAGCCGCACCTTGGCGCGCGGGTTGACGCCAGAGCCCAACGCCAGCACCTGCTCGACCCACGGACCACCGGCGTTGACGAGCACGCGGGCGCGGATGGTCGAGCGCTCGCCGCTGAAGGCGTTCTCGACGGCAACCTGCCAGATTCCATCCTGCTGCCGGATCTGAACCGCGCGGGTGCGGGTGCGGATTTCAGCGCCGCGATCGGCGGCGTCGCGCGCGGTGAGAACCACAAGCCGCGCGTCATCGACAAAGCAGTCGGAATATTCAAAGCCTTTGGTATAGCGATCGGGCGCCAGCGGCTTTCCGACTTCGTCACGGCTCAGATCGACCGAACGCGTCGGTGGCAGCAGGTGCCGGCCGCCGATGTGGTCGTAAAGGAAAAGCCCGAGCCGCAGGAGCCAGGCCGGCCGAAGCCCGTCGTGGTGCGGCAGCACGAAGCGAAGCGGGCGGATGATATGCGGCGCGATATGCCAGAGAATTTCGCGCTCGATCAACGCCTCGCGCACCAGGCGGAACTCGTAATATTCGAGATAGCGCAGGCCGCCATGCACGAGTTTGGTCGACCATGACGAAGTCCCGCTCGCCAAATCATTCATTTCGCAAAGGAAAACTGAATTTCCTCGTCCGGCCGCATCGCGCGCGATGCCGCAACCGTTGACGCCGCCCCCAATGATCGCGAGGTCGAAAATCCGATCCAAAGACGCTCCCCCCGCGTTCGCCTGTTCACTTCGGCGAGTTTACTTTCATTTTGGATAAAATCACATCCTCCACACCGCCCATGGACGCGGCCGAGAAAACACGCACGCTTGACGACATCGCCTGGGCGCCGGCGCCCGGAGGAAGATCACGATCGCACCTCAGGATGCCGCAGTGAGTCAATGGCCGCGACGGTTGGTATAAGATATAAGCTGGAGCGCGGTGAAGATTCATCCTGAGGTCATCGCGCTCTAATCTCTTCGCCCATCGGCATGAGGCCCTGCGAAGTATGTCCGCCGGAAAAAACACGAAGCGGCGCGGTTGCTCCGGGAATGTTTGTTCCGGCGCGGTGTACCACCAGCGGGCCTGCGCACGGGATTTCCCTGATGGGAGAAAAGCATGAGCAAATTTGCGATGACGCTTTTGACACTCGCCATGTACGCGACGGCGCTGGTGGTGGTTCCCACGGTCACACCAGCCAAGGCCGCAACTAACAGCAGCAAGGAAATAAAGAAGAAAAAGAAAGTGTCCCAACGGAGCCCTGCAATTGCCAATCGCAGGCCGGACAACCCGTTCCCTCCAATGGACGAAGATCCTGATAGAAAGGCTGGCGGCGGCGGGGGATATTGAAGCCCGCCGCGCTGCCGCACCGGGGACGTGACACGCTTCGGCCGAAGCCGGGCCTGCCGTTATGAAGACGTCAGGCCGATATCGGCGACTGATCATGCTGGACGGTTTGCGGATGTCCCTGATCGTCGATCGAGACGTAGGTGAAGTTGCCGTCGGTCACCAGGATCGACTGCATCTCCTTGCGGCGCAAAACCCAGGCTTCGAGGTGAACCGTGATCGACGTCCTGCCGATCCTGACGAGATTGGCATGCACGGAGACGAGGTCGCCGACATAGACGGGTTTGCGGAAATTCATCGCCTCGATCGCAACCGTAACGGTTCGCGACTTCGCCACCTTGGATGCAAAGACGCCGCCGCCGATATCCATCTGGCTGAGCAGCCAGCCCCCAAAAATATCGCCGTTCTGATTGGTATCGGCCGGCATCGCCAGCGTACGGATACATAAATCTCCGCAGGGTTCGGTTTCCGCGACCGGCGGGGCGTGAGCGGCTTGCGTGTCGGTCATATCCTGTGGCCCCGTCGAATCGGATTTGTGTCGATATTACTTGAAGCTATCCCAGCCGGCATCCGGCGTGAAACGGCCGCCGAATTTTGCGGCGAGCGCGCGTAGCGCCGAGGCCACATTCTCCGCGCCTCGGGTTCGCGCGTAATTCAGGGGACCACCGCGAAACGGCGCGTATCCGGTACCGAAGATCATGGCGCCATCGACCATGTCGGCATTGTCGACGATGCCTTCGCGCAGACAGGCGACGCAGACGTTCGACATCGGCAGGATCAGCCGGTCGATCATTTCCGCCGTAGGCTGCGCCGTCGAAGAAGCCGATGTCTTGTCGGCCTTGCCATCCTTCCAGACATAGAATCCCTTGCCGGTCTTGCGGCCGAGTTCGCCTTTTGCGACTTTCTCACGCAGCCAGGCTGGCGTGGGCGGGAGAGAATCGCCGAATTTCGAACGCAGCATGTCGCCTACCGCGAGACAGATATCGAGTCCGACCTGATCGGCAAGCTCGATCGGCCCCATCGGCATGCCGAATTTCTCCGCCGCCGCATCGATGGCGATCTGATTGATCCCTTCATCGAGCATCACCATCGCCTCCAGCATGTAAGGCGTCAGCGCGCGGTTGACGACAAAGCCCGGCGAGCTCCTGACCGGCAGCGGCAGCCGGTCGATCGCGCCGACAAAGGCCAATGCCTCCCTCAACATCTGCGGATCGCTGCCGTCGTGGCTGACGACCTCGACCAGTTGCAGCCGCGAGACCGGATTGAAGAAATGCAATCCGACCAGCCGCTCCGGCGCTTTCAGCGTCGATCGCAAATCCTGCAGCGGAATGCTCGATGTATTGGTGGCGAGGATCGCACCCGCCTTCATCCTCGGTTCGAGGCCAGCATAGACCTTCTGCTTCAGTTCCAGTTTCTCCGGCACCGCTTCGATAATCAGATCGGCGGTGCGAACGCCTTCGCCGTCGAGGTCGGGAACGAGCCGATCGAGCGCGTCGCGGATATCGGTACGCTTGTGCCTGATCTTGCCGAACAGATCCGCGGCGCGCTTCATGGCGCCTGCGATCGGCTCCGGCTTCATGTCGGCAAGCGTCACCCGAAGGCCCAGATTGGCGCACCAAGCCGCGATGTCGCCGCCCATCGCGCCCGCGCCGATGACGTGAACATGGCCGATCTTGTTGCCGCTGCCGGCAAGCTTCTTCATCTCGTCGCGCATGAAGAACACCCGGATCAGGTTTTGCGCCGTCGCTGTCACCATCAGATGGGCGAACGAGCTTTTTTCGGCCGCCAGCATCGCCGCCTTGTCGCCGCCATGCTTTTCCCAGAGGTCGATCAGCCCGTAGGGGGCTGGGTAATGTTCGGGCGACGCCGCCTTTGCGGCCTCGGTACGCATCCGCGGGGCGAGAAAACCGTCTCGCCGGGCCTGAATTCAGAATGATGTTCAGAAGTCCGGGGCGGGCGCGCTTCAGGCGGCCGAATACCGCGTCCTTGGCGGCATTGCGGACATGCCGCTCCTGCGTCACCGCATCGACGAGCCCGAGCGATTTTGCCCGGCGCGCGTCGATGGTCTTGCCGGTCAGCATCAGCGTCATCGCCTGCATCGGATTGACGAGTTCCGTGAAGCGGGCTGTGCCGCCGAGACCAGGATGCAGGCCGAGCATCACTTCGGGAAAACCAAAGCGTGCCCCGTCGATCGCAATCCGCGACTGGCAGGCAAGCGCGACTTCCAGCCCGCCACCGAGGCAGAAGCCATGGATCACGGCCACGCTCGGAACCTTCAGCGCTTCGAGGCGGTCGATTACCGCATGCGCCTGGCCGATCGCGGTTTCGACCGCGCGCGGATCGGCGCGCCGCGGAATTCGTTGACATCGGCGCCGGCGATAAAGCCGGAGCTCTTCGCCGAACGAATGACAAGCCCGGTAGGCCGTTCGCTCTCCAGTGCCGCGAGCGCGGAGTCGAGCTCTGCGAGAACGTCGACCGACAGCGTGTTGGCGCTGGCGCCATCGCGATCGAACAGCAGCCAGGCGATGCCATCGGCATCCCGCGTCAGTTTGAAATGGCGATACGGACCATTCGCATCAGGCTTCGGCCCGAGCTCAAGCACGCGATCTTTGAGGACGTCCATGATTTTGCTGTCCATGGCGGTCCCTATACTGTCTCGATCAACATGGCGCCGCCCTGCCCACCGCCGATACATTCGGTAGCGATGCCGCGTCTGGTGCCGAGCCGCTTCATCGCATTGACGAGGTGCAGCACGATGCGGTTGCCGCTGGTCCCCACGGGATGGCCGAGGCTGATGGCGCCGCCATCGACGTTCAGCCTGGCGTGGTCGACCTGCCCTGCGGCGCCGTCCAATCCCAAAATCTCGCGACAGAATTTTTCGTCGTTCCAGGCCGCGAGGCAGCCCAGCACCTGGGTGGCGAATGCCTCGTTCAATTCCCAGGTCTCGATATCACCAAGCGACAATTGGTTGCGCTTCAAAAGCTCTGTCGCCGACAGCACCGGGCCAAGGCCCATGATCGAGGGATCGAGCGCGGACCATTGGCTGTCGACGATCACGGCCTTCGGCGCCAGGCCGTGCTTTTTGACGGCGTCTTCCGAAGCGAGGATGGTCCAGGATGCGCCGTCGGTAATCTGCGAGGAATTGCCGGCCGTGACCTGGCCCCAAGGCCGCTCGAACACCGGCTTCAGTCCGCGCCAGTTTCTCCGGCGTCGAATCCGGCCGCACGCCATCGTCGTGATCGTAGAATTTTCCGTCGCGCGCAAATGCAGTCTCGACCTCGCCCTTCAGGTAACCCTGCGCCTGCGCGTTCGCCAAGCCGCTTGTGGCTTTCGACCGCATAGGCGTCCGATTGCGCGCGGGTGATGCCGAAGAGATGGCCGACCACTTCGGCGGTCTGTCCCATGTTGAGTTCGGTGATCGGATCGGTCAGGCCGCGCTCAAGCCCGATGACCGGTTTGAAATAGGCGGGACGCGCCCTGGCGATCGCGGCCAGCTTGCCGAGAATGCCCTTGGCGCCGGCCAGCCCTGCGAACCAGCGCACGCCCTGCTGCGGCCACACCAGCGGCGCATAACTGAGAGCTTCCGAACCGCCCGCCAGGATCAAGTCCGAAATTCCCTCGCGGATATAGCGGTAACCGGTGTCGATCGACTGCATGCCCGAGCCGCAATTGATCTGCACCGTGAACGCCACCATCGCTTCTCCCATGCCGAGCCGCAATGCCGCGACCCGGGCGGGGTTCATCTCGTCTGCGATCACATTGACGCAGCCAAGGATGACCTGATCGAACGCGCCAGGCGCGAAGGGTTGCCGGGCCAGCAGCGGACGACCGCACTGAACGGCGAGATCGACCGGGGTAAAAGGTCCGGGCCCACTGCGCGCTTTCAGGAACGGCGTCCGGCTGCCGTCGATGATAAAGACCGGTCGCGCCATCAGCTTGCCGCCCTCGTTTCACCGAGCTCCCCGAAGAACTGACGGAGGTCCGCCGGCTTCTTGTAGATCGGTGACAGCGCTTCGGGCGCGAAATCATCGACTTCGATTACCTTTGCCACCGCTTCATGCGCCGCCGCGAGCTGCTCGCCTTCTCCTTCCGTGATGACGCCCTTCTTGACCGCCTCTTTCCAGTCGTGAAGATGCGCGGCACGCATTCTTCTCGCGATGTCCTCGGCAGCCGTGACGAGAAGAAAAGCCTTCTCCAACCGCGCGACGCCGCCGTCGTCGTCGACGTGAGACAGGTCCGGCGTCAGGCGATCGCGCGCCGCCGATGGCTCCAGGATTATCTGTGCGCATTCGTGCACCACGCGGTCCGAGGGGCCTAGCACGCGTGCGCCAAATGGCTGAATCAGGAACCTCAGGATGTTGGCGACGAACCGGTTCGGCAAATTCGCCAGGATTTCCGCGAAACGGTTTTCGATGGTGCGGAAGCCGCTTTCCATGCACCATTCAAGCGCGGCAAAGTCGGCCTCCTGACGTCCCTCGTCCTGCCAGCGCTTGAGCGCGGCGGACAGCAGATACAATTCGGACAGGATGTCGCCGAACCGGGCCGAGAGCATTTCCTTGCGCTTGAGCGCACCGCCGAGCGTCAACAGCGCCATGTCCGCGCACAGCGCAAACGCCGACGAATAACGCGAGAGCTGCCGATAAAATCCGGTCGCTTCACCGGCCTCGGGCGCGGGCGCGAACATCCCGAAGGTCCAGCTGCGGCCCCAGGCGCGGAACAGCGTGACCACACTGTGGCCGACATGATTCCAGAACGCCTTGTCGAAATCGTCCAACCCCTTGGCGCGGTCCTGCTCGCCAAGTGCGTTCATCTCCCGCAGCAAGTAAGGATGCGCACGAATGGCGCCCTGCCCGAACACGATCAGGTTGCGGGTCAGGATGTTGGCACCCTCCACCGTGATGCCGACCGGTACCGAACGGTAGAGACTTCCCAGGTAATTCTGCGGCCCGTCGATCACGGCCTTGCCGCCGTGGATATCCATCGCGTCGTCGATGGCGACCCGCATCCGCTCGGTGGCCTGCAGTTTCATGATCCCGGAAATCACCGCGGGGTGATGGCCCTGATTGAGCGCGGCGCAGGTCAGCCGCCGCGCGGCATCGAGCAGGTAGGCTGTCGCCGCGATGCGGGCGAGCGGCTCCTCGATGCCTTCGAATTTGCCGATCGAGATGCCGAACTGCTCGCGAATCCGCGCATAGGCGCCGGTGGTTCGCGCCGCATAGGCCGCGCCCGCCGCCGACAGCGACGGCAGCGAGATGCCGCGTCCGGCGGCAAGCGCCGTCATCAGCATCTTCCAGCCCTGGCCGAGACGCGTCTGCCCGCCGATGACGTAGTCCATCGGAATAAAAACGTCCTTGCCCCAGTTCGGGCCGTTCTGGAATACCTGCATCGCCGGCAGGTGACGATGCCCGATCGAAACGCCGGAAAGATGGGTCGGGATCAGCGCCACGGTAATGCCGAGTTCGCTCTCGGTCCCGACCAGATGGTCGGGGTCGTAAGCCTTGAAGGCGAGCCCCAGCAGCGTCGCGACGGGGCCCAGCGTGATGTAGCGCTTGTGCCAGTTGAGACGGATACCCAGCACTTCGCGTCCCTCGAAATTGCCCTTGCAGATCACGCCGGAGTCGATCATCGACGCGGCGTCGGAGCCGGCCTCCGGGCTGGTCAGCCCGAAGCAGGGAATGTCGCGGCCATCGGCCAGGCGCGGCAACCATTGCTGCTGCTGCTCTTTGGTACCGAACCGCATCAGGAGTTCACCCGGCCCCAGCGAATTCGGCACCATCACCGTGACGGCGGCGGTCAGCGAACGCGACGACAGCTTCCGCACCACTTCCGAATGCGCGTAGGGCGAGAAGCCGAGCCCGCCATATTCCTTCGGGATGATCATCCCGAAGAATTTCTTGCGCTTGATGAAGTCCCAGACCTCGCCTGGCAGGTCGCGCCATTCCCAATTGATTTTCCAGTCATCGAGCATCGCGCAGAGCTCGTCGACCGGACCGTTGAGGAAGGCCCTCTCCTCGGGCGTCAGCGTCGCCGGCGCCTGGCCGAGTAGTTTGGACCAATCGGGATTGCCGGTGAAGAGGTCGGCGTCCCACCAGACGTCGCCGGCCTCCAGCGCCTCGCGCTCGGTATCCGACATCGCCGGCAATACGCCGCACGCCCAGGAGAAAATCGGCTTGGTGATGAAATCGCGGCGGAAGGAGCTCATGGCGATATCCTCATGATCGGCGCAACGGCGGCTATTGTACCGGAAGATGCAGGATGTGGGTGAATGCTTCGCTTTGGAAATAAAGAGAAATTTATGTGCCCGGAGACTCGACTGATAACGGCTAGGCCCGGCTCCGGTTCCGAACACGCAGATGTGTCCACCGCCTCGCCCCGATTACGGGGCGAGAGAGAAGAAAGGTCAATCCGGACGCGGCATCTCGAACATGGCGTCCTGCGTGATTTCGAAATAATCGCCCCGGCGGCCGGCGCGCACGATGGGATGAGCCAGCGCCGTCTGATAGACGCCGTCCCTGATCATGGCCTTGTCGATGTGCACGGCCACGACCTCGCCGAGGATGAGCCAGGCCTGCACCTTCCTGCCGTCAGCGGCCTGCAACTGAACGATCTGCGCCAGTTTGCATTCAAACGAGACCGGGCTTTCCGCGACCCGGGGCACGTTGACCAGCCTGCAGGGCGCAGCCGTCAGCCCGGCGAGTGCAAATTCGTTGACTTCGTGGGGGACATGGGCAGCGGTTGCGTTCATCTGCTTCGCCAGATCCATGGTTGCGAGATTCCAGACGAATTCGCCGGTCTCCTGGATATTGGCGACGCTGTCTTTCCAGGAGGTGGAAGAAAATCCGATAATGGGAGGCGTGTAGCAGAACCCGTTGAAGAAGCTGTACGGCGCCAGATTGATGCTGCCCCTGGCATCGCGGGATGAGATCCAGCCTATGGGGCGTGGGGCAATGATGGCATTGAACGGATCATGCTTCAGGCCATGGCCGTTGCGCGGTTCGTAGTAATGCAGGTCTTTCGGGCTTTTTACGTCCACGTCGATATCTTCCTTCGGTTTAACCGTCATTGCGAGCGAGGCGAAGCAGTCCATTTTCCGTGACAGGCCTCATGGATCGCTTCGCGGAGTTTATCATCGGGCGCGCATTCGCGCGACCCGTTGGCTAGCAAGGACGCCAAAACTCTCAGCTTTATCTGTGTTCCAATGCCTCGCCGCGCGGGGCGAGTCCCGCAATGACAAAATCGATCATCTCGTCGATCGACGGTCCTGGCTTGTGAGCGGATTGCGCAATCATCTGCGGATGGAAGAACCGCACCATCGCGGTGCAAGCGCATAATGCCGCAAGCGGCGCGTCCGCCTTCTCGAATTCACCTGACGCCATTCCCTGCCCGATCACGGTCCCGATGCTTTCGGTGACGTGCTGGATATGGGCCACGCAAACCTCCCAGCTTTCCTCCATCGCAATGGCGACCATCTCGTGCAGCTTGGAATCGCCGACATAGCGTTCCGAATTCATGCGATGGACCGTGGTCAACAATTCGCGCAGCCGGGGCGACGCCTGCCCAGGCCTGATGGCTATCTCGTGGGCCGCATCCTCGACCTCGCTCATCAGGCTGCGCGCGACGCCTTCGTGAATCGCCTTCTTCGAATCGAAGAAGCGATACACGTTGGCCGGGCTCATCCGCAGTTCTTTGGCGATGTCGGCGACCGTGGTCTTCTGGTAACCGATCTGGCGGAACAGACGCTCCGCCACCGCGAGAATACGTTCCCGCGTGTCCGGCTCGATATGTTCGGTTATCAACGTCATGCCAGTGCTCAAATCAGTGGTCTCAATCTTCAATTATTCCGCCGCCGCAGCAAGCGGAAATGCGGGTTGGGTGACATCCTGATGTTGCGGCGCAAGATCAAGATGTTCGCTGTTGCCGCTTTCTTCGAGGCTGTTGCGGAACCAAAGCGCATAGAGGCCAGGCAGATACAGCAGGGTAAGGAAGGTGGCTACAAACAGGCCGCCCATGATGGTGATCGCCATCGGGCCCCAGAACGCCGAGCGCGACAGCGGAATCATCGCCAGAATAGCGGCGAGCGCGGTCAGCACGACCGGGCGGGCCCGCCGGACGGTGGCTTCGACAATGGCTTCCCGGCGCGTCAATCCCTGGGCGACGTCGGTCTCGATCTGGTCGACCAGAATCACCGCATTTCGCATGATCATGCCTGCCAGCGCGATCAACCCGAGCAGCGCCACGAAGCCAAAGGGCTGGTTGGCGACGTTCAGCCCGAGCGAGGCGCCGACAATGCCCAACGGTGCCGTGAGGAACACCAGAATCAGGCGCGAGAAGCTCTGCAGCTGGATCATCAGCAGGGTCAGCATGACGATGACCATCAGCGGAAACAGGACGAAGATCGAGGCGTTGCCCTTGGCGGATTCTTCGAACGCACCGCCCGGCTCGATCCGGTAGGCCGGCTCGAGATGGTCGCGGATTTCCTGCAGCTTCGGCCAGATCTGGTTGGTCACATCAGGCGCCTGCACACCGTCGACGACGTCGCCGCGCACGGTGATCGCCATGTCGCGGTTGCGCCGCCAGATGATCGGTTCCTCATGGGCGTATTCGATTTTCGCGATCTGCTGCAGCGGCACCGCCACTCCGTTGCGCGACGTCACGGTGAGGTCGCCGACATGGCCGAGGTCGAGCCGCTCCGACGGCACCGCGCGCGCCACCACGTCGACCTTCTCGATGCCGTCGCGCACCGTCGTCACCGGCGCCCCCGAGATCAGCATGCTCATCGCCTGTGAGACGTCCTGCGGGGTGAGGCCAAGCGCGCGGGCCCGATCCTGATCGACCACGAGCTTCAGGTACGGCGACTGCTCGTTCCAGTCGAGCTGCGGATCCTTGATGTTTTCGTTCTGCTTGACGACGTCACGCACCTTGTAGGCGATGTCGCGGACGGTCCTGGCATCCGGGCCGATCACGCGAAACTGGACGGGAAAGCCGACCGGCGGTCCGAAATTGAAGCGATCGACGCGAACGCGCGCTTCGGTCAACGCCCCATCATCGACCGCCTTCTCGATGCGCGCCTTGATCCGCTCGCGCGCCTCGACATTCTTCGCAACGATCACGATCTCGGCGAACGCCTCGTTCGGGAGCTGCGGGTTGAGCCCGAGCCAGAAGCGCGGCGAGCCCTGGCCGACATAGGAGGTATAGGTCGCGATGTCCTGATCGTCCTTCAACAGCACTTCCGCCTTCTTCACGGACTTTTCGGTGACATTGAACGCGGTGCCTTCGGGCAGCCGCAGTTGCAGGAACAGTTCGGGCCGCTCGGACAGCGGGAAGAACTGCTGCTGGACATGACCGAAAGCCAGGATCGAGAGCGCGAAGACGCCGACGGTTGCCAGCACCACCTTGACGCGATGGTTGACGCACCATTGAATCATGCTGCGCAGAATGCGGTAGACGCGGGTTTCATACACCGCATGCGGATCGTGGTTGTGGCTGACGGCGATGTTCGGCAGCAGCTTGACGCCGATATAGGGCGTAAAGATCACCGCCACGAACCAGGATGCGACCAGCGCGATCGCCACGATCCAGAAAATACCGCCGGCATACTCACCCACGGCCGAATTGGCAAAGCCGATCGGAAGGAAGCCGGCCGCGGTGACCAGCGTTCCCGTCAGCATCGGAAAGGCGGTGGATTCCCAGGCAAAGGATGCCGCACGCATGCGGTCCCAGCCCTGCTCCATCTTCACCACCATCATCTCGACCGCGATGATGGCGTCATCGACCAGCAACCCGAGCGCGATGATCAAGGCGCCGAGCGTGATCCGGTGCAGATCGAGCGACATCGCATTCATGACGATAAAGACGATCGACAGCACCAGCGGCACCGACAATGCCACCACGATGCCGGTGCGCCAGCCCAGCGCGACGAAAGAGACGAACAGCACGATCGCGAGCGCCTCGATGAAAGAGTGCACGAATTCGTTGACCGCGTGCTCGACCACCTCCGGCTGGTCGGCGATCCGGTCGACATTGATGCCCTGCGGCACCGCCTTCATGAATTCCGCGGTCGCACCGGCGACGTCCTTGCCGAGTTCCAGAATGTTGGCGCCCTTGGCCGTGACCACGCCGATGCCGATGGCGGGCTTGCCTTCCTGGCGCACCACAAAGCTCGGCGGATCGACGAATCCGCGGGTGATGGTGGCGATATCGCCTAAGCGAAACACGCGGCCATTGCTCTCGACCGGCGTCTCCGCCACTGCCTTGGCGCCGTCGAGCGCGCCGGTGACGCGCAGCGGCACGCGCTGCGACGAGGTTTCCACCGTGCCCGCTGGCACGACATTGTTCTGCTTGGCGAGCGAGTCAAACAGCGCCTGCGGCGTAATGCCGAGCGTCGCGAGCTTCGCGTGCGAAAACTCGACATAGATCTTCTCGTCCTGGGTGCCGTAGAGATCGACTTTCGTCACTCCCGGTACCTTCAACAACCGCTGGCGCATGCCTTCGGCGGCTTTCTTCAGCTGCGCGTAGTCGGCGCCATCGCTGGTCATCATATAGAGGATCGAGTCGACGTCGGAGAATTCGTCATTGACGACCGGGCCGAGCAGGCCTGAGGGAAGCTGGCCTTGCACGTCCGCCAGTTTCTTGCGCAGGATATAAAACAGATAGGGCACGTCCCTGGGCGGGGTCGAGTCCTTGAACGTGACCTGCATCGCCGTGAAAGACGGCTTCGAATAGGTCTGCACCTTTTCGAAATAAGGCAGTTCCTGCAGCTTTTTCTCGATGGGGTCGGCGACTTGCGCCTGCATCTCGGCGGCGGTCGCGCCCGGCCAGATCGCCGAGACGTTCACTACCTTCACGGTGAAGAAGGGATCTTCGGCACGGCCAAGCTGCCGGTAAGAAAAGAAGCCGGCGGCGCCCAGCGCAAATATCAGGAACAGAATAAGCGCGGGATGACTGACCGCCCAGCCCGAAAGATTGAAGCGCTTCATCTTACCCTCCTTGACTTGGGCTAGAACGACAGCGACGAGACGACCCTGACCTTCTGGGTCGGGTCGAGCTTCTGCACGCCGAGCACGACGATTTTCGCGCCCTCGTCGACGCCGCCGGAGATGACGACGCAGTTGCTCTCGTAGGATTTGACGCTGACAGGCTTCAGCGCCACCTCGCCCTTGTCGTCGACGGTATAGAGCGAGGGATCGCCGCCCTGGCTATAGAGCGAGGACAGCGGCAGCCGCGCCACGCGCTCGGTTTGGGAATCCGCGAGCGTCAGCGTCGCGGTCATGCCTAGCGAGACGTTGTCGCCGGCGTCAGGCAACGAAAATTTTGCGAGATAAGTCCGCGTCGCGGGATCGGCCGATGGCGCGACCTCGCGCAGCCTGGCGGTATATTTCCTGTTCGGCTCGGACCACAGCGTCACCGTCGCAGCGCCGTCCTTGGCGCGTCCCACCAGCGTCTCCGGTATGGCGACGACGGCCTCCTTCTCGGCAAAGCGCGCGACACGAACAGCGGTCTGCCCGGAGGCTACCACCTGCCCGGAGTCGATCAGGGTCGCGGTAACGACGCCGCGGCTGTCGGCGACAAGCGTGGCGTAGGACAGAGAGTTGTTGGTGAGTTCGACCGAGCGCTCGGCGCGATTGAGGCGCGCACGCGCCTCATCGGCGACGGCTTTGGCCTGATCCAGCTGCGCGTCGGTCGCCCACCCCTTGGCGCGCAGATCCCTGGCGCGGGTCTCGGCGGCAGCGGCCTGCGCCAGCACGCCGGTGGCGGCGCGGAATTCAGCCTCGGCCTGCTCGGCCTGCAGTTTCAAATCGGCCTCGTCGAGGGTCGCGAGCGGCTGGCCGACATCGACGGTCTGGCCGACTTCAACCAGACGCCGGGCGACCTTGCCGGGCACCCGGAACCCCATGTCGGTCTCGATCCGGGGCTTGATCGCGCCGACAAAGCTACGCTCCGGGGATTCCGAACTCATAATGCACCGTCGCGACCATGACCGGCCTGGATAGGACTGGTTTCTCGGCGACCTTATCGTTGCAGCCGGCCAAGGCGATTGCGATCAGCGCCAGCGACAGACCAGCTAAAAGCCTGTAATAGCTCGAAAAAATCGAACGGGCGAACATCTGACACTCCATCGGCTAATTCCGTGAGGAGTGTTGATTATTCACTGACGATTGTCAATATTCGTCATTAGACACTAATTTGTGAGCTCATGGATGCCCGACGGGGCCTGGCTCATCATTTCACCTGTCCCGCTCCGGCGAATTCCACCTTGGTCTCGTGGCCACCGAGGAAAACCAGCAGTCCGCCGATCAGCGGCAGTACCGCGAGCACCAACAGGCCCGTCGAGGTCGAACCTGTCGCTTCCTTGACCCAGCCGATCAGATAGGGTCCTCCGAAGCCGGCGAGGTTACCGACCGAATTGATCAGCGCGATCGCACCAGCCGCCGCCGTCCCGGAGAGCCACGCGGTCGGCAGCGTCCAGAATACCCCGAAGGTGCAGAAGATGCCGATCGCGGCCACGACCAACGCGACCATGGTGACGTAGGGATTGTCCATGTAACCGCAGATGCCGAGCGCCACCGCGGTCAACAGCAACGGCAGGCCCACATGCATCACGCGCTCGCGCGTGGCATCCGAATGCCGCGCCCACAGGATCATGGCAACGGTGCCGAACAGATAGGGGACTGCGGTGACAAAACCGGTCTGAGCGTTGGAAAAGCCGAACGCCTTGACGATCTGCGGCAGCCAGAACTGCATGCCATAGAGCGCGCCGACAAATCCGAAATAGATCAGGCTCAGCGTGATCACCCTGGGAGACGACAGCGCCTGCCCCAGCGTGAGATGCTGCGCGGCCGTCTTGGCGGCAATCTCGTCTTCCAGTTTTGCGGAAAGCCAGGCTTTCTGCTCCGAAGTCAGCCAATCGGCCTTTGCCGGCCGGTCGGTGAGATAGAACCAGGTGACAATGCCGAGCAGGACGGACGGAACGCCCTCGATGATGAAAAGCCATTGCCAGCCCTTCAGCCCCATCGTGCCATCGAGCCCGAGCAGGAGGCCCGAGATCGGCGCTCCGATCACCGAGGACACGGGAACGGCAATGGCAAAGGCGGCGAGAAAACGCGCGCGATATTCTGCGGGGTACCAGTAGGTCAGATAGAGAATGATGCCAGGGAAAAATCCGGCTTCGGCGACGCCAAGCAGAAAGCGCAACGAGTAGAAGCTCCAGACCCCCGACACCAGCGCCATCAGGGCGGAGATGATGCCCCAGGTCACCATGATGCGGGCGATCCAGCGGCTGGCGCCGAATTTCTCTAGCGCCAGGTTGCTCGGCACCTCGAAAATGAAATAGCCGATGAAGAAGATGCCGGCGCCCCAGGCGAAAATCATCGGGGAGAATTTCAGCTCGGCATTCATGGTCAGCGCGGCGAAGCCGAGATTGACGCGATCAAGATAGGAAAAGAAATACGCCAGCACCAGAAATGGAATTCAGGCGCCATGAGATTGCGCGGATCGTCGAGGTTTCGAGTTCGCTCTTGGCGGCACCGGACGCGGTGATGGTGGTGACGGACATAAGGGTTCTCCCCGGGCTTTTCTTGTGGCGGCAGTTCATCGGGGTTTTGAGCATCGCCCGCAAGGAGTTAATGGATTTGCGGCAAAAAGCGCATTCGCGGGGCGTGGACCTCAATGCGCAGGGCGCGGTCGTTCGCCTTGCGGATGAAATTCACTCCGCGAGCTGAAACCGCTCAAAGCGATGCAGCTCTTCCTCGATCCGGCGCTTGAAGATCCTTGCGCACGGCTTTCGGCGCGCCGGCGCCGACCCAATTCCATGTCTGCAGCAGGAACTTCCGGCGTCGGCGATCGGCCTTGAGGTCGAGCGCCGCGACGATCTCGTCGCCGACCAGAACCGGCAGGGTGAAATAGCCGAAGCGGCGCTTGGCCTTCGGCACATAGGCCTCGAACAGGTGCTCGTAGCCGAAGAAGGCCGCCGTGCGCTTGCGCTGGATGATGAGCGGATCGAACGGCGACAGGATGTGGACGAGTTCGCAGGCCGGGCGGCCGGCGATCTTCCAGCAGCTCTCCGGCCGCGCCCAGTGCTCGCCGGCCGGCGCCGGCGAAGGTCGCCGGCACCAGTCGTTGCGGCGACCTCGCGACTCGATCAGCGCCAACCGCCGGCTTCGCCCGGCCGCGCCGAGATGACAGATCGAATCGAGGCTGACGATGCCTTGCGCGCGCAAAGCCCGGTCGAGCCGGTAGCGCGTGACCTCCGCCGCGCTCGGCCGGCTTCGGCGGCCTGTCCCAGCCGAAATGCCGCTCCATCAGCTCATAGGTCTTGAGCATGCCCGTCGCGCCGCGGATGACCGTGACCCCGCCGCGGAAGAAGGCCAGCCTGCAGCGCCCGCTTGGACGGCTTGCGCGCGGCCCAGGGATGGTCCTTGTCGACCAGCACGTCATCCTTGATGTCGGCGATCGTGAGCGCGCCGTCCTTCTCGCGCACCCGCCGAATGACCTTGCGCACCTCCTTGCCGCCCCGACCTCGGCATACCAGTGGTCGGCTCCTTCCGCTGGTCGCCTTCATTGCGCCCGCAGAAGAAGCGAAAATCCCGGTCGCGACATAGGCGAGCGCATGCGTCCAGTATTCGAACACGCTCTTCGCCGACGCTCTGCGCCTGGCGAGATCGGCGCGGCGGTAGGCGGGAATGCGGTTGTAGAGGATGTGGTGGTGGCAGCGCTCGATGACGTTGATGGTGTCGATCTGCACGTAGCCGAGATGTGCGACGGCCGCCGCCGTCGCGTGCGGCCCCTCGCCGAACGGAGCCCTGGTGTCGAGCCGCTGGGCGCGCAGCCGAGACGTGCCTGGCCGCGGCCTTGGTCAGGGAAACGGTTTATCGGCGCGCGACATCGCCGGCAATGTAGCCGGATTCGCGCGCTTCAAGCGCCGGGAATTCGTCGGGCGTCAGCGCTTCGGCTGCGCCCCGAATACCGCCCGTCGCGACCTCCGGGCAGCATGATGCCTTGCCACGTTCCGGCGCCTTGCACCGGTAAACACTGCCCGTAAGGCGGTCGATCAACCACACATTGTCGTCGGCGGGGCTTTCGATGCCGACGAACCGGGTGCCCACCGCCGGAACCAGCGTGGACAGCAGGATGGCGGCGGCGATGATGGCCGAGCCAATCAACACCGCCACCCAGCTTCCCAAGTGCTCCGACGTGATCGGGCGATGCCCCTGATACTCGCGTTGTCTTTTTTGTGTTCGAAACAGGGTCAGGGTGATCCGCCTACTCTACTCTTTTTTCACGCGACGGAAGCTTTCCTAGAAACGCATCTGGCCATTTTTTTGTTCGCACATCGGCGCCGGCGCGACAGCTTTGCGCCCCGGGCACCGGACACGCCACAAACAAGCCTGGCGGTCGTACGGCATGCCTGAGCAGCAGTTGACATGATCGGGAACCGCGACTCACGCGGCCGACTTGCCCCTCATACGCCTTCAGACCTCGACGTCGAAGTTGACCATCTGCAGCATGGCCTGCATCGCCCGCTCGCGCCGGCGCGTTGCACTGCTGAGCAATTCCGGCAGCACGCTCGGCACGATCTGCCAATACACGCCATAGCGATCCCTGAGCCACCCGCACCGTTCGACCGACCCGCCATTGGACGACAACGCGTCCCAGAGGCGATCGACCTCGGCCTGGTCCGCGCAGTCGATCTTGAACGAGATCGCGTGGGTATATTCGAAGCTGAGCAAATCGCCGTTCAGGGCCATGTATTCCTGGCCGGCAAGCGTGAATTGAACCACCAGCACGGTGCCGGCCTTGCCGTGGGGCCCGTCGACAAAGGTTTTTCTGGATCTGGTCGATCCCTGACCTGAACAGCGAGACGTAGAATTTCGCGGGCTTCCTCGGCTTCGCCGTCGAACCACAGGCAGGGTGAAAATCTGGACATGGGCAGGCTCTCCTTCGCAACGAGGTCGCCCCAGGACTAGCGCCCGGACCCAAATCCGACATCCGATTCTCGATTTTTTTAGCAGTGAACGTGCCCAGCCTTCACCTCCGGGTATAGCCCGAAGGAACAGGCCCGGAATGACAAGATTGCGGGCGCGCAGCTCACGCTGCGCCCCGGAATGACCCCATCGCGAGCGCTCAGGTCACCAGCGGCGCCGGCATGGTCAGGAACGACCGCGCGACGTGCCAGAACAATTCGCGGTTGGTCGCGATCGTCAGCGAATGGGCGGTGCCCGGGAAGGATGGAGCTGCCGGTCGCCGTTGGGCAACAGATTGAGTAACTCCTCAAGGTCGGAGACGGTGGCGTTCCCGTCAGACCGACCACTCACCAGGAGCACCGGCGCAAGCACCTTCTGCGGATGCACCAGCGGCATGTTGGCCGTCATGTCGTAGTAGGTGCCGGTGGGGATATCCTCGCCGATCTGCACTCCCGGCATCTGCAGCAGGCCTCGACCGCGGCAATATCGCTGGTCCGCGGGCTTGTCGCGGTTGCACGAACGGATCATCTCCGCCATCGCGTTCGCGATGTTGTGGGTGCGGTAGTAGTCGAGCTGCTCGGCGCTGGCGATGTTCATGCCGCTCCCCCTTGTAGGTGAACGCGGCCAGCACCAGGCGGTCGATGCGCTCGGGGGCCACCATGGCATAGACGCCAGCGCGGAGCGCGCCGAGGACTTGCCGAGGAAATGGTATTTCTGGCGGCCGGTCTCACGGGCGACGACTTCCATCGCCACCTTCAAATCCTCAACGCCGCTAGCGACATCGGAATTGCCGATAAATGCTGCGGATTTTCCGTAATTCTCGTGATCCATGGTCCAGACATCAAACCCATGGCGGGCAAAAGCATTCATCACGGAATATTCGCCGTGACCGGGCACATTGAGATCGAACGCGCGCGAGGTGACCGAGGAGCCGTGGACAAGGAAAAGGACAGGCCGCGATGGCTCGCCGGCCTTTGGCGCGCCGAGCCGCTTGCGAAACTATCCACAAGGGAACCGACCGCCTTCTTGGTCCAGTATTCGCTGCTCCAGATCTCGCCTCCCTCTGTAACCGCAGCGGCGTTTTGGGCAGGAAGGCGCAGCGGACGTCCTCCGCAACGAGGCCCAAGCCCCGTCTCCTTGATGACGGCGCGCCGCCCCAACGATTGATTGAGTTCTGTCACGATTTCCTCTCCGATCACAGGTTCTTGATCTTGCGGATTTTTTTCGCGGCATTGCAGCGCAGCCGGCTATTGGAGGTCTCACGCTCAATTTAGAGCCCCAATTGCTGGCCGACTGAGCACATGATACATTCACCCGGAAGCCACCCCCAACGCGGAGTGCGGGATCGACGGTCAGGGCGCACCCGGACAATCCGGGATTTTCGGGTCAGCGCTGAGGCGTTGCCCAAGCAACGACTCCATTCGGTTCTGCCGGATCGCGGTGCACGGGATCGACCCGCTATACTACTTTCTCCGGCTTCTCGACCGGCTCGATGTCGAGATTGATCGCGACCGCCTGGCCATCGCTGCGCACCAGCAGACATTCCAGAATTTCGTCACGGCTGGCGTTGATTTCCTGAGGAGGGGATGCAGGCCGTACGAAGTCAGAAATCGCCGGGACCCGCCTCCGCGGTGAATTGCAGGTGTTCACCCCAGCGCATCCGCGCCTGGCCGATGATGTAGATGATGCTCTCGAGATGGCCGTGATGATGCGCCCCGGTTCTGGCATCGGGCTTGATGGTCACGGTGCCAGCCCACAATTTCTGGGCGCCGACACGCGCGAAGTCGATCGCGGCCTTGCGGTCCGTTGCCGTCGACGGCACGTTGGGATCGAGCTGGTCGCCGGGAATCACGCGGACGCCATCATGCTTCCAGCGCTCCGCATCGCCATGATCGTGGGTATGACCGGCATGGGGATGATTGGAATGGCACGTGATCGTGAGAGTTGGTCATGGCGCTGCTTTCCAGTGAATTCTTTCAGCAAATGCTACAGAAAACCGCGATCACAGGCCAGACCACAAGGCAACAGTCGATTGATTTACCGACCGACTCGACTCAAAAGACCGGCCTTTTTTGGGCCGGTCCCTTACTTTTCGCAGTTCAGCCCTTCACATCCAGCAATTCGACGTCAAACATCAGCGTCGCGTTGGGAGGAATGACGCCGCTGGTGCTGCGGGCGCCATAACCCAGCGCGGGCGGAATGATCAGCGTGCGTTTCGCCGCCGACTTTCATGGAGGCGACGCCTTCGTCCCAGCCAGCGATAACCTTGCGCTGTCCTATTGGGGAATTCGAACGGCTCGTTACGGTCGACCGAACTGTCGAATTTCTTACCCTTCTTGCCGTCCTCGTAAAGCCATCCGGCGCAATGCATCACACAGATCTGGCCGG
>CAWAXR010000017.1:0-74927 GCA_963786045.1 uncultured Alphaproteobacteria bacterium | reverse complement strand
CTCCCGCCCCAGCCAGGCATTGGCCGGCTAGCAGCAATGCGGTTCAGGAAGATAATGCCGGGCGGTGGCTTGATCGAGCGCCGGCAACGCCGACAGAAGTGCTGCGTTTTCGGCCATGCCGGATCGCATCTGCGCCAGCACCTCGTGCCGAATGGCCGGTAGATCCACTCCTGTTACGCGACCGTCCCGGACGATGGTCCGGCCGAGAACGATCAGTTCGCGGATGTGCCTTGCGGTCGCACGCGAAAACAGCATGTTGATCGGTTCAAGATCTTCGCGAAGGCCGTCGTTATCCAAGGCCGCCCAATCCAGCAGCAGCATGTCCGCGGCGGAGCCGGCCTCGATCAGGCCTCCATCGTTGACGTTCGTCACGGCGAATCGGCCGTTGCTGACGGCCGCGTGAAGGGCCTGCTGGCGCGTCATCGCCAGATCAAAGCCGGTGCCTGCGTGCAGAAGGTAGGAGAGCCTCAACTCGCGCAATGCATCATCGTCGTCATCGAGGCCCTTGCTGTCGATCCCGAGCGCGAGCGAGCAGCCGCGTTCCTTCATCAGGCGCATTGGCGCCAGGCCGGAGTGAAGGTGAAGATTGGAGCTTGTATTGACGGAAATGGTAACGCCGCGTTCGGCCAGTAACTCCAGTTCTTCGCGCGTTGCCCATACGCAGTGGGCGAGCGTCAGGCGGGGTGACAGGAGGCCGATCTCGTCGAGCATGCGCACGATGCCGTCTGGATAGGCGGCGTCCGCCCATTGCCGCTGATATTTTGTTTCCAGCAAATGCATATGGACGCGGCGGCCGGTGCGATGTGACGCCTGGGCCACCGCTTGCAGAAGTTCGTCGCTGCACCATTGAACGCCGTTCGGTCCGTATTGGACATTGAATCCAGGTCCATCCGCCGCGGCGGCGACGTCGTCAACCAGCGCCATGTAATCGGAAGGTGACAGCGGCTTGCGCATAAAACGCTGCTCGATCTCGGGGCGGAATTGCGGGGGAAGGGCGGCCAGCAGGGCTTCGGAGTCTCCATAGACCAGTGGATTGCGGTCCTTCATCGATACCGCGAAGCCCGCACGAACGCCGACATCGCGTGCCGCCTGCGCGACCTCGGCGGCTTCTGTCGGAAGATCGGTCAACCCTTGCGCGCGCGTATAATGGACCATCACGGTGCCGGCGCCGCCGAGCGCGCTGTTGGCAAAGCTCGTGGCCGCGGCGAGATAAGGATCCACGGAAGGAAACAGCGCGAGATAGTTCAGCCATGTTTCTAGCGGCTTGGCGTCGGCGCCGATCGAACTTGTCCTGATGGCTCGCCCGTGATCATGCGCGTTGACGAGCGCCGGCATCGCCAGCAGCCGATGTGGGGCCGGTGCCGAGGTCGGCTCGACCGAGGACAGCCTGTCACGCTTGATGGTGATGGTTTGCGCGCCAGACACTGGCCGCGCGGTACCGATTGCATGGGCGCAAACGATGGTGCGAGAGGTGTCGTTACTCACGGGGCGATCACCAGTGGAGTGCAGGGAGCCTTGCTGTAAATCATATAGACCATGATCGGGGTCGGGGCTTCGTCGCAGCGTTCTGGATGATTGTTCGAAAGCACACCGGCATTGTCGTCTGGCCGCGGGCCTTTCAACAGCTGCTTTTTTTGGCACAGCGATGCCAAAAAAGCGTCATTGTGGCGCCATCGGCAGGGGCTGGAGCGATGGTCCAGAACGCGCCGTTGGTCAGACGCTGCGCGGCGCAATTTCGCGAGGATCTCCGGTCCGGACCGCAAGACCCCAGATTTCAGCGGACTTGCTCTGGGGATCGCGGCATGAAACCACTTGCGTGTTGGCCTTCCAGCCGACCGAGTTGTTCAGGCTGGAACGGGACAGGGAGGGGCAATTTGACGATTTTCCTGCGCGGTCTCGACCGCCTGATTGGCCATGTCGTAGCCGTCGCCAAGTGGCTTGCATTGCCGTTGATTGTCCTCTTGTTCCTGCAATGGCCGCTGCGCGATTTCCTTCACGGTTACTCGCGGGAGGCCAACGATCTGGGGCAGGTGGCCTTTGCGCTCTTCGTCGCTGTAAGCGTCACCGCGGCGACGCGTGCCGGAACTCACCTGGCCGCTGATCTGCTGGCCCAGCGATACTCCGCGCGAACGCGGCGGCGCCTCAATCAGGTAGGTAGCGCCGTCGGACTTCTGCCTTGGGCATTATTTGTCCTGCTCGCGGGCAAGACGACCGTCTTTTTCAGCCTTCGCGACCTTGAGTCATTTCAGGACAGCGGCAACCCCGGCTATTTCCTGGTCAAGCTTGCGCTCTGGGTGATGGCAGTCCTTATCCTTGGCCAGTCGCTTGTCGATATTTTCCGTCCTCTTGCGACGGACGACAACTGATGGAGTGGGCGGGGTTTGCGCTCCTTGCGCTGGTTGGCGTCGGCATCATTTCCACCGGCCTGCCCGCCGCGGTCGTCCTTGTTGCCGTGGCGACGTTGGGCGCGATACTCGGCGTTGTGACGGGCGCCATTGAGGGGGCTACCCTTTGGGCGCTGCCGAGCCGGCTGGTCAATCTGTTTGAAAACGATTTGCTGCAGGCCCTGCCGCTCTACGTGACGATGGGCTTGCTGCTTGACCGGCTTCCGGTCGCGGACGCGCTTTATCGCGCCAGCAATGCCGCGCTTCCACGCAGCCCGTCAGCCCCGCTGGTGTCGGGCATGATGCTCGGCGCGTTGCTTGGGCCGATGAACGGTTCGGTCGGTGCCAGCGTGCTCGGTCTTTCGCGCGTTGTCTCGCCGCGTCTTGCGGCGGAGGGGATTCCCGTAGCCGATCGTCACGCGATCATTGCGGTCGCCAGCACGCTAGGTGTCCTGGTGCCGCCTTCTCTTGTCCTGATTCTTCTGAGCGATGCGATGCTCGCCGCGCATACCGTGGCGGTGACGGCCACGGGAAGGAGCGATCGTGTCGTCAATACGCAGGACATATTTCACGCGGCGCTTGTGCCGGGCGGAATCTTCCTCGTGCTGTGCCTGATATTGTGCTGGATCGCAGGCCGGACCGCGACAAGATTGCCGGACCGCGAGCGTCTGACGGCAGAACAAGGATGGCTCGCCGGTGTTGCGCTCGTATCTTTGCTCGGTCTTCTTGGCGGGGTCGCCATCGGCTATTTCTATGCTGTTGAGGCCGCTGCGATGGGTGCTTTTGCGCTGCTGGTTGCCGGCCTCGCGACTGGACGTTTACACGGTGCGATGCTGAACAAGTTGCTGAATGATGCAATAGCGCTCACCGGCGCCTTGTTCTCATTGTTGCTGGCGGCAACGACGTTCACGATGGTTTTGAGGCTGCTTGGAACTGCAGATCTTGTCGACAAAATGGTTTCGTCGATTCCAGGCGGCGACATCACCGCCGTTGCGGTGGTGCTGGGCATGATCGGGATAAGTGCTTTCGTACTCGACGCCTTCGAAATCATTTTCGTCATCGTGCCGATCGTGATTCCGCCGCTTCTGATCCGCATCGCCGATGCGCGCTGGGTATCGGTGTTGGTGCTGCTGACCTTGCAATCAAGCTTCTTGCTGCCACCCTTCGGTTATGCGCTGATGATGGTGCGCGGCGTTCTGAAGGAAGCAGTCGCCTTCCGTTTGTTCGTGCGGGCGTTGGCGCCGTTTCTCGCGGCTCAATGGCTTTTGCTCCTGCTGGTATTGTTTTTTCCGCAATTGACCCACATGGGGCAGTCTCCGGATAGCGGCTCACGGTTTTCCTCGGAGCCTCTGTCAAATGAGGAATTCAACAAACGTCTCAATGAGATGATTAAATTGCCGGATCCCGAGGAGGGCGGCGATCTGAATCGCCGCTAAAGGGATGGCCGCCAAGGCGAGGGGAGCAACTCTGATCGCGCGCGTCGTCCAGGTCTTTCGCCTAATGAAAAAGCCATCTGCAATGTGAAAATTAAGTTGCGTCTGGAGCGCGGATTGGCCCTACTGGATTGATAAAAATAAGGGCCGGGAGGTGCGGCGATGGAGCCCGAGCGAGGCAGGGAAAGGCCCGGCGTCATGCCGGCCCGTCCGCCGATGGGGCGCGACAATGGCGGCATTCAGGCGCTCGTCGCGCCACATCGGCGTACATCGATCAAACCAAGGTTCATCTCATCGCAGCCGCGGACGAATTGTCGACGTCGCTCGGAGCGCCGGGCGCCATCCTGCGGGGATCAGCGAAGAGCGTAGCGGCAGAATAGCGGTCAAACACACCCAGGAGAAAACGATGTACAAGCCCGATCATGTCAAGACTTCGCCCGATTTTCCCGTTCCCGAAACGATGCGCGCCTGGGTGCTGGACGATCCCGGTCAATTGACCCTGACGACGAAACCCGTGCCGGCGCCAAAAAGGGCCGAAGTTCTGGTTCGCATCGATGCGGTTGCGATTTGCGCAACGGATCTTGAGATCATCCATCACGGTCCGCCGGCGATGATCCAGGGCGGGCTGCCCTACAACAAGAATTTCACGCCGGGCCATGAATATATGGGCACGGTCGCGGCTCTGGGGCCGGGCGTCGATGAATACAGGATCGGCGAGCGCGTCACCGTAGAGATCCATGCGGGATGCGGACAGTGCAAGCGCTGCCGTGAGGGGATGTACACGGCATGCCATAACTACGGTCTGAACTATGGCGATGTCGACAAGGGTCATCGCGCCAACGGCTTTACGACTGACGGCGGGTTTGCGGAGTATGCCGTCAACAGCATCAACACGCTGGTTCGCATCTCGGACGAGATGTCGGACGAAGAAGCGACGCTGGTCGTCACCGCCGGTACGGCGATGTACGGGTTGACGGAGCTCGGCGGCCTCGTCGCGGGCGAGAGCGTTGTGGTGACCGGTCCGGGTCCGATCGGGTTGCTCGGTGTCGCGGTCGCCAAAGCCCTGGGCGCGCAGCCCGTGATTCTCACCGGAACCCGCGACAACCGTCTTCAGATTGGTCTCGAACTTGGTGCTGATTACGTGGTCAACGCCAGGAACGAGGACCCGGTCGCCGCCGTTCGTCGGCTCAATGGCGGCAAGGGCGTCGACTATGTGGTCGAATGCTCCGGTGCACCGGAGGCCGTCAACGACGCCGCGCGCATGGTCAACCGTGGCGGTCGCATCTGTCTCGCCGCCTTCCCGAGCAAGCCGGCCGAAGTCGATATTGCCTATCTCGTGCGAAACAACATCTACGTTTATGGCATCCGCGGCGAAGGCAAGAGCGCCACGCATCGTGCCGAGGCGTTCATGGCGCAGAAGCGCTTCGACGCCACCAAGGTACACACGCACACCTTTGCCCTGGAAGACCTGCCGACCGCACTGCGATACGCCCGGGAGCGCATCGAGGATGCCATCAAGGTCGTCGTCAAGACCCATGGCCATGCGGCGATCAAGAGCGTCGCCGCCGAATAGGCGGGGATAGGGACGCCGGCCTGCGACGCGACGCGCGACAAGCAGAAGGGCTGCGTCGGTTAACGCAGCCCTTCGCCGGCGACATCAGATCAACAGGAAGACCTAGTGATGATGGCGGTCGTGACGGTCGTCATTGTCGCTATCCCCATCGCGGTCATGGTGGTCGAAGGCGAACAGGTTCATGAGATCGCCGATGGCCGGGCTATTTTGGGGCCTGTACTGGTTATCGTCGCGGTCATGGATCGGGTTCGGGAGATTGTCGCGGCTCCGATCCGAGATTTTTGGAAGATCCCAGTTCTTCTCGATGAACTTCAAC
This sequence comes from uncultured Alphaproteobacteria bacterium, assembly GCA_963786045.1. GTDB lineage: Bacteria > Pseudomonadota > Alphaproteobacteria > Rhizobiales > Xanthobacteraceae > Bradyrhizobium. Next base: position 69,221 of record CAWAXR010000017.1, on the reverse strand, counting down.
AGCGAGACATGGTCGTAGTAGGTGTGATCGACGTGACCCTTCTTGGCATAGGGTGAAACCGCGATGAGCGGAATGCGGGTGCCGTCGCCAAGGAAGTCGACCGGCTGGATGTAGCCGGAGTCGTAAAAGCCGCCGCCTTCGTCGGTGGTGATGAAGATCGCGGTCGAGTTCCAGAGTTCGGGATTGCTCTTCACCCGATTGATCAATGCCTGCAGGAACTTTTCATAGTTGTCCGTCGTCGAATCCGCCGGATGTCCGGCCAGCGTTTCGAACGGACGAACGAACGACACCGCCGGCAACGTGTTGCTTTGAATGTCATTCAGGAACGCGCCGTAATTCTGCAGCTTCGCTTCCTCTGACGGGTTCTTCATGATGCTCAGATAGCCCGTGAGCGGGTCACAAATACCGCAATAGGAATGGAACGCCAGCGGCACACCATCCACCGAGTTGGCGAACACGGTCGGGTCGTTACCGCGATCGCCGCTGTAATATTTCCACGACACACCCTTCGCGGTCATGACATCCGCGATGGACGGCAGGCTTTGCGGCGGCAACGTGAACGAGTTCGGCCCAAGCGTCCGCACGTTGCTGCTGGTCTGGTTCCAGAACATGTTGTAGTTGTTGACCAGATAATAGTGGCCCGGCGCGCAATTGCTGTTCGAAATGCCGTGGCGATAGAGCTGTTCGTTCACCGACGCGACGCCCGGTGCGTTCGGGTCGGAGCAGTTGACATACGAACCTCCGCTATAGCCGTCCTGGGTATAGTAGTTGTTCGTTCCGGCGACCGGATCGGGATTCTCGATCTGGTTGCTGTAAGGGATCGCGGCGGCGCCGTTGAGGCTGTCCGGGTTGGTGAAGAACGCCGCGTGGCCTGAAACGATAGCCTGGAAGTTGGCGCCCGTGCCGCCCATGATCGCCTGGTGATAGTTGTCGCTGATCGCATACGTGTCGGCGAGCGATTTGAAGAAGGGGGCGTCGCCGGGCTGCGCCTTGCCCGAAGCGTCGGTGAAGGGGTTCATGTTGTAGAAGCCCATCGAGATGGCGCCTTCCTTGGGATTGAATCCGCCGGCCGGGGGCGGCGCGCCGTTCGATCCGGTGCCGATGGTTTCCTCGACCCAGACAAACTTGTCGAGTTTGCCGCCATCGAAGTCCTGCCACATCTGGAAGAAGCGATGGACGGGATCGCCGGTATAGGCGGCGTACGGCACGTATTTGCTGATCTGATACGGACCATTCGGCAGGTTCGTGGGGAACCTGGTATCCGGAACGCCTGCCGGCAGGCCGATGCCATAGGTCGTGTAGGGCTGCGGCAACGTCGGGTAGGCACCCGTCGAAGCGGTCTCCGCATTGTATCGGCTCTCGTCGCGGCCAATCAGCTGTTTTGCTCTATCGAAATGCCGGCCGGGTGTGCCATCGGCATTGACGATGCCCTTGCTCAGGAGATTGTCGATGGTCTGGCCGGCCTTCGGCTGGTAGGTGCCGAACAGATTGTCGAAGGTGTGATTTTCGCCGATGATGATGATCACATGCTGGATCGGCGTCGTCGGTGACTTGGCGAATGCGGGTACCGTATTTGTCAGTGCACAAAGTGCGGTCGTCGCTAAACAGAGCGGTTCGAAAAACCACTTCGATCTCATGAATATTCTCCACAGGAATTTGGAAGTTATTTGCGTGTGACGCCGGCGCAAGAGTCCTACTGCGGACTGTTTGCTCGCCGTCGCGGCGAATATCGGCAGGTGCAATTACACGCTGATGTCGGAAAGAATTCAGATTTGTGAAACGCTTTGATCGATCGGAAAAGTGGGATTGAAAAGTCTTGAAGGGGAGCAGAATGTTCTGTTGCACATGCATGATGCCCGCAATGTGCGCCAAAATCCGGTCGCTCAAATGTTTTTCGACGTTGGGGTTTTCGTCGTCAAAAACAATACAAAAAAACAATGGGGATAAATCGCCCGGCCGACATGATCTCAGGCGACCCGCGCAACGTTCGTCGCGGTCTGTCGCCGATCCATCACCAGCGTCCGGTCGTCCAGATCAGCGCAAGCCGTTGGCCTTCGGCGATTTGATCCGAGGTCATTTTCGAGGCCACCGCGTTGCGCAGCCTCAGATAATAGTCGCGTTCGCGCTTCTTTGCCTTTGCTGCGGCAAGATCGAGCCACTTGTAGGAAAGAACCACGTCCTGCGGCACGCCGTGACCCTTGTCATAGCTCAGGCCGAGCCTGCTTTGCGCGAAGGTGTCACCCTGCACGGCCGCGCTGTGATAGAGGTCGGCGGCCGCGGCGTAGTTCTGCGGTGCGCCGAAGCCGTTTTCGTACATGAAGCCGAGCTGTGCCTGCGCCCGGGCATTTCCGCGCAACGCCGCAGGAGTTAGTTCACGGACGGCACGCGCGTAATCGCCTCTGGAATAGGTGCCGGTCCCGCGTGCCAATTCGTCGGCGAGGACGGGGCGCATTGTTGTGGCACCGAGCGAGAAGATGGCGAACAAGATCGCCGGCATGGCCCATCGCGCCGCGATCGTGTTCATCACGGGACAGAGCCCCGCAGAGGCGGAGCGCCGCAGTTTCGCCGGCGCATCAATGAACGGCTTGGCCGTTTGCGTCATTCGCAACACTCGCATTAATGCTGCCACGGAGCTTTGATCGAAGTTCTTCGGCGACGAAATGAGCATCCAGGCTGTCACGGATAATCTGGGGGCGGATAAAGATGATCAACTCGGTGCGAGCCACACTCTTGTCCTGATGCGAGAAGGCGTCGCCCAGTCCCTGAATTTGATCCAGCAGGGGGATCCCGTTTCGGTTGAGGTTTTGCTGTTCGCTGATCAATCCGGCCAACAGGACCGTCTGCCCGTTGGCCACTGAGATCGAACTCTTGACCTTTCGCTCGGAGACGGTCGGGGTCAAACTGGTGACCGTTTGCGGCGATACGTTGCTGATCTCCTGCTCGACATCGAGCCTGACATTTCCGTTGATGTTGATACGGGGAGAAACCCGCAGGATGATACCCGTGTTGCGATAATCGATGGTGTTGACGATGGTGTTGCTGGTGGAGGTCGCAGAATTGAGCACGTTCGCCGAGCCTGTGGAGATGGGCACGGAGTCGCCGACCTGGAGTGTGGCGGCCTGATTGTTGACCACCACGAGAGACGGATTTTGCAGAACCTTGACGGTGGTTATCGTGTGCAAGGCGTCCAGGATGGCGCCCGGCTGATTTTCCGAACCGAGCAGGAAATTGAACCCGGGCACTGCGCGGCTGATAAAGGTGTTGACGGCCGTTCCGGCCGCTGCCGCGACGCTGGGTGGCACAGGTGTAGACGTCGACTGGGTGTTGAGGAGGGAGCCCTGGTCAGGTCTTAATCCGAGATTGTGGCTGGTCAGATAGAACTGAACGCCATAGGAGAGTTCATCGTTGAGCGTGACCTCGGCGATGGTGGCATCGATCGCGACCTGAAGCTGCGGCTGATCGACCTGCTGCAGCGTCGATTCGATGATCCGGTAATTACCCTGATCGGCATAGATGAGCAGGGTGTTATTGACGTTGTCCGCCGTGATCCGCACCCCTTGCAACACCGGCTGCCCGCCGCCGGCGCCGCCTCTGTCGAGCGATCCCGCGTTCGCGCCGGCCGCAGGCGCGCCGAAGCCTGCATTGGACGCGGATCCGGCGCGGGAGCCAAAGCCCCCAGATGATGAGGACGAACCGGAGCCAAAGCCGCCAGACGACGAGGATGAATTGGAACCCAAGCCGCCCGATGACGAAGATGGACTGTTGCTGTTCATGGAGGGCCGGTCGCCGCTGGCGCTCGCAGATGAGCCCGAACCCGGCGCGATCTGGTTGTCGGCGCTGTCGAGCAGGCCGCCCGAGGAAGAGCCGCCGCCGAACATATCGGTGAGCACGCGCGCGATCTGGCGGGCATCGCCGTACTTCACCCGGTAAACATGAACGCTGGTCCTTGAGCTGTCCGCGCGATCGAGCCGCTTGATCCAGGTTGCGGCGGCATGCAGCAGCGCCGGCTTCTTGCTGACCACCAGGATAGCGTTGAGGCGATCAACCGCCTGAAACTTGATCATGCTCTGGCTGAGACCGTTGTCACCGGAATCCACAATTTTTTCGAGTTCAGCGATGACGGGTTCGGGGCCACTGTTGAGGATGGGGAAAATGCCGACCGATTGTCCCCGCATCCAATCGAGGTCAAAGCTCAGCGCGGTATCCACCGCCGTGCGACGCTCCGCGCCGCTGCCCTGGATCAGAAGCAGGTTTCGCGTTGCGTCGGCGCGTACCATTCCGGGTTTCGTCGCGAAACTGTCCATCAGCTTCAGCAGCGTCTGCGCAGACACGTGTTGCAAGGGTACGACGGAGACGCCATAGCCGGGTTCAGGGGTCGCGGCCGCGCCATCGACCCGGCCCGTGCCGACCGCGTCGCCGAGCGGCGTCAGACGGTAGCCCGCGGTGTCGCGAACAAGCACGATCCCGCTGATCCGCAGGGCATTTTCCAATACGAATATAATGTCGGATTTGGCCACCGGCCTTACGGAAACGAGGCTGACGGTGCCTTGCACCCGCGGGTCGATTGTGTAGCCGGTTTGGAGAATGTCGCCCAACACCACCTTGGCCACGGTGGCGACCGGCGTGTTTTCGAAATTGAGTTCAAAGCCGTTGCCGGTCGAGACCGATTGCGGGCGCCCCTCCGAGATATCGGCCACCTCGGTGCCCTGGAATACCGCCGGTTGGATTCGCTGGCCGGTATTGGCCGCCGGCGCGCTTGCCGGCTGTGGATAACGAGGCAAGGTGTCGAGCGAACGGACCTTGTCGAGCACGTCTATATCGGAGCTGCCGTTGGAACTTACAGTGGCCGAATTGCAGGATGCAAGCGCGACAACGGACGACAATATGAAAGCAATACCAATGCAGCGACCGGCCGACGGGGGCAGGCCTCGGTTGCCGACACGTATCATGTTTACGCCGTTCCAGTCTTTTCTTCTCTTCGGGGCTCTGGATCCTTTGCGGAATTGGAGCCGGGCCGCACTCTTAGCGGCGGAACATGACAGTAATAATTTCCGAATAAGGGCCAGCGAGAGATCAGGCAGGCAACCGCCACGGCGGGACTGATTTTCTTCTGAGGCGGGTACACCTTCGCGCTTCGTACAGCTGTCATGTTTCGGATCAATAACCTCCCGGTGGCCGGCAACCGGCGGTCGGGGGGCCGATGGGCCGTGGTCCGCTGATCGGCGTCCCAGGAAAAGCGACGCGACTGGAAAGACCCAATGACCAGCGACGAATCCTTGCAGTTTATGGAACATCTTCGTCGCAACAATCATTTGACGAAGGCGAACGCCAACGGCGAACCGGCCGAGCAAGGCGGCTCCTCGCGTCGGCAAGGCAAGCTTTGGGAGCTCACAAACCTTTCGGCCAGCGAGTTCGCCGATGAAGCCGCTCGTTTCGCCGATCTCGAGCGGGTCACCCTGCAGGATATGCTGTCCGCGCCGGCATTGAGCGAAGCCTTTTCGCAGCGCTTTCTGCGGGAAATGATGGTTTTCCCTTGTCAATCCGCCGACGGCGCCGCCGTGTTGGCGGTCGCGGACCCGACCGATACCGCGGCCCGGCGGGCAGCCGAAATCGTGCTCAGGCGGGATGTCGCGATCAAGGTGGCGTCGGTCGAAGATCTTGCGGTTGTCCTGGATCAGCGTCTGGGCGACGACCATGTCGAGCTGGCGAGCGGCGGCGAACCGCATCAGCCGCGTGAAGACGACATCGAAAGCCTGCGGGACCTTGCCAGCGGCGCGCCCGTGGTTCGTGCTGTCAACGATTTGCTGGAGAAGGCCGTCGAGCTGCGTGCGAGCGACATTCACATCGAGCCGTTTCAGGCCGGGCTGGTGGTCCGCTTGCGCGTTGACGGCTTGCTGCGACCGATCGCGGCGCCGGCCGGCGTGCTGCCGCAAGCCGTCATTTCCCGCATCAAGATTGTCGCGAACCTCAATATCGCTGAACGCCGGCTGCCGCAGGACGGCGCCGCACGGCTGCGGGTCGGGCGTACGGATATCGACATCCGTGTCGCGATCATGCCGATGCAGCACGGGGAATCCGCGGTCATCCGTATCCTGCCCAAGGATCGCGGGCTGCTGATGGTCGAAAAGCTGGGATTTTCAGCGGCCGACGATGTCATGCTCAGACGATTGCTGAAGTTGCCCCACGGCATGATCGTCATTACCGGCCCGACCGGAAGCGGAAAAACCACGACATTGGCGACGATCCTGTCGATCCTGAACGAACCGGGTCGAAAAATCCTTACCGTCGAGGATCCCGTCGAGTATGACATACCCGGCGTCAATCAGGCCCAGATCAAGCCCGCGATCGGCTTGACCTTCGCAGCGGCGCTGCGTTCGTTCGTGCGTCAGGACCCCGACGTCATCATGGTTGGCGAGGTGCGCGATTCTGAAACCGCGCACGTCGCGGTTCACGCGGCCCTCACGGGCCACCTTGTTTTGACCACCCTGCATACCGAATCGGCGGCGGCCGCGGTACCCCGCCTTCTCGATCTCGGCGTCGAGGGATATCTGCTGCGATCCATCTTGAGGGCCGTGGTCGCGCAGCGGCTCGTTCGGCAATTGTGCGACCGCTGCAAGACGCCAAGGGTTCTCGCCGAGGCCGATCTTGCCGAAGATCCCCGGCTCGGCGCGCTCGGATTCCGAAGCGGCGAGAGGCTTCAGGCGCCCTGCGGTTGCGAGCGCTGCGGCGGCACCGGGTATCGCGGTCGGCTAGGTGTGTTCGAGATCCTTGAACTTACCAACGAAATTCGTGAACTGATCGGGGAAAAGACCGATGGACTGAAAATCGATCAGACCGCGATTCGCGCCGGAATGACGACGATGGTCGACGACGGTGTAGCGAAATGCCGCGCCGGCCTGACTTCGCCTGCGGAAATTCTCCGCGTTACGACCGCGCGGTGAGGTGAGATCGTGCCGAATTTCCGCTATCGGGCCCTGACGCAGAACGGAGAGATCGTGCATGGCACGCTCTCGGCGCCGACAGCGGCGGAAGTCGCGCATCGCATCGAGTATCTGCGGTTGCTGCCGATCGAAACCATCGAAGACAAGGCAATCGCGACGGCTCCGGGCGCCGGCTTCGGGCTTTTCGGCCGGCCGAGCCCCGCCGAAGTAACAACGTTCACCCGGGATCTCGCCCTGCTTTTGAAGGCGGGTGCGCGTCTGGACGACGCGCTCGAATTGCTCGCAAGCGACACGGACGTCGGCCGGCTTCGTCCCGTGGTCGCCAAATTGCGGGCTTCAGTTCTGACCGGCGAAAGTTTCGCCAGCGCGGTTGCGGAGCACCTGGAGCTGTTTCCCGCCATGTATGTCGCGCTGGTTCGCGTCGGCGAAGTGTCGGGCACGCTCGATCAAGTGCTTGAGATGCTGGGAACGGAGCGGGCACGGTCCGAGCTGATGCGCCGCAAATTGACTGATGCGATGCAGTACCCGGCCTTCGTGCTGATCGCCGCGGCCTGCGTCATGCTGTTCTTCATTCTGTTCGTTCTGCCGCAGTTTTCGTCCGTGCTGCAGGACTTCGGCGCAAAATCGGACTCCGCACTCAGCGTCTTCATCAATCTGTCGGATTTTCTTCGCGCGAACGCCGTCAGCGTGATGCTCGCCTCGGCTTCTGTCGTCGTGTGCCTCTGGTGGCTGCTGCGCCGGCCGGGCGCCGGTGCCGCGATCATGACCGCGATCTCGCGCGTCCCCGGCATAGCCTCCGTCTTTCAATTTTACCGCACCAGCCTTTTTTGCCGCAATCTTGGCGTCCTGCTCGGCAGCGGCGTCAATCTCACGGCCACCCTGCGCATCCTGGTCGACATCATGGCGGTCACCGGAAGCGTTGCGACCTGGACGGCGGCCGCCGATCGCGTCCGTCATGGCGGCAAGCTTTCGGATGCCCTGCTTGCGTCGAGCAACATGCCGCCGATGGCGATCCGGATGCTGCGACTGGGAGAAGAAACCGGGCAACTTCCCGTGCTGGCAGGGCGGGTCGCCGAGTTCTATGAGGCGAAATTGCAGCGCAGCCTCGATCGTATCGTCGGCATCATCGGGCCGCTCGCCATCGTCACTATCAGTACAGTCGTCGGAGGCTTGATCGTGTCGGTCATGACCGCGCTTCTGTCGGTTACGCAACTAGTCGGATAAGCAAGGATGGGTTTCATGATGAAGTCGCTAACACGCATTGGCGGGTTCTTCGCCAGGTGCGCGGACAATAAGCGTCAGCAGGATTCGGGCCAGCAGGGTTTCACGCTGGTCGAGATGCTGGTGGTGATCACCATCATCGGCCTCATCATGGGCCTGATTGGTCCGCGCGTGCTGAATTATCTCAGCGAATCGAAGGTCAAGGCTGCCAAGATTCAGCTACAGAGCTTCTCCAGCGCGCTCGACCTGTTTTATCTCGATGCCGGCCGCTTTCCCTCGACGGCGGAAGGCCTGGCGGCGCTGGTACGACCTACGCCAGGTGTCGCTGCCTGGAACGGGCCGTATCTGAAGGGCGGCAACGTGCCGAACGATCCCTGGAGCCACACCTACCTGTATCGCGCGCCCGGTGAACACGGACCTTACGATATCATGTCTTACGGATCGGACGGGCAGGAGGGTGGCAGCGGGCTTGCGGCCGACATTTCGATCGACAACATGGCCAGCGCCAAGAATGAGTAACGGCCCGGAAAGTGGCTTCACCTTGCTTGAAATGGTGTGTGTGCTCGCGCTCATCGCCATGATGGCGGCTGTGCTCCTGCCGTTCATCCCGCATCATACATCCCGCTCCCGGCTGCAGGCCTATGCTCTGCAGACCGCAACCCTGCTGAAGGCGGATCGCAACGCGGCGATCCGGCGCGGGGCTGACGTCTCTACGCTGGTCGATGCCGGAGGCCGCTCGATCCGGTCGGGCGCGACCGCGGACGTGATTCGTATTCCGGACGACGTCCGCTTCGACGCGCTTTTGCCGCAAACCTGCCACCAGCGTGCGGCCTTGTCGACCATCAGCTTCTTTGCCAGTGGCATGTCATGCGGCGGGGCGATCGCGCTGACGCGGCTCGATGCCGGCTATGAAATTCGCGTCAACTGGCTGACGGGAAGGATCGAAATTGTTCCGCACAAATCCGCCACCAATTGACGGTGCCGACGCCGGCTTCACGATCATCGAGGTATTGATCGCGCTGACGGTCGTTGCGGTCTCTATCGTTGCGATCGGATCGGTCATGTCGACAAACGTGCGCGGTGTGCGCTTGCTGGAGCAGCACGTGACACTGATGCAGGCAGCGCGTTCGGTTATGACCGCGGAAATACCGCCTCGCGCCGAGCTCGGCCTTGGGGTGTTGGCGGGGCAGGCGAACGACTACCGCTGGAAGATAGATGTCGGACCGCTCGGTGAGGACTGGTCCGTGCCAGGCGCCGACGTGACCTGGATTCCCGCGCTCGTCAGGATTCAAGTCCGGTCCCCTTCAGGCGCTGTGTCGGACCTCCAGACCGTTCGCTTGATGCGCGGACCGCCGAAATGAACAGATCGTTTGCAAAGCGGCGGGCTGGCGAGGGCGGCTTTACGCTGATCGAGACCCTGGTGGCGCTGGCGTTGATGGGTCTCGTGCTCTCGGCGCTGGCAAATCTTACGGCGCAGTGGCTTCCCAACTGGAATCGCGGCCTTGAGCGAATCCAGCGCAGTGAATTGATCGGCATCGCGTTGCAGCGGATCGGCGCCGACCTTGCGGCCGCCGAATATGTGCCGGCCAATCGCGGCGAGCGTCGTCCATTGTTCGATGGCTCGGAGTTGTCGGTTACGTTCGTGCGCACTGCGTTGGGCCCAAACGCCGGGCCTGGGCTGGATGTGGTGCGGGTCGGCGAAACCACCGATCGCGAGGGGCTCGTAACGGTCCGTTCGCGCGCGCCGTTCCGGCCGTTGCCACTGGCATCCACGCTCTCCGAACAACTTCATTTCGGGGAACCGGTCGTGCTGCTGCGCGCTCCTTTTCGGTTGTCATTTGCTTATGCGGGCCAGGACCGGGTCTGGAAAAGCAGCTGGCACGACTCCGACAAGCTCCCGGCGGCCATCAAATTGACGGTGCGCGACGCGGCGAGTGAACGAATCCTCTCGGTTTCGACGGTAGCGCCGGTTCACGTCCAGTCTCCCGCGCAAGGCGACTGCGCGCAGTCGGACGGCGGCTGCGGCGCCAATCCAGGCGCCCCGAATAGCGCTCAAGGAAGTTTACAAGGAAATCCGCAAGGAGGTTCGCAGCAAATGGCGACAGGTCAGGGAGGTCAGCAGTGACGCAGAAACCTCGGCGCGCGGTTGCAGCATCCTCGGAGCGGGGCTTCGTTATCATCGCCGTGCTTTGGATTCTTATAGCCCTGTCGGCGCTCGCGACGATCTTTTCGGTCTATCTGTCAAATTCGGCTCAGGCGCTGGCCATCACCGATACCGGACTGCGGACGGAAGCTCTGGTGTCGGCCAGTCTCGAGTTGACAACCTATCAATTGCTGATCGGAGATGACAAGGCGCGCCCGGCGCTGGGTTCGTTCCGCTTCCGGCTCGACAATGCGGATGTTCTCGTCAACTTCACGTCGGAAGCAGCGCGCGTCGATCTCAACTTTGCCTCCAGGGAAATGCTGACCAATCTGTTTGCCGTTCTCGGTGCGGATGAAAAGATCGCCAGGGAATCTGCCGACCGGATCGTCGGGTGGCGGACGCGTCCCGCGGCCAATGCGGCTAACGAGGAAGAGGCGCTGTATGGCGCCGCGGGCCTCACCTATTCCCCGCGACAGTCGTACTTTACTCATGTGAACGAACTCAGTCTCGTTCTCGGCGTGCCGCCGGAATTGGTCGATCGGGCTTTGCCGTTCGTGACGGTTTTCAGCGGATCGTCCAACGTCGACGTCCTGAGCGCGCCGCCCGAGGTGATCGCCGCTTTGCCCGAGATGACGCCTTCGGCCCTGAATGATTTCCTGAAGCAGCGGCCGACATTGTCGAGGGACCAGGCCGCGATCGCAGCCGCACTCGGTCCGGCCCATGCCAGCGCGACCATTCCCAATAGTAAATCCTTCCGCATCCTGACGACGCTCAGTTTCGACAATGGTCGTCGAATTGCCTCCGAGGTTGTCATCGCGCTGGGCGATGACAAGGACCCCTACCATGTGCTGTCATGGCAGGACGACGTGGAGGCTGGTCACCGGTCGCGGAAGCTGGTGAGCGGTTGATGGCAATGATGTCCGAAATCAAAGTCCTGTTCGATGAATGGATCGCGGCGGTTGTCCGGGCGGTTAATTCTGGAATTGGCCGGTATGCCCGCCGTCGGCGGATCCTGCTGCGCGAAGACAGCGACCACATCTTTACGGCCAAGATGATATCGGCGCGAAAGGGCCCGGCTCTGCCGGAGGTTTCGTTTCGCTTCTCGCAAGGTCGGCCCAATCCTCCTTTGCCGACGGAGTGGGTGGCCGCGTTTCGTGGCAGTCGTGTTGAAGCGTTGATGACCCCCGGCCAGGTATGGTTTCGATCGCTCGATTTTCCGAAGCAGGCTGTCGACTTCCTCGACGGCATGATTCGCACGCAGATCGACCGCTTGACGCCCTGGACGGCGGACGAGGTGGTATTCGGCTGGAGCCCACCCTCGGCCAACTCTCACGAGCGGGTTGAACTGACGCTGGCTGCGACATCGAAACAGGAAATCCAGCCGATGGTTCAGCTTGCGACCGGAGCGGGCGCGGCATCGATTGCAGGGTTCGCGGAGCTTCCGGCTGCGGGAGGCACGCCGGCGAAGATCAAAGTCTTCGACCAGCCGCTGCGCGGAACTGCCGGCCGCGCGATAGGTGTGCCGCAGATGTTGCGCGTCATATTGCTGTCCTCCGGCCTTGCAGCCGCGGCCTCGCTGATGGCCGCGGCTTACATCGGCAGTGCGCTTGAGTCGGAACAGCAACAATTGGCGCGGCGGATTTCGGAACGTCGTGCCTCGTTGCGTCTCAATCCCAGTGCCGGTGGGTCGGCGCTCGGTCTGCTTGCCAGGCGCAAGCAGACGAGCCCATCGAGTGTCGTTGTGCTCGAAGCCCTTTCTCAGGCGCTGCCGGACAGCACCTACGTAACGGAGTTGCGGATCGAAGGAGACAAGGTACAGCTTGTCGGCATGACGCAGGATGCGCCGTCCTTGATTCGATTGATGGAGAGGTCACCGCAATTTGCCCGCGCGACCTTTTTTGCGCCAACCACGCGTGCGCAGAACGATCCGGGTGAACGGTTCCACATCGAGGCTCACATCACGCCATCTTTCGGATCTGGCACATGAACTTCACCGCATCTCTAAGAAGGTCGTTCGCGAATTCGCCCGTCCTGGCGGCCGTGGCCTACGCCGGCGTGGTGCTTGCACTTTTGGCGACGGTTGCAAGTTCAATGGCCGACATTTTTAGCCAGCGGGCGACGGTGGCCTCCTCGGCCGCCATGCTGGAGCAACTCGAGGGCCGCAAGATACCCGCGCCCGGTGGGCGTTCCGGCGACGCAGGGATACCTTCCGGCTCGCCGTTTCTGGAAGGGGCGACCGTCACCGTGGCGGGAGCGGCCCTGCTTCAGCGCGTCGCGGGCGCGGTGACGAGACTTGGCGGCAATGTGCTGTCGTCCCAGCTCGATGTGCAGGGGACGCCATCCAAGGCGGGATTTGTCAGCATGGTCGCGAGTTGCGAACTCGATCAGCCGGCGCTGCAACCGCTGATCTATGATCTCGAGGCCGGCATGCCGTTCTTGTTCATCGATCAGCTCACCGTTCAAGCTCCGACGATCTCGTCCGGCGAGGGGAAGTTGCGAATTCTGCTGGCGGTGTCGGGACAATGGCAGGGAACGAAATGATGCGGAAACTTGCGATCGGGGTAGTGGTTCTGGCCCTGTCGATGTACGGAGGCGCGTCTGCGTCGATCTCCGCCGTTTCCAGCGATGCGCTTGACGATCAGGCCGAAGGCCCGCGCGTAGGATCTGCGGCAGCGCCGACCTGGACCGATCCCGCGCCAGCGGTCGTGCAGGTCACCGTCACTCCTCCTGCGCCGGGGGCAGCTGCGCCGGTGCGGGCGCTAAGCGCCAACCCGTTGTGGGCCATGCCGCTTGCCCAATTTCCCGCCACGCGCGACAGGCCGATATTTTCACCGTCGCGGCGGCCTCCACCTGCTGCCGTTGCGCCCGTCGTGGCTCCGAAGGTCGCCGCTATAGCCAAACCAACGCAGCCCGAGCGTCCACAGCTCACTCTGGTGGGCACCATCGCGAGCGACGAGGAAGGGTTCGGGATATTTCTCGATCAGTCGACCAAGGCTGTAGTCCGGCTGAAGGTCGGTGAGGACTTTCAGGGCTGGAAGCTGCGGTCGGTTCAGGGCCGGGAAACGGCGCTGGAAAGGGACCAACAGGTCGTCACCCTCGCATTGCCGCAGCCCGGCCTCGGACAGGTGACCAGTGAAGTCCCTCCGCCGCCACCGGCCACCCCGAAGCTGCGGTCGTCAGAGTCGCGCTTGGATCGCTCCGGTCGCTAGTTTTGGTGCAGACCTCCTGCCGCTCAGCAACACGACGCGTATTGTTGAAGAGCTGACGTGAATAGCAGGCCAATCGCCAGAAATGGTCCGAACGAAAGGGACGTTTGAGCGGTCAATTGCCGTCCGGCCAATTGCATGACGCTGGCGCAGGCCAGCGCGGTCAGCGCTGCGACCAGCACGAGCACGGGAAGGCCCTCAACGCCGCTCCAGATTCCGGCGGCCGCGAGGAATTTGACGTCGCCCAACCCGAGACCCTGTATTTTTCTGAAAGCGAAATAAAGCCGTCTCAGGAGCCAGAAGACGGCTCCGATGGCAGCGCCTTCACACGCTGCTTCAAAACCGGCCGGCAAACCACCGATAGTCACGGCTTTCAATAGTCCAAGACCGGCAATCGTCAGATTCAACCAGTCGGGAATGATCCCGTGACGGATGTCGATCCAGGCAAGGACGGCGCTGAGCAGGCAGAGCAATCCAAATGAGACGACGATGACCATTTCGGATGTTTGATCCAAGAGCAAATGTCCCGGTCGATTTAGCAGAATGTCGGGAGCGGGCCAAATTTTTTCAAGAAATCAATAATGGTAGCCGACCTTGTTGGTCGGCCACGCTGCTTACGCGTGAGGTTCGAAATACTGCACGAGCCGATAACAACTGGTCGTCGTTTCGAGTCCCGGCAGCTATCGCGATCGCCGACCGCGTGGCCGTTCGAGCAAGAACCTGAAAGATTGCGTGGCCGCCGCGCATGTCGGCAGTTTCGACGGCGGATTTTTGAACGCGTCCAGCCGGGATGCATGACAGAAAGATGAAATCCTGGAGCGCTCGGGCGGGCGGAGGCTTTCCAGGCTAGATCAGCTCAATTCGGGGGGAAGAGGAGGTGGAGCCTGAGAGGGTGCTCTTCGCTATTCCGGGTCGTACGGGTCCGGTCCCATCGCCCAGAGCCATTGATCGTGGCCGGAGGCAAATGTGCGATTGGTCTGCGTCGGATTGCGGTTGATGAGCGGTCTCAAATACATCGGGTGGGTGGCGCTGCGAACCTCGTGCTCGATGGTGAACAGATGCTTGCCGGTCGCGGGATCGACGATATCGCGAAAGCGGTATTGGTATTGATTGTCCTCACTATAGATCAGACCACGGTCCGATAGCTTGCTATAGGGGCCGGAGAAGTTCGTGATGTACATCTGCACGTGGTGGCCGTCATATTCGGGCTGCGGCCGGTCGGTCTCGCGAAACAGCAGGTGCTGGTTCTTGCCCATCGTCACGGATGCAACGGTGGCATCGCCGTTCTTGAGCACGGCCGGCATCGCCATGACCTGCGGGTAGAATCCGCAAATGCCTTTTGCGGTCCCTGGAGGTACCTCGAACTCGACATAGGGAATGCCGAGCGTGATGCGCCCGAAGCGCGCGGCGTCCGGCTCATAACAACGCACGCGATTGCCCCATGGGCATGTCGCCTCGACATAGTCGTTGTTTTCACGGAATGAAAATTTCGTGCCATCCAGCTTCTTCGTGATCTTCGCGAGCCGGTCGAGCAGCGCCTTGCGGCCCGGGATGACGAGTCCAGTATGGCCTCTCAACACCTGCGGCTCGCCGCTCGGCAGATGAAACTGGCTCCTGCCGACATTGACCCACATGTTGTCGTCGGACACCATCAGGTAGGGGTCGCGGGTAAGCCCGAGCCCCGAGACATAAAACAAGGCCGCCAAATGCTGGTCGGGCACCTGCACGTTGACATGTTCGAGATGGATCGAATTGCCGAGATCTTCGGCGGCGCGGTCGAAGTTTTTAGGCATGGACGCGGTCCCAGGTGCGGATCACGACATCATAGTGCAGCGTGATGCGGCATGCCAATGGTTGGCGGCTAACCAACGTCGGCTAGGCCTTGGAAAGACTTTCCACAACCAGGCGATTCAAGCGGGTCGCGAAAGCGGCCGGGTCATCCGGCAGTTCACCATCAAGGATCTGTGCCTGTTCCAGCAGGAGGAAAGACAGGTCGGCGGCGTTCGCGCCGGCCTGCGCGATCGCCGCAACCAGGGGATGGCGGAGGTTGATTTCGAGAATGGGTTTGGTTCCGACGCCCCGATTTTGCCGGGCCAACAGGCGCTCAAGCTCGCGGTCCGGACCGTGACTGCCGGCGACCAGGCATGAGGCGCTGGCGGTGAGTCGTTGCGATGCGCGCACGTCGGAAACCCGATCGCCAAGGTTCGACCTGATAACGGCGATGATCGCCGCCTCGTCCGCGTCGGACTTGACCTCTTCCTTCTTGTCATCAAGCAGCGGGATCAGGCCAAAGTCGACGTCTCCCTGGCTGAGCGATTTCAGCGGCTTGCCTTCGAAATCAAGCGGCGCCGACGTCCAGAACGCGTCGACCGGATCGGTCAGGAGCAGCACCTCGATGCCGCGGGCGGCCGCCGATTCCAGCTTGGGATTGGACTTGAGCCGTTCGATGCTGTCGCCGGCCAGGAAATAGATTTCCGTCTGGTTGGGCTTCAGGTCCGCGACATACTGCTTCAGCGTGCGCATCTCGCCGGACGTCGTGGTGAATCGCGACAGCGCCAGCAATTTCTCGCGCCGCTCAAAATCCTCGTAGATGCCTTCCTTGATCACCGGACCGAAGGCATCCCATATTTTCGCGAAGTTCTCCGGCTGCTTCTCGCCGAGCGTTTCCAGTTCGCCGATCACGCGGCCGGTTACGGCCTTCCGGATCTGCGCCAGTTGCGGATTGTTCTGCAGCATCTCACGCGAGATATTGAGCGGCAGGTCTTCGCTGTCGACGACGCCGCGAACGAAGCGAAGGTAGGCCGGCAGCAGATCGGCATCTTCGGTGATGAACACCCGACGCACGTAGAGCCTCACCTTGCCCTTGCGCGACGGCTCTAACAGATCGAACGGCTTGATGGAGGGCGTGAACAGCAGTACCGCGTAGGAGTATCGCCCCTCGGCGCGATAGTGCAGCGTCATGGCCGGCTCATCGAAGGCGCCCGCGATCGACTTGTAGGCCTGCGTGTAGTCTTCGGGCTTGAGCTCGGCTTTCGGCCGCTGCCACAGCGCGCTCGCAGAATTGATCTGCCGCGGCTCGCCTTCCTCCGGAACCAGCTCGATCGGGAACTGGATATTGTCGGAATAGGCCGTGACGATGCGCTCGATTTCGTAGGCTTCGAGGTACTTGGCGGCGTCCGCCTTCAAATGCAGGACGATTTGCGTCCCCCGCGATGGGAGTTGCGCGCCATCCTTGCCGGCAGGCGCGATTTCAAAACCGGACCCGCCCGACGACGACCAGGTCCAGACCTCTTCGCTGCCTGCGCGGCGACTGGTGACGGCAATGCGGTCGGCGACCATGAAGGCGGAGTAAAAGCCAACGCCAAATTGTCCGATCAACCCGGCGCCGTCCTTCGCCTCATTCAGACGAGAAAGGAAGGATTTGGTGCCGGAACGGGCAATGGTCCCCAGATTGTCGATCAATTCCTGCCGGTCCATGCCGATACCAGTGTCGGCAATCGTCAGCGTGTTGCTTTTCTTGTTCGGGACGATCCGGATTTTCGGCAACTCGCCGTCTGCGATCAGGACCGGATTGGCGATCGCCTCATAGCGCAGCTTGTCGCACGCATCGGAAGCATTCGAGATCAGCTCGCGCAGGAAAATGTCGGTCTCAGAATAGACCGAATGCACCATGAGGTGCAGGAGTTCGGAAACCTCGGCCTGAAATGGCTGTGCCTCGACGGCGGGATCGGTCGTTGTCATCATGTTTTCTCACGGAAATAAAGAGAGTTGATATAGCGGCCCCGGTTTGAGATCAAGCTGATCTTGGCGATCAGGCCAACCAGCAACGCGGGGTGCGGGAAGTCTATCTGGAGCGTCCCCGCCATGCCTGAGATTCGCGATCTGAACAGCGGCGTTGGCGAGGCGCATGTGGCTCGCGGCGTCTCGCTGGACGTCTTCGTGACGACGCCGGCCAGCTCCGGCAAAGTCAGACAAAATCAGTATCCACCAGCTGAAAGCGGTCGAATCGCGGGTCGGGCTGATCGGTATTGAAATCACGCAGCTGGACCTGTATCGGCGGTCGCAGCCGGGCGGGCAGGGCAATTCCCGGAAGCCGGGGAAGACGACTGTTGACCCCCGCATAGGCAAAAATCCGATGTTTCCAGAAGCGGCATGCTGCACGTGTCAGTTTGCGGACGGTGCTCGCTGTGACCGCGGTGTCTGGTCGGACGAAAAAGCCGCAGAGCAGGGCATGATTGATGCCCCTGGTCTTGCGGGACGATGAGATCAAGAGCAGATCGGCGGTGGCGTGAACCGCATAGTCACGGGTCGGATCGTTGACACGGGCGAGCAGGGTCTCGGCATCCCAGTGCAGCCCATTTTCCGCGGCCGGGGTAACGAAGCCGGACAATAGATCAATCGCCTCGTTTCTTGGCATCGCTTTGAGGCGGCCGGAATATTTCAGGTCTGAAAGGCGTGGCCACCCGATTCCGACCCCTATGCGAGCCCGCAACGGGAGAAAGGGCCGAAGTTTGAGGAGGCGTTCATTGAGCAGTGCCGAGTTCGCATTCGGCAATGCGAGCACCAGGCGGATGTTCCCGGCCCGGCACAGGCGGTCGACTTCCTTGTAGATGCGGCGGACCAGCTGAGGGGAGCGGTAGGCTTGCAGGATGAAGAGGTCGACGAGCTGGGTGGCTGCGGCGGGCGTGCCGTCCAAATAGACCTTCTGATGAAGCAGGGCGATTTGGCCGACCTTTTTGCCGTCATCGAAGACGGCGAGGATCGCGCTGCCCTGGCCGAAGCCGCTCTCGTAGAGCCATTTCATCCGCTGCGCGGAAAAAATCGCTTCCTTCGATCCGAATGCCTCGGTCGCAATATGGGCCGTGATTTCGTAGTCGACAGTCTTCTCTTCCGAAACCGTAATCATCAAGCAGTTTTGCCCCGGTGCGCGGTAATTCGGGCAGTTTCTCGGCCAGCATAGCCCAAAACGTATCTCTTGCGAGGGTGAGATGCAGGCACCATCGACATGCGAAGGAATTGCAGGCGTTCAACAACCTTTCTTGCTATCTGAGTGTCCCGAGATACGCGATCAGATCGCTGCGTTTCTGCGATTCGGCGATTCCGGAGAACGGCATGAGGTTGCCTGGCACTAATTTTTGCGGCTCTGTCAGGTAAGCGTCGAGCGACTTTTCGTCCCAGACGATCTTCGAATTCCTCATCGCCCGGCTGTAACGAAAGCCTTCGACCGATCCGGCCGGTCGATTGAGAACACCGCCAATTTTCGGCCCCACCCCGTTCTGATCCGGTGCGTGGCACGGCGCGCAGGCCGCGAAGGCCTGCTTGCCCATTTCAGCGTCCTGCGCCCAGGAGGTAGAGCCAAAAGCCCAGGCCATTGCCGCCAAGGCCCAAACCATCAAACGAACGATCATCGGTTGTCCAAGCTCCCGTATGCGCGATCGGTGTTCACGATCGCCTTCGATTAAAGCATCCGTGGACGCTCGATATAGCCGTTGAGATCGTCGCCCAGCCGAAGCGCAAGCGCGCCCAGCAACGCCGTCGGATTGTAGCCGGAGTTGTGTGGATAGGTCGAAGCTCCGACGATGAACAGGTTTGGCGCATCCCAATGCTGGAGGTGCGGCGAGACTACGCTGGTCCTGGGATCGGCACCCATCGGCGTGCCCCCGGTAACATGCGTGCTCTGATACTGCCTTGTATCGAACGGCGCCTTGCGCGGCACCGCGGGGCTCAGGATCGTCGCGTCCATCGCCTTGGCGATATCTTCCATCTTCCTGGTGCAATACTCCGACATCTTCATGTCGTTCTCGCGCCAGTCGAACGTGATCCGCACCAACGGCTGGCCATGCGCGTCCTGATAGTCCGGATCGAGGCTCAGGTAATTCTCGCGATGCGGATAGCTCGATCCTTGAGCCTGCATCGAGAATGACTTGGCGTACCAGTCCGCGCTGGCCTGCTTCCATTTCGTGCCCCACCGTGGAGTACCGGGCGGCAGGCGGCGATTGCCGATCGGGCGTCCGTTGGTCAGGTTGGCGCTGATACCGGCCCCGCCGAGGAAGCCCAGGCCGCTGTGGTCAAAGTTGTCGTTGTTGAATTCGTCAATGGTGGTCCCGGTGCTGCCGCTGGCCAGGAACGGGTTGATCCATCGATCCCTGACGAACACGTTCATCGCTGAGTTGGTCTGATAGCAGAAGTTCTTGCCGACCACGCCTTCGCCGCTCGCCGGTTCGTAGGCCTTGCCGATTCCCGAAAGAAGCAGGAATCGCGTGTTCGACATCGTGAAGGCGGCAAGCACGACGACATCTGCGGGCTGTTCGTATTCGGCGCCCGTGATCAAATCGACATAGCGCACCCCGCTGACACGCCTCGCATTCTTGTCGTAATCGACGCCGGTCACCCGGCATTGCATGCGAATCTCGAAATTTTTTCGCTGTGCAAGCAGCGGATAGAGCAGCACCTCGGGCGTTGCCTTGGCCTGCGCTTCGCAGATGAATTTCTCGCAATGGCCGCAATACTGGCACTGCGCGAGCTTCATGCCGTCCGGATTGGTGTAGGCGCCGGATGAATTGCCCGACGGTGCGATAAACGCCTTGTAGCCGAGCTTGTCACACGCGGCCTTGAAGATCAGTCCGGCTTCGGTTGGCTCGACGGGCGGCTGGGGATAGTCGTCGCGGCGCGGTGCTTCGAACGGGTTGCCACCGGGCACGATCTTGCCGTTGATATTGCCGGCCTTGCCCGAAATTCCGTACAGCTTCTCGAACAGATGGTGATAGGGCTCCATCTCGGCGTAGGTCACGCCCCAGTCTTGAATCAGCAATTCCGGTGGAATGGCTTTCGCTCCGTAGCGGCCCTCAAAGCGGGATCGCAGGGTGGGATCGTACTCCGCCCAGCGCCAGGCAAACCCGTTCCAGTGGCTCGCCGCACCCCCCAGTCCCTCGCCGGGCAGGAACGCGCCGAGGCGTCGGGCGGGCACTGCTTCGTCTTTCGGCGAATGGCGGACCGTGTAGGTCTCGACCGCCCAATTTTGCCCAAGACCACCGCGAGTATCCCAACGCAATTCGTCGCGTTGATTGGGCAGCGTCGCTTCCGCGGACTTGCGGCGATCGTACCCCCGCTCAAGCACGAGAACGTCGGTGCCTTTCGCCGTGAGCTGTCGTGCGACCAGGGCCGCGGTCAATCCGCCGCCGACGATCACGACGGTCCGCTTCTGGAGCTTGGTGGCCATGCCCATTCTCCTCAGCTGAAGTCCGCGATCGACTTGGGATCCTTGGCACCCGGAAAGGGCTTGCCTCGGAATTCCACCATGTCGCGCGCGTGCGTCGCCGGAAGGCCCGGATAGCCGATCATCCGCCAGAACACCTTGTCATTATTGCCGCCATAAATCGGATCGGCGAAGCACGCCTGTATGAAGAGCGGATAAGCCAGATCGTTGAACCATTCACTCAGCGGCACCCGCGGGTCGGTGACCTTTCCGGTCGAGAGATCGTTCAGGAAGAGCTCCGCATCCGCCGGCGCCAGCGCGTCGAAGTCCTTGCCGAAGCGCATCCGGCAAGCCGCATTGGCCGCAGCGATGCCGGCCTTGAAGAACTGCGCCGGCGTCAGCGGAAGCTGATAGCCGAATTGCGGTTTGCCCTTCTTCCATGGGCCGTGCATGTAGAGGTTCTCGCCCTGTCCATAGCCGCCGGCCAACTGCCGGTCGATGAAGGTTGCGAGGCCGCAATCGACGCCGTTCGGCGTGAGATGGTCTGCAGGGCACATGACGTTGACGAAGGCTTCGACGAAGCCGGCTTCATCCGGACCGAGGAACTGATACCCGGCCGGGGCCGACGCACCCGGCGTGGGGACCTGCGCTGACGCCGCATCGGCCGTCATCGCCACGGTGGCGGCGGCTGCGGCGGCCGTTGCTCCGGACACGCTGGATGACAGCGGCGCGGAGCCAGCGACCGTCACGATCCGTTTGAGAACGTCTCGTCTGTCAAACCCGACAGGATCTTTCTTCGACATCTGATTTTTCCTCCCCGCGACGGAGACTGACCTGCCGGTTTCAGGACCGGACTTCGTCTTCGCCGCTTTGCGCTGCCCCAGGCTTATGGATCATCGGCAGTTTGGTGCGAGCATGAATGTTGGAATGCGGATCGGCAAGGCGCAATTCCGCAAGAGGGGCGAGACGATCCCGCAGACAGATTGATCCGGAAAAGCACCAATGGTTCAGACGTGCACCGCGCTGCGAACACGCCCGGCGTCGCCAAAGACGCGAAGGTAGCGGTCAAGCTCAGGCGGGCTGCCGGTGGATTTTTCCGGATTGTCCGAGAGTTTCACCGCGGGGCGGCCGTCGACCGAGGTCACCTTGCAGACGAGGGAAATCGGATCGAGATCGGCAGAGCCGTCCGGAGCGCATCCCACGAAATCGTTGGTCAGGTTGGTGCCCCAGCCGAAGCTGATGCGGACGCGGCCGGCAAAGTGATGGTAGGTCTCCTCGATCGACCCGACGTCCATGCCGTCGGAAAACACCAGCAGCTTCTCCCTGGGATCGCGTCCCTTTTGCTTCCACCATTTGATGATCTCTTCGCCGGCCGCGATCGGCGGCGCGCTGTCGGGCCGAAAGCCGGTCCAGTCCGCGACCCATTCCGGTGCGTCTCTCAGGAATGACCTGGTGCCGAAGGCGTCGGGAAGGGCGATCAGGAGGTTACCCGCATAGGTATGACGCCATTGGTCGAGGATGCGGTAGGGCGCCCAGCGCAGCTCGGTATCGTCATTCGCCAGCGCCGCGGCCACCATCGGCAATTCATGGGCATTGGTGCCGATCGCTTCCAGATCGTTGTCCATCGCCAGCAACACGTTCGAGGTGCCGGTGAAGGAAGCGCCGAGGCCTTCCTTGACCGCCTCGACGCACCAGCGCTGCCACAGGTGGCCATGGCGGCGGCGCGTCCCGAAATCGGAAAGACGCAAGCCTTCCAGTTTGCGCAGGCGCTCGACCTTGGCCCACAGCTTGGCCTTGGCGCGGGCATAGAGAACATCGAGGGCGAACCTGCCCTGTCCCTTGGTCACCTGGCGCGAGCGCAGTTCATTGACAATGGCGAGCGCGGGAATCTCCCACATCGTCGTGTGCGTCCACGGACCGTAGAAATTCAATTCGTACTGGCCGTCGACCTTGGTGAGCTCGTACTCGGGAAGGCGAAAGGCAGAGAGCCAGTTGATGAAGTCCGGCGAAAACATCTGGGTTTTGCCGTAGAACGTATTACCGGCGAGCCATATCAATTCCTTCTTGCTGAACCGGATCGTGCGGGCGTGATCGAGCTGGGCACGAAGCTCGCCCTCGTCGATCACTTCGGCGAGACGCACATGCTTGCTCCGGTTGATGACCGAAAAAGTGACGCGCTGGTTCGGGTAAAATTCCCGGATCATCTGCAGCATCAGCAGTTTGTAAAAATCGGTATCGAGCAGGCTGCGCACGATCGGGTCGAGCCGCCATCCGTGATTGTAGGTCCTGCTTGCGATGTCTGTGACTGCCATATTTGAATTCTATCCCGCCCGGGGCCCTGCAACCAGTGGCTTTCAGGGAAGCATAGCAGATCGGCGCGATATCCCTTGCCTGATACGGTGGATTGCCGCCTGCACGCCGGTCCAGGCGGGCTTCTCCGGAGCGAATTGCCGGCGGAGGTAGGCGACTAGCTCGGCGAGCTGGCCGTCGGTCATGCTGTCCTTGAAGCCCGGCATATAGCCGAGATCGCTCGACACCGGAGAGGCGATGCCGTGCAGGATCACTTGTACCAGATTGTCAGGCGTTGCAGCGTGTAAATTGCTGTTTAGCGCCAGCGATGGCCGGCTGCCGAACAGGGGCGGACCGCCGACCTCATGGCAAACGGCGCAGGCGCCTTGATAGAGACGCGCCCCGACAGGCGAGGCTGAAACGGCCCGCGTGCCGGTCAGGCTTTCAAGCCTCGTGGCCAGCATGTCGTGGTCCGGCTTGCTGATCGCGGCCCCGTTGAAGGAGGCGAGATAGACCGCCATGGCGCGAATATCCTCGTCGGGAAGGGCGGTCAGCTCCTTCACCACGGGCGCCATCGGGCCTGCGGCGACCCCGTGGAATCTGGATTCGCCTGACCGCAAGTAGGCGAACAGTTCGTCCTCGCTCCAGGGAACAGGCGCGTGCGAAAGTGAAGTCAACGGAGGAGCTTCCCAGCCCTCCGCGAAACCACCCGCCAAATAGGCGTTGGCCTGTTCGGCGCCGAGCGCATTGCGCGGCGAATGGCAGGCGCTGCAATGGCCGAGGCCTTCCACGAGATAGGCGCCGCGATTCCAAGTGACCGACTTGGTCGCATCGGCTGCGAAAGCGTCGGGGCGGTGGAACAGCGCATTCCATCCCGCCATCAGTGGACGCCAGTTGAACGGAAAGGCGAGGGCGGCTGCGCGGTTATCAGCACGCACGGGCGCCTGCGCCATCAGATAGGCGTAGAGCGCCTGCAGATCGGCATCCGTCGTCCTGGCGAAATGCGTATAGGGAAACGCCGGATAAAGCTGCCGGCCATCGCGATGGATGCCCTCGCGCATGGCGCGCTCGAAGGCGGGATAGGACCAGCCGCCTATTCCGGTCTCGACATCGGGCGTGATATTGGTGCTGTAGATCGTGCCGAACGGCGTCTCGATCGCCCGGCCGCCGGCGTTGACGATGCCGTTTGTATCGGTGTGGCAGACCGCACAGTCGCCGAGCGCGGCCAGTTGCCGGCCGCGCTCGATCGTGGCCACCGAGAATACCGACGCATCCGGCCGCGCGATCGGCGCGATCGATCGCCACGGCAGCACGGCCGCGGCGATGCCGATCCCCGCGGCAACGAGGGCGGCGACGGTCGCAGCCGCGCCGCGGCTCCCGATAAACGGATTTTGCCACTTGTCTGCCGGGGGTGGCGGATTGGATTTCGCGGCGGGCAACGCGCCTTGAACCGTCGGCTGCTCGTTCCGCAATCCCGCACGGATGCGTTCCGGCGTGAACGGCAATTCGCGGAAACGCACTCCGGTCGCGTCGAAGATGGCGTTGGCGATCGCGGCCGCGCTCGGGACGGACGCGGATTCGCCGACGCCGAGCGGCGGCTGGTCCTGTCGCGGCAGCATCAGGACGTCGATCTTTGGAATGTCCGGAAATTTGATGATGGGGTAGGCGCCCCATTCGCGGCTCGTCACCGAACCGCGGTCGAACGAAACCTCTTCCATCAGCGCGCGGCTGGTGGACTGAATGACGTTGCCCTGGATCTGGTGGCGAACGCCGTCCGGGTTGATCATCAGGCCGGAATCCTGCCCTGCTACGACGCGCGTCACGCTGACATCGCCGGTCGCCTTGTTCACGGCGACGTCGGCGATCCAGGCTGACCACGCGGCGCCATAGCCCGGAAATTTGCTGTGGACATACAGCGCGTAGGCAAAGCCGCGCCCGCGCACGATGTCGCCTTCGGCTATCGGTTCGGGCCGCACCGGACGCGGCTTCCATCCAGCGCGCTCGGCGACGGCGTTCACGAGATCGACCGCGCGCGGGTCCTTCAAATAGCGCAGGCGGTATTCGATCGGATCGACGCCGGCCTCGGTTGCGAGTTCGTCGATATAGGATTCGTGGGCGAAGGTATTCGGCAGGGCCGACACGCCGCGAAACCAGGATGCCCGCACGATCGGCGGCATGTCGTGCGCCACCACGCGCAGATTGTCATAGTCGTATGGCGGGATCGCGGTGCGATCGCCCATTTCGGACACGGCATGGACCGGCGCGATCGCGCCCGTCAGCAGCAGTGCCAGAGTGGGCGCGCCGTTGGAGGGATAGCGCGTCGCGAAATCGTAAGCCGCGACACTGCCATCGGCGTTCAGCCCGCCCTTGACGTCCATCAGTTGCGCGGTGCCCTTTGGCTCCCAGGCATGCTCCTGCTCGCGGGTCAATTGCACGCGGACCGGGCGGCCGACCGCGCGGGATAAAAGCACCGCGTCGGCGGAGACATCGTCGGCGCAGTTGCGGCCGTAGCAGCCGGCCGCCTCCATCCGGATCACCTCGATGTCGGCATCCGGTCGCTGCAGCAGGAGCGCGAGATCGGCGCGCAGGATATGCGGATTTTGCGTGCCCGACCACACCCTGACCTGGCCGTCGTGAAAGTCCGCGACGGCACAGGACGGGCCGATCGAAGCGTGCATCTGGTAGGGCCAGACGTAGGTGCGCTGCATTGGCTTTGCCGCGCCGGCCAGAGCATCTCCGACGTTGCCCTTGTCGATCAGTGTTCTGGGTGTCGAAGGATTGGCGCGTAGCGCCGTCTCGACGTCCTGCAGATCGGGAAGCGTCGGCACAGGCTTCCAGGTCAGCTTGAGTTGCGCCGCCGCCTTGACCGCGTTTTCCTCGCGCTCAGTGACGACGCCGACAAAATCGCCGATCCTGACGACGGCAACGAGCCCCGGGATATCGCGCACCGATGATTCGTCGACGGCAATCAGGCTGGTGCCGACAAAGCCGCCGGCGTCGACGCCGGCATAGGGCGGGCGCACAACGCGGCCATGCAGCATGCCGGGCACGCGCATGTCATGAACAAACACAAGTTCGCCGGTCGCCTTGGCCGGCAGGTCCGTGCGCGGCACCGACTGTCCGACGATGCTGTAGGATTCGGCAGCCTTGACCGGAACCTCGTTGGCGAGTTCAAGGCGGATGATCTCCTCGCCGATCAATTCGCCGTAGCTGACGCTGCGGTTATGTCCGCGGATCAAACCGTCTTCCACGTTGAGGTCTTCGACGGGCAGTTCAAGCCGTTCCGCCGCCCGCGCCAGCAGGAATTGCCGCGCCTGTGCGGCGGCCTTGCGAAGCGGTACCGCCGATATCTGGATAGTCTCGCTGGCGATGGTCGCGCCCTGATTGGGGACGCGCGAAGTGTCGCCGAGCACGACAACGACGCGGGCGAAGGATACGTCGAGTTCTTCGGCGACGATTTGTCCGAGCGCCGTCCGGATGCCTGTGCCCAGGTCGACATGGCCGTTGAAGGCCATGACCGAACCCTCGGCCGTTATCCTGATGAAGGTTTCGAATTCGGCTTCGCCGCCAGAGACAGCCGGCCGGACGACAGACAGGGATCCCTGTCGAGCTTCCTGATTTTCTGCAGAACCCGGCGCGGCCATCAGTCCCGCGCCTCGGCGGCATGGCCCGCCGCCCGCATTACCGCGCGGACGATTTCGATATGCGCCCCGCATCGGCAAAGATTGTAGCGTAGCGCCTCAAGAGCTTCGGCCTCGGAAGGGTGTGGGTTGCGCATCAATAAAGCCTTCGTCGTCATGATCATGCCGTTGAGGCAGTAACCGCATTGCGCGGCCTGCTCCTTGATGAAGGCATCCTGCACGGGGTCGGGATCAGTGCTCGAGCCAAGGCCTTCGAGCGTCAGGATCTCGCGGTCGGCGCAGCCGCTGATCGGGATGACGCAGGAACGGGCAGCAAGGCCGTCGATCAGCACCGTGCAGGCACCGCATTCGCCGAGCCCGCAGCCATATTTCGGTCCGTTCAATTCGAGATCGTTGCGCAACACATAAAGTAGCGCGGTATCGGGGGCGGCGCCGATCTCACGGACCCTGCCGTTGACAGTCAGGCGGATCGTGGGCTGCGTCATGCTGATGGGTTCCGGCAAGATGATTGCGGCTCGCAAACATCGCTTAAACGCATTGGAGGATACCGTTTGTATACAAACGTGCAAGCCTGGCTTTCCGAAGGCCACACCTGTTGCCTGGTTTATGAACAGAGATGCCGGGCAGTTGAGGTTTTATTCGGCAAAGCTGTTTTTTCGCTTCGCAGGGCGCTTGACAGGTTTTCGCGGCGCGCGCACCATCATTTGTATACGAACAAAGTGCCCCGGCGGCGAATGACACGACATCCTCAACGCCGGCTGACCGCGCCGCAATGCGTCGCCACCGGTTGCACGTTCGACAGTTTGACGCCGGCTTCGAGAGCTTGTTCATGCTGACTGATGCGACTGCTGCTGCCGACAAGATCCGCTGCGATGCCTGCCCCGTGATGTGCTACATCAAGCCGGGCGCGGCCGGCGCCTGCGATCGCTATGCCAACCACGACGGCCAACTGGTGCGCGTCGATCCCCATATTCTCCTGGAGCGGACGGTGTCGCACGGCGGACGGCTGGTGCCGTTCCAGGCCGGTGGCGATTGGGACGGAAAGATCGTCCACGAGCAGGACATATTCGTCACCGCCATTGGCGCCGGCACGACCTATCCCGACTACAAGCCGGCGCCCTTCATCGTGTCTTCGCAGATCGACGGCGTCGATATGGTCACCGTGGTGACCGAGGGCATCTTCAGCTATTGCGGTGTCAAGGTGAAGATCGACACCGATCGATATCTCGGTCCCGAAGCGGCGACGGTCCGGGTGCAGGGCGAGGCGGTGGGTCACGTCACCACCAGCGAATATGGCTCGCAGATGCTGTCGCTGGGGGGCGTCCATCATTTGACCGGCGGTTCGAAGAAGGAAGGGCGCGTCACCTGCGACGCGCTGATGGATTTGAGCAACTGCAAGCCGGTCGAGCTTGTGATCGACGGCGGCGCCAGCGTGGTCGTGCAGGCCGGCTATCCCCCTGTGGTCAACGGCGTCGCCGAGGAACGGATGCGGGTCGGTTGCGGTTCGGCCACGATCGGCATGTTTGCCAAACAATGGCGCGGCAAGGTCGATGAAGTCGTTGTCGTCGATGACCACATCACTGGCGTTCTCAGCGAGCATCAGGCTGGAAAGTTGCTGGAAATTCCCGATACCGGCATCAAGATGAAGGGACGGCGCTCGACTCCGGGCCGCTATTTCCAGGTCGCCGAACCCGGTACCGGCTGGGGCGGCACCCGAATTTCCGATCCGCTGTCGGTGCTCGGCCCATTCGATGCGAAGGTCGCCCGTCCCGGCATGACCATGCTGATGGTGTCCACGACCGGCGAACACGCGGCCTATTATGAACTCGACGAGGCGCTCAAGCCGGTCGAGAAAACCATGCCGGCCGATCTCCAGCTATCGGTCGAGCGGATCCAGGAAAATTGCGAACCCGCGCTCTGCACCGTGCTTTTCATGGCAGGGGCGGGCGGATCGTTGCGGGCAGGCGTGACCGACAATCCGGTGCGCCTGACG
Source organism: uncultured Alphaproteobacteria bacterium (assembly GCA_963786045.1). Classification (GTDB taxonomy): domain Bacteria; phylum Pseudomonadota; class Alphaproteobacteria; order Rhizobiales; family Xanthobacteraceae; genus Bradyrhizobium. The sequence goes on along the minus strand of CAWAXR010000017.1, from coordinate 40,592 downwards.
CGTTCGGTGAAAGAGGCGCTGACGCGCGTAACAAGCGGCGGCGCGCCGGTCTATGTCTGGCCCGGTGGCGGCATTACCTTTATGGTCGACGTCACGCGCTTGCCGGCCGGTGCCTTCGGATATGTGCCGACGCCCGCGCTGGTCGCGCCGATCGAATTCACGATGCGGCTATCGGACTACGCAGCACTGGGCGGTCACATGGACCACGTTCGACCGCTTGCATCGTTGAAGGCGAATACCGAAACTCGTCAAGTGACGCCGCCTCTACCTGGATCGCGCCCATGAAAAGACAGCCGCAGATCAGGTGGCTCGCGGACGGCAGGCGGCTTCATCTGCTGGACGGCCCGATCGACCTGATCGTGGAGGCGCAGGGCAGCGAGGCAAGCCTGCGCACGGCCTATCACGCCGCGATTCGCCGTTTGACGGGGCTGCTCGATCAGCTCTGCGCCGAATTGCCGGTGTTGCGCGGCGCCGCTGATCCGGCGCGGTGCCTGCTGAAAGGCGCGGTCGCGCGCCGCATGCATGCCGCGGTGGCGCCCTATGCCATCGATCATTTCATAACCCCGATGGCAGCGGTGGCCGGCAGCGTGGCGGAGGAAATTCTCGGCGCGATGCTGCGGGACGCATCGCTCGATCGCGCCTACGTCAATAACGGCGGCGACATCGCGCTGCATCTTGCCGACGGAGAACAGTTCACCGTCGGTCTGATCGATCGGCCGAACCAATTCGGCACGATGCGAACGACGACTATTCACGCCAGCGATCCCTCGCGAGGCGTTGCGACCAGCGGACGTCACGGACGCAGCTTCTCGCTCGGCATTGCCGACGCGGTGACCGTTCTGGCGCGGACGGCCGCGCAGGCGGACGCCGCCGCCACCATCATCGCCAACGCCGTGGATCTGCCCGGGCATCCCGCCATCGTTCGTTGTCCGGCGGAAGATTTGCAGCCCGACAGCGACCTTGGGGCGCGGCTGGTGACGCGCGACGTCGGGCCACTCAAGGAATTCGAGATTGTTTCCGCCCTCAATGCTGGCTCGGACATGGCGCGCGCGCTGCTTGCCTCGGGATTGATCGACGGTGCGGCGCTGCATTTGCAGGGGCGAACGCGCGTCGTCGCGCTGAAGAGCTTCGGTGCAAGTGTGCGCCGTGCGGCGTCGCCGCAGCAAATCGAAAATGCGGTATATGCGTGAGACAGGTTTGACGATCACCACCATTCGAGAACAAGGCGGGGAGCCATGAGCGCGGTCATTCGCAAGATCGTAACAGTCGTCGAAGAGACCTTGATGGAGATGGGACAGACCGTCACGCCGCCAACCCGGCGGGCGGCGGCCATCGCCGTGATTGAAAACCCGTTCGCCGGCAGATATGTCGAGGATCTTGCTCCGCTGGTTGCCATCGGCGAGGAACTGGGCGAATTGCTTGCAAAACGGGCGGTGGCGGCACTGGGAATCGAAGGCGCGAAGGCGCACAGTTACGGCAAGGCGGCGGCGGTGGGCGAAAATGGCGAACTCGAGCACGCGGCCGCGATCCTGCACCCGAAGATGGGCACGCCGGTGCGCAAGGTCTTGGGCAAGGGGGCGGCGCTGATTCCCTCGTCGAAAAAGCGGAGCGGGCCGGGCACGACGCTGGATATTCCGCTCGGCCACAAGGATGCGGCGTTCGTACGCAGCCATTTCGATGGCATGGAAGTGCAGATCAACGACGCCCCGCGCGCCAACGAGATCATGGTCGCGGTCGCCGTCACCGACAGCGGCAGGCCGCTGCCGCGGGTAGGCGGTTTGAAAGTTTCCGAAATTAAGGGTGAAGACGGTCTGCGGTAGCTGGTTTTTCAACATTGGAGATTCGAGATGCAACGAAGCAAACGCCTCCTGGGTGCGGCACTGGCCATAATCTTCAGCGGTCTGGCGCAGGCGGCTCTGGCGCAGAGCGAAATCAAGATCGGCGAAATCAACAGCTATTCGCTGCTGCCCGCCTTTACGGAGCCCTATCGCAAGGGCTGGCAGCTCGCCGTCGAAGAGATCAATGCCGCCGGCGGTATCAACGGCAAGAAACTCGTTGTCATCTCCAAGGATGACGGCGGCAAGCCGGCCGACGCGCAGACCGCCGCCAACGAACTGGTGTCGAGCGAAAACGTTGCGATGCTGACCGGAACGTTCCTGTCGAACATCGGTCTCGCCGTCAGTGACTTCGCCAACCAGAAGAAGGTGTTTTTTCTGGCCGCCGAACCGCTGACCGACGCCATCACCTGGGCCAAGGGCAATCGCTACACCTTCCGCCTGCGTCCTTCCAATTACATGCAGGCGGCCATGCTGGTGGAGGCGGCGGCAAAGCTGCCGGCCAAGCGCTGGGCGACGATTGCGCCGAACTACGAATACGGCCAGTCGGCGGTCGCGGTGTTCAAGAAGCTGATGTCGGAAAAGCGGCCCGATATCCAGTGGGTCGAAGAGCAATGGCCGCCGCAAGGCAAGATCGACGCAGGTCCGGTCGTGCAGGCTGTCGCCGCCGCAAATCCCGAAGCCATCCTCAACGTGACCTTCGGCGCCGATCTCGTGAAGCTCGTGCGCGAAGGCAATACGCGCGGCCTGTTCAAGGATCGCTCCGTCGTCAGTTTTCTGACCGGCGAGCCGGAATATCTCGATCCGTTGAAGGACGAGACGCCAGAGGGGTGGATCGTCACCGGCTATCCGTGGTCCAGCATCAAGACCGCCGAGCACGATGCCTTCCTGAAGGCCTATCAGGCCAGGTACAACGACTATCCGAGGCTCGGCTCGATCGTCGGCTATGAAACCATCAAGGCCGCGGCCGCGATCCTCACCAAGGCCAACTCGACCGACCCGGAGAAGCTGATCGCGGCGGCCGAGGGATTGTCGGTGCCGTCACCGTTTGGCGAGATCACCTTCCGCAAGATCGATCATCAGTCGACGCTCGGCGCGTTCGTCGGCAAGACCGCGCTGAAGGACGGCAAGGGCGTGATGGTGGATTCGGTCTATCGCAAGGGCTCAGACTATCTTCCCAGCGATGCCGAAGTCCTGAAAATGCGTCCGAAGGAGTGAGAGCATTTTCGCTCCCTCTCTCCGGCTGCGTAGGGCGGGTTAGCCGCAAGGCGTAACCCGCCACTTCAGGGCAGCGGAGCGGCGGGTTACGCTGCGCTGAGCCGCCCTACAAGCGAACGCGGACTATAAATGGCATTTTACTTCGTCCAGTTTCTGACCGGGCTTGCCAGCGCGGCGTCGCTGTTTCTTGTGGCGTCGGGTCTGTCGATCATTTTCGGCGTGACGAGGATCGTCAATTTCGCCCACGGCGCGTTCTACATGCTCGGCGCCTATGTGGCGTTCACGCTGACCGAGCGATTTTCCGGCGCAATCGGGTTCTGGGGCGGCATTGTTGCGGCGGCGCTGATCGTTGCAGCGGTCGGCGTGCTGGTCGAGATGGCGCTGCTGCGGCGCATTTATCATGCGCCTGAATTGTTTCAGTTGCTGGCGACCTTCGGCCTCACCTTGATGGTCGAGGATCTGGTGGTTTTGATCTGGGGGCCGAGCGATCTCCTGGGCCGCCGCGCCCCGGGATTCAAGGGCGCGGTTGATTTTTTCGGCCAGAATATTCCCTCCTATGATCTCTTTCTGATCGCGCTCGGCCCATTGGTGCTTGGGCTTTTGTGGCTGTTGTTCCGGCGAACGCGATGGGGCGTTCTGGTGCGCGCCGCGACACAGGATCGCGACATGGTGGCCGCGCTCGGCGTCAATCAGAAATGGCTGTTTACCAGCGTGTTCGCGGTCGGGGTCTTTCTCGCCAGCCTCGGCGGCGCCTTGCAGATTCCGCGCGATGCGGTGCATCACGCCATGGACCTGCGCATCATCGTCGATGTCTTTGTCGTCGTGGTGATCGGCGGCCTCGGCAGCATTGTCGGCGCCTTCGTGGCGGCGGTGCTGGTTTCCGAATTGAACGCGTTCGGAATTCTGGTCTTTCCAAAAATATCCATCATCCTGGTGTTTCTGGTGATGGCCGCCGTGCTGATCGTGCGGCCATGGGGCCTGTTCGGAAAGCAGGAGGCTCCCGCACGCCGCACGCCGGGGCTGACCGTCAATCCGTGGCGGCCGCTGACGTCGAACGAACGCCTTGCCGCGATTGTGGCGCTGGCACTGGCGGCGGCGCTGCCGCTGATCGGCGGTAATTACGCGCTCACGGTCGGCTCGGAAATTGCGATCTTCGTGATCTTCGCCGCGAGCCTGCATTTCCTGATGTCGGTGGGCGGGCTCGCCTCGTTCGGCCACGCGGCGTATTTCGGGCTCGGCGCCTACGGCGTCGCATTCCTTGCCAAGCTCGCCGGTCTGCCGATGATTTTGTCGCTTCTGCTCGGGCCGCTGCTCGGATTGGCGGGCGCTGCCGTGTTCGGATTCTTCGCGGTTCAATTGTCCGGCGTCTATTTTGCGATGCTGACGCTGGCCTTCGCGCAGATCGTCTGGTCGATCGCGTTCCAGTGGGTCGCGGTGACCGGCGGCGACAACGGCATCCTCGGCGTCTGGCCGGAAAGCTGGGCGGCGAGCCCGGCGCATTTCTACTGGCTTTCGATCGGCGTCGCCGCGCTCGCGGTCGCGGCGCTCCGGATCATCGTGTTCTCGCCATTCGGTTTCGCGCTGCGGGCGACGCGCGACTCGCCGCTGCGCGGCGAGGCGATCGGCATCGACGGCAAGCGCATCCAGTGGACCGCCTTCGTGATCGCAGGCACCGTCGCCGGCGTCGCCGGCGCGTTGTTCGCGTATCTCAAAGGCAGCGTCTTTCCCGACGCCCTCGGTATCTCGCTTTCGGTCGATGCACTGGTCATGGTGCTCCTGGGCGGCGTTGAAACCGTCTCCGGCGCGATTGTTGGCGCCATTGTCTACAAGGCGCTCAGCATCTGGCTGGTCAGCCAGACCGACCTGTCCAAGCTCGTGCTTGGCGGCTTCATCGTCCTGATCGTGGTGGTCTTTCCAAAAGGCATTGTCGGAATGCTGGAAACGATCAGGCATCGACGGCGGCCAACCTCGCCGAAACCCACATTGCTCGCATCGGGAATCGAGACCGCCGAATGAGCGTTGCGCAACCATTGTTGTCGGTCGAGGGCCTGAGCAAGTCTTATGGCGGCGTTCATGCCGTCCGTGGCGTGTCGTTTGCGCTCAACGCCGGTGAAATACTCGCGCTGATCGGTCCCAACGGCGCGGGAAAAAGCACGTGTTTCGACATGCTCAACGGTCAGAATGTCCCGGATGCGGGCCGGATCAGTCTGCTCGGTCAGGATACGACCGGCAAGAGGCCGCGCGAAATCTGGCGGCTCGGCGTCGGCCGCACGTTCCAGGTCACGGCGACATTTCCGACCATGACGGTGCGCGAGAACGTCCAGGTCGCGTTGGTTTCGTATGGAAGGAAGTTGTTCAATCTTCTGGCCTCGACGCCGCGATACGCGCGGGTGGAGGCTGATCGCCTGCTTGAACTGGTTGGCATGGGGGGGTATGCGGAGCGCCCCTGCGGTGAACTCGCCTATGGCGATCTCAAGCGGCTCGAACTCGCCGTCGCGCTCGCCAATCAGCCGAGGCTGCTTCTGATGGACGAGCCGACCGCCGGCATGGCGCCGCGCGAACGGATCGAACTGATGCGGCTCACGGCGAAAATCGCCCGCGAACATTCGATCGGCGTTCTCTTCACCGAGCACGACATGGACGTGGTGTTCGAACACGCGAACCGCATTCTCGTGCTCAATCGCGGCTCGTTGATCGCGGAGGGCTCGCCCGAAGAAGTCCGGCGCAACCCGCAGGTCCGCGCCATCTACCTCGGCGAGGGTCTCGTTTACGACGCGCGTCATCGGGAGGGAGCGCCGACGTGAAGCTTTCCGTCCATGATCTCAACAGCCATTACGGCCCGGCCCACATCCTGTTCGACATCGCGCTTGAGGTCGGCGAGGGCGAGGTGGTGGCGCTGCTGGGTCGCAACGGCGCCGGAAAGTCCACGACCTTCCGCTCCATCGTCGGGCTGGTCGCGCAGCGCACCGGCCGTATCCTGTTCGAGGGCAACGATGTGTCTGACCAGCCGACCCATGCGATCGTGCGTGGCGGGCTCGGCTACGTGCCGGAGGAGCGGCGCATCTTCACCGACCTCACGGTCGAGGAAAATCTTGAAGTCGGCCGGCAGCCGGTGCGGCCGAACGCGCCGCACTGGACGCGGGAAAAACTGTTCGCGCTGTTTCCGAACCTTGCCGAGATGCGCGGCCGCCTCGGCGGGCGCATGAGCGGCGGCGAGCAGCAAATGCTGACGATCGCGCGGACTTTGATGGGAAACCCGTCGCTGGTCCTGCTCGATGAACCGTCGGAAGGGTTGTCGCCGAAGATCGTGGAACAGATGGTCGACGCGATCCTGACCATGAAAAAGGAAGGCGTCAGTATCCTCGTCTCCGAGCAAAACCTGCATTTCGCAAGGCTGATTTCCGACCGCGCCTATATCATCGAGCGCGGGCGCATCTGCTTTTCCGGCACCATGAGCGAGCTCGACGCGCGTCCGGACATTCGCGACGCGCATCTGGCGCTGTGACCGGCGGCGCACATCAACAGGGGCGGGGACACACATGGCCAGGAGTGTTTTGCCGAAACGGAGCATGAAGCCGTCACGTCCGGCCTACGTCCTTGAAGAGCAGATCGGCTTTATCCTGCGCCAGGTGTGGCAGCGCCACGCCGCGATCTTTGCCAGGGAAATCGGAATCAATCTGACGCCGACGCAATGGGCCGCGTTGGCAAAACTCACCGAGACCGGACCGTGCTCGCAGAACCAGCTTGGCCGGCTGACGGCGATGGATGTCGCCACCATCAAGGGCGTGATCGACCGCCTCACCGCCCGCGGCCTGACCGAAACCAGTGCCGATCCCGATGACGGCCGCCGTCTGCTCGTCAGCCTGACGCGCGCGGGCCAGCAACTGGCCGAGAAGGTGGCGCCGAACGCGCTCGCGATCACCCGGGAGACGCTGGCGCCGCTCGACGCGAGGGAACGCGAGATGCTGGTTGCGTTGTTGAGCAAGCTGCGGTGAACGGTGCGCGCGGGGGGTATCGGAGCCCTACCTGCCCGCTGATTCGCTGGCGGTGGAACCAAATTCAACCTCGCTACGCCTAAACTGCCAGCTGCGATCATTTGGAAGCCGTGCTCGAACCGTTTTGAGCAGCCTTTCAGCGGTGACGACCCCGCGCTTGACAGCCTTTCCCAGCCGGCTAACTTATCCGGCGTGGGGATTGCGATCTCCCCATGAGGCGACATGCTGAAGAATCGCGTCCGGATCACCAAGGACGCACTATGTCAGCGCTCAAACAAATCGCCGCTAGAAAAATCCTCATCTGGTGTTTTTTCATCGCCGTATCGGTCGCCGTCATCCTTGGCGCTCTCTACGTCGTATTCGTTCCCGGCCTGTCGAGCGCTAGGCACGAACCCCCTGCGGCCGAAACAGTCATCGCGACCTGGTTGTTGCACCAGAGCGTTCCGGACGCCGCAAAAAGGAGTAGCAATCCGCTCGGGGCTGACCCCGCCGATATCGCGGCGGGGCGAGAGCTCTACCGCGAGAAATGCGAAGTTTGCCACGCCTACGACGGCGGCGGAAAAACCACCATCGGCGCCGGCGAATATCCGCGTCCGCCCGCGCTTCGCTCGGCTGCGATTGCCGCAACGCCGGACGGTGAGATTTTCTACCACATCCGCCATGGTATTCGTAACACCGGCATGCCCGCCTGGAATCTGCCGGACCATCAGGTCTGGCAGCTCGTGACCTATATCCGAAACCTGCCCCAGGTTGCGCAGATGACGACCGGCGCGGCGGACACCGCGCCGGTCGCGCCGCCAACTCGGCAAGACTACGTCGGATCGGCCGCGTGCAAGAGTTGCCATGAGAGTGTCTATGCGCGCTGGAGCAAGACGCGCATGGCGAATGTGGTGCGCGACCCCAGGGAACATCCCGACGCCATCATCCCGGATTTTTCAAAGCCCGATCCGCTGCTGACTTTTACGAAGGACGATGTCGCGCTGGTCTATGGCAGCCGGTGGAAGCAACGCTACTTCAAGAAGGTCGGGGACGATTATTTCGTGTTGCCCGGCCAATGGGACGTCGCGCACAGGATCTGGCGGCGTTACTTCGTCGCCAATGGTACCGATTGGTGGGCAACGCTTTATCCGCCGGACAATTTCCAGCGCCCGACGGGTCCGCTGTGTGACGGCTGCCATTCGGTCAATTACGATATCGCCAACAAGAGCGTTACCGAATGGAACGTCGGCTGCGAAAAATGTCACGGTCCGGGCGAGGCGCATGTCAGGAAGCCGACGCGCGACACCATTCTCAATCCTGCCCGCTTCGACTACGTGCATGCCAACGACACTTGCATCCAGTGCCACTCCCAGGGCCAGCCTTTGAAGAATCCGATCGAGGGAAAGTACTACGACTGGCCGCTCGGCTTCGACGTCGGAAAGCGGCTGGCGGACTACTGGAAGCTCGAAGAGCACAAGCTCGGCGAGACCACCTTCACCCATTTCCCCGACGGGACCGGCCACAAGAACCGCATGCAGGGGAACGATTTCGTCGACAGCCTGATGTATGCCCGCGGCGTCACCTGCTTCAGCTGTCACGATCCGCACGGCGGGGACAACGTCGCCATGGTGCGCAAGACCGGCAATGCGCTGTGCCTCGACTGCCATGGTCCAAATGCGCAAGCAGGTCCCCACGCGCCCACGGTCGAGGCGCATACCCATCATAAGGTGGGTAGTCCGGGTAACGAGTGCATCGCCTGTCACATGCCAAAAATCGAACAGACGATCGCCGACCAGAATGTTCGAAGTCACACCTTCCACTTCGTCACGCCGGGCGATACCGACGCCTTGAAGATTCCAAATGCCTGCAACCTGTGCCATACGGATCAATCTACCGAGTGGGCGAAGGCTGCGCTCGAAGTCGTGGCCGGATCGCTCGCCATGGAGGATGTCCAGGTGAGATGGAGGATGACCTCGGGCCAGATTCGTATCAGGAACTTACAGTACGATTTTGCCGGCCTCCTGGTTGGGCTCGGTCGGGCAGCGGCGGTGGTGATTTGTCTGTTCGCACGGCCGGCCGCCGCTTACCGGCCTTTCGATGGTACCGATGCGGCCGTGGCCGGCGTGAACGAAACCGAGGTCGAGCTTCAGCCGTTCGGTTGGCAGCGAACGGGATCGCAATCGGCCGCGGTCGCGCCCTTTGTCGTATACAATTATGGTTTCGCCGATCGCTGGGAGGTGGTGTTTCAGACCGAAATGCTGACGCCGATCACCGGAGGCGGTGCGCCCAGCGTCGCGGCCAACGCCGCGTTCCTTAAATGGGTGGTCCGGCCCGGTGTTCTCCAGGGCCAGTCCGGTCCAAGCATCGCGATGGAATTCGGGCCGCTGCTGCCCGGCGTCAATGCCGATCCCGGAGTTGGATTCAGTTGGGCCGGCATCGTGTCTCAACGCTGGGACTGGGGCACCGCGCATTTCAACGTCGAGACCAACTTCACCCGCGACCAGCACGGCGAGGCATTCCTCGATGTCATCCTCGAAGGACCATCGACCTGGACAGTTCGCCCCGTATTTGAAACGTTTTACGACAAGGTATGGACGCAGGCCGAAAGCCGTTCGGTTCTCGTAGGCGCCATCTGGCAGGTCGAGCACGATCTCAGCCTCGATGCTGCGTTTCGATATGCTGTGGTCAATGGACGCCCCGTGAACGAGATCCGCGCCGGATTGACCTTCGCGTTCAAGGAAGAAGGTGACAAGACGCCGATGAAGCCGGGCGCGTCGTTCGGCAATTGGGGACTTTCGCGCTGAACTGCGTATCTTCGGGCTTGATCCGCGATCCTTCGCTTCAGGTAGTTAGCCGGGAAGCCTCAATGCCTTCAGAGTATGCCGCTTCTTGTTGATCGCAACCCCGTGGCAAGCGCAGCGTTACGGTTGCTTTCGGCCAACATGGGCACTTCAATATCGACTTCGAGCGTCGATGCATGATTGCCTCTGTCCATCCTGACGACGACCTTTTCCGGATCGAGGACGACATGCCGGGAGACCGTGGCAAGGATCTCGGCCCGAAGCAGTTCCAGCAAATCAGGTTGACTGCGCAAGCCGCGTTCGTGCGCCAGCAAAATCTGCAACCGTTCCCGTGCAACAGGCGCGGAAGCAATGCGGCCGCCGAAGAGCCGCGGCAGATTCATCATGCTGCCCTCCGTCCCAGTAACCGGTCCATCAGGCCTTTTCGTGCGGCGGGTATCATCATGGTGACCGTCTCGCCCATCAGGCGACGCGCGGCATCGGTGTAGGCGCGGGCCGGCGCACAGGTGGCGTCGTTCAGGGTAACCGGAGATCCAACATTCGAGGCCCGCAAAACGTCCTGGCTCTCGGGAATGATTCCAAGCAGCGGCGTGGCGAGGATTTCAAGAATATCCTCGATGCTGAGCATTTCTCCCCGCGTTGCACGTGCGGTATCATAACGGGTGATGAGCACATGCTTTTCCACCCGCTCGCCCTTCTCGGCCTTCACGGTCTTTGAATTGAGCATTCCGATGATGCGGTCGGAATCTCGCACCGACGAGACCTCGGGATTGGTGACGATGACCGCCTCGTCCGCATAGCGCATCGCAAGTGTCGCGCCGCGCTCGATGCCGGCCGGGCTATCGCAGAGAATCCAGTCAAATCTGGTTCGCAGGTCGGCAATAACGCTCCTGACACCTTCGTCAGTCAGGGCGTCCTTGTCCCTGGTCTGGGACGCGGGAAGCAGCCACAAATTCTCAAGGCGCTTATCGCGTATGAGGGCTTGCGAGAGCTTTGCGACACCCTGCACCACATTGATGAGGTCGAAAACAACCCTTCGTTCCGCCCCCAAAACAAGATCGAGATTGCGCAGGCCGACGTCGAAGTCGATGACTACCACTTTCTCTCCCATTTGCGCGAGGGCCGCGCCAAGCGCGGCCGTGGAAGTCGTCTTGCCGACGCCGCCTTTTCCGGACGTCACGACCAGGACTTTGGCCATTCTTGTCTCCCCCTAGCCATTTAAATGAGCGGTGTAATTCTCACGATGTCGCCTGCTAGCCACACTTGAGCTGGCCGCTCGCACAAGGCGGCGTCGATTTCTTCAGCGGTCCGGTAGTAACCGTCGATCGCCAGAAGCTCGGCTTCGATCTTCTGGCAGTAAATTCGGGCGGCCGAATTGCCGTTAACGCCTGCCATCGCACGGCCGCGAAGCGTTCCATAGATATGGATAGACCCACCTGCGACAATTTCGGCGCCGGAACCGACCGAACCCAGGACCGTCACGTCACCGTCGGTAAAGACTGATTGACCGGAGCGCACCTGGCTTTCGAGCAGCAGGGACGCCGGCTTCGGCCTGACTTCGGGCTTCTTCGGCTCGTTCAACGTAAGCACACAATCGCGCCCGCCCGTAAGCAAGGGGGGCATGCCTAGGGTGAGGTGGGCAGCGTCCACACCCTCGATGCCGAGGATACGAATATCCCGTTGTTCGAGGCTCGAGATGAGATGGGCGATCGCCGATCGGCTGAGGTCGACGGCGGACAAGTCGAGCACCACCGGCTTGCCAGCAAAAAAGCCGGGCGAGCGGGCAAGCGTTGCATCTATTTCTTCAAGCCAGCCCGCGATCGGAACCACTGGGCAAAACACAAACGCAACGTAGGATCGACCTCGCATGCGAGCCGTTCGACGTGTTGGCTGCGCAATTGCCTCCATGATGATCGACTTCCGCCTCCGTTCGAATGATCAAGTATTGGGCGGTCTGATTGACATCCGCGAATGTTGGCAGCGGCTGGGAGAGTTGCCCAACCGCGCCAGCTGTTGACCGACGACAAACCGGCGAAAATGTCGCCCGCGATCGCGGCAATCAGGCCACCCGACGCGCTAACTGATACGGTGTTACCGTGGGTGAAGAATGCTTCTGTTGATGATGTCCGATAGCTGAACCAGAAGCCCGCGAAGCCGGGCATTCTCCTCAAGCAGCGAATGAACGCCGTCGGCATGTTCGTCGTCCCAAAGCGCCGGTTCATCCTCGCGAAGGGCATTTTCCTCAAGTAGCGCAAGCGTGTCGTCGGCAGGTTCATCAGCCCAAAGCGACGGTTCACCAAGGTAGTCTTGCCTGCTGCGTGACGGATGGTCTGTTCCCATGACTAATACTCCAATTCAATGAGCCGCAACCGCCCCCAGTCGCCCTGTCTTCATCCGGAGGTGAATTGAGTCGGCGGGCAAAATTGAGACGAAAATGGGATTCGTATTAGGCGCGTCGCAAAGACGCCGCCATGGCGCCGAAAACTCTCGCGTGAGTTCATGCCGGGGCGCCTGGCCCGCTGTACATGCTGTCGGGGTCTCTCGAACCATGTAGATGCGTAGCGGGAGCGATGGCTGATTTGCTGGCCGGTCCCTTTGAAATTTGTATCCGTTGAATAGCGATCAACGTCCGACAATCGCCGGCACCTTCGTCGCCGGCGGCGTGTTGCGGCTGCGCTGCGTGCGGACGATGCCGTCGATGATGGTCATGCCGATGCCGGGCAGGTCGCCGAGTTGCACGCTGTCGAGGATGTTCTTGCCGGGGGAATGCTGGGCCTTGTCCATGATGACGAAGTCGGCGGAACGGCCGACTTCGATCAAGCCGCAATCCAGCGCCCGCATGCGGGCGGTGTTGCCGGTGGCAAGGCAGAACGCGATTTCCGCCGGGACCTCGCCGAGCGACGACAACATCGACACCATGCGCAGAATGCCGAGCGGCTGCACGCCGGAGCCGGCGGGCGCGTCGGTGCCGAGAATGACGCGGTGGAGGTCGCCCATCTCGCGCGCGATGCGCAATGTGTAAAGCGCGGAACGTTCGTTGCCATTGTGGACCAGCTCCAGCCCACGCTTGCAGCCCTCGCAGATGCAGCGGATCTGGTCGTCGGGGAGCGCGGTATGACCACCGTTGATGTGACCGATCACGTCGGTGTCGGCCTCCAGCACCACATCCTTGTCGATCAGGCCGGAGCCGGGGATCGAGGGACCGCCGGTGTGGATCGTGCTCTGGATGCCATATTTGCGCGCCCACCCGACCATCTTGCGCGCGGTCGGGCCGTCCTTGACGCCGCCAAGCCCGACTTCGCCGAGCAGCTTGACGCCGGCTGCGGCCAATTCCCTGAAATCGTCCTCGACCATTTCGCATTCGATCACGGGGGCGCCGGCATGAACTTTCACGCCGCCGGGGCGCAGCGTCCAGAACGCGCGCTGCGCGAAGATCGCCATTGCCTTCAGCCCGACGACGTCGCGCGGTCGGCCGGGCATGTGGACTTCGCCCGCCGAAATCATGGTGGTGACGCCACCATGGAGATAGCTGTCGATCCATCCGATCTGGTTTTGCCGCGGCGTCCAGTCGCCGGCGACGGGATGGACATGGCTGTCGATCAGGCCGGGCGCCACCGTCGTGCCGTTGGCATCGACGATCGTGGTCGCCCCTTCGGTATCGACATCCTTGGCGCGTCCGATGGCCGTGATCCTGCCGTCGACGGCAACGATCGTGTCTGCGTCGAGGATCGGTTTCTCCAGCGCACCCGAGAGTACCAATCCGATATTGCGGATCACGAGCTTGGTCGGACCGGTTGCCTGGGGTGCGTCGTGGGCCATCGGGTTTTCCCTTTTATTCAATGTCTTCGCGAGCCGCGGTAGCGCATCTTGCGCGTGCCTTGACGCCGGGATCAAGTTGGTTCTTCATTTGTATACGAATAAATATGCACAGGTAAGGTGAGCGTTGCGATTGGTCTGCAGATTCGGAAATCGCGGGATCAGCCGCTTCAATCAGGAAAGGCTCCTCTGACGGGAGCGCCGGACTGATCCTCTTGACTCAGAGTCGGAGCTGCCCAGTAATGCCTCAAATTTTGCAGTCTGCTGCGAAACAAAAAGAAAACTCCGGGAGGAGATCAACATGGCGAACGTGGGGCGACGCGGCTTCGTCAAAGGCGCGACTTTCGGTGCGCTGGCTTTTACGGTAGGCGGCGCTGAAATCCTGATGGCGCCCGGAGAGGCGAGGGCGCGCAATGTGCCTTTCCGGCTTCTCGATGCCCATCAGGGCGAGACACTTGAGGCCCTTGGCGAGACATTGGTGCCGCAGGCGCGTGAAGCCGGAATCGCACACTACATAGATCAGCAGCTTTCGGTGCCGCCGCACGAAGCTCTGCTTCAGGCCCGAATCTTCAACATCCGTCCCCCCTTCGCCGACTTCTACCGAACCGCGATCATCACCGTTGATGAGAGCAGTCGCCGGATTTTTGGAGGGGATTTCACCCGGCTTTCAGCCGCTGATCAGCGCGAGTTCGTCGGTCGCATGCGGCAGAACAGGATTGAAGGCTGGACGGGAAGGCCGGGCGCGGCGGTTTATGCGGTGCTGCGCGCGGATGCCGTCGACGTCGTATACGGGACGATGGAAGGTTACGAGGCGCTGGGCATTCCCTATATGGCGCACATTCCGCCGGAAAAGAGGTGGTGAGATGGCGAACGAAAAAGTAGACATCGTCATCGTCGGGGCGGGCGCGTCCGGCTCCGTCTACGCCTCGGTGCTGGCGAAGGCCGGCAAGAAGGTCGTCTTGCTGGAGTCCGGCCCGGATTGGGAGCTTTCCGATCTGATCAGCTCCGAGATCTGGGGCCGTCGGGTCAAGCCGGCTGGCGCTCCGATCCTGCTCGAAGGCAAGAATCCGATGGCTTACGCCGCGCAGGGCGGATGGGGCGTCGGAGGTGCGGCACTGCATTACTACGCCAATTTTCCTCGGCTGCTGCCGACCGATTTCAGGATGAAGAGCGAGCACGGCCGCGGCCACGATTGGCCAATCTCATATGAAGACGTCGCGCCGTTCTACGACAAGGTCGCGCGCGAAATCGGCGTTTCCGGTAATGCCAAGGCCGAGGAGAAATGGCGGCCGGCCGGAGAGGCCTATCCGATGCCGCCGATGAAGACCTTCCGGAATGGCAACATCTGGCTCAAGGGGTTTGAAGCGTCGGGCATCCCCATGGTGCCGGCGCCGGTCGGCATGAACTCGGTCGAATTCAAGGGGCGGCCCGCGTGCCTCTATGACGGATGGTGTCACGTCGGCTGTCCGATCGGTGCACTCGCCAATCCGCAAGTGACCTACCTGGGTGAAGCACGAAAGGCCGGCGCCGAGGTTCGCCCCTGGTCCACAGTGACGCGCGTTCTTGCCAATCCGGCGGGCACGCGGGTTACCGGCGTTGAATATTACGATGACAAGCATCAAAGGCAGACCCAGGAAGCAAGCGTGGTGCTGCTGGCGGCATGGTCGGCGCAGAATCCGCGGCTGTTGTTGAACTCCGCGACCGACAAGCATCCCAAGGGTCTTGGCAACGCGAGCGGTCTGGTCGGCCACTTCATGATGTCGCACCATGTGGCCTCGACCTGGGCGCTGTTCGACGAGGATGTTCAGAATCACATGGGCACGATTGCCGTGCAGTACATGTCTTACGAGCGCTATCCCAAGAAGAGCCATGACGGCGCGTTTGGGAGCTCCTTTGTGACGGCGGGATTCGCGGTGAAGACGACCGATCTCGCCAATTCCCGTGCCGATCTGTACGGGCCGGAGCTCGCGGACTACATGAAGCGAGCCGCGCGCAATCTTGCGGGCATCAAGACGTTCGGCGAAGAGCTGCCGAGTATGGAAAACCGCGTCGAATTGGCCAGCGAAAAGGACGAATTCGGCATGCCCCTGGGAAGGTTGACTCACACTTTTCAGCCAGACGCGGTGGCGCTGTGGAATGCCAATCTGGAAGAGGGGCTGAAGATCGCCAGGGCGAGCGGCGCGAAAGAGGCGTGGTCCGGACGTGCGATGGCGACCAGCCATCTTCTGGGTGGCACCATCATGGGGACGAGCGCCGCCAACTCGGTTGTCGATAGCTATGGTCAGAGCCATGAAATCCCGAACCTGTGGGTCGCGGGACCCGGCATCTTTCCGACCGAGGGCGCCTCAAATCCGACGTTTACGATCTTCGCCCTATCGCAGCGCGGTGCCGAACGCATGGCATCGCAATGGGGAACGTTGACGAATTAAGCGGTCTTGTGGATTTGAAAATACGGGGTATCGGGCTCGCCGGTCAGCCGCCGAGATAGGCCTCGCGGATGCGCGGATCGTCGGCGAGGACGGATGAAGGTCCGGACAGGGTGATGACTCCGTTCTCAAGCACGAAAGCGCGGTTCGCGATTTCGAGCGCCATCGCGGAATTCTGCTCGACCAGCAACACGCCGAGACCGGTTCGCTTGTTGAGTTCGAGGATGCGGTCGAACACCTGCTCGATCACGATCGGAGCAAGCCCGAGCGATGGTTCATCAAGCATCAGCAGGCTCGGGCGGCCCATCAGCGCCCGGCCGATTGCCAGCATTTGCTGCTCGCCGCCGGACAGCGACCAGCCGCCTTGCTTCATTCGCTCCTTGAGGCGCGGGAACAGGTCGAACACCAGCGCGAGATCTTCGTCGACCTCGCGCCTGTTTCGGGAGCGCGATGCCGTACCCGTGATGAGATTTTCCCGCACGGTCAGGCCAGGAAAGATCCGCCGGCCCTCGGGGCAGTGGGCGAGGCCCGAACCGACGATCGCCTCGACCGCGGCATTTTGGATGTTCTCGCCTTTCCAGGAGATGGTGCCGGAGGACGGGCGTACCAGCCCGGAGATCGTGCTCAGAGTCGTTGTCTTGCCGGCGCCATTGCCGCCGATCAGGGCGACGATTTCTCCCATCTCGACGCTGAACGAAATGCCCTTCAACACCTCGATGTGGCCGTAGGACACCCTTAAGTCATCGATTTTAAGCATGCCGGTGCCGCCTGCCGAGATAGGCCTCGATCACCAGCGGATCGCGCTGAACTTCGGAAGGTGTGCCTTCCGCGATCTTCTTGCCAAAATCGAGCACCGTGACGCGGTCGCTGATGCCCATAACCAGCCGCACATTATGCTCGACAAGCAGGATAGTGATGCCGCGGCTCTTGAGCCTGGCGATGGTATCCAGCAGCGTCATGCTTTCGGTCATGTTCATGCCCGCGGCCGGCTCGTCCAGCAATAGGACACGCGGTTTTGATGCCAGCGCCCGCGCAATTTCCAGCAAGCGCTGCTGTGCGTAGGGCAATTGCGTGGCGCGATCGTTGGCGCGGTTGGCAAGGCCAACCGTCTGAAGCGCCTCACGCGCGCCGCGATCGATTTCGGCCTCCAGGTGCCTGTGCCGCGCATTCGATATCAGGGTATCGAAGAGGGACGTCGGGTTGTTGCATGCCGCCGCTACTTTTACATTTTCGATCACGCTCAGATTGTCGAAGATTCTGATGTTCTGGAATGTTCGGGCCAGACCGAGACGCGCAATCCGGTGCGGCTTGAGACGGAAAATCTCATGGCCGCCGATGCGAATGGAGCCGACGTCGGCATGCGAGGCTCCGCTCAGGGCGTTGAGTAACGTGGTTTTTCCTGAACCGTTTGGACCGATGATGGCCTGTACGACGCCTTTGGGCACGTCGAGGTTGATGCCGTCGAGCGCGACGAGCCCGCCAAAACGCCGCGTTACATCCCGCGCGGTAATGATCGGGTCCGGAGTCAATGCAAGCTCGCCCGGCGTAGCTGGAGTTGTGATGCAAGCGATGCAAGGCCTCCCGGTGCAAGTACGATGACGGCGATGACGCCGAGGCCATAGAGCACGAGATACCACTGACCGAGGAATCGTAGCGCCTCGGGCAGAATCGTCAGGGCCATGGCACCGGCAACGCAGCCGGCGATGGATCCCATGCCGCCGACAATGAGCATGGTCATCAGCAAGATCGCCTGGGTGCCGGAAAAGCTGTCGGGGCTGATGAAGCGGATAGAAGATGCGTACAGACAACCCGCAAGCCCTGCATAGACGGCGCCGATCATGAAGGCGAGCAATTTGGTCCGCGTGGTATCGACGCCGCTTTGCTCCGCGGCGATCTCGCTGTCCCTGGTCGCGATCATCGCGCGACCGAGAACCGAATGGCGAATGCGCGCTGCGATCGTGACCGCCAGCACCAGCGCTGCGATCAAGAGATAGTAATGTTGCACCTGTCCTTGGGGTCCGATCCCGAAAATGCTGATACCCGGGATCGCCCGTAAACCGGAGGTGCCGCCGGTAATCGGCTCCCAATGCACGATGACGAGCCGGACGATTTCGCCAAAGCCAATGGTGGTCATCGCCAGATAGTAGGTGCGCAGGCGCATCGTCGGCAGACCGAGCGCGAGGCTTGCCGCGATCACGACGACGGCCGACAGAAAGGGCGTTGCGATCCACGGCAGACCGGATTTGGTTGCGATCGCCGTAGTATACGCGCCAAGCCCGTAGAATGCGGCCTGTCCGAAGTTGATCTGGCCGGCCCAACCCGTCACAAAATTCAGTCCGAGCACGACGATCGCATTGAGAATGGCGATGTTGAGCAGCTGGATGATGTAACCGTCCGGGGCAACGGCTGGAACCGCTAAAGCTGCCGCGACGCCCGCCGCGAGAAGAAGCCGGGTTTTCATCTCAGACCTTTTCGCTGCTCTTCTCGCCGAACAGGCCGCGGGGCCAGGCGACGAGAACGGCGATCATGACAATGAAGGCGTAGGCATCGCGAAAGTTGGATGAGATATAGCGGGCGCCAAAGGTTTCGACGAGACCAAGGAATAATCCGCCGATCACAGCCCCCGGCAAGTTGCCGAAGCCACCGATCACGCTGACAACGAATCCTTTCAGGCCGAGACTTCCCCCCATGGTCGGCTCGGCGAGGAAAATCGGCGCCACCAGGAGCCCCGCGATCCCCGACAAGACCGCGCCGAAGGCGAAGGCAACTGCAATGGTGCGGTTCACGGGAATACCGACGAGTCGCGCGGTATGGAGGTCCTGCGCGGTCGCCTGCATCAGGATTCCGAACCGGGTCCTGGTCAGAAAGAAGAATTGCAGGAGCAGGACCAGCGCGAGCGTGGCGAAGATGAGGAGCTGATGCATTGAGACGACGACGCCGGCGAAGCGCAGCGGTGGGCCGTGGATCGGTGACGGCAGCGACACCGGCAGTGGCCCCCAAATGATCAACGCCAGGTTCTCCAGAACGATGCCCATCGCAATCGTCGTCAGGATGACCAGAAATGCCGGACGCCCGCGCAACGGAAAATAGACCAGCACCATGAACACGACGCCGACCAGCGCCATGGACACCATGGTGATGGCCCAGGCGGCCGCCACCGGCAACTCGTGGGTGACCGCGCAGCTGATGCCGATAAAGGCGCCGAGCATCAGCAACTGGCCTTGCGCGAAGTTGACGATCTGCACCGTGTTGAAGATCAATAACAGGCCAAGGGCAACGAGAGCGTAGATGCTCCCCAGCGCCAGGCCATTGACGACGAGCTGGCCCATGAAGCGATCAGTATCCGCTTTCTTTGATCGGGCCGGCTAACTCGGGCGTCTTGCCCTTGTTGCGGTAGATCCCGAGCGTATGCGCAAGATCGCCTTGCGCGTCGGCCTGATAGGAGATCAGCATGCCTTTCCAGTCCCTGGTGGCGGCCAGCGCATCGCGGATCGCCGGCTTGTCGCAGCCGACCTTTTCGATGATCGATTTCAGCATGTAGATGGTGTCATAATACGACACCGTGAAATTGTCGGCCGGCACCTTGTATTTTTCCTGAACGCGCTTCGACCAATCCAGGATTGTTGCATCCGTCGAGGTCTGCGGGATCATGCCGCCGATGGCGTAGGTACCGTCGGCCTCGGCCGCCGACAGGTTGTTGAGCGTGGTTTGTGCCACGATGCTGGAGTTGCCGATTGTGGTGAGCTTGATGCCGAGATCACCCATTTGCTTGATGACCAGCGTGACGTCGGCGGGACGGCCGAACACGATCAGGCTGTCGGCATCCTTGTCCTTGATCTCGAGCAATTGGGCGCTCATGTCCTTGTCGGACGGTGCATAGGAAGTCACCGCTACCGGAGCGACCTTGAGTTTGGCGAGCGAGGCCTGAATACCCTTGGAAGCACCTAAGCCGTAATCATCCGCTACTGCCATGATGCCGGGCCTGGTTTTGCCGAGCGACTTCACCAGATATTCCGGAATGAGATCGGCGAGCTGTCCATCGTGGACATGGGTACGGAACAACCATTTGCTGCCCTGCGCGGTCACCTTTGCATTGGTTGCGCCGACCAGGAAGGGCGTTTCCGATTTGGTGACGACCTCGGTCTGAGCGAACACGTGCGGGCTGATCATTGACCCGAAAATGACAAGGGGCTTTCCCTCGAGAATGCGATTCATCGCGTTCAGCGCATCAGTGCTGGAAGCTCCGGTATCCTCCGTCGTCAGCGCGAGCTTTTTTCCCCCGATGCCTCCGCCAGCGTTGATTTCATCGACCGCGAATTCGACGCCGTTGCGCGCTTGCATGCCGAGCAGTGCGAGGTTGCCGGTGAGTGCCGTTGTCAGGCCGAGCGGGATCGGAGAGGGGCAGTTTGCAGCGTCCGCTTTCGATTCGTGGGTGAAGGCTACCGACAGGCAAATCGCGGTCGCGCCAATGATCGAGGTCTTCATGGATATATAAGACATCAACATCCTCTGTTGGGTTGGGGCAATGTGCGTGTAGCAGACGGCGGGCGGCAGGCTTGCCGTGATTGCCCGCCAAGCCTGCCGTTGGTCCATGAATTGCAATTATTGGCCAGAAATCCCTCGGGGCACGGCTTTTGAGGGGAATTCTCGCGCGTCATTTTCTGGCCGCTCCGATTGTGGCCAAGGCGGGCGCGGCCACGGTTCGCCCACTGAAAGCCAGGTACACAACGCCGGAAACGGCGATCCCGAACAGCCAGCTGAGATCCGCCCCACCCAGGAGCCCGGAGATAGGCCCCTGCAGCGCGGGAACGAGCCCGTCCTGGACCGACCAGCCGGCGACCAGTCCCGCAAGAAACGCAATGACGCCGCCCCAGTTGATGTCGCCATAGATGCTCGTTTCCGGCGAACTGTAGAGTTCGGCTACATTGATCTGGCCCTTCCGCTTGATGAAGAAGTCGGCCATTACCACGCCTGCCCACGGGCTCATCCAGAGCAAGAGACTGATCATCCAGTTGTCGAATGCTTTGGCGAACGACGGCGCAAAGATAAAGTAGATGGTGACGAGGTAGCCGACGATACCGACAATCAGCGCCAGCGCGGTCCGGGACAGGCGAATGCCCATGCTGAGCGCGGCCAGCGCCGCCGAATAGACATTCAGGATGTTGGTTGCGATCGGGCCGTGCAGCACCATCAGCAACACCAGGATGCTTGCTACGCCGCCGAACACCGCGCTGACCATCTTGGCCGGGTCAGTGTCCAGCGTCACGCTCGCGATCGTCGCTCCGAGGACCGCAAGCCAGACCGACGGCACGAGCATTCCGATATAGCTATACCAGAATACGGAGCTCGAAGAGACGCTGCGCGGCACGAAGCGTGAATAGTCCGAGGCCCATGTCACCCAGGAGATTCCCCAGCCGACCCCGATCGCCGACATCAGCAGCGACAGCATCGCGATATGCGCGCCGGGCGGAAGCGTGCTGGCATGGTGCCAATTGACGACGCCAGGCTGACTCCAGGCGAGTACGCTCATCAGCACCATGATGGCGACGGTCGCCGGCACCGTGTACTTCTCAAACGTGCGGATCGCATAGAAGCCGTAAATCCCGATGCCAACCTGCACCACCATCACGAGCGTGATGACGACGAAGGTGACCACCAGCGAGTCCGGTATTCCAAACTGGCCCAGAATGGCCATCGAAATCTTGACCGGGAAGTAGGTGTTCACGCCGATCCAGCCGAGTGTCATCAGAAACATCAGGAGGCTAGGCAAATACGCGCCGCGGCGGCCGAAGGCGGAGCGGCTAAGCACCATCTGGTTGACCCCGGTCTTGTGGCCCATCACGGTGAAGGCAGAAAAAATGGCGCAACCAAAGAGGTTGCCGATGACGATAACGGCGATGGTCTCCCACAGGCCGAGCTTCAGGATGATGCCCAGCGCTCCCAGCGCCCAATTCACCGGTGCGATGTTGGCGCCGGCCCAGATCCACATTTGCTGCGGACCGGTCGAGTCACGGTCGGCATCAGGGATCGGTTCGATACTGTGAATGTCGGATCGCAGCTCAGAATTGCTCATCATGCCCTCCGTTGCCAAGAATTGCTCCGATGGGATCGAGCAAGAATCGTACCAAAGAACGCTGCTGTTATTTCTCCCAGAGCTGTCGAATGGCCTTCAATACGTGCTTTCGTAAAATCTCGATCAACAGCGAAGCGCCGTTGAGGCTCTGCGGTTCTTCCGTCGCAGCCGCCAGCCGATCGCCCGAGAGGTGCCGATCGAGGTTCCGTGCAAAGTCGGCGGTCAAGCGGGCGGCCAGGTCGCGCACCAATCCGTCACGGGCGATCTGGGCCAGAATCCCCTTGAGGCTATAGCCGATCGACAGTTCGACCCGAGTTGCCGCGCCTTCTTCTGTTGGCACGAGGTGATAGCGGATCTCGCCCTGGGTGGAGGACCGGCTGCGTTGATCGCTGCCCATGCCGACGATCCGGCCCGTCAGTCTTTCAAGGTCACGCTCGATGCGGGCGGCGCCGCGGAAGTCGGCGGAAATCGGCCCAAGTTTTACTCGGATCGCGCCCTCCACGCGTTCAGGCGTTGGTTCACCGGTGAGCGACGCGCCGGGAAGGCAGGCCGCGACCTGCCTGACATCGCCAAGCATGTGGAAGACCCTGTCGGGCGGATAAGGGACCGTGAAATGGTCACTGAAAACCTTCGCGGGCGTAAAGTCCGGGATGGCATTCGCGCCACTCATTTGATCGGGCGTTTCGGCCTTTGCCGTCGTTCTGCTCGCAACATCCGACCGAGCAAAATTTGTAGCGTTGCCCGACCCCGCAGGGCCAAGCGCCTGGCGGCCGCCGCCGGCGACAGGCGAAATTCCCCGCTTGCGTCTTTGATCGATCACGGCGCGCACCGCCCGCACGATGCCGACATATCCGGTGCAACGGCACAGATTGCCGCTCAGTCCGGCGCGAACGCTGCGCTCGTCGGACTCCGGCAGACGAAGCACGAGGTCGCGCGCCGATACCAGCATGCCCGGCGTGCAGTAGCCGCATTGCAGGGCATGCTCGCGTGTAAACGCCGCGCGAAGCTCGACGGTGATCTCATCATCGTCGAGTCCTTCGATCGTGGTAATTCGTGCGCCATCGCAGGCCACCGCATAAGTGATACAGGAACGCGCCGGCATGTCGTCGATCAGCAACGTGCATGCCCCGCACACGCCGTGCTCGCAGCCGAGATGGGTTCCGGTCAGATCGAGATTGTCGCGCAGGAAATCCGCCAGATGGGTGCGCGGCTCCACGGAGGCCGTTACGGGTTGCGCATTTACGGTGAGCCCGATCGCTGTCATGCGGCCGCCGCCTCGTTGATCGCGCGGCGCAGCACCGCGATATGGATGTGGCGGTCGGCGGCGTTCGCTATGCCTGCCTTGGTCAGGATAGCGTCGGCCACCCGCGCGTCGAATTGTTGCTTGAAGTCGCCCGTTACCCGTCCATCAAAGAGCGCCGTCGCATCACCGAGAACGACTGGAGCGCCATCGAGAGCGCCGATGACAGCGCGCGCGGTTGCCTGTTCCGGGTCGATCAGCACCGCCGCGATGGCGTGGGCGAACTCGCCGATCTTGCGGCAGGCCTTGACGTACCCCCAGCGCGCCGACGGCATCATCGCCGGCACCCGCACGGCCTCGACGATCTCGCCGGGCCGCAGCGCGGATTCAAGTGCTCCGGTGACAAACTCCTCGATGAGGAGGTCACGGGTCCCCGTAACGCTGCGCAGCGTGACCTTGGCGCCCAGCGCCGAAAGGGCCGATACCCAATCCGCAGATGGGTCGGCGTGACTGAGCGACCCCCCGATCGTGCCACGGTTGCGGACGGCCCGGTAGGCGATGGCGCTGGCAACCCGCTGCATGGCGCCGCGCGTTACATCGGGTATTCGGCCATCCTCGATGTCGCCATGTGTGACGCAGGCGCCGATGACGAGTTCATCGCCGCGGCGTTCGGCCCATTTCAGTTCCGAAAGTCCGGATATGTCGACGATCAGGTCCGGCTCGACCAGCCGCAGGTTGAGCATCGGGCCCAGCGACTGCCCCCCGGCAATAATTTTGGCCGTGCCGTCCGCCTTGGCCATCAAGGCAAGCGCGGTCTTCACGTCGGTCGGACGATCGTAGGCGAACGCTGCCGCTTTCATGCGGCTGATCTTTTCGAATTATGTGTCGCCAGCACGGCCTCGACAATTCGGCGCGGCGAAATGGGCGAATGCAAGAGCTCGATCCCAAGCGGACGCAGCGCATCGTTCACCGCGTTGGCGATGGCGGCCGGCGGCGCGATGGCGCCACCTTCGCCAATGCCCTTGACGCCGAACATGGTGTAAGGCGAGGGCGTTTCCATGTGATCGAGGCGTGGCTCCGGAACTTCGGACGGCCCCGGAAGCAGATAGTCGGCGAGCGTTGTCGCGAGCGGTTGTCCGGCGGTGTCGAACGGCATCTCCTCGTAAAGGGCGGTGCCTATGCCCTGCGCAAGACCGCCATAAATCTGGCCGTCGACGATCATCGGATTGACCAGCACGCCACCGTCCTCGACGATGACGTAGTCGAGGATTTCGACATCACCGAGATCGGGATCTACCGCAACGGTCACGGCATGGGCTGCGTAGCTGAAAGTGCCGCTGTCGCGCCGCGGCTTGTAACCGCTGGTCGATTCCAGTCCCCCCGGATCGACATCGGACGGCAAGTCCTGCGGTCGGCGGTACCAGGTATGTGCGATTTCGGAAAGCCCGATACTGCTGTTTGGCCCGCTCACCCGGCCGTCGCGCAGCATCACCATCGCCGGGTCAAGCTGAAGCAGCTTGGCGCCAATTTTCTTGGCGCGCTCGCCGATCTCGATGCACGCGGTCGCGACGGCGCCGCCGGCCATGACCATCGAACGCGAACCCCAGGTGCCCGTCGAGTAGGGCGTGAGCGCGGTGTCGCCATGCACGACACGCACCTTCCTGGTCTCGATGCCCAGAATTTCATGGGCGATTTGAGCGAGCGTGGTCTCGAGACCTTGACCATGCGAATGCACGCCAACGCGGATTTCAAGCCCGCCGTCGGGCGTCATGCGCGCACTGGCCTGTTCGTGTCCGGGCACCATTGGAATGCCCCAGCCGGCATAGACCGACGTGCCGTGCGCGGCTTGCTCGCAGTAGATCGAGAGACCGACGCCGATCAACCGCCCGTCGGCCTCTTTGGTGCGCTGACGCGCCCGCACGGACGCGATATCGATCGCTGCAAGGGCGCGCCGCATGGCTTGCGGATAGTCGCCGCTGTCGAAATGTTTTTTGGTGATGTTGTCGTACGGCATCTCTTCCGGGTTCACCAGATTGCGCAGCCGGACCTCGCCCGGTTCGATCCCGGACGCAACCGCCACGGCATCGAGCATGATTTCCAGCGCGAAGCAGACGCCGGTGCGGGCAACGCCACGATAGGGCAGGATCGGGCATTTGTTGGTCGCGACCGAGAAGGTCCGGCAGCGATAGGCCGGCATCCGGTACGGACCCGGCAGGATGCTTGCAACCTGCGCGGCCTCGAGACAGGCGGAAAACGGATAGGACGAATACGCCCCGGAATCGACGGTCGCCTCGCAGTCGATCCCGCGCAGGCGGCCGTCATTGTCGGCATAGACCGTGATCTTGTAGTGATGCTCGCGGCAATTGGCGCTCGCTGTCAGATGTTCGCGGCGATCCTCGATCCAGCGGACGGCATGGCCCTTGCGCATCGCAAGCCAGGCCAGGCAAACCTCTTCCGGCAGCAGAATTCCCTTGTGGCCAAATCCGCCGCCGATATCGGGCGACACAATACGGATCCGTCCCTGCTCGATATCCAGACAATCGGACAGGCCGTTACGAACGATGTGCGGCATCTGCGCGCCAGTATAGAGCGTGAGCTGGTCGAGGCGGTGATCGAAGGTGGCGACCACGCCGCGCCCCTCCAGCGGCGACATGCACTGGCGTGCGGTCGATATCTCGCGCGTCACCTTGATGGGCGCATCGAATGCCCTGGTGATATCGACCTCGAAGGCGCTTTCGAGAAAGACGTTGTCGCCCCAATGCTCATGGACCAGTGCCGTTCCCGCGTCGCGCGCTCCGAGCATATCGTAGACGGCGGGAAGCTCTTCGAGATCCAGCGTCACCGAGGCCGCGATATCCTCGGCCTCTGCCCGCGTCGGCGCCACGCACATGGCGACGAGCTCGCCGACGTGGCGCACCTTGCCGGTCGCGAGAACAGGTTGCTCGGATATCTTGAAGCCGGGCAGGCCGGATACGGCGCGGATCGGCTTGATCCCGCTCAGATCCGCAGCCGTGAAGACGACATCGCGGTAGCGCTCGGGGACGTGTATATCCCTTATCCGGGCATGCGCCAGCGGGCTGCGGACAAAGGCAACATCCTGCAGGCCTGCGATCCGGATATCGGCCACGTACTGGCCGCGCCCGCGCATGAAGCGATCATCTTCCTTGCGAAGCAGCCGCGCACCCACGCCCTGTCCGGTGCCGGAAGCTTCGCCGGGGGGAAGATGGCTCTCAACATGCGACATGAATGGCCGTCTCCACTCGAACCCGCCGCAGGCGGTTACGCAGCCACCGCGCGCGGCAAGATCGGAGCGATAGCATCATGGCGCACGCCCGCGCGCAAGCAGAACGCGGGTTGCAACAGACTGTCTGCAACCACTTCCGTCTTCTCATTGTCGCGCAAGATGTAGCGGCCACGCATCTCGTTAAGCACCGAGACGTCGGCATCCATCCCGGGCCGCAGCGCGCCAATGACGTCTGAAAGCCCGAGCACCTCGGCCGGATTCGACGTCACCATCGGCACCACCTGCTCCAGCGTCAGACCCAGCGCCATCATCGAGCTCATCGCCTGTACCAGGCTGAATTTGGCCTGGCCTGCGAAAGGATGGTTCTCGTCGTCGGCATGCTCGTCGGGCGTCCCGGCCGGCGCCGGCACATGCGTGTTGTAACCGTGGATATCGGCTCCCAGCGTGGTCGGAACGATGCCGGCGGCGATCGCCTTGCGGGCAAGGCGGTAGGAGAAGTGGCTGCCGTGGCCGACGTCGACCCTCAGTCCCTTGTCGAGCGCCGCCTGGATGACGGGATGTACCTCGCCTTCGCGATTGACGAAGCCACCGGGATGGCGCGTGAACGGATGGGCCAGGATATCGCCGGAGCGCAACAGCGGGATTACCCGCTCCAGGATCGTGTCGACGTCCTCACCGTTGGTGCCACTCTCCGGCAGGCCCCACAGCTGCCCGAAATGCACATAGACGGGAAGGTCGGCGCGACGCCCGATCTCGGCGGCCATCTCGATCACGCGGATGCCCCAGCGCGCAAAACCGCCGATCTCGGCATGGGCCTTGATGCCGCGAACGATGTCGCGGTTGGCTTTCGCTGCCTTCACGGTGGCGTCGATATCGACGCAGTCGGGACTGTAAAGATTGGGATAATAGTGCCCCTCGAGGCCTCCCACCAAATAGGCCGAGAGAAAGGCGTAGGCCCGCGACCTGGCGTTCTCCGCGATGAAGTGCCGGAAGCCCGGCAGGGTCATGCAGGACGGTCCGCCCTGATCGACCAGCGTCGTGACTCCGGATTGGACACCCACCATATCGGCATTTACGCCGAAGCGGCCCGTCACATATTGATAGACATGCGCATGGGTGTCGATCAGGCCGGGAAGGACGATTTTATCCGTGACATCGACGATCTCTCTGGCGCTTGTCGGCAAAATATCCGATTGAACGGCGGCAATTTTACCGTTGCGGATGGCGACATCCTTCAGGCCATCGATGCCCGAGGCCGGATCGATGACGCGCCCTCCGCGCAGAAGCAGGTCGAACGTGGTGCTAACGGACATTGATCGATCTCCTCTCGACAGCGCGGCATGGACACCGGCGAATTACGAAGTATGCTTCGTATTTTCATACAGCAACTATCGTGCCATTGGTTGCATCAAATTCATGCAGCCTGGACAAGGACAGGGTGGTTAGAGATGGCCAGGAAAGCAGTGCACAAGAGCAGCAATTCCTGGCCACTCGGGCAGAGGCCGGGGTTTCTGATCCGGCGCCTGCATCAGATCCATGTCGCGCTGTTCCAGAAAAAATGCGCCGCCTTTGATGTCACCCCGCTGCAATATAGTCTTCTCTCCGCGCTGGCCCGGCGCGGAACCGCTGACCAGACCACGCTGGCGGCGGATGTAGCCCTCGATCGCACCACGACCACCGGCGCCCTTAAGCGCTTGCAATCCCGTAAATTTATCGAACGCGCCGTTGATAGCAGGGATCGCCGGGCGCAGATGTGCCGGCTGACCAAGGCCGGAGCAAGCCTGTTGCGCCGGATGGAAGCGTCGGCGCGGGCCGCCCACCGCGAGACCGTGGCGGATTTGAGCAAGGCCGAGCAAAGGCGGTTCATCGCGATGATGCAGCGCATCGTGGCTGCGAGTTCCAGCGGCGGGAAGGCGACGTCGACCGCCGCATGAAGGTGTCGGTCGCAGGCATGGGCGGGCGCTTACAATCTGTGCACCGTGCCTCAAAAACAGCAATGCCGTAAAAAGCGGGTAATGGCCTAAATTGAAGGGCCGGTCCAAAATGCGAAGTACTCTTCGCATTTTCCGAGTGCGGGCGGCTGAGCGAGGCGAGGGTTTTCTCCCGCAATCCCTAGGAACTCGGCCAGGTCAATCGCGATTGCGCGGCAGCGAAGCGGCGAGAAAGAAACCGTTGAGCCGTCGATCCCCCGGTCTGGCATGTCCCTTGCTCCATTCTTGGCGTTGAGTTGGTGGCTAGGGTTCCGCATCGGCTTTGATGGCTGGTCCAAGAGCTGCCGCCTGCGCAGGAAAAATCTGCACGGGGCACGGCGGGATAAAATCCAGGGAGACCTCCGCGATATCGCGCAACGTTATTCCGCAGACCACGACAGGCCATCACCGAAAAGCCATCACCCAAAAGAGGAAGGACCTACCATGAAGATATTCCCGATCGCTCACCCCAATTTGTTGACGCGCCGCCTGATGCTCGGCGCGATGGCCGCGCTGTTCGCGGTACCGATGGTGACCGGCAACGCGAAAGCCGCGAGCCTCGAGGAAATCAAGAAGCGTGGTCTCATCGTGGCGACCGAAGACGATTTCCGTCCCTTCGAATTCGTCAAGGACGGCAAGCCGGCGGGCTTCGACAACGAGTTGATCGAGGATCTGCGCAAATACGCGCCGTTCGAGATCAAACAGGAAATCCTGCCCTGGACCGGCATCCTGGCCGGCGTCAGCACCGGCAAGTACGATGTCGCCATTACCGCCGTGATGATTACAAAGGAGCGAAAGCAATCGCTTGAATTCACCAGCCCGATCGCCGACGCGACGCATTACTATGTGAAGCGAAAGGACGACAAGTCGATTTCCTCGATCAAGGATCTCAACGGCAAGACCGTCGGCGTTCAGGCCGGCAGCGCGTTCCTGGCCCGCCTTCCCGAACTCGGCGCGATGCTGGAGAAGACCGGCGGGAAGCTCGGCAAGGTCGTCGAATATACGTCTTATCCTGAAGCCTATCAGGATCTGGCACTGGGCCGGGTCGATTACGTGGTCAACACCGTCATCAATCTGCAAACGCTGGTGGCGGAAAAGCCGATCTTCGAGGTTGGCCAGGCGGTTTCAGGACCGTCGTTCCCGGCCTGGGCCGTCGCCAAGGACAGCAAGGAACTGCTGGCCTTCCTCAACGAATTCATCGCCAAGGAGAAGGCCAGTGGCAGGTTCGCCGAACTCCAGAAGAAGTGGTTTGGCGATGCCTTCCCGAATCTGCCGGTCAAGTTTGAGCCGGAATTCTAACGGCTCGTTTGGCGGGATGCGTCTGTCATGAGCGGCGGCGACATCGCGGCGATGCTTCAGGGTGCCATGGTGACGGTAACGCTGTCATTCATCGGCATCCTGATCGGGCTGCCGATCGGCCTTGGGCTGGCTTTGCTGCGGTGGGCCAATGTGCCCATCGCCGCGAGGATCGTCACCCTCTACGTCAGCATTTTGCGCGCCACGCCCCTGGTCACCCTGCTGCTTCTGCTGTTCTTCGCCCTTCCGAATATCGGCGTTCCGATCAATCCGATTTCGGCGGCGATCCTTGCCCTTGTGATGAATACGTCGGCCTTCAATTGCGAGGTGTGGCGGAGTGCGCTGATGAATTTTCCGAAGGATCAGTACGAGGCGGCACAGGCCGTCGGCATGCGAGCCGGACAGCGCTTTCGCAGGATCGTTCTGCCGCAGATCGTGCGGGTAAGTCTTCCCGGCCTTGTCAACGAAATGTCGCTGCTGATCAAGGTCACGCCGGTGCTTGCCGTCATCGGCGTCGTCGACATCACCCGCGCCGCGGTCAGGATCGGCGCGCAAACCTACGAGCCGCTGCCGCCGTTTCTTGTGGCGATCGCTCTCTATGCGCCGATCGTCTTCGCGCTGGTTTCGCTGCAGCGCCGGATTGAACGCCGCCAGATCGCGGCCGGGGCGGCCGCATGATCCACGACTTCGGCATCGTCTGGGGTGAGCGCGGGCTGCTGTTGAGCGGGCTCGGCAACACGGCGATCCTGTCGACGCTGTCGGCCGTGGCCGCGCTGCTGCTGGGTTTCATGGTGGCCCCGGCGTTGATGTCGAAACGGCCGGCTGTTGCCGGTATGGCACGCACATTCGTCGACGGAATGCGGTGCGTGCCGTTTCTGCTATTTGCCTATATCGTCTATTACGGCCTTCCCTCGTTCGGTATCAGGCTGGACAACTGGACCTCGGGGCTGGCGGCGTTGACCATCTACAATGCCGCCTACATGGCGGAAATTCTGCGCGGCGCCTGGGCGGTGCAGCCACGCGAGCCGATCGAGGCGGGTATTGCGTTCGGCTTCTCCGAAATCCGGCTGTTTCGCCGCATCATTCTTCCACCGCTGCTGTTATCGGCCGGCCCCGTGATCGGCAACCAGATGATTCAGATCATCAAGGACAGCGCCTTCCTCTCCATCATCGCGCTGCCGGAACTGACGCATGCCGCCAGTTCCATCCAGTCGCGTCACTACGTTCCGTTCGCGGCCTTCATCACCGCGGTGTTTCTGTATTGGGGACTCTGCCTCATCATTGAGGCCGGGGTGAGTTCGATCGGCCGCGTCGCCGAAGCACGGCGATAGGAGCGCGCGATGGCCGATTTGAGCAAGGTTCTTGATGTGGCCGGGGTATCGAAACGGTTTGGCGAGACCGAAGTCCTTTCCGATGTCAGCTTCCAGGTCGACAAGGGCGAGACGATCTGCGTGCTCGGGCCATCGGGCTCGGGCAAATCGACCTTGTTACGCTGCATCAACTGGCTGGAACGGCCGGACGCCGGACAAATCTATTTGAATGGAGAGCGGATCGGAATCAACAACGCCGGCATCGTCATGGGCGACCGCGAGCTGTCGAAGATCCGAACGCGCATCGGCATGGTGTTCCAGCATTTTGCGCTGTGGCCCCATCTCACGGTGCTGCAGAATCTCATGGAAGCGCCGGTCCAGGTGCAGAAGCGACCGAAGGCCGAGGTCTGTGACGAGGCGCTGGCGCTGCTCGCGAAGGTCGGACTCAGCGACAAGCGCGACGCCTTTCCGGCGAAACTGTCGGGCGGGCAGAAGCAGCGCGTCGGCATTGCCCGCGCACTCGCGATGCGTCCCGACCTTCTGCTGTTTGACGAACCGACCAGCGCGCTCGATCCGGAACTCGTCGGCGAGGTGCTGGTGGTGATGCGGGATCTCGCCCGCGAGGGCATGACGATGGTGATCGTCACCCACGAAATGGCTTTTGCGCGCGATGCGGCAACGCGGGTGCTGTTTCTCGATCGCGGGCGCGCCGTCGAAACCGGATCGCCGGATAAATTCTTTTCCAATCCCGAGACCGATCGCGCGCGCCAATTTCTTCAGCGCTATGCCGGCGATGTCGCCAGCAACCGGCGCTGACAACAAACTGCAAGGAGAACTGACGATGCACCCGATCTTCCACCTCTTGTCCGATGCTCCGAAGCCGGTCGCTCCATACAGCCATGCTGTCGAAGCAGGAGGATTTGTCTTCGTAACGGGGCAGTTGGCCACTGATCCGGGCGACGATTCCCTGCCGATCCCGCCCGGTATCGAGGCCCAGACGCACAAGGTGATGGATAATCTGAACCGCGTTCTCAGGGGTTGCGGACTCACGCTTGCCAATGTGGCCTGCGTGCGCGTTTTTCTGACCGATTTCAACGGCGACTACGCGAAGATGAACGAGATCTACGCGACCTATTTCGCCGCCGACAGGCGTCCCGCCCGGACCACGGTCGGGGTCACTGGGCTCGCCCGGGGCGGAGTTATCGAGATCGACATGATTGCCGTCAAACCGTGAGGCGCTGACATGACCGACCCGCTGATCGAAATTCCTGCGCGGCGCGGCAAGGCTGCCTTTGTCTCGGCCGGGCAAGTGATCACCGTCATCAATACCCATGGCGAGCAGGTCGTCGATACCTGGGCTTTCAACCGCGCCGATCTGACCGAGTTCATGTCGAATGAACATACGCGCGCGCACAGCCTGCACCTTGTTCCAAGGCCCGGCGATGTCCTGCGCACCAACAAGCGGCGTCCGATCCTGACATTGACCGAAGACACCTCCGGCGGAATTCACGACACGCTGATCGCAGCCTGCGATCGCTACCGCTACGCCTTCCTTGGAGTTGAGGACCACCACGACAATTGCACGGATAATCTCTTTGCCGGAATGCGCGAATTGGGACTCGAGCCGGCGGAAGTACCAAGCCCGCTCAACCTGTTCATGAATATTCCGTGGGATCCCGACGGCACGCTTGGCTTTGCCGCGCCGCCACGGCCGGTGCCCGGAGGCTTTGTCCGCCTGCGGGCCGAGATGGATCTGGTGATCGCGTTTTCCGCTTGTCCGCAGGACATCCTGCCGATCAATGGCAAGGCGGGAAAGCCGGTCGAAGCGCATTTCTCGATCGGCGGGGATGATTCCAAAACGGGAGCGACGGCATGAGCGCGGCACGGACCGGGCAGGAGATTGTCGAGGCCAATCGGCGGCGCTACGAAGCGCTTCGGGCAGCAGGGCAAGAGATGACGCCGAAAGGCCTGCCGGATCCGACGCCGCTGGACGGCGCACCGATCGCGCCGGATCAGATCATCAGCCGCGAACAGGTGCCGGCGGGCTGGTACGCGACGGTTCGGTTGCGGCGTGGCGAGGCGCTTCGGATCGTCGACGGTTCCGGCCGCGCCAGCGTCTCGCTGATCGGCTGGCGCGAGGAAGATACCTCCGAGCGGATCAATTGTGCGGACACCGCAAAGGTACAATGGAGCGCCGCGATCTCGAAAGGCCGCGTCCTGCTCTCGGACATGGGGCGTGTGCTTTTGTCGCTGATCGAGGATACCAGCGGAGCCCACGATCTGATGGTCGGAGGATCCACGCCCGCCTCGACGCGGGCTGCGTTCGGCGCGGCCACGCGCAACACGCACGAGAATTTCCTCGCCGCCGCGGCCAAGATCGGGCTGGGCCTGCGAGACATTCCACCCTGTGTGACCTTTTTTGCGCCCGTATCGCTCGACGCAAACGGACGCTTCCTCTGGTCGTCTGGCCGAAAGCGGCCGGGCGACTTCGTCGACCTGCGCGCGGAGATGAATCTGGTGCTGGCGCTGTCGAATTGCGCCCATCCACTTGATCCGGCGCGGCCGGCAGCCACCGATCCCATCACGTACATTCGCTACCGTGCACTGCCGCCCGAGCGTGACGATCCCTGCCGGACGACGTCCCCCGAAATCGTCCGCGCCTTTGAATTCACCGATCGGCTCTATGCCTGAGGAGAGGCTTCAATGAATGGTCTTGCAGCCCCATCGTCGGCTCCCGATGCATCGGATGCCGTCTATTGCCACGACATCCCGGCGGAGCGGCCCTGGTCGCGAATCCTGAATCGTGGACAGACCCTGCGAATTGTCGACAGCGAGGGGCAGCAGGCGGTCGACGCGCTGCTCTATTGCGCCGATGATCCGGCGGAACGTTACAGCAGCCAGGATACGTTGCGCGTTCAGGGATCGGCCTATGTCGAGCTCGGAACGCGATTGATCTCGAACAGGGGCCGGGTCATGGCGCATCTGACCTCCGATTCCTGCGGCCGGCATGACACCTCGGCGGGTTGCTGTTCCTGCGAGAGCAACGCGGTCCGCTTCGGGGAAGCGACGAAGTATCAGCATGCCTGCCGCGAGAACTTCATTCTTGAACTATCGAAGCACGGACTGACCAAGCGCGACATCGTCGCAAATCTGAATTTCTTCATGAACGTGCCGATCGATCCGTCCGGCGCCTTTACGGTGGTCGACGGCATCTCGGCGCCCGGAAATTACGTCGACGTGACGGCGGACATGGACGTGCTTTTCGTCATCTCCAATTGTCCGCAGGTCAACAATCCCTGCAACGGTTTCAACCCGACCCCGATACGGGTCATGATATGGAATCCTCCGGAAACGTGAGGGGCAGGGGTGGTGCAGATGTTGAATCGCAATCTAAGGGATCGTTGTGAATCCTGCGGTTGTGGCATAGCGTTTGCTTGATGATGAACTGGACCTGGGCGTAGAGAACACCGCAGCTCTTCAACGCCGCGACAACGCAGCTGGCCTGAGCCAGCAGGACAATCCTGCGAAACGAATTTCCAAGGGGAGTTTCTCATATGCAGAAAAATCTGACGCGCCGCCAAGCTCTTGTTCTTCCCGCCGGGATCGCATTGGGAAGCCTCGTCGGCCGCCCGGCGATGGCGGCAGAGCCGGTCAAGATCGGCCTGGTCGCGGCGCTTTCCGGAGCGTCCGCGAAGTCAGGCGAGGGGATCACCCGCGGGCTCACCGTCGCGATCGACGAGATCAACGCCAGGGGCGGCGTGCTTGGTGGCCGGATGCTTGAGCTGGTCCGCCGCGACGACGAGTTGAATCCCGCCAAGGGCCAGACCGCGGCGCGGGAACTGATCGACAAGGAAGGCGTCGCCATTCTCTTTGGAGGCATCGACAGTCCGGTATCGCTGGCGATCGTTCCGCTGGCCAATTCGGCGAAGGTGCCTTTTATGGGGGTGTGGGCGGCCGCGACAAATATCACCCGCAACGGCGCCAATCCAAATTTCGTCTTCCGGGTCTCCGCGGTGGACGTATTGGTCGACCGCGCCTTGATGAAATACGCCACGACGAAATTCGGCGCGAAAAAGCCGGGGCTGATGCTGGTCAACAACGGTTGGGGCGAGTCCAACCTGGCCGGCCTGACCGCAGCCGCGGAAGCCGCCGGCATCAAGCTGGCGGGTGCGGAAAAGTTCGACGACAAGGACGCCGATATGACGCCGCAGCTGCAGCGCCTGCGTGAGGCCGGCGCGGACGCGGTCATCCTGGTCGGCAACGCGGCGCCGGGGGCGCAGGTCATCAAATCATTGCAGCGCTCCGCCTGGGCGGTGCCGATCGTCTCGCATTGGGGGATATCGGGCGGGCGCTTCCCCGAGCTTGCGGGATCCTGGGCCGGGAAAGTGCACTTCGTCCAGACCTACAGCTTCTTTGGACCGCAAAACGACGTCGGCAAGCGCGTGCTGGCGGCGCTGATGGCGAAATATCCCGATGTCAAAGGGCCCGGCGACGTCACCCCGCCGGTCGGCGTCGCCAACGCCTACGATGCGATGCAGCTCACCGCACTCGCCATCGCCAAGGCGGGCTCAACCGAGGGCACCAAATTGCGCGAGGGATTTTTGGGCATCGAGAACTACCAGGGGCTGATCAAGAATTACACCAAGCCCTTCACCGACGAGAACCACGACGCCCTGAATGAAAACGACTACGTCATGGTCCGCTACAACGGAGACCAGATCGAGCCGGTCACCGGCTGAGTCTATGCTCGCGACCGCACTCGTCTCGGGGCTCAGCCTCGGCAGCATCTACGGCCTCATCGCGCTGGGGTTCACCCTGACCTTTGCCGTCTCCGGCACGGTGAACTTCGCGCAGGGGTCGTCGGTGATGCTTGGGGCGGTGATTTGCCATGCGCTCGCGGTCGGGCTGCGCTGGCCAATGGTGGCTGCGGTACCCGTGGCGCTGCTGGCTTGCGCGGTCTGGGGCCTGGTCGTCGAACGCATCGCGGTCCGGCCGTTCGTCGCGCGCGGCACGAACTCCTGGCTGATGGCGACGGTGGCGCTTGGTATCGTGCTCGACAATGTGGTGATGGTGCTGTTCGGCAAGGAGCCGCGCGCGCTTCCGTCATCCCTGGCGGATGATCCCTGGGTCATCGGCAATGTCGGCATCTTCCCGTTGCAAGTTCTCGTTCCCTTGGTCGGGCTGGGGCTGGCGCTGCTGGTGCATCTTGGGATGCACCGGACCGGGCTCGGGCTGAAACTGCGCGCGGCGGTCGAGAATCCCGATGCCGCGCGGCTCATGAGCATCGACGTGACAATGCTGATCGCACTCACCTACGCGGCGGCCGCGCTTCTTGCCGGGATCGGTGGCATACTGATCGCGCCGGTATATAACGTGGCGTATGACATGGGTACGCTATTCGGCATCAAGGCATTCGCCGTCGCGATCCTTGGCGGTCTCACCAACCCATGGGGCGTCGTGATCGCCGGTCTGGCCTATGGTCTGGTGGAAGCCTGTGCCACGACCTGGCTCGGTTCCGGCAGCACCCAGATCGTCACCTTCACCGCCGTCATCGCAGCACTTGTGCTCGCGCCGTCCGGACTGTTCGGCCGCCGGACCAAGGTGCGCGTATGAGATCCATTGCCGCCGCGGCATCAGCGGTGCTGGTCGGCGCCGCCACGATTGCCATCTGTCTTCTCGCACCCGGTTACTACGCTTATCTGCTTGGAACCCTGGCAACCACCGCGCTGGTCGGCGTCGGGCTGAACATATTGCTCGGCCTCGCCGGTGAGGTGTCCCTCGGCCAGGGCGGATTTCTGGCGCTCGGCGCCTATGGTGTCGGAATTCTCACGACCAAGGCCGGGTTGAACTTCTGGGAAGCGCTGCCGCTCGCCGTCCTCCTGGTCGGGGCGATATCGGCGGTCCTCTCGATTCCCGCGCTTCGGGTCACCGGTCCTTATCTGGCCATGGTGACCATCGCCTTCGGCTTCATCGTCGAATCTGTCTCCGTCGAGTGGCGCGATCTCACCGGCGGGTCCAGCGGTCTCACCGGAATTCCTGCACCTTTCGGCACCGGGGGCACGGCGCTGCTGGCCTGCGGTTTGTGTGTCCTTGCGCTCTTCGCGTTTCACTATTTCGCGCGAAGCCCGCTTGGGCTGGCGATGCAGGCCATCGCGTCCGCGCCGGCGGCGGCGCGCGGCGTCGGGATCAGCGCGCTGCCGGTGCGCACCGCCGCGTTCGTATTGGCCGCCGTGGCGGCCGGTCTGGCTGGCGGTTTGCAGGCGGCGCTGACAGGCTTCATCGCACCGAGCTCGTTTCCGTTCTCGCAGTCGATCCTGTTTCTGCTGGTGGTGGTCGTCGGCGGCTCCGGCCGCACCCTCGGGCCGCTGGTCGGTTCAGCGGTCGTCGTGTTCCTGCCGGAGATGCTGGCGGGCCTCGCGGAATACCGGCTGCTTGTTTTCGGCGCCGGGTTGCTGATCGTGCTGTGGGCCGCTCCCGGTGGCATCGCGGGTGCCGTTGCCCGTCTGCTGATGCCGGAGAAACCCGCTCCGAAGCCTGCGCCGGATCTTGATCTCGCCCTTGCCCATATCGCCGGCGCGCGCGGCAGCCTCGCGGCCGAGGGCGTGCGCGTCGCGTTCGGCGGCGTCGTTGCGGTAGCGGGCGTTGACATGACCGCGCAGCCCGGCCGCGTGACCTCTGTGATCGGTCCCAACGGCGCCGGCAAAACGACGCTGCTCAATCTCGTCAGCGGATTCCAGCGCCCGGATTCGGGAACGGTGCGTGTTGGCGGCCGCGAGATCACAGGCCAACCCGCGCATGAGGTCGCGCGCGCCGGCCTCGCCCGCACGTTTCAAACCGCGCAACCCTTCGCAGGGTTGAGCGTGCTGGACAATGTCCGTCTCGGCCTGCTGCGCGGCTCGTGGCGCGGCGAGGCGTCGACGGAACTGGCGCGTGCGCTGCTGTCTCTCGTGGGCTATTCCGGATCGGAAGCCAGATTGGCCGCGACACTGCCGCATGTCGACCGCCGGCTGGTCGAGATCGCCCGTGCCCTCGGCACCGCGCCAAGCGTGCTTCTTCTGGATGAGCCGGCCGCCGGGCTCAACGAGTCCGACACGGTCAGGCTGGGCGCGCTCCTGCAGCGTCTGGCGCGTGCCGGCCTTGCCGTCGTCCTCGTCGAGCACGACATGGCGCTGGTGATGTCGATCTCCGACGAGATCGTCGTGCTCGATGCCGGACGCCGCATCGCGGCGGGATCTCCCGCCGCCGTACGCAACGATCCAGCCGTCAAGGCGGCCTATCTCGGAGCGACGATGCCGGCAGGGTCGGCCGCCGTGCGGACGGCCGGAGCGCCGTTGCTCGAAGTGGGCGGCGCTGAGCGCCGGCTACGGCCCGCTTGCGGTGCTCGATCAGGTCGGCCTGAAGGTCGGCCGTGGCGAGGTGATAGCGATGTTCGGCCCCAACGGCGCCGGCAAATCAACCCTGATGAAAGCCCTCAGCGGCCTGATCCGTCCGGTGAAGGGGACCGTCAACCTTGGCGGCAGGGAGCTTGCATCGCTGCCGGCACATCTCGTCGCGCGAGCCGGTTTGATCCTCGTGCCCGAGGGGCGGCAGGTGTTTCCGCAACTCACCGTCGCCGAAAATCTTCGCCTCGGCGCGAGCCGCCGCGGCGATTTTGACCCGGCTGAGATCGAGACGATGCTGGAGCGTTTTCCGAAGCTGCGCCCGCGCCTGAACACCGCCGCCGGCCTGCTCTCGGGCGGCGAACAACAGATGCTGGCCGTCGCCCGTGGGCTATTGGCACGGCCCGAAGTCCTGTTGCTCGACGAACCGTCGCTGGGGTTGGCGCCGGCGGTGGTAGCCGAACTGTTCGAGCAGTTTACCAGGCTGCGGGATGAGGGCATGACCTTGCTGATCGTGGATCAGATGGCGGATTATGCGCTGGCGATTGCCGATCGCGGCTATGTGCTCGGCGGCGGACGGGTGGTGGCGCAAGGCAAGGCCGCGGAGTTGCGCGGTGCGATGCTCGACGAGGCGTATCTTGGTGCGGTGCCTGCGGTGGTGAACTGATGGATATGATTATTCGTGATGCCCGCATCCTGCGCGAGGGCGAGCTCGTCAGCGCCGACATTGCCATTCAAGGCAAAACGATCGCTGCGGTCGCCCCGGCGCTCGCGGCGGATGGGCCGGAACTGAAAGCGGACGGTTGCCTGGTCGTTCCCGGCATGATCGAGACACATATTCACCTCGACAAGACCTGCATCCTCGACCGCTGCCGCATCGAGGAAGGCACGGTCGCCGAAGCCGTTCGCGAAACCGCGGCCGCCAAGCGCGGCTTCACCGTCGAGGACGTCTATGCGCGGGGCAGGCAAACCCTGGAACGCTGCATCGCGCAGGGCACCATGCGCATGCGCACCCATGTGGAGCTTGATCCGGGAATCGGGATGATCGGGTTCGAGGCGGTCGAGCAGCTCGCGCGCGACTATGCCTGGGCGATCGATGTCGAACTGTGCGTGTTCCCGCAGGAGGGACTCACCAACTATCCCGGCACGGAAGAACTGCTGATCGAGGGCTTGCGCCGCGGCGCGCGGGCGATCGGTGCGGTACCGTATTTCGACACCGACCCGCGCGCCCAGATCGATCGGATCTTCGCGATCGCGCGCGACTTCGACGCCGAAATCGACATGCATCTTGACCTCGCCGAGACCACGCAGGGCATGCAGGTCGAATATGTCTGCCGCAAGACCGAGGAATTTGGCTGGGGCGGCCGGGTGGCCGTCGGCCATGTCACCCAGATGTCGCTGCTGCCGCCGGACCGATTTGGCGAGATCGCGAAACAACTGGCCAATGCCGGCGTCGCCGTGACGATCCTGCCGTCGACCGACCTGCACTTGATGGGGCGCAACCACGACCACGCGGTGCCACGCGGCGTCGTGCCGGCGGAGCCGCTGCGGAAGGCGGGCGTGACCTGCTCGATCTCGACCAACAATGTCCTGAACCCGTTCACGCCCTATGGCGACGGCTCGTTGATCCGGATGGCAAATCTTTACGCCAATGTCTGCCACGTGTCGCGGCCGGCCGATCTCGCCGGCTGCCTCGACATGATTACCGGCTCCGCGGCGCGGCTGATGCGGCTCGACGATTACGGCATCACGGTCGGAGGACCGGCCGACCTCGTGTGTCTCGATGCAGGCAATCCCACCGACGCGATCGCAACGCTCGCGCAACCGCTGTGGGGCATCAAGCGCGGTCGCGCGTCCTTTACGCGGCATCGGCCGGAGCTTCATCGGCCAGAAAAATAAGGCGCGGACTCATTAGACCCGGCAAATTCGAATTGATGCAAATTGGCCCGCCGAGGAGCATCCGCGCTCTGAATTTACTTCCGCTTTCGGCGGTATGGCGGATATAGCCGA
>CAWAXR010000016.1:0-83897 GCA_963786045.1 uncultured Alphaproteobacteria bacterium | reverse complement strand
TCACCCAGGACAACGCCGCCGACACGAGCAAGAGCCCCGTCGTGATCAGCTCGGCCGCGCGCGAACCTGCCGCCGGCGGTTCGACGGCGTGATGGTCGTGGCCGTGATCGTCGTCCGCATGATCGTCATGGGCAGCGGCCGCGTGGGCTCCCGCGCCATGCGCTTCGTCATGATGCTCGACCTCATCGCCGCTCGGGTTGCGCGCATGTGCGCCGAAGATGGAGATCAGCCCCGCGAGAACAGCGCCGATCAGCGGCAGAAAGACGATTGCCTGAACCATTTGGCGCGTTAACCCTTCATCAGATTGACGTCTTCAACCGCGATCGAACCGCGGTTGCGGAAATAGACCACCAGCACCGCGAGACCGATCGCCGCTTCCGCCGCCGCCACGGTGAGCACCAACAGCGCGAAGACCTGACCGACGATATCGCCGATGAACGTCGAAAATGCCACCAGGTTGATATTGACGGCGAGCAGGATCAGCTCGATCGACATCAGGATGACGATGATGTTCTTGCGATTGAGGAAGATGCCAAGAATCCCGAGCGTGAACAGGATCGCGCCAACCGAGAGATAGTGCCCGATACCGATCGTCATTTCACCCACTCCGCGGCGTCTGCGTCCTGAAGGCCCTGCCCCGACGCCACCTTGCGCACGCTCATGGCCAGTTCAGGCGTCCGCGCATTCTGCACATTGATGTCCTGCCGCTTGACGCTGGCCTTGTGGCGCAACGTCAGCACGATGGCCCCGATCATCGCGACCAGGAGCACCATGCCGGCAATCTGGAAGTAGTGAATGTACTTCGTATAGAGCACGAGGCCGAGCGCCTCGGTGTTGCTGACATTGGCCGGAATGGCGGCCGTGATCGATTTGGCAACATTGGGGTTGATGACCCAGCCGCCCCCGACCAGCAGCAATTCGGCCAGGAATATCGCGCCGATCACCAGGCCAATCGGCAAATATTCCAGAAAGCCCTCGCGCAGCTCGGTGAAATCGACATCAAGCATCATGATCACAAACAGAAACAGCACCGCGACCGCGCCGACGTAGACCACGACCAGGATCATCGCCAGGAACTCGGCTCCCATCAGCACGAACAGGCCGGAAGCGTTGACGAAGGCGAGGATCAGGAACAGCACGGAGTGCACGGGATTGCGCGACACAATCACCATGACCGCCGAGGCGACACAGACGCCGGCGAACAAATAGAAGAACAGCGCTGGAAGGATCATGCCCTCACCTCACCGGTACGGCGCGTCGAGTTCGATTGATTTAGCAATCTCGCGCTCCCAGCGGTCACCGTTGGCGAGAAGTTTCGCCTTGTCATAATAGAGTTCCTCGCGGGTTTCGGTCGCGAATTCGAAATTCGGGCCCTCGACGATGGCGTCGACCGGACAGGCCTCCTGGCAAAGGCCGCAATAGATGCATTTCACCATGTCGATGTCGTAGCGCACGGTGCGACGGGTACCGTCGTTGCGGCGGGGTCCGGCTTCGATGGTGATCGCCTGCGCCGGACAGATCGCCTCGCACAGCTTGCAGGCGATGCAGCGCTCCTCGCCATTCGGATAGCGGCGCAACGCATGCTCACCACGAAAACGCGGCGAGATCGGCCCCTTCTCGAACGGATAATTCAGCGTCGGCTTCGGCTTGAAGAAATAGCGCATGGCGAGAATGAACGCCGATACGAATTCGGAGAGCAGCAGCGCACGGGTTGTGGCGTTGATGTTGACACTCATAGCGACCTCATTTCGGCGCGATCCCCGCGAACTGCAGCACGCCGGCGACGACAACCACCATCGCCAGCGACAACGGCAGGAATACCTTCCAGCCCAGCCTCATCAACTGGTCGTAGCGGTAGCGCGGCACGATCGCCTTCGCCATCGCAAACAGGAAGAACATGAAAAATAGCTTGAGCGAGAACCAGATCACGCCGGGCACCCAGGTGAAGGGCGGCAGCGCGACCGGAGGCAGCCATCCGCCCAGGAACAGGATCGTGGCCATCGCGCACATCGTGGTGATCGCGACATACTCTCCCAGCATGAACAACAGATAGGGCGTCGAGCCGTATTCGACCATGAAGCCCGCGACCAGCTCGGATTCGGCTTCCACAAGGTCGAACGGCGGGCGGTTGGTTTCCGCCAGCGCCGAGACGTAAAAGACCACGAACATCGGAAACAGCGGCCACACGTACCAGTTCAGGATCGTCAGTTGCGGCAATCCGATCAGGCTGGCCAGACCGCGCGTATTCTGCGCCTCGACCACGCTCGACAGATTGAGCGAGCCCGCGCAAAGCAGGACAGTGATGATCACGAACCCGATCGAAACTTCGTAACTCACCATCTGCGCCGCCGAGCGAAGCGCGGCGAGGAACGGATATTTCGAGTTCGACGACCAGCCGGCCATGATGATGCCGTAGATCGACAGCGAGGAAATCGCGAAGATATAGAGCACCCCGACATTGATGTCCGAGATCACCCAGCCGAGATTCGTGGGGATCACGGCCCAGGCCGCGAGCGCCAGCACGCAGCTCACCAGGGGCGCCAGCAGGAACACGCCCTTGTTGGCGCCGGCCGGAATGATCGGCTCCTTCAGCACGAATTTCAAAAGGTCGGCAAAGGATTGGAACAGGCCCCAGGGACCGACCACGTTGGGACCGCGCCTGATCTGCACCGCCGCCCAGATCTTGCGATCGGCGAGCAGAATGTAGGCGATCGCGATCAGCAACACGACGAGCAGCAGCACGCTTTCCGCGACCATGATGATCAGCGGCCAGAGGAAGCCGGTCCAGAACGCGCTTTCAAAAAATTCAGCCATCAGGTCACGCTCACTCCGCTGCCGTCAGCATCTTGCCGGAGGCCAGGCGGGAGCACTCCGCCATGACCGCAGACGCCCGCGCGATCGGGTTGGTCAGGTAAAAATCTTCAACGGAAGCCACGAAGGGCGCCTTCTCGAGGTTGCCGCCCCTCCCAGCCAGCGCCTTGATATCGGCGGCGTTGCCGGCTTCGATCTGATCGAGCCGCATCAGGTGCGGCGCGGCCTTGAAGATCGCTTGTCGCAAGGCGGCCAGCGAATTGTAGGGCAGTTTCTTTCCGAGAATATCCGACAGCGCCCGGATGATCGCCCAATCCTCG
Source organism: uncultured Alphaproteobacteria bacterium (assembly GCA_963786045.1). Lineage (GTDB taxonomy): Bacteria > Pseudomonadota > Alphaproteobacteria > Rhizobiales > Xanthobacteraceae > Bradyrhizobium. The sequence continues at coordinate 80,766 of CAWAXR010000016.1, read as the reverse complement.
CGCGCCTCCCCGGGAGGAAATCCTGCGCGGTTGGCCATCTGCACCCGCCCCTCGGTATTGACGAAAATGCCGGACTTCTCGGTAAAGGCCGCACCCGGCAGGATAACGTCGGCGCGATGCGCGCCGCGATCGCCATGGGTGCCGATATACACCACGAAGGTACCGTCCGGAGCCTTGATCTCATCGGCGCCGAGCAAGAACAAAACGTCAAGCGTGCCGAACGTCGTCATCTCCCCTGAATTGAGGCCGCCCGCCGCCGTCGCAAAGCCGATATCGAGCGCGCCGACCCGCGAGGCCGTATCCTGCAACACCGCAAAACCGTTCCAGCCGTCCTTGACCGCCCCGACATCGAGCGCAACCTTCGCCGCCAGCGCAAGAACCGCGGGCCCGTCGTGCCGCGCGGCCGCACCGGCGCCGACCAGCACGATCGGGTTTTTCGCGTCCTTCAGCACGTCGGCGAAGGAATGCTTGCCGGCGGCAAGATTGCCAAGCGAGTCCGGTCCCGCGCCGATGTAGTCATAGGCGTAGGTAAGATCGGCCTTGGCGCCGATAACGCCGATCTTGAGCTTTCCGCTGCGCCAGCGCTTGCGGATGCGGGCATTGAGAACGGCGGCCTCCTTGCGCGGGTTTGAGCCCACGATCAGAAGCGCGTCGGCCTGTTCGATACCGGCAATGGTCGGATTGAAAATGTAGGAGCCGCGCCCCGCCTTGCGATCGAAGGCGTCGCCGCCCTGCACCGCAAGATTGACGGAGCCGCATTTCGCCAGCAGCTCCTTCAAAGCAAACATCTCCTCGACCGCGGCGAGATCGCCCGCGATCGCTCCGATCCGCTTGCCGTCGATACGACCTGCCTTCGCCGCGATGGCCGCGAACGCCTCGGACCATGACGCGGGGCGCAGCTGGCCATTCTGCCTGATGTAGGGACGGTCAAGCCGCTGCGTGCGCAGTCCATCGACGACGTGCCGGGTCTTGTCGGAAATCCATTCCTCGTTCACCGCCTCGTTGACGCGCGGCAAAATCCGCATCACCTCGCGGCCGCGCGTGTCGACGCGGATCGCAGAACCTACGCCATCCATCACGTCGATCGACTGGGTCTTGCCGAGTTCCCAGGGCCGCGCCGCGAAGGCATAGGGTTTCGAGGTCAGCGCGCCGACCGGGCAAATGTCGACGAGGTTGCCTTGCAGTTCCGAGGTCAGCGCGGTTTCCAGATAGGTGGTGATCTCCATGTCCTCGCCCCGGCCGGTCGCGCCCATTTCGGGCACACCGCAGACTTCGGCGGCGAAGCGGACGCAGCGCGTGCACTGGATGCATCGGTTCATCGAGGTCTTCACCAGCGCGCCGAGATACTTGTCCTCGACCGCGCGCTTGTTCTCGGCGAAGCGGGAGGTGTCCACGCCGTAACCCATCGCCTGATCCTGCAGGTCGCACTCCCCGCCCTGGTCGCAGATCGGGCAATCCAGGGGATGGTTGATCAGCAGGAACTCCATCACGCCTTCGCGCGCCTTCTTCACCATCGGCGAACGGGTCGAGATTTCCGGCGGCTCGCCCTTCGGACCGGGACGGCAATCGCGAACGCCCCAGGCGCAGCTCGCGACCGGCTTCGGCCCGCCCTTCACCTCAACGAGGCACATCCGGCAATTGCCGGCGATCGACAGGCGCTCGTGGTAGCAGAACCGCGGAATTTCCGCGCCCGCGGCCTCGCACGCCTGCAGCAGCGTGAATTCCGCAGGGACATCGATCTCTTTGCCATCGACGATGAGTTTGGTCATTGCTGTCTCAAGTCTTTCCCAGCTTGCAGTCAGGCGGTGTGACGCTGGCGGTCTTCATGGACGACTTCACCCATTCCTGGGTGACGGTGCTGTAGGTCGCGAGATAGGCGGGCTCAGCCTTGTTCTTCTCGCACAGAAACGGCAGATGCGGCTTGAGGTCGTAGTCACACGAGGCCAGCCACTCGCGCCGGTCGGCGAATGCCGCGGTCGCTTCCTCACAGGCATAAAGAAAGTAGGAGACAAAGCTCTCGTACTGAACCTGCTCGCTGTGGCTACCGGCCTTGATCGCATCGTAATCCGGCGCAGAAAATTTCGGATTCTTGAATGCCAGATCGGTGTAGCCCAGAAACGCCTGCCGCGCGCTGGTCGCGCGATTGCTGGAGCGGATTTCATTGATCTGGAACAGAACCGCAACGAAGCCCAGCAGCGCTACGGTCGCTTGCGCCATCTGCGCCAGCGTTCCGAATCTCTGCCACCAGAAAATGTTCGGTTGCGACATCAACATCACTCCGCCGCGACCATGTGCGCGGGGTCGAGAATGCCGGCGTCGTCGACATCCGCCTTGTGCGAATATTGATCGATACGCTCTTCGATCTCGTGACGGAAATGCGCGATCAGGCCCTGGATCGGCCAGGCTGCAGCATCACCCAGCGCACAGATGGTGTGGCCCTCGACCTGTTTTGTAACCTCCAGCAGCATGTCGATTTCGCGCTTGTGGGCACGGCCCTCGGCCATCCGGGTCAGCACCCGCCACATCCACCCCGTGCCCTCGCGGCATGGCGTGCACTGGCCGCAGCTCTCGTGCTTGTAGAAATAGGAAATGCGCGCAATCGCCCGGATCAGGTCGGTCGATTTGTCCATCACGATGACAGCGGCGGTGCCAAGACCGGAGCGCAATTTGCCCAGGCTGTCAAAATCCATCGGCGTATCGATGATCTGCTCGGCCGGAACCATGCGCACCGAGGAGCCGCCGGGGATCACCGCCTTGAGATTGTCCCAGCCGCCGCGAATGCCGCCGCAATGGCGTTCGATCAGTTCGCGGAACGGAATTCCCATCGCCTCTTCGACGTTGCAGGGACGCTCGACGTGGCCTGAAATGCAGAACAGTTTGGTGCCGACATTGTTGGGCCGGCCGATTCCGGCGAACCACGCTGCACCTCGCCGCAAAATATCCGGCGCGACCGCGATCGACTCGACATTGTTGACCGTGGTCGGGCAGCCATAGAGGCCGACATTGGCGGGGAATGGCGGCTTCAACCGCGGCATGCCCTTCTTGCCTTCGAGGCTTTCCAGCAGCGCGGTCTCTTCGCCGCAGATATAGGCGCCGGCGCCATGCGTCACGTAGAGGTCGAACGGCCAGCCGTTGATATTGTCCTTGCCGATCAGCTTCGCCGCATAGGCCTGATCGACCGCGGCCTGCAGATGCTCGCGCTCCCGGATGAATTCGCCGCGCACGTAGATGTAGCAGGCGTGCGCACCCATCGCGAAGCTGGCGATCAGGCAACCCTCGACCAGCAGATGCGGATCGTGCCGCATGATCTCGCGATCCTTGCAGGTGCCGGGCTCGGATTCGTCGGCATTGACCACGAGATAGCTCGGCCGGCCGTCGGTCGATTCCTTCGGCATGAACGACCATTTCAGGCCGGTCGGAAAGCCGGCCCCGCCGCGGCCGCGCAGGCCCGACGCCTTCATCTCGTTGATGATCCAGTCGCGGCCCTTGTCGATAATCGCCTTGGTGCCGTCCCAGGCACCGCGGCGGCGCGCACCTTCGAGGCCCCAGTCGTGGAGGCCGTAGAGATTCTTGAAGATGCGGTCCTTGTCGTCGAGCATGACCAAACTTTCCGGGATCAGCGATTGGACTGCGAATAAGCGAGACCTGCGGCGCAGCCGCCGAAGGTCAGCGCCCACAGCAAAGAGGATTCAAGCGAGGCACCCAGCGCGTAGCGCTGCAACAGGAAAATAAATGTTGCCGCAGCCGCGGCGTGCAGAACCATCGAGCGCCAGTTCTTCATCGCGCCGACACTCCCCGGCCCGGCCGCTGTCAGGATGCGGTCGCCCGTCATGTGGTTTCCTTCAGCGTGGTCGGCCCGCCCGCGGGAGCGGAGAACTGACGATCGATCTGCGGTCCCGGTTTCGGCGGGCGGCCGGAAGCAAATCCATCGAGCACCTTGCCAAAGCTTTCCTTGGTCAGATCCTCATAAGTGTCCTTCCAGATCAGCACCATCGGGGCGTTGACGCAGGCGCCAAGACACTCGACTTCTTCCCAGCTGAAATTGCCATCCTTGGACAAATGGAAGGGGTCGTGGTGGATCCGGCTCTGGCACACCTCGATGAGGTCGGCAGCCCCGCGCAGACGGCACGGCGTCGTGCCGCAAACCTGGACGTGTGCTTTCTTGCCGACCGGCTGCAGCTGGAACATCGTGTAGAAAGTCGCGACTTCCAGCGCGCGGATATAGGGCATGCCAAGCAAATCCGCGACCGCCCGGATCGCCGCTTCCGACACCCACCCGTCATGCTGTTCCTGGACGCGCCACAGGATCGGGATGACCGCGGAGGCCTGGCGGCCTTCCGGATATTTGGCGATCTGCTCCTTTGCCCAGGCAAGATTTTCCGGCGTGAAGGTGAAGCTTGCGGGCTGAAGCTCCTTGGGCGCGAGGCGGCGGACGGACATTGTGCTCAGTCTCTCATTGCATACGGCGCGCGGCGTCGGCGTTTAAGGCGCTAATTCGGCTTTGCCAGAACGCACTTGCTGTGCCGAACACGTTATAACCGACGTGGGAAGAAACCTTGATGCGGTCGAGGATCGAAAGCTCGGTCACGGTTTCCAGGCGATTGGAGCGGGGATCGTAGACGATGAGTTCGAGCGGCGTCTGCTCGAGGATATAGCGCGACACGGTGTGATCGGGGTCGTTGCCGTGCTCTTCGCATATGATCACGCTGTCGCCCTGCAACAGCCGCGTGCCACCCTTGATGGCTTCGACTTCGACTCCCTCGACGTCGAGTTTGATCAGATACTTTCCGTCAGGCGAAACCTTGCCGTCGTCAATGAGATTGTCGAGCGCAATGACCGGCACTTCCTCGCCACCGCTATCCGCGCTGCCGGCGATGCTGAACGCCTCGTGCTTGGTTCCGGACAGGCGCGCGCCACCTCTCGCCGCGCCGATCGCGCATTTCATCAACTCGAAGCGGTTGCCGTTGACGCGGGCGTTGTCGGCAAGCTTGGCGAAATTCTGCGACGACGGCTCGATCGCGATCGCCTTGTGCGAGCCGAACGGCGCGCTCGTCACGAGCACCGACCAGTAGCCGTAATTGGCGCCGCAATCGAGCAACGTGTAGTCGACGTCGGCGGAATGACGAAACAGCAATTCCAGTTCGTCTTCATAATGGTACGAGCGGTCGAGCAGCTTGCTCCAGTAGCCATCGCCATAGGGAAACTCAAAAACCGCATCCGCGTTGAGTTTGATCGCGATGTTGCGCTCGGACAGCGTCTTGCGCAGCAGGTTGGCGCAGCTGATGTAGCCGAGATGTGAAAAATGTGAGGAAATCTTCGAGCCCATCGCCAGAGCCAGCGCGGCCGTGCGTTCCCACAGGTTGGCTCCCTGCAGAGCCCCCGAAGCCCGGTCAAAATGGATGGGCGGCAACGCGATCACCGATCGACCTCTCCGAACACGATGTCGAGCGAGCCCAGAATGGCCGAAACGTCGGCCAACAGGTGGCCTCGGCAAATGAAATCCATCGCCTGCAGATGCGCGAATCCCGGCGCGCGGATCTTGCATTTGTAGGGCTTGTTGCTGCCGTCGGCGACCAGATAGACGCCGAACTCGCCCTTGGGCGCCTCGACCGCGGCGTAGACTTCGCCGGCCGGCACGTGGAAGCCCTCGGTGTAAAGCTTGAAATGGTGGATCAGCGATTCCATCGAGCGCTTCATCTCGCTGCGGCGCGGCGGAAAAATCTTGTTGTCCTGCACCGCGACGGGTCCCTGCCCGTCGGCCGCGCGCAGCTTGGCGATGCACTGCTTCATGATGCGCACGGATTGGCGCATTTCTTCCATGCGGATGCAGTAGCGGTCGTAACAGTCGCCGTTCTTGCCGATCGGAATGTCGAAATCCATCTCGGCATAGCATTCATAGGGCTGGGCCTTGCGCAGGTCCCAGGCCGCGCCCGAGCCACGCACCATCACGCCCGAAAAACCCCATTCCCAGGCCTGCTTCAGCGAGACCACGCCGATGTCGACGTTGCGCTGCTTGAAGATGCGGTTGCCGGTGAGCAGCGTTTCCAGATCGTCGACCACGCCGAGGAACGGATCGCACCAGGTCTCGATATCGTCGATCAGCTTCGGCGGCAGGTCCTGATGCACGCCGCCGATCCGAAAATAGGCCGCGTGCATGCGCGAGCCGGAGGCACGCTCATAAAACACCATCAGCTTCTCGCGCTCTTCAAAACCCCACAGCGGCGGAGTGAGCGCGCCGACGTCCATTGCCTGCGTGGTGACATTGAGAAGATGCGAAAGGATACGACCGATCTCGCAGTACAGGACCCGGATCAACTGGCCGCGGCGCGGCACTTCGATACCGAGCAGCTTTTCCGCCGCCAGACAGAAGGCGTGCTCCTGATTCATCGGCGCGACATAGTCGAGCCGGTCGAAATACGGGATCGCCTGCAGATAGGTCTTTTGTTCGATCAGCTTTTCGGTACCGCGATGAAGCAGGCCGATGTGGGGATCGACACGGGCGACGACTTCGCCGTCGAGCTCCAGCACCAGGCGCAACACGCCATGCGCGGCCGGATGCTGCGGTCCGAAATTGATGGTGAAGTTACGGAGTGCTGCTGCTTCGGTCATGATCAGCCTTTCGGCCCGGCCTTCTCGTCCCCAGGCAGCACCGGATAGTCGGCGCCCTCCCACGGCGAGAGAAAATCGAATTTTCGGAATTCCTGGTTGAGACGGACGGGTTCATAGAGCACCCGCTTCTCCTGGTCGTCGTAGCGCACCTCGACGAAGCCGGTGAGCGGGAAATCCTTGCGCAGCGGGTGACCGTCGAAGCCGTAGTCGGTCAACAACCGCCGCATGTCCGGGTGGCCGGTGAATATCACACCGTAAAGGTCATAGGTTTCGCGCTCGAACCAGTCCGCGCCGGGAAACACCTCGATGATCGAAGGCACCTGGGTGGCTTCATCGGCGTCGGCGCGCAAACGGATGCGCGCGTTGAGCGTCGGAGAAAGCAGGTGGTAGACGACGTCGAACCGCTTCTCGCGCCCGGGATAATCCACCGCGGTCACATCAATCAGGTTGACGAAACGGCAGCCGGGATCGTCGCGCAGGAAGCGCACGACATCGACGATCTTGCCGGCATCGACCGTTACCGTGAGCTGATTGAACGCAACCGAATGGCCGGTCGCAGCACCCGCAAGCGCGCTAACGATCGTCTGCCCCAGGGCGTCGAGCCTGCCGTCGTCCATTCCAAAAAACCTTAGCGTTCGATGGTTCCGGTGCGCCGGATCTTCTTCTGCAGCAGCATCACGCCGTAAAGCAGCGCTTCCGCCGTCGGCGGGCAGCCGGGCACATAGATGTCGATGGGCACGATGCGGTCGCAGCCGCGCACCACCGAATACGAATAGTGATAGTAGCCGCCGCCATTGGCGCATGATCCCATCGAGATCACGTAGCGTGGCTCTGGCATCTGGTCGTAAACCTTGCGCAGCGCCGGCGCCATTTTGTTGGTCAACGTGCCGGCCACGATCATGACGTCGGATTGGCGCGGGGAAGCACGCGGCGCAAAGCCGAACCGTTCGGCGTCATAACGCGGCATCGACATCTGCATCATCTCGACCGCGCAACATGCCAGGCCGAATGTCATCCACATCAGCGACCCCGTACGCGCCCAGGTAATCAGGTCGTCGGTGGCGGTGACGAAGAAGCCCTTGTCGGACAGTTCGTGGTTGACCTCGAGAAAATAGGGATCGTTGGCCCCGACCGGCTTGCCGGTAGAGGGGTCAATAATGCCGGTTGCAGCGGGAGCGACCGCCGATGCGAACCCTGGCGTTGCGGCAGCTGGGCTCAATCCCATTCGAGCGCGCCTTTCTTCCATTCATAGGCAAAGCCGACGGTGAGGACGGCAAGGAAAACCAACATTGACCAGAATCCGGTGGCCCCCAGCTTGCCGAACGCCACGGCCCAGGGGAACAGGAACGCCACTTCCAGATCGAAGATAATGAAGAGGATCGCCACCAGATAGAACCGGACGTCGAACTTCATGCGGGCATCGTCAAACGCGTTGAATCCGCACTCGTACGCCGACAGCTTTTCCGGATCGGGCTGCTGGAAGGCGACAAGGAAGGGAGCGATCAGCAGCACGAGGCCAATCAGGCCGGCCACCCCGATAAACACCACGAGTGGAAGATAATTCTGCAAGATGCCGGTCATCGGCGGGGCCTTTTCCTGCGATCGGGGAAGACGGCAGATTCGTTAGTTGGAATTGTTCCGAGGCTTAGCGCAGCGCAACAGGGGGCGCAAGACAAGCTATGTTGAGGGATCGGCCGGGTCCCACAGGTGACGGGAAAACCCGGCAAGGCCGCGAAACCGTACGCCGGGGCTCCGGCGATTGTGGGCCCGCCGATGCCGCGGGGGGCCGCACATCGGCATGGCTTCTGCTCCGGAACAGATCGCTCGCGCCCCGCCATTCGCCTTGGTCGAACCCAGCGCAAATGCCGCGCCTGCCGGCGGAAAGTTCCTCGTGAATGGTGACGAAACCATTTTGAGGAACCCATGAAACCAACTGGAAACAAATGAGGGATAGGTCTGCCGCCAACAGCAAGGCGACAAAGGCGCCTGGAGGCTCCCATGAACCACTCCATTCACTCGGCGGACCGCACGACCCATCTGAAGATCGTGGTCGTGGCTCTCGTGGCCGGCATCGCAGTATCTGGTCTGGCTATCGTCGCCCGCACCACCTCCGAGTACAGCCAGACCGTCCATGTGATCAAGGCTGGGAAACCGACGGCGGTGACCAGCTCGGGTGTATCTGTGATCCGCTAGATAGATCCGAAAACCCCCGCCATCCCGAAGAAGGCTGCCCTTGAGGTGGCCTTCTTCCATTGCGGGTCCGGCCTGCGGGCCTTCAACAAGACGGCCGGGCCGGGATCGCACAGATGAGCGGAGCAAAATCTCGAAGTTTACAGGTGCCAAGCTGTGGAACGACACCGAAGACCAGCCCCATTCAGGGAGTTTTGGGCGTCCACGGCCTATAGGCATGATTTTGATACGACAAACTGATTGACAGATTATAATACAATCCCGTTACTGTTGGCTTGGCTCTTATGTGGATCGGCTCCCGGAGAGCCCAGGTAGAACTTCAAGCGGAGGATGGCGTTATGGCGATCGAGATCGATGCCAAGGGAAAGGGCGTTTCGGTCGTCACCCTGGCGGGCCATGATGCGGGCAATTTCGTGCTTACGCAGGATCTGCTCGATCTTGCCGCGGTCCTCACGACCTGCGCCTCGGACAAGGACTTGCGGGCGCTGGTCATCACCGGCCGGAGCAACACGTTTTGCGGCGGTCGCATCGGTGCCAAGGGTCTGACGCGCGCCTCCGAAGTCGCCGAGGACCTGAACGCCATCTTGAAGGTGAATAGCGCCCTCAACGCGTTGAGCGTTCCGGTGATCGTGGCGGTCGAAGGCCAGGCGTTCGGATTTGCGTTCGGAATTACCGCCCAGGCCGATTACGCAATCGCTGCGGAAAGCGCGGTGTTCTCGCTTCCCGAGATGTCCCACGGCCTGCCCCCGCTGATCGTCTTTTCCTATCTATTCCGCTTTGTTCCCTACAAGCGCGCCTTCGAGCTCGCCGTCACCAGCCGGCAGATTTCAGCCCAGGAGGCGGCGGATGCCGGCATTCTTACCGACATCGTCCCAGCCGGTACGACCTTGAAGCGGGCGCTCGAAGTCGCCGGCAAAATGGCATCGTTCGATCCGAAGGCGCTTGGCCTGCTGCGCAGGTTCGGGCGCGAGGCCGCGCAAGTGCACTCCAGGCCGATGAGCGAACATGCGGTCGCACTGATGAGCGTGATGTTGGCGGAACGGACGCCTGCGCACTGAACGAGGCGCCCTCGCCTTCGACGAGGCGCTTTTCGACCAGCGGTTCGAATGGACGGACAAGGCCGATGAATGTTTTGGTGACCGGGGGAAGCGGGTTTCTCGGCGGCTACGTCATGGCTGCGCTGGGAAAACGGGGGCACGAGGCGTTCGCCTATGACATCGCCCCTCCGGGCGCGGAGACGCTGGCGGTTTCGCCTGATATCGCGGCCCGGTTTCGGCCGGGGCAGATCGGCGATATCGCCCGCCTCTTCGATGTCTGCCGCAACGAGAAGATTGAAGCGATCGTTCATACGGCGGGAATCGTGGGGCTTGAAGTATCGCTGGAGCAGCCGGTCGCGACCTACCAGACCAATGTCATGGGACTGGTCAATGTCTGCGAGGTCGCGCGGCAATTGCGGATGCGACGCGTGGTTTTCGTGTCCAGCAATGCCGCCTATCACAGAGGTTCGGGCGGCAGCCTTGTCGAAACCGATCCGGCATTTTCGGTCAGCCACGGCAATCCGGCCGGGCACTACGGCACATCCAAGATGGCCGCCGAAGCGATCGGGCTGGCCTATGCGACATTTCAGGACCTCGATTTCCTCAGCCTGCGCGTCACCGCGATCTACGGCTTCGGCATGCGCAGCCCGATGTATATCAAGCCTATGGTCGAGAACGCAGTCCTCGGCCGGCCGACGCATTTCGCGACCGGCGGGCTGATGAAGCGCGACTACACCCACGTACTGGACTGCAGCGAGGGAATCGTTGCGGCCCTGCAAGCACCGCGATGGACCGCGGGCGAGCAGCGGATCATCAACATCGCCAGCGGCAGGGCCCGAACCGCCGCCGAGGTTGCCGGGATCGTTCGCGAAGCGATCCCGGGGGCCAACATCGAGATCGGCGACGCCCTGACTCCGCTGGAGGAGGAAAACGTCAAGATGCGGGCTTCGCTCGATGTTGGTGCTGCAAAACGCCTCCTGAACTGGTCGCCGAAATGGCAGCTCGAAGCGGGCGTTCCGGAATATGCCGAAGCCTTCCGGCGCAACGCCACCCCCTCCTGAACGAGCAGAGCCATGTCAGAAATTCCGAATTTCGAAGTCTATGCCATCCGCTACGCCACGCGGGCATCGAAACGATCGGACAATTTCGTCGGCGGTGATCCGCATGATGGTCCGATGCCGCTCGATTACTACGTCTGGGCCGCGATTGGACCGGATCGGAGCTACGTCATCGACACCGGTTTCACCGCCGAGATCGCCGCCAAGCGAAAGCGCGACTATCTCCGTTGTCCGATTGAATCACTGACTCTGGTCGGACTGGACCCGCGCAAGGTCACCGATGTCATTTTGACCCACCTGCATTACGATCATGTCGGCAATTTCGACAAGCTCCCGGCCGCGACGTTCCACCTGCAGGAAAGCGAGTTGCATTATGCGGTCGGCCGCTTCATGCGATACAAGAAGTTGCAGCACTCCTACGAAATCGAAGACGTCGTCGGCATGGTCCGCGCCAACTACGCCGGACGGGTCAACTTCTACGATGGGGTGGCCGAGCTGTCGCCGGGGATCACGATTCATCCAGCGCCAGGCCATTCGGCAGGCCTGCAATTCGTGCGCGTGCATACCAAGCGCGGATGGGTCGTTCTGGCCTCCGACGTCACGCATTTTTACGAGAACATGGAGGCCTACAAGCCTTATGTGACGGCCTTCCATATCGGCTGCATGCTTGAAGGCTTCGACAAGCTTCGCGCGGCGGCCCCCTCACCTCAACATATCGTTCCCGGCCACGACCCTCTGGTGATGCAGCGCTACAAGGCGCCTCGTCCTGATCTGGACGGCATCGTGGTGCGCCTTGATGATCCACCCAATGCTTGACGATGCCATGGATACTGATCGACCAGAGAGGTTCTTCCCATGACGACCGCATCGCTCCGCGTGGTTCGCTCGCTCGTATCGCTCAAGAAGCAGGTCGTTGAATCCTTGCGCACCGCCATTTTCGATCGGCGCTTTGCGCCGGGGGACCGGTTGGTGGAACGCGAACTGTGCGAGATGCTGGACGTCAGCCGGACGCTGCTTCGTGAAGCGCTCAGTCAGCTCGAAGCCGAGGGCGTCGTCCAGATCATCCCGCATCGCGGCCCGATCGTCGCGGTCTACACGGCCGAAGATGCCAAATCGATCTACGAAGTGCGGGCGGCGTTGGAGGAAATGGCCGGGCGCTGCTTCGTCGAGCGCGCGACCGAGAGGGAATGCAAGGCGCTGGAAACGGCCTTTACCGAAATGAAACGGAGCTACACCAGCAAGCTCGGCGCCGATCATCTGACGGTAAAAGGCAAATTCTACGCGGCCTTGACCGCGGGCGCGCATAATCCCGTGCTGGTCGAAATGCTGCGTCTCATTCACGGACGTGTCTCGATGCTGCGCGCGACGACCCTGGCGCAGCCAGGTCGCCTTGCGGCCAGCCTCGCTGAACTCGGCAATATCGTCCAGACGATCAAGGCGCGCGATGCAGAGGCTGCAGCGCGGGCGTGTCGTCTTCACGTCGAAAACGCTGGCGCGATCGCTGCCACCATTCTTGCGGAGGACACGGCTCGACAGTCCGAGGCAAAGCCACTCCCGGCGAAACGTCGCCGACTTATCTGACATCAATTCCCCTTCCCTGGCGGATGATTTCGACATGACAACGGGAGAGCGTGATGAGAATAGGCTTTGCGGGACTGGGCGCCATGGGAGGCCCGATGGCCGGTCACCTGCTGGACGCCGGGCACAAGCTTGTAGTGCTGACCAGGCGCCGTGAATCCGCCGGCTGCCGCCCTCGCCAGGGGAGCCATCTGGGCTGAAACGCCAAAGGCTCTGGCTGCAGGCTCGGACCTCGTCTTCACGGCGCTGCCCGGACCTGCCGAGATCGAGGCTGTCATGGCGGGAGAGGAAGGCCTGCGGGCCGGTTTCTCAGCTGGCACGCCCTATATCGATCTCTCGACCAATTCTCCGGCGCTGGTCCGCAAGCTCTCGGCCGATCTGGCCGGGATCGGCGTTTCCATGCTCGATGCTCCCGTCAGCGGCGGCCCCAAGGGTGCAGCCTCCCGCAAGCTGGCGATCTGGGTCGGCGGCGAGCGCGCGACCTACGACGCCTGCAAACCCGTCCTTGATCTGCTCGGAGATCAGGTGCGCTATCTTGGGCCGAGCGGCAGCGCCTCCGTCGCCAAGCTCGTGCACAACTGCGCCAATTACGGCATCCAGATGGTTCTGGCCGAAGCCTTCACGCTGGGGGTCAAGGCCGGTGTCGATCCCGCCTCACTGTTCGGTGCGATCCGGCAAGGATCGCTCGGTCGGCAGCGTGCGGTCGACCGGATGGCCGATCAGTTTCTTCCGCACGAATTTGACAACCCTGCCTTTGCCCTGGAACTCGCGCACAAGGACGTCTCGCTGGCGGCCGCGCTCGGCCGCGAAAACAATCTGCCGATGCGCTTTGCCAATATGACGCTGGCCGAGATGACCGAGGCCCTGAACAAAGGATGGGGAAAGCGGGATTCCCGCGCGGCGATGCTGGTGCAGGAGGAACGCGCCGGCCTGGACATCCGCGTTCCGCGCGAGGTGCTGCAGGATATTCTTCGGAACGAGCCGCTGTAAGCGGGCACGCGGAGCCGCGACCGACAAACATCGGCAAGACAATTTCTGACATAAAAAAATAACAAGGGGCGGAGGAAACGATGAGCCAATTTTCGACGGTTTTTGCTGCCGGTTTCGCAGTGCTGATCGCGAGCGGCACGGCGCTGGCTGACGACGCGGGTCTGGAGAAAAAGAATATCGCGATCTCGGTCGGCGGTTCCATCAGTCAGATGAACAAGGTCGCCTATTTCGTCGCCCTCAACCGCAAATACTTCGAACAGGAGGGACTGACGGTCGATTCCACGGCGTTCGCGTCGGGAACGGCAGCGCTGCAAAGCCTGATCGGCGGCGGCGCGGATGTTGCGGAGGGAGCATACGAGCATACGCTCCGCATGCAGACAAAAGGGGTCAATCTCACATGCCTCGTGCCCTTCGGCCGTTACCCAGGCAATGTCCTGGTGGTGCGGAAATCGCTGGCCGACAAGATCAAGACGATTGCCGATCTGAAAGGCAGGAAGATCGGCGTCTCGGCGCCCGGGGCCTCGACGCAGAACTTTGTCGCCGGGCTGATGGAGCGCGCCGGCGTACCGTGGAAAGACGCCAGCTATATCTCGATCGGCACCGGCCCGAGCGCTGTCGCCGCAATGAAAACGGGCGGTGAGCTCGACGCCCTTGTGAACCTCGATCCGGCGATCAACGCGCTCGTGGAAGGTGGCGATGCCGTCATCCTCTCCGACAGCCGAACGGCGGAAGGAACAAAAGCCGCCTTCGGAGGCGAGTACCTCGCTGACTGCCTCATGGTGAAGACCGAATTCCTGAAGGCCAATCCCAACACGTCGCAGGCGATCACCAACGCCGTCGTCCACGCCATGCAATGGCTGAAAACCGCGTCGATCGATGACATCATCAAGTCCCTGCCTCCCGCCTATTACAGAAGCGACGAAAAGCTCTATCGGGAGTCGCTGGAGAAAAACCTTTCCGCCTTCCAATGGGATGGCCTCATCTCGCCGGAAGCCGCGAGGAACGTGCTGGATTCGATCGCGGTCCTCGAGCCGGCGTTACAGCAGACGAAGATCGATTTCGGCCGGACCTACGACAACAAGCTGATCGAAGCCGCGCTGAAGAAATACCACTCGCCGGTACAGCAATGATGCAGCAACTGGCCCAGATGACCGGATCAGGAATTTCGTCTTCTCAAGGGGCCCTGGTTCGGAGATGCGCGCGCTGCACCGGAAACGGATTTCAGCGCGCAATGGGGCTCCGCCGGGCCGCTGGAGCCGTCCTCAGGAGGATGGCGTGGCGCAACAGCCTTCTCGGCTCTCCTGCCCTGATTCACCAAGCATATCGGGATTTTTAGAACAAAAGCCGCACGAAGCTATTTCCGGCCCGGCCGGGGAAGTCTCCGGCAAACCGCAAAACCATCTAAGTCATTGAAAAGATGGCGCGAGAGACGGGGCTCGAACCCGCGACCTCCGGCGTGACAGGCCGGCGCTCTAACCAACTGAGCTACTCCCGCGTGATTGCGAAACCCGCGAGAGGTGGGACTTAAAGGGGCCACCTGGCCAAGTCAAGGTTGTTGCGAATCCCTCCGTCCATTGGGCCTTTTTGAGACGTCGATGCGAAAAATAGGCTGTTTGCAGGCAAAACAGCGTAGGGGCCCAGTCCCCGAATCGTTTAAGGCCTGATATGTCTAAGGTTCCTAAGCCATCAACAACGAGGAGGGTCAAATATGGCGAAGAAGGCAGCAACCCCGACCACCGTCACGCTCAAGCATCTCGCAGCGGCGATCGCGGATGACCAGGAATTGTCCAAGAAGCAGGCGGAAGCCATCCTGAACGATCTGGTTACCCGGATCACCAAGCATCTGAAGAAGGGTGAGCGCATCCGCATCGTCGGCCTCGGCATCCTGCAGGTGCGCAAGCGCGCCGCCCGCATGGGCCGCAACCCGGCCACCGGTGAAGCGATCCAGATCAAGGCCAGCAAGAAGGTCGCCTTCCGCGCGGCCAAGGAACTCAAGGAAGCCGTCTGATACGACGCGTTTTCCAATCACGACCTGGCGTCATTCCGACGCGGCAAACACGGCCCTCCGGAATGACGCCGCCTCCTTCGAGGCTTTTTTTGTCTCCAACGCGGTTTTGACTGTGAGCTCACCCCTCAGGTTCACGCACACCGTGAGCGAGCGCTTTTTGCGCTATGTGACGATCGACACCCAGTCGGACCCCGCCTCCCCGACCTGCCCCTCCACCGAAAAGCAAAAGGATCTGGGCCGTCTCCTCGCGCGCGAGCTGCAGGCGATCGGGCTCTCCGATGCCCATCTCGACGAACACGGCTATGTCTACGCGACGATCCCGGCGAATACCGAAAAGCAGGTTCCGGTCATCTGCTTCTGCTCGCACATGGACACCTCGCCCGACTGCACCGGCAAGAACGTCAGGCCGCAGATCGTCAGGAACTACCGTGGCGGCGACATCACCCTGCCGGCCGACCCCTCACAGATTATCCGTGTAGCGGACCATCCTGCGCTCGCCGATCAGATCGGCAACGACATCATCACCGCCGACGGCACCACGCTGCTGGGCGCCGACAACAAGGCGGGTATAGCCGAGATTATGGACGCGGCGCAGTTCCTGATCCACCATCCGCAGGTCAGGCACGGCGCGATCAAGATCCTGTTCACCCCCGATGAGGAGATCGGCCGCGGTGTCGACAAGGTGGACCTGAACAAGCTCGGCGCCGATTTCGCCTACACGATTGACGGCGAAACCGCCGGCCATATCGAGGACGAAACCTTCTCCGCCGATGGCGTCACGATATTCATCGAAGGCGTCAGCACCCATCCCGGCTTCGCCAAGGGCAAGATGGAGCACGCGATCAAGATCGCTGCCGCCATCATCGAGCGCCTGCCGAAAAATACCTGTTCGCCCGAGACCACCGAAGGCAGGGAAGGCTTTCTACATCCGATCGGCATTGCCGGCGCGCTGGAAGAGACCACGCTCAGTTTCATCGTGCGCGATTTCACCGATGCGGGATTGAAGGAAAAGGAAGCGCTGCTGGAGAAAATCGTCAAGGACGTGATGCGGGACTATCCACGCTCGGGCTATCGACTGGAAATCAAGCAACAATACCGCAACATGAAGCAGGTGATCGATCGTCACCCCGAGATCGTCGACAACGCGATGGAAGCGATCCGCCGCGCCGGCCTCGATCCCGTGAAGACCTCGATCCGCGGCGGCACCGACGGCTCACGGCTGTCGTTCATGGGGCTGCCCTGCCCCAATATTTTCGCCGGCGAACACGCGTTCCATTCCCGGCTGGAATGGGTGAGCGTGCAGGACATGGAGAAGGCCGTGCAAACCATCGTGCATCTCGCGATGATCTGGGAAGAGCGGGCGTAAAGTACCTTTCCGCGGCACTGCCATGACAACGGCGCCGGGCGTAATTTCCCGATTCGATTTTCAAGAAGCCGATTCAAACGTCTTTGCGAGGCCGCAGGAATGGATGGCTTCGCAACGGCTCACGCGGCTGACGCGGTCACGATCCAGATCGAGGCGGGAAGCGCCACGGTCTGTCCCCTGACGTGGGGCGCAAACGCCTCGCGGATCGATTGGGCTGCGGCCGCGACCACTTCCGCCGGCTGTTCGGCAAGTGCTCGGGCGGAGGGTCCGATTTCCAGCGCGCTCTGGACCGCGACATCGAGACCGCGCCCGATCGCCATATCGAGCGCGAAATTGCACGGTTCCATTTCGATTCCGGTAAAGCCGGCCTCACCCAGAATACGATTGACGCGGGCTTCGGAGGCAAACGAGAACGGCCCGGGATCTTCCGGCCCCTGCTGCGGCAGCTTTGGCGCGTGTTTGTAAACCGCCTGAAGCGGCAGCATGAAGAACGGATTTTCGCGCGGCTCGCGCCAGCAGGCGAACGCCAACCGGCCCGACGACCGCAGCGCTTTGCGCAGGTTCGCAAACGACCGCGCCGGCTCGGCAAAGAACATCACGCCGAACCGCGAAACAAGCAGATCGAAACTTTTGGGGTCGAACGGAAAGACGGTCGCGTCCGCCAGCTCGAAATTGATCGGCAATCCCCTGGGCGCACTTTGCCGGGCACGCGCGAGCATCGGACCGGATACGTCGACGCCAAGCACATGGCCCGATGGAGCGACCTTTTGCGCGAATGCGATCGTCGTCGCGCCGCTGCCGCAGCCGACGTCGATGATCCGCTCGCCGGGCATGGGCCTGGCGCGATCGATCAGGGCGTCGGCGATCGGCGCGAGGAGAACATCCTGCGCCTGCTGCCGGTCGGCCCAGCGCTGTCCGCCAGGACCGTTCCAGTATGCGATCTGGTCGGCGTTTTGCTCGTGGCCTTTTGGTGCGTCGTCCATGGTGGGAAACTCGCTGTGGGTCCGCCTTCGCTGCCTTCGCAACTTCGGCACGACAGCGGCAAGACTATCGAAAATCAAAACGTTGAGTCTATTATATTTTTGTATTCCGGGGTTCGTTGAATCCACCTAACAGAAAATAGGATGCTTCCATCGTTCGCCTGGGACGTAAGGCTGGTGTAAGCGGCTGCTTGTAGCCTGACGCCAAGCGGGGCTTCCGATGGTATGGCAGCATCGCCGTCAAAGGTTTCCATCATGGAAGAGCACCGGCTCGCCCAGCGCCGCCGCATCTTGAAGGCAGGAACGATTGAGTTCGGCGGCGGCGGGATCGACTGCACTGTCAGGGACCTTTCGGAAACCGGCGCAGCGCTCGAAGTTGCGACTCCGCTTTTTATTCCGGATCGCTTCACGCTTTTTGTGCGAAGCGACCGGTTCAAAAGAACCTGCCATATCGTGTGGCGGAAAGAAAAGCGGATCGGAGTCGCGTTCGATTGAGAACGCTTCCGGCTCGCTTCGCTAGCAGCTTGCTCGGGACGTCCGCGAGCTGCTGGATGCTTGAAAAAGCTGGATGCCGAATGAAGCAGTCCGATGACCTGACTGCTTCCGGTTATCCCGGAAGCAGCCATCTCGCTTCAGCTTCCCGATGGATTGAGCCACGGGGATTCACCGCCAACCCGCGACGGATCGCGTCCACTGAAGCCGAAGTTCTCTATGTTCCGCTCGTCATCCGTTTGGGGGGCCGCATAGAACGGCCCGTTCAACTGATCGTACGCACCGCGAAAATTCCGTTGATCGTAGGCTCGGCCATGGTGACCATGATAAGCCGGCGCGATTACGCCCGCATCTCGAGCGGAAGCCGGACCGGCGATGGCGGCGGAAATAACAGCAATAGCGCTGATTGTTTTGAGTTTGGTCATGGGTCTGGTTTCTCCGTTACGTGGTGAAACCCGCCCTTGAACGTTCCCCTGTTGCCACAACCCTTTCTCGGACGGGACGTTCCCTTTTCAAAGGAACGTGTTGCCACTGTGAAGTGCGGCAACGCGGACCGCCCGTGAATCAGTTGGGCTTGCAAGCGATTCCTGCGGTTATGCAGCACCGCCCGGTGGGAGCCGGGCCGGTGCAGGCATCGCCAACTCTATTACCTGGCTACTAACTCCCGGATGGTTTGCGCGAAACCGGTCGCCCGCCAGGCCTGCTCATGCTGGCCATGCTGGAACGGTGCATTCCCTTGAAGTGCGCGAAACCATTCCGATAGTGCCCGCGCAGCTGATGCGTGGGCCCCGGCTGCGGTGTCAAACCATTGCGACTTCCTGGCCCTAACACGCCCCCGTCCTGAGCAAACACCGGGGTAGCGACGGCGGTGGAAAGGAGAACAACAGCGCTGAGTATTTTCATGTTCGTCATTGGTTTCCTCCGTATTTGTGAGGAGGAAAACCGCCGGTCAGGAGAGACGTTCCGGTAGTCAAGCGAACGTGTTTTGCGGTGTAGCAGCTGTGAAGCGCGACTATGCGAGCCGCCCGCTGATTGGGATTGGCTTGTGAGCTATTCCTGCAGCTATGCCAGCACGCTCTGTTATCTGGCTGCTAGCTCCCGGACGGCCTGAGCGACGGCGCGATGCCGCCTACCCTCGACC
This sequence comes from uncultured Alphaproteobacteria bacterium, assembly GCA_963786045.1. GTDB lineage: Bacteria > Pseudomonadota > Alphaproteobacteria > Rhizobiales > Xanthobacteraceae > Bradyrhizobium. The sequence continues at coordinate 61,317 of CAWAXR010000016.1, read as the reverse complement.
GGTCCCTCCCGATGCTCCAGCTGTAGAGCCTTCCCGGACAGGGTCCGAAACCTGGCCCCTGAAAACAGCTCCGGTAGCGATAGGACCACGGCTGAGGTTCCAAACCCATGCGGCTTCCCGGCCCCCATGGGCCGCCGTCCTGAGCGAACACAGGGCTGGTGATGGCAGCGCAAAGCATGATGAAAGCGCTGAGTGTTTTCATTGGCTGCCTCCGCATTCCAGTACTGAGGAAGCTCTCCTGTCGCGAAACGTTCCGTGTTCAAACGAACGTGTTCGGACGGCCCGCATGTTCATTGGTGCGGATCCGGCATGCTCCGGAGGCTTGCTATCGGTTGCGCGCCAGCGGGCCTCGGTGATGATGCGTCCGCTTTTGATCCAACTTCGTCATCCGCAGGGATTGGAAAAAAAGGCCGCCACGGCATGACGTATCGGTGCCGTAACAACTCGCCCGAAAACACCAGACCATTTTGAAAAATTGGTGGGCGGCTACGGATTCGAACCGCAGACCCTCTCGGTGTAAACGAGATGCTCTAACCAGCTGAGCTAGCCGCCCGCGCCCCGTGTTTAGCCTTGAGGACCCCTCCGGTGCAAGGGCGGGAGTCTGGCAGTCGCCGGGCCGGCCCGGCAACTCCTCGATTATCCGCAAGGAAACGGCGCCCGAAGGCGCCGTTTCATCATTTTACGACTGGCTCGTTCAGTGCGCCGTCAAGCCACCGGCGGCTTCGTCGCCGGCGTCCGGCGTGACCGCCACCTTGGTGTCCTCTTCCCAGACGATCGGCACCGGCGGCCGCACCAGGGCCTTGGAGACGACATCGTCGAGCCGGGCCACCGGGATGATGTCCATCCCGCCCTTGATCGCATCGGAAATCTCCGTGAGATCCTTGGCGTTGTCTTCCGGGATCAGCACCGTCTTGATGCCGCCGCGCGCCGCGGCGAGCAGCTTCTCCTTCAAGCCGCCGATCGGCAGCACCCGCCCGCGCAGCGTGATCTCGCCGGTCATGGCGACGTCGTGCCGGATCGGAATTCCCGTCATCACGGAAACGATCGCGGTCGCCATCGCAACACCCGCCGACGGTCCGTCCTTCGGGGTCGCCCCCTCGGGCACGTGGACGTGGATGTCACGCCTGTCGAACAAGGGCGGCTCGATGCCGAAGCCGACCGCGCGCGAGCGGACGTAAGACGCCGCCGCCGAAATCAACTCCTTCATCACGTCGCGCAGATTGCCCGTGACGGTCATCTTGCCCTTGCCGGGCATCATGACGCCCTCGATCGTAAGCAGCTCGCCGCCGACATCGGTCCACGCAAGCCCGGTGACGATGCCGACCTGAGGTTCGCTCTCGATCTCGCCGTAGCGATACTTCGGCACGCCGAGGAAATCCTCCAGCGATTTCTCGTTGACCTTGACCGACTTCTTCTTCGAGATCATCAGCTCCTTCACCGCCTTGCGGGCGAGTGTCGAAAGCTCACGCTCGAGATTACGCACGCCCGCTTCGCGGGTGTAGCGCCGGATCATCAGCAACAGCGCGTCGTCGTCGATCGACCATTCCCTGGAATCCAGGCCATGCTTGGAGATCGCGTTCGGGATCAGATGCTTGCGCGCGATCTCGACCTTCTCGTTCTCGGTGTAGCCCGCGATCCGGATGATCTCCATGCGGTCCATCAGCGGTCCCGGAATGTTCAGCGTATTCGCGGTGGTGATGAACATCACGTTGGAGAGATCGTAGTCGACCTCGAGATAGTGGTCGTTGAAGGTCGAGTTCTGCTCGGGGTCGAGGACCTCCAGCAGCGCCGACGACGGATCGCCGCGGAAATCGGCGCCCATCTTGTCGATCTCGTCCAGCAGGAACAGCGGATTCGAGGTCTTCGCCTTGCGCATCGACTGAATGATCTTGCCGGGCATCGAGCCGATATAGGTGCGGCGGTGACCGCGAATTTCGGCTTCGTCGCGCACGCCGCCGAGCGACACGCGAACGAATTCGCGTCCCGTCGCCTTCGCGATCGACTTGCCGAGCGAGGTCTTGCCGACGCCGGGAGGCCCGACCAGGCACAGGATCGGTCCGGTCAGCTTGTTGGCGCGCGACTGCACGGCGAGATACTCGATGATGCGGTCCTTGACCTTCTCGAGCCCGTAGTGATCGCTGTCGAGCACCGCTTGCGCCGCGACCAGATCCTTCTTGACCTTGGATTTCTTGTTCCACGGGATCGAGAGCAGCCAGTCGAGATAGTTGCGCACCACCGTCGCTTCGGCGGACATCGGCGACATCTGGCGCAGCTTCTTCAGCTCGTGCTGCGCCTTCTCGCGCGCCTCCTTGGAGAGCTTGGTCTTGGCAATCTTCTCTTCCAGATCGGCCAGCTCGTCACGGCCTTCGTCGTCACCGAGCTCCTTCTGGATCGCCTTCATCTGCTCGTTGAGATAATATTCGCGCTGGGTCTTCTCCATCTGGCGCTTGACGCGCGAGCGGATGCGCTTCTCGACCTGCAGAACGGAGATCTCGCTCTCCATCAGCCCGAGCACCTTCTCGAGCCGCGCGGTCACCGACAGGGTCTCCAGGATGGCCTGGCGGTCCGCGATCTTCACGGCAAGATGCGAGGCCACGGTATCGCCAAGCTTTGCAAAGTCGGTGATGGCCTGCACCACGCCGACGACTTCGGCGGAGATCTTCTTGTTCAGCTTCACATAGCTTTCGAAATCGGACACCACCGAGCGCGCCAGGGCCTCGGCCTCGACGGAAGTCGCGTCGGTGTCGGCGAGCGCGGTCGCGGTGGCTTCGTAATATTCGCTCCGGCCGGAGTATTTTTGCACGCGGGCGCGCTCAAGCCCCTCCACCAGCACCTTCACGGTGCCGTCGGGCAATTTGAGCAGCTGCAGGACGCTTGCAAGCGTGCCGGTCTCGTAGATCGAATCGGGGGTTGGATCATCGTCCGACGCGTTCTTCTGCGTCGCCAGCATGATCAGGGCGTCATTCTTCATCACTTCTTCGAGCGCGCGGATCGATTTTTCGCGGCCGACAAACAGCGGCACGATCATGTGCGGGAAAACGACGATGTCGCGCAGCGGCAGCACCGGATAAGAATGGCTTTCGCCGTGAACGATCGATGGCCGGGGTTTTGGGGTGGTCATGGCCTTTTCCTTTTGTTGTGCCCCCCTGCTCGCAGTCCGCTCATGCGCAACCGCCACAAGGTGCCAGGATGCTCCGGGATCGTAAGGTGGCTTGCGCCGCCCTTTCCCGGACCGTTGTTGCCGCGAATCTCAAGATAGGATTTCCGCTGCTGCCGCCATTAGGTGGCTATCGACCACGGAGGTGTCAAGTCGCAGGGAAAGGCCCGCCAATCAGGGCTAAACGCGCCGGGCAACCGGCGCCGAGACGGCCGCCGAAAGCCCGGCAGCCGACACCCGTGCAACCTCTTTTCGGCCCGCCGTCGCGACGATCAGGCGCTGGCGCTGCTTTCGACGGCGCGATCGGAACGGTCGGCGTAGATGTAGAGCGGCCGAGCCGTGCCTTCCACGACTTCGCGCGAGATCACGACCTCTTCGACGCCTTCCAGACCCGGAAGATCGAACATCGTCTCGAGCAGGATGCTCTCCAAAATCGAACGCAGACCGCGCGCGCCGGTCTTGCGCTCGATGGCCTTGCGGGCAACCGCACCGAGCGCTTCGTCGGCGAAGGTCAGTTCGATATTCTCCATCTCGAACAGCCGCTGATATTGCTTCACCAGCGCGTTCTTCGGATCGGTGAGAATCTTCTTCAGCGAGGTTTCGTCCAGATCCTCCAGCGTCGCGACCACCGGCAAGCGGCCGACGAATTCCGGGATCAGTCCGTACTTCAGGAGATCCTCAGGCTCGACATGACGGAAGATCTCGCCGGTGCGGCGATCTTCCGGCGCCAGCACCTGGGCGGCGAAGCCGATCGACGTCGAACGCCCGCGCGCGGAAATGATCTTCTCGAGCCCCGAGAACGCGCCGCCGCAGATGAACAGAATGTTGGTGGTGTCGACCTGCAAGAACTCCTGCTGCGGATGCTTGCGGCCGCCCTGCGGAGGAACCGAGGCCACCGTGCCCTCCATGATCTTCAACAGGGCCTGCTGCACACCCTCGCCCGAGACGTCGCGGGTGATCGACGGATTGTCGGACTTGCGGCTGATCTTGTCGATCTCGTCGATATAGACGATGCCGCGCTGCGCGCGCTCGACGTTATAGTCGGCCGACTGCAGCAGCTTCAGGATGATGTTCTCGACGTCCTCGCCGACATAGCCGGCCTCGGTCAGCGTCGTCGCGTCCGCCATCGTGAACGGCACGTCGAGAATCCGCGCCAGCGTTTGCGCCAGCAGCGTCTTGCCCGAACCGGTCGGTCCGATCAGCAGGATGTTGGACTTCGCCAGTTCGACGTCGTTGTGCTTGGTCTGGTGATTGAGCCGCTTGTAGTGATTGTGGACGGCGACCGAGAGCACCTTCTTGGCGTGGCTCTGACCGATCACGTAATCGTCGAGAACCTTGCAGATCTCCTTAGGGGTCGGAATCCCGTCGCGGGACTTCACGAGCGAGGACTTGTTCTCCTCGCGAATGATATCCATGCAGAGTTCGACGCATTCATCGCAGATGAATACGGTGGGGCCCGCAATCAATTTCCGGACTTCGTGCTGGCTCTTGCCGCAGAAGGAGCAGTACAGCGTGTTCTTGGAGTCGCTGGTGCCAACCTTACTCATTCTTATCTCCGTCTGCCGTTCGATCCCGTACGCTCGATCGCCCTATTCCGGGACTTACCGGCACAGAGTTCTAGATAGAGCAAAATTCGTACCAAAAAAGACCCTACACTATTCTGCATTCTGGATGCCGTGCGAATCGCGGCCAACTCGAATCCCGCGATCCTAGCCTATCCAGCCTAGCCAACCATGGTCGCACCCGACTATCAAGAATTCGCTAACCGGGCGCCCCTTGGATATCCGTGACAATAGCGTGATTTTCGGTTTCCGCACCGGGTGAAACCGTCGAAATTGCCATGAAGCCGCGCGCGTGATTACCACGCCGCCGGACCAGCACGAAGGTGGAACTTTCTGCTTTCCTGGCCGTAAAGGGACCATTGGCAACCGAAATTACCCGCGGATAGAGATCGTTAACACCAGTTCAATGCCCGGTTGTCAGGTTACGCCGTTTTCGCCGCCGCCGGGTCTTCCGACCGTTTATCGATCACCTTGTCGACAATGCCGAAGTCACGGGCCATCTCCGCGGTAAGGAACTTGTCGCGTTCCAGCGCGTCCTCGATCGCCTTGTAGGTTTGGCCGGTGTGCTTGACGTAGATCTCGTTGAGCCGCTTCTTGAGGTTCAGGATTTCCTGGGCGTGCAGCATGATGTCGGTGGCCTGGCCCTGGAAGCCGCCGGAGGGCTGGTGCACCATGATGCGCGAATTCGGCAGCGAGAAACGCATATCCTTCGCACCCGCGGCCAGGAGCAGCGAGCCCATCGAGGCCGCCTGCCCCGTGCAAAGCGTCGACACCGGCGGACGGATGAACTGCATGGTGTCGTAGATCGCAAGGCCCGACGTCACCACGCCACCCGGCGAATTGATGTACATCGAGATTTCCTTCTTCGGATTCTCGGCCTCGAGAAACAGAAGCTGCGCGACGACCAGTGTCGACATGCCATCCTCGACCGGGCCGGTCACGAAGATGATGCGCTCTTTCAGCAGGCGCGAGAAAATGTCGTAGGCCCGCTCACCGCGGTTGGTCTGTTCGACCACCATCGGCACGAGTTGCATGTAGGTTTCCACCGGATCGCGCATTAGTCACCCAAAAGGTTAGCAGACAGGTTGGCGGAGACGAACATCCGTCGGCAAGCCGAACTGGCAAAAACTTGCCCAAGGCGGACGAGCGTCCCGTGATGCAGGACGTAAAAGACGACTTCACAGATATAGGCCATTTCCCCGGCCACAAGACCGGGGCGACCCGGCCACAAGACCGGGCCGATCACGTGCGAAACTCAGGCCAGTTGAAGCTGATTCTGGCGACCGGGCAAAGCGACCGATGCGCCGTCCGAGCCCCTTTTCGCCTCTCAACCTTAACGCCGCGCTGACGGGCGCTCAGGCTGCGCTCTTCTCCGCCTCGTCGTCCTTGTAGAGATCCTCGCGCGACACCTTCTTTTCGGTCACGGTGGCGAGTTCGAGGATGAAATCGACGACCTTGTCCTCATAGATCGGCGCACGAAGCTGGGCGAGCGCGTTGGCATTGTTGCGGTAATAGTCCCAGACTTCCTTCTCGCGCCCGGGCATTTGGCGGGCGCGCTCGATGACGGCGCGACTGACTTCGTCGTCAGTAACGGTGATCTTGTTCTTCTCGCCGATTTCGGACAGCACGAGGCCGAGCCGAACACGGCGATCGGCGATCTTGCGGTACTCTTCCATGGCCGCCTCCTCGGTCGTGCCTTCGTCGGCAAACGACTTACCGCCGGACTCCATTTCGGCCTTGATCGAATTCCACATCAGTTTGAACTCTTCGTCGACCAGGGATGGTGGCGCGTCGAAACGATGGGTTTCGTCGAGGCGGTCCAGCAGCAAGCGCTTGACCCGCTGACGGGTCGCGCCGGCGAATTCGGCCGCCAGCCGCTCGCGCGCCGCTTCCTTCAGCTTGTCGAGCGATTCCAGGCCGAGCGTCTTGGCAAATTCGTCATTGATGACGGTTTCCTGTGGCGCTTCGATCAGAGTCGCTGATGTCTCGAACTCGGCCGGCTGGCCCGCCAGTTTCGCGTTGCCGTAATTCGCCGGGAATGAGACTTTCAGGGTACGGGTTTCGCCCGCGGCGATGCCGATCAGCTGCTCCTCGAAGCCGGGAATGAAACTGTTGGAACCGATCGTCACCTGAATATTTTCGGCGGTGCCGCCGTCAAACGGCGTGCCATCGATGGTGCCCTTGAACGAGATCGTGACGCGGTCCCCGGTTTCGGCCTTGGCGCCCTCGCCCTTCGCGGCGAAGCTGCGATTCTGCTCGGCGATGCGCTTGATGGCATCGTCGACCTCGGCGTCCGTCACCTCTGCAACCGGCTTCTCGACCGTGAAGCTCTTGAAATCGGCGAGCTGGATCGCCGGCACGACCTCGATCGAAACGGTATAGGTGAGATCGGATTTCCCGGCGAGAACGTCCTCGACTTCCTTTTGCTCCGTCGGCATCGTGACCTTGGGTTCGGTCGCCAATCGGAAGCCGCGCTCGGTGAAGATCTGCGAGTTGGTGTCGCGGATGGTCTGGTCGATGGTCTCCGCCATCACCGAACGGCCGTACACCTTCTTGAGGTGGCTCACGGGCACCTTGCCCGGACGAAAGCCGTTGATGCGGACCTTGTCCTTGAGATCGACCAGACGGGCGTCCGCCTTGGCATCGAGATCGGCGGCCGGGACGCTGATCTGGAATTCGTGCTTCAATCCGTCGGCGACGGTTTCCTTCACCTGCATGGTGTCAATCTTCTTCCGCTTTCGTCCGGCCAAAATGCCGGAGATTTACAATTTGATGACGCAGAGCCTTGAAGCCTGCGCCGGTGGTTCGGCGGACCCGATCCTCCGGGGGAACCAACCCTTTCGGAAGACAGATCCGCCAGTAATCGTCATGCGCAAACGCTGTTGGCGCTTGGTGCGGGCGGAGGGACTCGAACCCCCACAACTTTCGTCACTGGAACCTAAATCCAGCGCGTCTACCAATTCCGCCACGCCCGCCGGAATAGCATCATGTCCGGCCGCAATGCCCGCGCATGATGCCGAAAAGTGTGTAGCGGTTTTCGGGCGGCCATCATGCTCCAAGTTAATGGAATCGATCACGTTTATGATTTGGACGCCCGATCCAAATCATAAACGTGATCGTTGCGGCGGGCTTATAACATGAGCCCGCCGGTTCGCAGCAAAAAAATGGCCTGATCTGAAGCTTCCCGGTCAAGCCGCGGCAACTGGACATATCCTGCGGAAAATGGTCCGCATCAACGGGATGGCAGATCACATTTGTCGACCCGACCGACGGACCCTGCTGGCCGGACTGGGAGCTGCGGTCCTCGGCCCGGCGTCCCGGCCGGCCGTGGCCCGGGGGCGTCCCGCCCTTGGGCTTCGGGCCAGGGCCGATCTCCTCGCCTTGCGTCCGGGAGAGCCGGAAACGCCCATATGGTCGCTGGACGGTCCTGATCTCCGGTTCAGACGGGGCGACAGCCCCGGAATCGCGTTCCTCAACGATTTGCCAGTCCCAATGGTCCTCGATTGGCGGGGGATCGACGGGGCAAAGGCAGCCGAGCCGTTGCTTGCGAGGTCCGCCGTGGCTCCCGGCGCCAGGGAAACCTTCGAAATTCCATTGCGCTATGCCGGCACCTTTATGTGTGACCTCCGGCTGCTGGGCGATGGCGCTGCGCGGCCGGCACGGCCGCTGGCGCTGGTGGTCGACGAGAGCGAACCTGTCATCGTCGACCGAGACGAAGTGTTTTTGGTCGAGGATTGGCGGCTGCGCGCCGACGGCTCAGCGATCTCGCCAGGAAACGACCCCAAGGACGCCCGACCGGCCTACACCGTGAACGGCCGGACCTCGCTCGATCTTAAGGCCCGGGTCAACGAACGCATCAGGTTTCGCTTCATCAACGCCTGTCAACGCTCTGTTATTGCATTAAAATTGGAAGAGCTGGACGTCCGCGTCATGGCCCTCGACGGCCAGCCTTCCGAGCCGTTTCCGGCGCGCAATCATGCGCTGGTGCTGGCGCCCGGCGGCCGGATCGACGCCTTCGTCGATATGACGGCATCGCCGGGCTCCACCTCGCCCATCCTCCTCCATGATGGCCGGGAGGCTCGCCCGATCGCCCGGCTGATCGCCTCGAATGATCCCCCCATTCGGAATGCCGTCCTGCCGGCTGCCGCCCCGCTGCCGTCCAATGGCCTGCCAGCACAGCTTGACCTCAAGAATGCAGTGCGGATCGAGCTGCCCCTCGGCGGATCGCAGACCGATTGGGCCGCTCCCTCAAAATTCTCCGCGTCGGCGCCGCCCGCCTTCCGTGTCAAAACCGGCCGTACCGTCGTCCTGACCCTGACCAACCGCGCCGAAATCGCCGGTGTGTTTCATCTTCATGGTCATCATTTCAGGCTCCTCGATCGGCTCGACGACGGCTGGAAGCCGTTCTGGCTCGACACGCTCGCGATCGACCCCGGACAGACCCAGCGCGTTGCCTTTGCCGCGGAATATGCCGGCCGCTGGTTGATCGAATTCTGTCGCGACCGATTGGGCGGCGCCGCGGCTGGTGCGGTGGTACGGCGTCGAGTGAAAAAGCGCACTCCACGCTACCGGCCCGGCGCACTGGTCGAGATAAATGTTAGGCTAGATCAAAGTCTTATTGAGCAATCCTCGATTCAAGCCTGCGCCGGGGCGCTGGTCGAGCCAGAACGTCTCAGTAGTCGATGCCAAACTCGTCATAGAGATGGCGGATCACCGCTGGCAATACTTCCGGCAGATCTTCGGCAATCAGACCGGGGCCGGCCTCGCGCCCGGCCTCGCCGTGCATCCAAACCCCGATCGAGGCGGCCTCGAAAGCCGGCACGCCCTGCGCCAGTAGGCCCGATATCATTCCCGACAGCACGTCGCCGGCCCCCGCCGTGGCGAGCCAGGGCGGCGCGTTGGCGGCGATGGTCGCGCGTCCGTCCGGCGAGGCCACCACCGTATCCGGTCCCTTGACCAGGACCACCGCACCACTGCGCTCGGCGGCGGCCCTTACCCGCCCGAGTTTGGAGCGAACCGTATGCTTGTTGCTGATATCGCTGAACAGCCTTGAAAATTCACCCTCATGCGGGGTCAGAACGACCTGCGGATCGCGGGAGTCCTTAACCGCATCGAACAGCCGATCAGGCGTATCGGCAAAGCTCGTCAGCGCGTCCGCATCCAGTACCAGGCTTCGCTTCGCCGACATCGCCGTCAGCACCAAATCGCGCGTTCGCGCGCCGACGCCCGCGCCGGGTCCGATGACGCATGCATTGAAGCGCCGGTCCTCCAGCATCTCCGCAAATTCGACCACGGTATCGACGGCACGAACCATGACGGCTGTCAGCGCGGAAGCGTTGACCGCGAGCGCATCCCGGGGGGAGGCCAGCGTGACGAGGCCGGCACCCGCCCGCAAAGCGCCTCGCGCCGAGAGCCGCGCCGCTCCGGTCACAGCCAGGCCGCCGGAGACAACGGCCGCGTGGCCGCGGTCATATTTGTGGCCGTCGATCCGGGGCACCGGAAACGATTGGCGCCAAAACGAGGGAAGGTTCTCAAAAGTCCGCGGTTGAATTTCCGCCAGCACATTGGCGTCGATACCGATGTCGGCGACACGCACGCGACCGCAATGAACCCGGCCCGGCAACAGCAAATGGGCGGGCTTGCGCCGGAAGAATGTGACGGTCTCGGTGGCGCGCACCGCGACGCCCATGACGGCGGCGGTGGTGCCGTTAACGCCGCTCGGCAAATCGACGGCGAGAACGGCGGCACCGTTGGCATTGATCGCCTCGATCATCTCAAGCGGCTCCCCATTTACCGCCCGGTCCAGACCCGCGCCAAATAGCGCATCGATGATCAGCGCCGGCCGGCCGATCGCCTGCGGATTGAATGGCAGCACCGGATACTTCCATCCCCGGGCCGCCAGGGCCGCGTCGCCCTGAAGACTATCGCGCTCGCACAGCAGGATGACCGAAACTTCGCGGCCGCGCGCGGCGAGTTCAGCCGCGGCCACGAAACCATCGCCGCCATTGTTGCCGGGTCCGGCGACCACCAGGATCGGTCCCTCCTCCGCGAGATTCATCGCCGCCTCGGCGACCGCCTGGCCTGCGCTCATCATCAGCGCGAAGCCCGGGGTACCGGCGGCGATCGTGAGCCGATCGGCACGCTCCATCTCAGCCGTGGTTAGAACTTCCATACCAAATCCCCTGACAAAGGCGCCCTTTCCTGAGGCATTTCCTGTTTAGTACGCAGATCCGTTCCAGATGATTGCATGCCAATTGGCCTATTTGCCTATTTTGCGGGCTACGGTATGGTGCCCCCCTCCAGCCACCCCCCAGCGGATGCCTGTTAAAAGCCTGATAACATTTTGAAATCGGGCGTCTTAACAACTTGGCATAGACCCTGCTTTTGAGGAAGTCGGCCCCGATCGTTGTGCTGAACCGGTAAATGATGGATGTGCGCGCCCGTGCACCGGGCCAAACAATTGTACACCCGCGCTACTCGCGCAGCGTGGAAACCAACCTGAAATCTGCGATATGAAAGTGCCCGGGAGGCGATCCGTGAAAAAAATCGAAGCCATCATCAAGCCATTCAAGCTCGACGAGGTCAAAGAAGCGCTTCAGGAAGTCGGATTGCAGGGCATTACCGTCACCGAAGCCAAGGGATTTGGTCGGCAGAAGGGCCATGCCGAACTGTACCGCGGCGCCGAGTACATTGTGGACTTCCTGCCCAAGGTTAAGATCGAAATAGTGATTTCCGATGAACTGGTCGAGCGGGCCATCGACGCCATCCGGCGCGCGGCCCAGACCGGGCGCATCGGCGACGGAAAGATCTTCGTATCCAACATCGAAGAGGCCATTCGCATCAGAACCGGGGAATCCGGGCTCGACGCCATCTGAGCAAAATCCGCCGATTCTCCGATATTGTATTGGGCATCCCCCAATTGTATTGACCATTGGCCACGGCCGCTGCCCAGCGGCCCATTCGAGACAACCAGAAAAGGGGGATTCATGAAAACCGCCAAAGACGTCCTGAAGTCGATCAAGGACAACGACGTCAAGTACGTCGATCTGCGCTTTACCGATCCGCGCGGAAAGTGGCAGCACGTGACCTTCGACGTCGGCATGATCGATGAAGACGTTTTCGCCGAGGGAACGATGTTCGACGGCTCGTCGATTGCGGGCTGGAAGGCGATCAACGAATCCGACATGTGCCTGATGCCCGATCCGGTCACGGCGACGATTGATCCGTTCTTCGCAGAAACCACCATGGTGATCACCTGCGACGTGCTGGAGCCCACCACGGGTGAGCCCTACAACCGCGACCCCCGCGGCATCGCCAAGAAGGCGGAAGCCATGGTGAAGTCGATGGGTGTCGGCGATACCGTCTTTTTCGGACCCGAGGCCGAGTTCTTCGTGTTTGACGACGTCCGCTTCCAGACCACCCCCTACAACACCGGCTTCAAGCTGGATTCCTCGGAACTTCCGACCAACTCCGATACCGAGTATGAGGGCGGCAACCTCGGCCATCGCATCCGAACCAAGGCAGGCTATTTTCCGGTCCCGCCGCAGGACTCCGTGCAGGACATGCGCTCCGAAATGCTCGGCGCAATGGCCAAGATGGGCGTCAAGGTCGAAAAGCATCACCACGAAGTGGCGTCCGCCCAGCACGAACTCGGCATGAAGTTCGACACGATGACACTGATGGCCGACCAGATGCAGATCTACAAATACTGCATCCATCAGGTCGCCCACATCTACGGCAAGACCGCCACCTTCATGCCGAAGCCGGTCTATGGCGATAACGGCTCGGGCATGCACTGCCACCAGTCGATCTGGAAGGACGGCAAGCCGGTATTCGCCGGCAATAAATACGCCGACCTCTCGGAGACCTGCCTCTCCTACATCGCCGGCATTATCAAACATGCCAAGGCGCTCAACGCCTTCACCAACCCCTCGACCAACTCCTACAAGCGCCTGGTGCCGGGTTACGAAGCCCCCGTGTTGCTCGCCTACTCCGCGCGCAACCGCTCGGCCTCCTGCCGCATTCCCTACACCTCCAATCCGAAGGCCAAGCGCGTCGAGGTGCGATTCCCCGATCCGGTGGCCAATCCGTATCTCGGTTTCGCCGCGATGCTGATGGCGGGCCTCGACGGCATCAAGAACAAGCTCGATCCGGGTCCGGCGATGGACAAGGACCTCTACGACCTGCCGAAGGAAGAACTGAAGGCGATTCCGACGGTCTGCGGCTCGCTCCGCGAAGCGCTGGAAAGCCTCGACAAGGATCGCGCCTTCCTCAAGGCCGGCGGCGTGTTCGACGACGACTTCATCGACAGCTATATCGAGCTGAAGATGACAGAGGTCGCACGATACGAGATGACGCCGCACCCGGTCGAATTCGAAATGTACTACTCGGCGTGAACTGTTGGCGGGGTTTTCCCGCCGATGTCACGGCATGAAAGCGAGAGGCGCTCCGAAAGGAGCGCCTCTTGGCTTATGGCGACACCCTTGGCGGCCGCCCCGGCGGTCACACCCTGAAAAGCTTGGCGTAGCGTGCCTTGATCTCCTCGCTTTGCGCCTGCACCGCGACCGGATCCGACTTCAGCACCCTCAGCTCCGACATCGGCTTTTGTCCGGCTCTCGGCTTGACCTGAGCGTGGAAGGACCGATGAGCAAACTCATCGACCAGCATCTGCTGGGCTTCGGCACTGAAGAAGAAATTCTGAAACAGGCGTGCCGCGTTCGGGTTGGGCGCATTCTGAAAAACCCCGCTCGGAACGATGATCAGTGGTGAACCTTCGATCGGATAGACGACTTCGACCGGTTTTCCCTGATCCTTGAACAGCACGAGATTGTAGTCGTTGCCGTCAGCCATGACCGCGCGTTCGCCGAGCATGATCTTTTTCGGCGGATCACCCGCCGATTGCACCTGCATCACCTTCTGCTGAGCCAGCTTTTCCAGATACGACCAGCCGAACTCGCGTGAAAGCACGAACGTCGTGGTCAGGATGGCGCCACTGTAGCCGGGATGACCCTTGACGATCTTTCCTTGCCATTTCGGATCGAGCAGGTCGGCGTAGCTTTTCGGCGCATCCTCCGCCTTGACCAGATTGGTGTTGTAACCGATCGTCTCGAGCCAGGCGCACGAGGTGGCGTACATTCCATCGGGATCGCCTTGATCGGCGGGAAAATGCCTGGCGACATCCTCGGGCAGGTATGGCGCCAGCCAGCCGTTCTTCTTCCATTCGAGATAGTGTGCGACATCGGTGCTGTTGGCGATATCGACGGCGTGGATGCCGCTGCCCTGCTCCTGCGCAATGCGCTGGAAAATCCGTTCAGCTCCCGAACGCTCGACCCGCACGGCAATGCCGGGATATTTGGCTTCGAACATTTTGCCCAGGCGCTCAGCCACATTCAGCTCGATGGCGGCGTAATAGGAAACCTTCCCTTCCTTGCGTGCGGCCTCGATCAGTGCCGGCGTGACAGCGTCCGGCGGTGGCGCGGCGGCGCTTGAAGGTTGAGCGAACAGCGTCCCCACAACCGCTCCCGCTGATGTCCCGAGCACCTCACGCCTGGACCATTTCCGCTCCCGCATAGCATCCTCCGGATGGACGGCCGTTCGCGGCCGCGACATTGTTTCCCGTTTATAACTGAAACTTCGGCCGCGGTCCCAATGATGCAGTGCATGATTGCGAGGACCGGGATCGGGACTACAATGAGTTATAAAGGGCAGCGCAATCGAACAGCGCTGCCTTACGTCACCGGGAGGTTGCAGATGACAAAATGGATTCGTTTCGAGCAAGGCGGAAAAACCGGCATTGGCACGCTGGAAGGAGAAACCATCGCCGTTCACGCGGGCGATATGTTCGCCGGTGCGAAACCGACCGGCGAGACGCTGAAGCTCTCCGATGTTCAGGTTCTGACGCCGTGCGATCCATCGAAAATGATCTGCCTGTGGAACAATTTCCACCAGCTCGCGGCCAAGAATGATTTCAAGGAGCCGAAGGAGCCGCTCTGGTTCCTGAAAGCGCCGAATTCCTACTGGCCCGCGAACCGGCCGATCCAGCGCCCGGCGACCTATGCCGGAAAGATCATCTACGAGGGCGAGCTCGGCGTCGTCATCGGCAAGAAATGCTTCAACATCTCGGAGGCCGAGGCCGGCGAGTATATTTTTGGCTACACCTGCGTGAACGACGTCACCGCGGTGGACCTCCTGCGCAAGGACAAGTCGTTCGAACAATGGGCGCGCTCGAAGAGCTTCGACACTTTCGGTGTATTTGGTCCTGTGATCGCGACCGGCCTCGACCCGATGAAGCTGTCGATCAAAACCGTCCTGAACGGCAAGGAACGGCAGAACTACCCCGTCGCCGACATGTTCTTCCCACCGCACAAGTTGGTTGCCGCCATTTCCAAGGACGTGACCCTGATGCCGGGCGACGTCATCGCCTGCGGCACCTCGCTCGGTGCAGGCACGATGGGCGACGCCCATAACGTTGTCGACATCGTGATAGATGGCGTCGGCAGCCTCAGCAATGTTTTCGACCAGGTGCTGCCAAGTCCCTATCTGTCGGGCGCGCCGCCCAAACAGAAAAAGATTTGCGTAGTCGGCGCCGGTGCCATCGGCGGCCTGCTGGCGGCCAAGTTCGCACTCGCGGGCGAGGATGTCACCGTCATCGACCAGGGTGCCCACCTCGCCGCGATCCAGAAGAACGGCCTCAAGCTCGAGTGGCATGACGGCAAGGTCCAGACGGCAAAAATGAAAGCCGTCAACAAGGCGACCGAAGCCGGCAAGCAGGATATTGTCGTGCTGGCGGTGAAGGCACATTTCCTCGATCAGGTCGTGCGCGATATCGATTCATTGCTCGGTCCCGACACCATCGTGCTGACCGTGCAGAACGGCCTGCCGTGGTGGTATTTCCAGAAGCTCGGCGGCAAGTATGACAATCACCGGCTTCAGAGCCTCGATCCCTCGGGCGTCCTCACCAAACACATCGATCCGAACCGCATCATCGGCTGCGTGGTTTATCCCGCCGCGGCCGCCATCGCGCCGGGCGTCATTCACCACGTCGAGGGCGATCGCTTTCCGATCGGCGAGCTCGACGGCAAGGAGACCCCACGGGTCAAGGAATTGCACGATGTCTTCATCAAGGCCGGGCTGAAATCCATGGTACTGCCGGACATCCGCTCGGAAATCTGGCTGAAGGCGTGGGGCAATCTCTCGTTCAACCCGATTTCGGCGCTGACCCACGCGACGCTCGTGGACATCTGCCAGTTCGCCGAGACCCGCGAACTGGCTGCGACGATGATGAAGGAAGCCCAGGACATCGCCCAGAAACTCGGCGTCACCTTCCGCGTCACCATCGAAAAGCGCATCGCCGGCGCGGAAGCCGTCGGCGCGCACAAGACATCGATGCTGCAGGACGTCGAAGCCGGCCGCTCGCTCGAAACCGAGGCGCTGATCGGTTCGATTCTGGAAATGGCGAAACTGACCAATACGCCGGCGCCAGCGATCGAGTCGGTCTACGCGCTTGTGAAGCTTCTGAACAAGGTCATGCTGCTGGAGGGGGGCGGCGTGAAGGTCGAGAAAGCAAGCAAGGCCGCCTAGAACGCATCCAGGCCTGCATGGATCCGGCGCGCTGGATCCATGCGCTCCCAGACGCAAACTATCCGATGCGCCCGTGCGCGCGGAGCGCCTCACCGAAAGCCTCGAAAAGCGCGCGGTTGATCGGGTTGCGATGCGGATCGTATTCGGCGTGCCATTGGACGCCGAGCGCAAAGCCCGGCGCATCGGCGATCCGGATTGCCTCGATGGTGCCGTCCTCCGCCACGCCCTCGACGACGACCCGATCGCCGGGTTCGAGGATGCCTTGGCCATGCAATGAATTCACGCGGATCGTCTCGCGACCGAGAAGTTTTGCAAAGGCTCCCTCGGGCGTGAGACGAACGTCATGACGGTCGGCGAAGATCACCTTGGGATCGGGATGAATTTCACCACTTTCCAGCCGCGGCATCCGATGATTCATGCGACCCGGCAAGTCGCGGATTTCGGGGTGCAGCGAGCCGCCAAACGCCACGTTCATCTCCTGCAAGCCGCGGCAAATCCCGAACAGCGGCACGCCGCGGGCGACGCAGACCTCCGACAACTTAAGCGCCAGTTCGTCACGGCGCAGATCGTAGGGTTCGTGCCGGGGATCGGGCTCGGCGCGAAAATGCTTCGGGTGAACATTGGCGCGAGCTCCCGTCAGCAATACGCCATCGACCACGTCCAGCAAGGCAGCAATATCGGTGATATCCGGTGACCCCGCAAACATCAGCGGCAGCGCGCCTGTTACTTCCGCTACCGCGCGAAGGTTTCGTTCACCGACCAACTGCGTCGCAAATCTGTTTTCGATGCGATAGGCGTTTCCGATCACACCGACCACCGGCCTCCTCATTGCATGGTTTCCAATCTTACCCGCGCGGACTTCCCCGCCGATCATGCATCGCGGTCGGCGACGGATCAATATCTAGCGGTCCGCTCTTGCGCTACGCAGGCCTGCCATAACCGCGGCCAGGAGGGCTTCTTCGCTTGATCCCGGGCGCATTTGGCGAAAGAGTGCCGCCGACAATGATTTTGAAAGGATTCAACGTGGCAGACTCGGCCGACGATCGACTTCAGGTCCGCAACGATTTGGCCTGGGCCCTGTCAGTCGGCGGTATTGGTGTCGTGGCATTCGCAAGCCTGCTGCTGTTTGTCTGGAATTTCGCCGCGACGCTGTTTCTGATCTTCTCCGGAATGCTGCTCGGCGTGGCGCTCAACGCCATGACCAACATGCTTGGCCGCGTCGTCAGGCTGCCGCATTCGCTTCGGCTGGCGATTGTTTGCCTGGTACTCGCGGGGCTGTTGTCGGGCGTGATCTTCCTCGGCGGCACCACCATCGCCCAACAGGCGGCGGTGCTGAGCGATACGATCAAATCGCAACTGGTGGGCGTCAAGGCTTTCCTCGACCGAAACGGGATCGACACCAGCTATTTCGAACTTGGCAGCCCGGCCGCCGCACCGGCGGCTTCGACCGGACCGACCACGCCAAGCGCCCCCGCCACACATAGTCTACCCGGCGCGGGCGCGCTCGCGTCCAGCGGCGGCGCGATCGTCAGCCAGACCCTGAAGCTTTTGTTGGGTACGGTGAGTGCGGTTGGAAATTTCTTTATCGTGCTGTTTCTCGGCCTGACCTTCTCCGCGCAGCCGAGCGTCTATCGGAAGGGACTGTTGTACATGGCGCCGGCGCGGCATCGTGCCCGCACAACCATTATCGTCGACCGGATCGGGGAGACCCTGGAGCGCTGGCTGATCGCGCAGATCCTCACAATGGCCGCCGTGTTCCTCGTGACCTGGATCGGGCTCGCGGTCATCGGAATCCAGAGCTCCTTTATTCTGGGAATCCAGGCCGGACTACTTGCCTTCATTCCAACCGTCGGCGCGCTCGTCGCCGGGCTGATCGTGGTGCTGGCGAGTCTGGCCTCGGGATGGGTCGCCGCGGCCAGCGCGTTCGCACTCTTCCTCGGCGTTCATGCGCTGGAAAGCTACATTCTCACGCCGATGATCCAGCGTCAGGCGCTCCACATCCCGCCCGCCACGCTGTTCGCGTTCCAGATCCTGCTCGGCGTCGTGTTCGGACTCTGGGGCATCTCGCTGGCGCTACCGCTGATGGCGATCGTGAAAGTCCTGATCGATCACTTCAAGACCGATGGAGCCGAGGCCGGCACGGTGCCGGCCTGAGATCATGGGGATGCCGGCCGTCGTTCAGTCCGAGGTCAGCACCGTCTGGGTGTGCTCGACCTCCGGAGGCGAGGCAAAATACTGCCCGACCAGACCGCGCCAGGCCGTGAAGTCCTCGGAGCCTCTGAAATCGACGGTGTGATTTTCCAGCGTCTCCCACTTGGCCATCAGCCGGTAACGCGACGGCTTCTCGATCGATTTGTGCAGTTCAATCCCCCTGCCGCCCTTGGCGCGCAGGAACAGCGGGCGCGCCTTGGCGACCGCGGCTTCAAAATCCTTTTCGGTCCCGGGCTTGACGTCGATTTGGGCGATTTCGGTGATCATTTGGGTTGCCGTTTTCTGGTTTCGGACCCCTCGTCTCTAACCCAGCCGGCAAAAAAGAAAAAGACGCCTTGCAGCGCCCCTACCCCACTTCGCATTCACTGCGCTCAGTTCAACAGCAGCACGGTGCCGGCGACCATCATCGCACCGCCGATAAACATGATAGCGGGCCAGCGGCTCCGTTGCCGATCGTAACGGCCCTGGGCGCGACGCTCTGATATCAGAGCGGTCTCGTATTCTTCCGAGGTCGAAAACATGCAGGCGAAGCCAGCGCGGGCCGAGGCGGCCGCCGCCTCGAGCGACATCAGGTCAATTTGAATTTTACGGCCACGAATTGAATCCATAGCAGAGATGATGTGGATCGAATGGTAAACGACAGGTTGCCGGGGCCGCCGCGCCGACCCTAGGCAGGGCGGGCCAGGCCGGGCTGCGGCAGCGGACGCGCGGTCCCGGCGGTCTTTCGCCGCCAGTTTTCCAGCGACAACGGCAGTTCCTCCGCGGCCTCGACCCGATTGCGGCCGCTGCGCTTGGCCTGATAGAGCGCGGTGTCAGCCGCCGCCAGCAGCACCTCGAGTTCGGTGCCCGCCGGCCCGCCGGCCACGCCGATGCTGACGGTGGTATCGACCGGACCCTCCTCGCATACAATTCCGGAGGTCTCGAAAGCCTCGCGCACGCGCTCGGCGACGATCACGCCTTCATCCAGCGGACAGGGCAGCAGGGCCGCGAACTCTTCGCCGCCAATGCGCCCGGTGAGATCGCTGATGCGCACATTGTTGACCACGACGGCCGAGAACAACTTGAGAATCTCGTCGCCCGCCGGATGACCGAAGCGGTCGTTGATCGATTTGAAGTGATCGATGTCGAAGATCAACACCGTTATCGGACGGCCAGCCTTGGCCTCGCGCTCGATCACCCGCGCGCAGGCCTCCGCGAAACCACGGCGATTGAACATGCCGGTCAACGGATCGACCGAGGCCGCGGTCTTGTGCACGGTCACGGCGCGTTCCGACACCAGCATGAAGATCACGAACACGGTGCCGACCGCATAGAGAAAAAGCTCGATCGCAAACACCTTGACCCAGATACTGCTGCCGAACGCATCATGATGCGGGTGCAGGAGATCGCCGAGCAGGATCGGCAACATCAGCACGAAACCGTGCAGCACCGGGACAGCGATCGCCGGCCAGCGCTTTTGCAACGTCCTGCGGCGCTCGGACCACAATTCGGTGGCGGTCAGCGCCGCATAGACCGCAACGATTCCGGCGCCGATCGTCATGCGCATGGCGGAAGCTTCAGGCGACAGCGTCACGACGGCAGCGACCCAGACCAAGGCGCCAAGAAAAAGCCCCGGCAGATTGGGTTTGCGGCCGTGAAAGACACGCGAAGCATTCCAGACCATGCCACAGGTTACAAAACCGATGGCGTTCAGCGCCAGCGAGAACATATCGCCGAGCGTCGGGCCGGCCATTGTCCAGAGCGCCACCGACGCCGCCCCCAGCAAATAGGCGGTTCCCCACCATTTCAAAGCTGGAATGCTCTCTTGATTGCCAAAGAACACCAGCATGGATCCCAGCAACGCTGCGACCATGGTGGCAACGAGATAAAACGTGGAGGTATCGAGCAACATGGGGTCACCAGACAATTGTGATGCCGAATTCCCGGCTCGGGCTAAAATCAAAGCAGGCGCCGTCGTCACCCCGAACGCTATGACCCCCACGTTGGCAATTCGTTTGCGCTCGGGGACAAGTTTTCACGAAAAACTAGGTCAACTCGTCGGCAAATGCGCAACGAAAAGGCGCCCGCAAGCGGGCGCCCTTGTATTCGCCGATATGCCGCCTTCGCGGCAAATTTGAACGAAGCGATTAGCGCTTCGAGAACTGGAACGACCTGCGCGCCTTGGCGCGGCCGTACTTCTTGCGCTCGACCACGCGCGAGTCGCGGGTGAGAAAGCCGCCCTTCTTCAGAACACCGCGGAGATCCGGTTCGAAATAGGTCAGTGCCTTCGAAATCCCGTGGCGAACGGCGCCCGCCTGACCTGACAGACCGCCACCGGTCACGGTGCAGATCACGTCGTACTGGCCCGCGCGTGCGGCGGCGATCAGCGGCTGCTGAATCATCATCCGCAGCACCGGACGGGCGAAATAGACTTCGACTTCACGGGTATTGACGGTCACCTTGCCGGCACCCGGCTTGATCCAGACGCGGGCTACCGCGTCCTTGCGCTTGCCGGTGGCATAGGCACGGCCGTACTTGTCGACCTTCTTGACGTATTTCGGAGATTCCGGCGCGGCCGTCTTGAGCTGCGACAATTGATCGAGCGACTGCATGGTGTCGGACATCTTATGCGGCCCTCATGTTCTTGCGATTCATCGAAGCGACGTCCACGGTTTCAGGTTGCTGGGCTTCGTGCGGATGCTCCGGCCCCGGGTAAACACGCAAATTACCGAGTTGCACGCGACCAAGCGGTCCACGCGGAATCATGCGCTCGATGGCCTTCTCGACCACGCGCTCGGGAAAACGGCCTTCGAGAATCGACTTGGCCGTACGTTCCTTGATGCCGCCGATGAAGCCGGTGTGGTTGTAATAGACCTTGTTGTCGCGCTTGCGCCCGGTCAGCACGGCATGCGCCGCATTGATGATGATGACATGGTCGCCGCAATCGACGTGCGGGGTGTAGGTCGGAAGGTGTTTGCCGCGAAGGCGCATCGCGACCAGCGAGGCGAGCCGGCCGACCACCAAACCCTTGGCGTCGATCAAGACCCACTTCTTCGTCACCTCGGCCGGCTTTGCCGAAAACGTTTTCATGAGAGGAAATCCGTAAATGGGGAAAAGGCGCGCGTCAGCGCCAGACTGCCGGGTTTCTAGATAGCTCGGGCGCTCGCGTCAATGGCCATCAGAGATAATTCTCTTTGTAATAACAATAGGTTGCAAATATGGTGTTATGATACCGTAAAAAACACTAAGTATTTGGAATGGAATAGGTCGCGGTTACATGGGCGATCGGATCGGGCGACGTGCCTGACAGCAGATTGACTTCTCCCACCGCGAGCCGCTTGCCAAGTTTCAAGAGCTTCGCCGCTGCAAGCACATCCCGCCCCGGCGCCCCCTTGCGCAGGAAGTTGATGTTGAGATTTGTCGTGACGGCAAGGCCGACTGGACCGATCGCCGAGAGCAGCACGACATACATGGCGAAATCAGCCAGTGCCATCAGCGTCGGACCGGAGACCGTCCCGCCAGGGCGCAGCATCTGCGCGCTGTAGCGCTGCCGCAGCAGGCAGGAGGCACCATCGGCACTTTCGATGCTGATGTCGCCGCCGCTGAATGCCTGGGGAAATTCGGCATGGAGGAACTTCTCGAGCTCCGCAACGCTCATTTTCGCTGTTGCCATGTTCCCCGCCTGCCCTCGCCTCGCACCGCCTGTTACACTAAGCTGACGCATCTGCCCAAAAGGATTTCAAGTGAATATCAAGTGGATTTTTCCATGACGAGCCAAACCGCCCGCGTATCCGCGCCCCAATCCTCGATCCTCCTGCGCGAGATGGTTGGCAGCGTCGCTGTCCTCACGCTCAATCGGCCGGAAGCCCGCAACAGCCTGTCGGAGGGACTGATCGCCGGGATCGATGCCGCGCTCCGGGAAATCCATGACGATGCAAGGGTGCGCGCGGTGGTCATCGCGGCCAACGGCAAAGCCTTTTCCGCCGGCCACGACATGAAGGAACTGACGGCCCGGCGCGTCGACGCCGATCGTGGCCGCGCCTATTTTGCCGAGATCATGACGGCCTGCAGTGCGATGATGCAGGCGATCGTGCACTTGCCAAAGCCGGTGGTCGCGGCGGTTCAGGGGGTCGCTACCGCCGCAGGCTGCCAGCTCGTGGCAAGCTGCGATCTCGCGGTCGCGGCGGAGACCGCAACTTTCGCCACGCCCGGCGTCGATATCGGGCTGTTTTGCTCGACACCGATGGTGGCGCTGTCACGCAACGTCCCGCGCAAGCAGGCGATGGAAATGCTGCTCACGGGCGAGCCGATTTCGGCGACGACCGCCCGGGACATCGGTCTCGTCAACCACGTCGTCGCCGCCGGCGCCGAACGGGATGCGGCGATCGCGCTGGCGCAAAAGGTCGCGCTCAAATCCGCCTATACGATCAAGATCGGCAAGGCCGCATTTTACCGTCAGGCCGAAATGAGCCTTGCGGGCGCCTATCGCTATGCGGCAGAGGTGATGACCGAAAACATGATGGCGCGCGACGCCGAGGAAGGCATCGGCGCCTTCATCGAGAAGCGCGAGCCGAAATGGCAGGACAAGTAGGACCGTCGTTGGCTCCCCGCCATGACGCTTGAATGTGAACGGTCTCTCCAGATGAACCATGACGCCTACGACGACAATTACATCCGCGCGATTCTGAACGGCGTGAAGTCCATCGCGATGGTCGGTGCATCGCCGGTCAATGTGCGGCCGAGTTACTTCGCCTTCAAATATCTCGCGCAACGCGGCTACGACATGATCCCGGTCAATCCCGGCCACGTCGGCAAAAGCCTGCTCGGAAAACCCTTCGTCGCATCGTTGCTCGAAATCGGTCGTCCTGTCGACATGGTCGATATCTTCAGGAACTCGAGCCACATCGGGCCCGTGGTCGATGAGGCGCTGAAGATGACTCCGCTGCCGAAAGTGATCTGGATGCAGCTTGGCGCGCGCAACGATGCCGCGGCGGAAAAGGCGGAAGCCGCCGGCCTCAAGGTGGTCATGAATCGCTGCCCGAAAATCGAATATGGACGGCTGTCCTCGGAAATCTCGTGGATGGGCGTCAATTCGCGAACGCTGAGTTCCAAGCGCGCGCCGATGCCAACCCAGGGCATGCGACTTTCCTTGAGCCGCACGAGCGTCGGCGGCGGTGAAACCACAGCGTCCGATCGCGCCGCAAAAAACAGGGACGACCTCGCGTAACGCAAATGCGAAACGATCCTTTCACGATGAAGCGAGGTCCGACCGTTACGAACAAGTGGCCGATCGCAAAGTCACCTTGACGGCGGACACCGCGGACATCAGCATGGCGGCCAAGCGTTTGCAAAATAAAGACAGAACAGGGAGCTAGCATGACCGATCGTCCCCCCGGCTTTTCCACCCTTGCTGTGCACGCCGGCGCGCAACCCGATCCCACCACCGGCGCGCGGGTAACGCCGATCTACCAGACGACATCCTTCGTGTTCAACGATGCCGACCATGCGGCGTCGCTGTTCGGATTGCAGGCGTTTGGAAATATTTACACCCGGATTGGAAACCCGACCCAGGCGGTGCTGGAAGAGCGTGTCGCCGCCCTCGAAGGCGGCACTGCGGCACTGGCGACGGCTTCCGGACATGCCGCGCAGGTCGTGGTCTTTCAGATGCTGCTCAAGCCCGGAGACGAGTTCATCGCCGCGCGCAAACTTTATGGCGGCTCGATCAATCAATTCACCCACGCCTTCCAGAGCTTCGGCTGGAACGTGGCATGGGCCGATCCCGATGATATCGGAAGCTTCGAGCGCGCGGTCACGCCGCGCACCAAGGCGATCTTCATCGAGTTCGATTGCAAACCCCGGCGGCAGCATCACCGATATCGAGGCGATCGCCGCCGTCGCCCGCAAGGCCGGCGTTCCACTGATTGTCGACAACACGCTGGCGACGCCCTATCTGATCCGCCCGATCGACCACGGCGCCGACATCGTCGTGCATTCGCTGACCAAGTTTCTTGGCGGCCACGGCAACTCGATCGGCGGCATCATCGTCGATGCCGGGACCTTCGACTGGTCGAAGGACGGCAAGTATCCGATGCTGAGCGAGCCGCGGCCGGAGTATCATGGCATCAAGATCCAGGAGACCTTCGGCAATTTCGCGTTTGCCATCGCCTGCCGCGTGCTCGGCCTGCGCGACCTCGGTCCCGCAATTTCGCCGTTCAACGCTTTTCTCATCCTAACCGGCATCGAAACGCTGCCGCTGCGTATGCAAAAGCATTGCGAGAACGCCAGGGCGATCGCGGAATGGCTGTCGGCCCATCCGGCGGTGGCAGCGGTCAACTACGCCGGACTATTGGGCGACAAGTACAACAACCTCGCGCGCAAATATGCCCCGAAGGGTGCCGGCGCGGTGTTCACCTTCAGCCTCAAGGGCGGCTACGACGCAGGCGTCAACCTGGTATCGAACCTGAAACTGTTTTCGCATCTCGCCAATGTCGGCGACACCCGCTCGCTCGTGATCCACCCGGCCTCGACCACCCACAGCCAGCTCGACGATGCCGCCAAGATCAAATCGGGCGCCGGCCCCGACGTGGTGCGGCTGTCGATCGGCATCGAAGACAAGGAAGATTTGATCGCCGATCTGGAGCAGGCGCTGGGCGCGTGAGGCGAGCGCCGTCCAGCATCGTCGCGCCGCGGTCGCCTTTGCCCGCCGACGCAACCCGGCCTCGCATCAAATCCGGGCGCGAAAATATCTCGTTAACGGTCATTCCGGCATAAACTACCGGCGAATCACCCCTGTTGATTCGGAGCGGAACCATGTTGCGCTGGACGATGCCGTTGATGGCCGCGATTTTCCCGGTCTGGTTCGCCGCTGCCGCCGACCTGCCGGGATCTGGAGCAGGCGTTCACCGCAAAGCGGCGCCTGCTTACGTCCGCCGCGTCCCTGTCGAGGAAGAGCCGGACGTTCTCTTCACTCCATCGGACGGGACAGTTCCTTACGTCCGAATTCCACCCCCGACACCCCTGCTTCCGGGATCATCGGCGCTGCCGGGCTTTTACGGATCGCACTTCTCCTACGAATATCAGCCCTACTACGGCGGCCCCAATCTCAGCTATTGGTATCGGCTGCCCTACGCTTGCGGCGTCTACGGCTATTGCTAGAGCGTTTTCGAGCGAA
Organism: uncultured Alphaproteobacteria bacterium; assembly: GCA_963786045.1. Lineage (GTDB taxonomy): Bacteria > Pseudomonadota > Alphaproteobacteria > Rhizobiales > Xanthobacteraceae > Bradyrhizobium. The sequence goes on along the minus strand of CAWAXR010000016.1, from coordinate 35,657 downwards.
GTGGATACCGGTTCGCGAATGGACAACGCGTCAAAACAAAAGACCAGGGATTTCCCGGATCTACGGCTTCGCCGTCCGCATCGCGGCCTTGTCCTCGCGCGCGCGGCGCGCGTTGCGCTGGACCACCGAATAGGTCGCCAGCGCACATACGATCACAAGCAGTTGCGCGGACAGCGCCTCCACCGTCGGATTCAGTCCGATGGCGCCGAGCCATGCGGCGCTCTTCAGTTCGGTGAACGGCACGATCGCCTGTTCCTGGAACTCCTGCACCGCCTCGCCAATGAACTTGATCGCCATCGCGAACAGAAATGCCGAAGTGATGATGAACAGCGGACGCAGCGGGATCTTTTGCGCAATCAGATTGATGAAATAGAACAGCACCACCAGACCGACGGTGGCAACGCCAAGCCCGGCGAACAGGCCGGCGCTCCAGCCCCCCTCGGTCGTGGCGAGCGCGTTGATGAACAGCACAGTTTCGGCGCCTTCGCGAAATACCGCGAGGAAGGCCAGCGCGCCGACCGCCCAGACCGTATCCCTGGCCAGCGCGTGGTCGGCCTTGTGCGCGAGGTAATCCTGCCAGCCACGCGGATCCTGTTTCACCATCAGCCAGCCGCTGACGTAAAGCATCAAGCCCGCTGCGACGACAATGATGGCGCCCTCGAGGACGTCGCTGTGTTCGCCCGAATTCAGCACTGCGAAAAGCCAGGCTGCGATAATGCTGGCCCCCACCGCTGCCAGCGATCCGCCATAGAGGGCCTGGATGCGATGGCCGGCGCCGACCTTGGTTAGATATCCCGCGAGCGCGGCGATGACCAGCATGGCTTCGAGCCCCTCGCGGAGCAGGATGACGGCAGCCTGAACGAATGCAGACGACATGAGTGCCCCTGGGTTTTGCTCGTTTTATCCCCCAAAAGCTTGAAGTAAAGCGCAAGCGCGTTACACGACTTTGTCAACGGAGATGAAAGGCACGAAAAGCCTTGCAAAATAGGCCTTTCTGCACATCTCTGGATTTTTAGAATTGTTCAATTCAGCCGGTCTGGGTGACGGGTCCCACCATCGCTCGTGGCGTCTGCTCGCGTTGCCTCCCGGTGAGGCGTTCGACCTGAAAGACCGCAAGCGTCAGCACCGCAATCGCGACGGCCTGGTGGGCGAGCGCGAGATCCAAGGGAACCTGATGAAGCAAGGTGAGAATGCCGAGCGTCGCCTGCAAGGTGACGACGCCCGCCAGCCACAAAGCGCCGTTGACCGCCGATCTGCCGGCCCGCGCGCGCACCGCGTCGAGGCCGTGCAGGACTGCCGCCACGAACAGCGTGTAGGCGACCATGCGATGTTCGAATTGAACGGTAAGCGTGTTGTCGAACAGGTTGCGCCACCACGGTGTCTCAAGGAAGAGTCGCGACGCGGAAGGAATGAAACCGCCGTCGATTTCCGGCCAGGTGTTGTAGATCTTCCCCGCGCGCAGTCCCGCGACCAACGCCCCCAGATAAAGCTGCACGAACGTCAGCACCAGGAGGGTTACCGCGGTGATTTTCAGTCGTGCGGATGCAGCCTGCGACGCCCTCTCTCCTATTCGGCGCAGCGTCCAGACAATGCCTGCAAAAATCAGGAGTGCCAGCACCAGATGGGTGGCGAGACGATATTGCGAAACCTCGACCCGTTGCGAAAGGCCCGACGCCACCATCCACCAGCCGACTACGCCCTGCAGCGCGCCGAGGCCAAAGATCAGCCACAACCGCCGCCTCAGTTCCGCGCCCAGAGCGCCGCGCCACAGGAACCAGAGGAACGGCAGCAGATAGGCCATGCCGATGGCTCGCCCGAGCAGCCGGTGGCTCCACTCCCACCAGAAGATCGTCTTGAACTCGTCGAGGCTCATGCCGTCATTGAGTTGCCGATATTGCGGAATGGTCTTGTAGGCGTCGAAGGCCTGCGTCCATTGCTGCTCATTGAGCGGCGGCAGCGCGCCGGTGACCGGCTTCCATTCGACGATCGAAAGCCCTGACTCCGTCAGGCGCGTGGCTCCGCCAACCAGCACCATGATCGCGATCAGTACGGCGATCGAGATCAACCAGCCGCGGACGAGGCGATCGTTTGGGGCTTGATGGGCGGAACTACCGGTCATTAAAGCTGTGCTTGAATGAATTCGCGCGCACCTTATAGTCCGCCCCTTCCCGCGCGCAAGGCGCGCACTGGCAGCGAGCCGCACTTTTCCGTCATGAGAATACGAACCCGCAAATTCCTTGGAACCATCGCGCTATTGTTATTGGTCGTGGTATGGTCGCTGATGGGAATGACGGTAGCGCAGACACCGTGGCTTGCGAATTCCGGGCTATTTCAGGCCATTTTCTACGTCGTGGCCGGCATCGGATGGGTGCTGCCGGCGATGCCGATCGTCAGCTGGATGTCGCGGCCGGACGCCTGAGGCATTGTCGGTTCTGATTGAGGGCATACATCGCTCGAAAGCGCTCTAAAACGCCATGGTTCGCTCTGGCTTCGCATGAGGAAATGTGATGCCCGACAGGATTACTCGCATGGCGCGCAGCGAACGCTGCCGGCCGTCCCAGGCGATGCGCGGTAGCGCGTGCAGGCTGGTCCGCCCCTCCGCCTCGACGACACCTGGTATCGCCGATGCGGCACTGATGAAACCGGCCTCTTCTGCCATCAAAGCGTGTTTCCGGCTCCACGATGCGCGATCGCCAAACGGATAGGCGAAATGCCTGACGTCGCGCTGGAGCGCGGCCTCTGCAACCGCCCTGCCCATCGTCATTTCGCGCAGCGCGGCCGCGTCTTTCAAATTCGACAAAACGGGATAATTCACCGTGGCACTTCCGAAGGTCACCAGTGGATCCGCCGCAAGCTTCGCCAGATCATTCCAGTCCAGCAATGCCTCGCGCGACACCGCCGCGAGGTCAACGCCATACCGCATACAGAGGTCCTTGATCGCGGAAGAAAGGTCCGATGGCGCAAGCGAGCGCATCCATCCCGCGAGAAAATCATAGAGCTGATATTTTTCCGCTGTGCTTCCGATATTGAAATGCTTTTCCTCGCAATCCACCACAAGGTTCAGCCGGCTTTCGCGCGCGATCACCTGTTCGAGCGCGATCCACCAGGCTTCGCCGATACCGTCCGGAAACGCGGTCGGAACATAAATGGTGAAGGGAACGCCGTGCCACGATAACACCGGATAGGCTGACTCTATCACGTCCTTGTAGCCGCCATCGAATGTGAGACAGGCGAAGCGCCGCGGCGAGGCCATGATGACCGCCCTCCGGCAGACCTCGTCCATCGAAACGATATCGTATTTCCAGCGCCTCAACGCGCGTATCGTGCGATCGAGAAATCCGGGCGTTATTTCCCGAGATTTGAGCGGCTGAAAGCGCGCGGCGCGTCGCGGGCGGACGCGTTCAAATCGCAGGATCACGCCGGCGCCACCCGTTTCGCGGCCCTTCAACCATGCACGACCGCCGAAATAGGCGAGTTCCAGGCCCAGGCTCGTCAGGAATTGGGTGTCGGGTGCCAACGTCTCGCCTCTCAACGCGTATTCCACACAGCCAATTGCCGCTTTTGTAAGTAAAAAGAGCGCAACTTTTTGGTCAGGAGCATTTTCTCACGGCCAGGAGGATTCCATTTTTCCGGCAATGCCCCGGCGCGCGTGATTTTTACCCCATCGTTGCCGCAGGATTGTCATTACTCTTTGTTGACATTTGTTTGCAAAGGTCGACCAACGGTGAAAACTGTAAATAACTCCCGTAGACAGGTTTCGTGATGACCATGGCTGCCGCGATGGAGAGCCGGACGGCAGTTGCGCCAGCGTGGTCGAAGGCAAGCCGCATCGCCAGCGTCGATTTTCTCGACGACCTTGGCCGGGCCGAGACCATCTGGCGCGGCCTCGAAAATCAGCAGCACTTCTCGACGCCGTATCAGCGGTTCGACTTCCTTCACCCCTGGCAACAACTCGTCGGAGGGCACGAAAGCCTTCGGCCTTTCATCGTTGTTGCCTATGACCGCGAACGCCGGCCGCTGTTGCTGCTTCCGCTCGCGCTCTATCAGGCGCACGGCCTTCGCGTTGCGCGTTTCATGGGCGGCAAGCACACCACCTTCAACATGGCATTGTGGGATCGGGATTTTGCCAAGGCCGCGACCCGCGCCGATCTCGATGCGCTGATTTCGGCGATACGCGAGCGGTCCGAGGCTGATGTTCTGGCGTTCAGCCGGCAACCTCTCAAGTGGCGGGAGCTGCCGAATCCGATGGCGCTGCTGCCGCGCCAGGCCTCGGCCAACGGCTGCCCGCTGATCACGATTGAGCCGGGCGCCTCGCCTGCTGCTCGGATCAGCCATTCCTTGCGCCAGCGCCTCAAGAGCAAGGAACGCAAGCTGAAGACGCTGCCGGGCTATCGCTATCACCACGCCACTACCGGCGCCGAGATCGAGCGGCTGCTCGATGCGTTCTTCCGCATCAAGCCGCAGCGGATGGCCGAGCAGAAACTGCCCAACGTGTTCGCAGAACCCGGCGTGGAGGATTTCATCCGCAGCGCCTGCATGACGCCGCTGGCAAGCGATCGCCGCGTGATCGACATCCATGCCCTTGAATGCGACAACGAAGTCATCGCGATCTATGCCGGCGTCGACGACGGACATCGTTTTTCGATGATGTTCAATACCTACACAATATCAGACAATTCGCGTTATAGTCCCGGCCTGATCCTGATACGCAACATCGTCGACCATTATGCCGAGCGCGGATACCGCGCGCTGGATCTCGGGGTAGGATCGGATGGCTACAAGAGGCTTTTTTGCAAAGGCAACGAGCCCATTTTCGATTGCTTCATCCCGCTCAGCCTTCGCGGCACGGTCGCGGCTGCAGCAATGTCGACGGTCAACCGCGCCAAGCATTTCGTGAAGCATACACCGGCGCTTCTGCGCGTGGCGCAGAGGTTGCGAGGAGTCCTCCGCTAGCTCGCATTCAAGCATGATGCGGAAAGCGGGACTTCCCTCACGACAAACGCGAAGCATTTCCGCCGAGATCATGCTCAAACAAAAAGATAGGCCGGGATGGCAATTCAAGGAACAGCCATCCTGCTCCAGGCGCGAGCCACGCTTTGCGATCAGGCCGCGACCACCCGCGGACCGGGGTCGATGGCATCCGCCGGCCGGGCCGGACTGCTCAGCATCGTCACCTCGCTGAAACCGACGGCCCCGAGCTGATCGCACATCAGCGTGCGGGCAGCTGCGGCCATCGAGGCATCCGGCACCACCACGGCGCGGGCCTGCGCGGTCAGTAATTCCGCTGGCAGATCGGAGGCGGTACCGGCATCAAGCAGTACATGGTCATAGACCCGCAGCAACGCATCGATCGCAAGACCGAGCCGTGGCGATTGAAGCAAGGTCCGGTCCGAGCCGGGCCGCCCCGCGCTCACGAGGTGAACCCGCGAAAGCCGATCCTTCGTGATGACCTGCGCAAACGAGGCTTCGCCCAGCATCAATTCCGCCAGCCCAGGCGCGTTCGGATCGACCGATACCGCCGAGATGGTCGGCGACGACGTCGTCAAATCGACGACCACGACCTTTGCTCCACGCGCGAGCAGGCGAGCGATCGTCAGGACCGTCAGCGTGATGCTCTCATTGGAGGCGGTGCCGAGGACGGTGATCTTGCGCGCGGCGACGTCGCGCAAATCGCCGGCGAGGCGCTCGATCTCGGAGAACTCGGGCACGATCTCCGGAGCAGATGCGTTCGCGGCAGCCACGGGCTCGGGCTCCGATTCTGGCCTGGATTCAGGTTCCGGCTCCGCAACGGAGGCGGCAACCTCCGAAACGCTGGCCGCTGGCGAGACTGAAGTAAAGACGGCCACCGCACGTGGCGCGGTTATACGCAACAATTCGCCAGTGACGATCGCTCCACTGCTGAGCATCAGGGTTGCCAGCGTCGCGATCAGCACGATCGGCAGTTTCTTCGGATAGGCCGGGCTGTTGGACACGCTGGCACGAGAAATGATCCGGCCATCCGCCGGCGCAGCCTCGATATTCTCGCGGGTGTTGGCCTCGCGGTATTTCGCGAGATAGGATTCAAGGAGGTCGCGCTGCGCCTTGGCTTCCCGCTCCAGCGCCCGAAGCTGGACGTCCTGGCCATTGGTCGAACCCGCCTGCTTCTTCAACTGCTCAAGACTCGCGCTCAGGCCGTCGACCCTGCCGCTGGCGATGCGCGCATCGTTGTCGAGCGAACGCGAGATCTTGCTCGCCTCCTCGCGAAGCTGCCGGTCGAGATCTGCAAGCTGCGCCTTCAGCTCCTTGATGCGCGGATGACCATCGAGCAATGTAGACGACTGCTCGGCCAATTGCGCGCGCAGCGTAACGCGCTGTTCGGACAGCCGGCGGATCAATTCGGAATTGAGCACTTCCGAAGCTTCGATGGGTCTGCCGCCTTGAAGCATTTCGCGGATCAGCCGCGCCCTGGATTCCGCGTCGGACTTCAGCGCCCGCGCATTGTTCAATTGCGTGTTCAGCTCGCCCATCTGCTGGTTGGACAGCGTGGTATTATTGGTGCCGACAAACAGGCTCGATTTCGAACGAAAATCCTCGACCCGGGATTCCGCGTCCGCGACCTTCTTGCGCAGGTTTTCGATTTCGCCCGACAACCATTGGCCGGCTGATTTGGCCTGGTCCCGCCGCGCGTCTTGCTGCAACACCAGATAACCCTCGGCGATCGAGTTGGCGACGCGCGCCGCCAATTCCGGATCGCTCGACTGGAATTCGATCGCAATAACGCGCGATTTATCGACCGCATAAGCTGTGAAGCGATCATAGTAGGCGTCGAGCACGCGCTCTTCCGGGGTCAGGGAAAACGGGTCGCGGCCGATCCCGACCAAAGCGAGCAGCGATTTCAGTGGCGACACGCCCTTCAGAACCGGGTCGAACTCCGGCCGTTCCGCAAGCCTGTTCTTCTTGATGATCTCGCGCGCGAGATCGCGCGACAGCAGGAGCTGGACCTGACTTGTAACCGCCTCGGGATCGAGCGTAACGCGCTCGTCGTTGCGCTCGCCGTTGGGCCGCAGGAAGACGTTCTCCCGCCCATCAATCAGGATACGGGCTTCGGATTTGTATCGCGGGGTGACCACATTGACGGCAGCGACCGAGATCACAGCGGCAATCACCGTCGGAACGATGATCCAGCCCCGCTTGCGCGCAAGCACCTGACCAATCGTCCGCAAATCCAGATCACCGGATTCGGAATCCGCGGGCGATTTATAGGTGACTGGCGCAATCCCGGAAGCGACCCTTTGGGCCGCCGCCATGTCCTTGCCTGCACGCCAGAACGCTAAACGCATCGCACACTCCCGCGGACACCACGACTCTACTCGCCCGGGGCAATTACACTCCATTAAGGTTGCCGCTGAGTTAATTCGACTAAATTGCTCATGGCGTCAGCGGCGCCAACCCTCTGCGGTCATGCTTTGTTAACCACGAAAGCCCTTAATTGGAATCAACAATTGCCGGTGGATTGCTTGATGAGAGGCGTGCACGCCCTGATGATCTGTATGCTCGCCGGGCTCGCCCTGTCGGGCTGCATGCAGACGACGGCTCCCGTTGCCATGACGCAGCCGCAGAGCGACCTCGACTACATGGCTTACGGCAGGCCTTCCCATCCAGCCGCAACTGCCGCCGCGGCTGATTCCGGTGGCGACGTCAGCGCGCTTCGCGCCAGCTTCGCCGCTACCCCGCGGCGCTCTTATGCGCCGGCTTCGGCCGCCTATGCGGCCGCGCCCATGCCGGCGGCCCGCGATACCGCCTACAGGCTGGATGCCGGCGACAAGCTGCGGGTCGTGGTCTACGGTCAGGAAGGCCTCACCAACACCTACGCGATCGATGCCGGCGGCTCCATCACCATGCCGCTGATCGGCGCGGTGCCGGCGCGCGGCCGGACGCCGGCGGGACTGGCCGCGGAGATATCCGGCAAATTGCGCAACGGCTATATCCGCGAACCCTCGGTCGCGGTGGAGGTCGAAACCTACCGGCCCTTCTTCATCCTCGGCGAAGTCGCCGCTCCCGGCCAGTACCCTTACGTGCCCAACATGAGCGTCGAAAGCGCGGTGGCGATTGCCGGCGGCTTCTCGCCCCGCGCCCAGCGCGACCGCGTGACACTGACCCATAACGATGGTGCGGGCCCGAACCGCGTTGTGGTGCCGCTCGGCACCCCGCTCGGCCCCGGCGATACCGTCCTCGTCGGCGAACGCTGGTTCTAGAGCATGCCAGCGCAATCAGATCAGCCGCTTCGTATCCTGCACGCGGTGCGCGCGCCGGTTGGCGGAATCTTCCGCCACATCCTGGATCTTGCCAATGGACAAGCCGAACGCGGCCACCATGTCGGAATTATCGCCGACAGCCTGACGGGTGGAGAACGCGCCGCGGCAGCGCTGGCCGAGATCGCGCCCCGCCTTAAGCTTGGCGTTCGACGGGTCGCAATTCACCGCGAGCCCCATCCCAGCGATATTTTGGTATGGGCGCGCTTCATGTACCTGATCTGGCGGCTGAAGCCGGACGTCGTGCACGGGCACGGCGCGAAGGCCGGCGCCTTCATCCGCATGAAAGCCCGCTCCAAGCGCTCCATTCGCATATACACGCCGCATGGCGGCTCGCTGCATTACCCCCTGGATACATTCAAGGGAGCAATCTACGGTCGGCTCGAACGCGTCCTGATGAACAATACCGATCTGTTCCTGTTCGAAAGCGCCTTCGCGCGCAATACCTATCAGCGCACCATCGGCACGCCTACCGCTGGTCTGGTGCGCTGCGTGTTCAACGGCGTGACCGCGGACGAGTTCGATCCCATCGATTTGGCATCTGACGCCACCGACATTGTCTACGTCGGCGAGTTCAGACACATCAAGGGTGCGGACCTCCTGATCGACGCGGTGGCGCGACTGCGCGCCGACGGCAAGCCGGTAACCTTGACGCTTGCCGGGGACGGCGAAGAGATCGGTTCTCTCAGGGATCAAATCCAAAAACACGGCCTTGCCGGAGCGGTGCGCTTCATCGGCCACGTCAAGGCGCGCCATGGCTTTTCCAAGGGGAGACTGCTGGTCGTTCCGTCCCGCGGGGATTCGATGCCCTACGTCGTGATCGAAGCAGCGGCTGCGGGAATTCCGATGATCGCGGCAAATGTCGGCGGCATTCCCGAGATATTTGGGACACATACTGAAGCATTGTTCGCTCCCAACACGGTCAGCGCCATGGCGGATGCGATCAAGACCGCGCTTGGCGATACCGCCGCTACGCAGGCGCGCGCCAAATCCCTGCGCGAACGAATTTTCATGCACTTTTCGCAGAAGGCCATGGTCGAAGGGGTCCTGGCCGGTTACCGCGACGCGTTTGCAGAGCGTTAACCGTCCTTTACAACCGATAACTGTTTCTTCCGATTTGTCCTCTAAGCCGTGAGGCGGGGAATTCCGCCTCGGCGCGCGCATGCCTGAATCCCCGTGCACGTACGGACTTGAATAAATTGGAACCGGTCAACACACTCTCGATGTTAGATTCCGCGTCCACGGCCTCAGCTACCGCCACGGCGGATCGTCCTCCGATTGAACGGCGACGCCGGCTGTCGCAGGCCGCGCTCGCGGTCGCCAATCAGAAGGTGCGGCGGGCTTACTCGCCGATCGTGATCGCAGGCGTGGTTCGCGCCGCCGATCTTGTGTTGCTGAGCTTCATCGGCATAGCGCTCTATCTCGGATATATGGCGCCTCTCACCGGCTTTCACTGGGAATATGTCGCGGCCATCTTCGGCATGACCGTCACCGCCGTGATCTGCTTCCAGGCATCCGACATCTACGACGTACAGATATTTCGCGGCCAGCTGCGCCAGATGACGCGGATGATCTCATCCTGGGCGTTCGTATTCCTGCTGTTCATCGGTGCGTCCTTCTTCGCAAAACTCGACGGCGAGATATCCAGACTCTGGCTTTCGGCATTTTTCATCTTCGGCCTCGCAGCCCTCGTCGCCGGACGGCTGTTGCTCCGCACGCTGGTGCGCCACTGGGCGCGTCAGGGCCGGCTTGACCGCCGCACCATCGTGGTCGGATCGGACCAGAACGGCGAGAAGCTGATCGAAGCGCTCAAGGTGCAGGACGATTCAGATATCGATGTCCTCGGCGTATTCGACGACCGCAACGACAACCGCGCGCTCGAGACCTGTGCGGGCAGCCCAAAACTCGGCAAGGTCGACGACATCGTCGAGTTTGCCCGGCGCACCCGCGTCGACCTCGTGCTGTTCGCCCTTCCGATTTCGGCTGAGTCGCGAATTCTCGAAATGCTGAAGAAATTATGGGTGCTCCCGGTGGACATCAGGCTTTCCGCCCACACCAACAAGTTACGCTTTCGTCCTCGCTCCTATTCCTATCTCGGGAAGATTCCGACCCTGAACGTGTTCGAGGCGCCGATCACTGACTGGGATATGGTGATAAAGTGGATGTTCGACCATTTCGTCGGCGGCATCATCCTGATGTTGGCCGCGCCGGTCATGGCGCTGATCGCGCTCGCGGTCAAGCTCGACAGTCCTGGTCCGGTGCTGTTCCGCCAGAAGCGCTTCGGGTTCAACAACGAGCGTGTCGACGTCTTCAAGTTTCGTTCGCTGTACCACGATCAGGCCGATCCGCTGGCCTCGAAGGTCGTGACCAAGAATGACAGCCGCGTCACGCGCGTCGGGCGCTTCATCCGCAAGACCAGCCTCGATGAACTACCGCAGCTCTTCAACGTCGTGTTCAAGAGCAATCTCTCGCTGGTCGGCCCCCGTCCGCACGCGGTGCAGGGCAAATTGCAGAGCCGACTGTTCGATGAAGCGGTGGATGGTTATTTCGCCCGTCACCGCGTCAAGCCCGGTATCACCGGCTGGGCCCAGATCAACGGCTGGCGTGGCGAAATCGACAGCGAGGAGAAGATCCAGAAGCGCGTCGAATTCGACCTCTATTACATCGAGAACTGGTCGGCATTGTTCGATCTCTACATTCTTCTCAAGACGCCTTTGGCGCTCATGACGAAGAGCGAGAACGCCTATTGATGCCCCGCTTTCGCGGGGCATGACGAAAGGATAACGTCGGAATTCGCTCGACGCGCATTTCGACTTTTGTATCGGTTGCGTGAGTCGAGTGTGTCCATGGCGTATGCGGCGACAGCCGAGAGCTTTCCTTCATCGGTGACATCCGCGCCCCGTGTGCTGGCGCTGCAGCGGATGCTGGTGTGGCTGTCGGGAGCCAGCGGCGCGATCGTTTTCATCGAGCCGAGCCCCTACGAGCTGATGACGCTCGTTGCCGCCATCGTCTTCTTCGCCACCGGCTTGCGGCTGCGGCTCGCCTTCCTGCCGCTGTTGCTGCTGCTGTTCCTGATCAATGTCGGCTATTCCATCGGCGCCATTCCCTTCATGGACAAGCCGGAGGTCGCGAACTGGATCGCGACCTCGTGGTACATGGCGGTCACGGTCGTTTTCTTTGCCATGGTCATCTCCGAGGACACCGCTGCGCGGCTCGACATGCTTCGCCGCGGCCTGATCGTGGGCGCGATGATCGCGGCAAGCTCAGCCATTGCCGGCTACTTCAACCTCGTTCCCGGCGGACACGACCTGCTGACGCTGTACGAGCGCGGGCGCGGTACCTTCAAGGATCCGAACGTGCTGGGCGCGTTCCTGATCCTCCCCGCGCTGTTCGTTCTGCAAAGCGTCGTCTCCAACAACTTCCGAAAATCGTTCCGCAGCGCGATCGCGCTGGGCGTCATGGCGCTCGCCATCCTGCTGGCGTTTTCGCGGGCGGCATGGGGAGGACTTGCCATTACCTCCGCCTTCATGCTCGCGCTGATGGTCCTGACCAGCCAGACGCGGGCACAGCGCTCGCGGATCGTCGTGATGTCGGTTATCGCCGTCATCATTGCGGTGATGCTGGTCGCCGTTCTGGCGTCGTTCGATTCAATCGGCGAAATGTTCAGGCAACGTGCGAGCTTCGACCAAAGCTATGACGAGGGCCGCTTCGGACGCTTCGGGCGGCACATTCTCGGCGCCGACATGGCGCTCGACCTGCCATTCGGCATCGGTCCCCTGCAGTTCCACAAATACTTTCCCGAGGACACCCACAATTCCTACCTGAACGCCTTCATGTCCGGCGGCTGGATCGCCGGCATTTGCTATCCAGCGCTGGTGTTTGTCACGGTCATCCTGGGATTTCGGCACGTCTTCGCACCTGTGCCCTGGCAACGCGCCTATCTCGCGATCTTCGCGGCGTTTCTCGGCACGGTCGGCGAAAGCTTCATCATCGACACCGACCACTGGCGCCACTTTTGGATGATGCTGGGCACGATGTGGGGCATGTTCGTCGCCGCACACCGTCACAGGGCCGCTCCGGCGCTGAAAACGCCGACCGCTATCGGTGCGGCATAACCAGCCGCACCTATTTCTCGACTTCGAAGGTGATACCGGCGTGATCGATAAGCCGCTTGATCAGCCGGTTGCCCATCGCCGCTCCGGGCGTCCAGATACCAGCGGGAACCTCCGGCGCGTCGCGCAGCAGACAGATCGCGCATTCGGTGATCATCTTTGACGTCGATCCGTAGCCGGGATCGCGGTCGCCCTTCACGGACGCGCGGACCTGCCGGCCATCGGGCGCCAGCGCCACGAACAAGAGATCGTAGGATCCATTCTCGCGCTCTTCTTTTGACGGCCCCTCGCCCGGCTTCGGGCCGCCGGAGCCCATCTTCTCGGCATTGACGGCCGCAACGATGCGTCTGGCGTTGGCTTCACCTTGCTCCCCGGAGCCGGTGAGCATCATTTCGTCGTAGACGAAATCCCTTCCATAAGGGAAACCCAAGAGCATGTTTGAGCGATGAACGTTACGGGTGTTGATGGTCGCCATCGCAAACGGCGCCGTCCATGATTTGAGATCTTCATCGAGAAGGGGTTTGTTGCCCGGCGGCTGCTTAGGACCTTCAAATCCGGGGGTCAGAACGAATGGGTCTCTGAACATCGCGACCAGACTGAGGTCCTTGGCCGCCGCAGCGAAGCTCGCCCGCGTGCTTGCGGCGGTGCCGCCCGAGACAGCTAAGCTCATGTTGCGGATACGACCCTTGACGCGGGCGGCGGGCGTGCCCCAGGTCTTTTTTGCATTCTCCTGGCAGAAGAATACGCCGAGTTCGAACGGCACCGAGTCGAAGCCGCAGGAAAATACGATGCGCGCGCCGCTCGCCTTCGCGGCCGCCTCGTGCCTGTCGATCATCTGCCGCATCCAGACCGGCTCGCCGCAGAGATCGAGATAATCGGTCCCTGAGGCGGCGCAGGCCGCGACCAGATCAGAGCCGTAGAGCTGATACGGGCCGACTGTGCTGACTACGGACCTGGTCTGATCAATCATCGCCTTTAGCGAAGCTGGATTGCTGGCGTCGGCAACGATCAACGGCGTGTCGGCAGGCGCGCCGATCGCGTCGCGGACGGAAGCAAGCTTGTCGAGGCTGCGGCCGGCCATCGCCCATTTCAATTGCCTGTCATTCTTGTATTGCGAGGCGAGATATTCGGCGACGAGCTGGCCGGTGAATCCGGTCGCGCCATAGACGACAAGGTCGAACACGTTCGAAGATTTCATTTCAATTTCCCTGAGGTGATTGCGCCAGTCCGGCGGTCATTTCCTGCCGTAGGAGACGCTCATGCCGGCGCGCACGTCGTTCTGGATACCATAGGGCGCGATCGGATAGCGCAAGCCGTTTTTCGCCAGTTGCTTCATCCCTGATATCGCCTTGGCGAGACAGGAAGGCGGCAGCGCCATCAGCATCTCTTCATCCGGCACGCCGCCATAGCGCCGTTCGGCGAAGCACGGCAGCGACAGGCTGGGTTCCCCTGTCTTCAGCGCCCGCCCCCAGGAATCAGCACACGCGGTTTCGCCGACCACCCCCCATTCGAATTTCTTGTAGCCGGTATATTGCAGCCCGTTGATCAGAATGATCATCTGGCCGGGCGTCGCATATACCAGGCAAATATCCGGAGGATTGAGCCGGCCGCTGGCAAGCGGACTAACCGCCATCGCCTGGTATTTGCCGAAGGGAACGACATCGAGCGCTTCCTGGCGCTTGCGCGCATCCTCGGCATTCTCGTGCCAGACCCCGACATAGTTTTCACCGGCAAGCCATTTCTCGTCCTGGGGGCCAAGCCCGATCACCGCGCGGCATTGCGCGCCGACAAGATCGTCCGCCGTGATACCGACGGTCCAGCCCAGCCGGGAAGCCATGCTGACGATCTGGTCGGTGGTGTGGACCGCCGCCGGCCGCCTGATTTTCGGGATCGCCGTCATATCCTCAACGCTTGCGAACATCTTCAGGCCGATCACCGTGGTCTTGAGACGCAGCAGGCCGTTCAAATCAGCCGCCATGCCGGCCAAATCGAACTGTTCCGGCGGCGTTTGCTGTTGCATGGCGTGAACTCCAAATAGGCTGCCCGATATCCCGGGCCATTACACCGATCCTAGCCCGATTTCCCGCGGGTTGCGACCGGCGGTTCTGGTTTTAGCGGGGGTCCCGGCAACAGCACGTCGATCTTGCCGGTCGCCCAGTACGCAGCAAGACCAATCCATTCCCGAACGGCAATGTCGGTGCGTACCAGCCCGTCGATCGCAACATTTGAAAATGTCCAGAGATCGCCGCGCCCGCCGATCCACCAGTCGACCGGATAGGGTTCAACGGCAAATCCCGCCTTGCGAAACAGCCCAACCGATCGCGGCATATGGAAGGCCGAAGTCACCAACAGCCAGCGCTCGCCAGCCTTCGGCGCCACAAGAACCTTGGAGAATTCGGCATTCTCCTGGGTGTTGCGCGAACGCCGCTCCATGATCAGCCGCGATTTGGCAATACCGAGGCTCTCGAAGACAGCACTCGCGAAATCCGCCTCCCTGGCGTCGTCCGAGATCAGGTTGGCACTGCCTCCGGAAAACACAATACGCGCGTTCGGATATCGCTTCGCGAGCGCCGCGGCGGCGATGATGCGATCCGGCGCGTGCCGAACGACCGGCATGCCACGCGCAGCCGAAATCTGGGCTTCCATCGACGCTCCGAGGACGATGATGCCATCCGGAACTCCTTGCGAAGCATCCCACGGCGGAAATCTCTGCTCCAGGGGATAGAGCAACCAACTCCCGAGTGGCGAAAATCCGCATATTGCCAGCAGCACGACGGAGCCGATCAGCAACCGGCGGCCCAGCAACGCCAGTCGCGTGGCCGAAAGGATCGCGCCGAGTACACCGGCGCCGATCAGGAAATTCACGGGCAACAGCATGACGCCGAGGGTTTTGGAGAGGAAAAAAAACACAAGAGGCCTCGTGGATTGTCTGGTACAGCGTCATACGCGACCCATGCCCCAACCAGAAGCCCCGTCATGACGCATCATCACCTGCATTCCGGCCCCGAGACCTGTCATTGGGGCTTCTTCGAGGCGAAACTCAAACCGGTGCTCACCGTCGCCAGCGGCGACGAGGTGACCATCGACACCATCAGCGGCGGCCCCGAGGTGGTGCCGGACCGAGGCCGGTTTCATGTCCCGCCCGAACTCGCCGAGGTTCATGCCAAAAGCGAGCGGATGGTGCCCGGTCATATCCTGACCGGTCCGGTCGCCGTCGCAGGCGCGCAGCCCGGTGACGTGCTGGAAGTCGATATCCTCGACGTCAAACTCCGCCAGGATTGGGGCTACAACCTGATCCGACCCCTCGCCGGCACGCTGCCGGATGACTTCCACGAGCCCCGGCTGATCAACATTCCGCTCGACCGGAAGCGAATGGTGGGTCGGTTGCCATGGGGGCTTGACCTGCCGCTGGCACCGTTTTTCGGCGTGATGGGCGTGGCGCCGCCACCGGCCTGGGGCCGCATCACCTCGCTGATCCCGCGCGCGATGGGTGGCAACCTCGACAACAAGGAGCTGACGCCCGGTGCGAAGCTCTATTTGCCCGTGTTCGTGCCGGGCGCGCTGTTTTCCTGCGGCGACGGCCACGGCGTCCAGGGCGACGGCGAAGTCTGCGTCACCGCGATCGAGACCGCGCTGCAGGGTCGATTCAGACTGACGCTGCGCAAGGATTTGCGGTTCGATTACCCGCGCGCCGAGACACCGACACACTACATGACCATGGCGATGGATCCCGATCTCGATCAGTGCGTGGTACGGGCCCTGCGCGACATGATCGTGCTGCTCGGCGAGAAGCGAAACCTGTCGCGCGAAGATGCCTATACACTATGCAGCCTGGCTGCCGACCTGCGGGTAACGCAGACCGTCAACGGTTCCAAGGGCATCCATTGCATGATCGCGAAGGCGGTCGTCCATGGGTAAGATCCGCTTACCATGACCTGACGTCGCTCGGGGCACCGCCCTTTAAGACCATTGGCTTCGGTCCGCCGACCACGTACCCTACGGCCAGTTCGCGAGCAAAGGGATGGGAGGGAGATGGAGAGACGCTTGGCAGCCATCATCTGCGCTGACGTCGCCGGTTATTCCCGCATGATGGGCACCGACGAGGCCGGTACCCATGCCGCGTTCAAGGCCCATCGAAGCGCGATTTACCCGATCATTCTCAATCACGGCGGCCGGATCGTGAAAAACACCGGCGATGGATTTTTGCTGGAATTCCCGAGCGTTGTGGGATCCATCAAATCTGCAATCGCGATGCAGACGCAGATGGCCGAGCGAAACAATCTGCTCCCGGCGGACCGGGTGATGCAATTCCGCATGGGCATCCACATGGGGGACGTGATAGCCGACGAGGATGAAGTTTTCGGGGACGGCGTGAACATCGCCGTGCGCCTGGAATCGGTCGCCGCTCCCGGCGGCGTAGCTGTGTCGGGAAAGGCCTATAGCGAGGCGAGCAAGCACCTCAGCGCCCCCCTCGTCGACGGCGGCAATCACCGGTTCAAGAACATCGCAGAGCCCGTAAGTGTCTGGACTTGGGAACCAGCCGGGTCTGACAACCGCGGCCGAGAGCCCAGGGAAACATCGGACCTGCCGGCTCACCATCGAACCGCGATCGTGGGAGTGCTTCCCTTTGTCAACCTCAGTGACAGCGCCGACGAGTATTTTTCCGACGGACTCACCGAAGACCTGATCCACGCGCTATCGCTGCAATCGTTCTTTCGGGTTCTTAGCAGGAATGCGACCTTTTCCTTCAAGGGCAGGAACCTGAGCACGCGCCTCATCGCGCGCGAAATTGACGCGACCTACCTGATCCAGGGTTCGGTACGGCGTGCGGGAACCAAGATTCGCGTCACGGCCGAGCTGATTGCCCCGGAGAAGGGTGAGCAATTGTGGACCGGTCGATATGACAGGGACATCGGCGATGTGTTCGCGATGCAGGATGAAATTACAACGAGCCTGTGCGGCGCATTGGCGCCAGAGATATACCGGGCAGAAGCTTCGGCTCCCGCCCGATCATCGTCCACCGATTTGACCGCATGGGATCGGTTTTTGAGAGGGCTTTCTCACTACTACCGGCAGACGAAGGCTGATTTTGAAGCCTCGATCGCCCTGTTCAGGGAGGCGATCGCGCTCGATCCGGAGCTTTCGATTGCGCGCGCCTATCTCGCCACCATTCTGATCCAAGGCGTGCACTTTGGATGGATCCGCAGCACCCGTGAATTGTGGGACGAGGCGATGAGTCTGGCGCAAAGCAGCGTCAGGCTCGATCCCCGTTCGTCGTTCGCGTTTTCCATCGTGGCCTATGTGCACGCCATGGAGGGGCATTACGAGGAAGCGCTCGAAGCCGGAAAACGGGCGGTCGAGTTGAACCCCTATGACATGGGCGCCCGCGGCGTGCTTGGGCTCTGTCACCTCGTTATCGGGGAGCATCGGCAGGCCATCGAATTATTCTCAACGGCCGTGCAGCGGGGTAACAGCGACCCCCGGTATCAATGGTCGGTGCTGAACGCGTTCAGCCACTACCTTCTCGGACAATATGATGCTTCGCTCTCCTGGGCGCGCGAAGCCCTCTATTTGAATCCCAACCATCTTCAAGTGCTCGCGGTGCGGGCGGCGGCCCTGGCTCAACTGGCGCGAACCGAAGAAGCGGCACAGGCGGTCGAAATGCTGCTGAGCAGCTTTCCGGAACTGACAATCGAGCGGCATCTCAGGAATTTCCGTTGGAAGATGCCGGCGGACACCGCCCATTACCGGGAGGGACTTGTGAAGGCCGGCGTCCCCCTGGGCCAATTGGCGCACGTCGAACCCGTTTCGAAGCGGACGGCCTAGCCGCATTCTGGCGCGCTGCGAGCGGCAACGGGTCTCGCGCCGATACAAATACCCACCGCTTCCTGCCGGCTTTCCGTTGACACCGATTTGGATTCCGCCAAAGTTCCGGTACAGCCTCAAGTGGACGCCGATTGTAAATTCGCGTTTTCGAATCCTTATTCCTTCGCTTCAGCCCTACTTTCATCATTCTGTGCTTTCGAGGATTGAGGTCCATGCAAGACGACCGCATTGGTTCAGCCTCTCGCGGCGCGCCCGCCCCAGAGGCTCCCGTGTCGCCCGATAATCCCTGCCCCTTCTTGCGCGCGCTTGTGGCGGGCGGTTTTGTCGATGGCCATACCGTGCCGCTTTCAACGCTTTGCGGGAAAGTCGAGGCTGCTTCCGGAGAAAAGGGGCTGAAAGAAAAGCTTGCCGGACTGGAGACTTATCCCGTTGCCCTGGTCGCGAATGGCCTCAGCCCCTTGCGCCTGTTGCGGAGCTGGTGGTCCGGAGCTCAACTCGACGAGTTGCGCAATGGTCCTTTGGACAAGCATGGCTGTGGCTCGCGCATTCTCGATGCGAAGGCAGAGGTGCATGAAGACGAAATTGCGCGCCTGGCCGAATTCGGAAAGGACCGGCAAGACCCGTCGGGCGGGATGGAGCGTGGACTGACGAGGCCGGAAATCACGACCTACATGAACGCGAACTTCGCGCGCGCCAAGGGCAAGAGACGATGGTATTATCGGTTTTTGATGAACGGCGAATGGCCGGTTCTGCTGAACATCATGGGCAAGGGTGACGGCAAGGAGCGCTACCTCAGCGTCGCGGAGGTCAGGACCTTGTTCGTCGATCGCCGGTTTCCCGAGCGGATCGTCGAGCGCATTTCGTCGCAGCCTGCGCCTGCGGAAGGCGGCCCGCTTCGGACGCTCGGCAAAATCGCACTCGCCGCGGCGGCCTTTGTCCTCGCCGCAATCGTGGCGATCGCCGAATTTCCCGACCAGCTACAGAAAATCCTGCCGCCGCTTGCCCAACTGCTGCCCCCTCCCTTGCCCGAGCCAGCGCGGATCAAGGAGGCGCGTTGGCTCGACCAGAACTGGTCGACGGAGGACCGGCACTGGTTCCACCACGCAAGCCAGGGTACCGCGACATTTCCAGTCCCATACGCATGGTTCATCGCGCTGGAACAACCGGGCATTCATTTGTTTACCCGCCCCGGTCTGCTGAAGGACACCGACTATCTCGAACGGTTCGGCTTTCTTCCAAGCCCAAAGACCATCCATACCGACGCA
The DNA here is from genome assembly GCA_963786045.1 of uncultured Alphaproteobacteria bacterium. Classification (GTDB taxonomy): domain Bacteria; phylum Pseudomonadota; class Alphaproteobacteria; order Rhizobiales; family Xanthobacteraceae; genus Bradyrhizobium. The sequence goes on along the minus strand of CAWAXR010000016.1, from coordinate 16,163 downwards.
GCGACTTTGCATCGCTTCGGCTATTACGCGTCCGACGCCAAGACGGAGCCGGCACCGGCGTCCGTCGCAGGTTTGAAACCGACGCCAGCCGAGAATTTCGACGGTCTGCCGGTCGGTTTCGCGCGAATGTCCGGCACCCCCGATCCCACAACCGGCCAACCCAGGCCCGACATGATAGGGTTGACCTGCGCGGCCTGTCACACGGGGCATATCAACTACAAGGGCGTCAGCGTGCGCTTTGACGGCGGCCCGGGAATGGTGGACCTGCTGAAACTCGAACTAGCGACCGGCCAGTCGATTTTGTCTACGCTCTACGTGCCCGGCCGGTTCAAACGCTTCGCGACCCGCGTGCTGGGTCCCGATGCAGGCCCGGCCGAGCGCGACGACCTCAAAAAGGGCCTTTCGAAGAGCGGCGACGTCGTGCTCGGCCAGGTCAAAGCGCTGAAGAAGGCGCTCAAGGACAAGCACCAGAATGACACCGAGGAAGGCTACGGGCGGCTGGACGCGCTGAACCGGATCGGCAATCAGGTTTTCGCCACCGACATTGCATTGAGCGGCCTCACGGGATTTGAAAACAATCTGCAGGCCAGGGACGCACCGGTCAGTTTTCCGCCGATCTGGACCGTACCGTGGCTCCTGTGGGCACAATACGATGCCTCGATCGAACAGCCCCTGATCCGCAACGCCGGCGAGGCGCTTGGGGTTTCGGCGCTGCTCAATCTTTCGCCCGACGCCCCCAAGGAGACGCTGTTCCGCTCATCGGTGGCTCTCGAGAATCTGCTTCGCATCGAAGAAATGCTGCGCGGCCCCGATCCCTTTAGCCAGAACCCAAAAGGCTTCGGCGGATTGAAGCCACCAAAATGGCCATCGCAAATTTTCCCTGACGATCCCGCATGGCAAATCAATCCGGCACGCGCATCGAAGGGCCGCGCGATCTATCACGAAATCTGCGTCGAGTGCCACCTTGGACCGGTGAATGACCCCGTGTTCGACACGCAATTCCCGGATGAGAGTGTCTGGAAACCCGAGCACTGGGACGCCAACGGTCCGGTGTTGAAGCCGGTGCAAAAACCAGTGGGGGTGATGGGCACCGACCCGGCGCAGGCCAATGTGCTCGTATCACGCAAGGTCGAACTGCCCGGCTTCCTTGACCTGCAGCCCGCGCGCGATATGCAGGCCGAGGGCGACCGCAAGGTTTCGGAATGTACCGATCTGCCTCTCCCCTCCACCTACTCATCGACGGAAATGCCATATTCGATCGCCTTGATGACGGTCGTGGAGCTGGTCAGCAGAAAATGGATGAAGGACAATCACATTTCGGAAGCGGATCAGAAACAGCTTTGGGGTTTCCGAAAGAACTGTCCCAACCCCGCGAAAGACTTGCACTATCGCGCCCGCCCGCTGAACGGCGTCTGGGCGACCGCGCCCTACCTGCACAACGGATCGGTGCCCTCGCTATGGTGGATGCTGATGCCGGCAGCCAAGCGACCGAAACAATTCTGCATGGGGTTTCGCGATTTCGATCCGGAGCAGGTCGGCTTCCGCGTCGAGGCTGACGAAGTGCCCAATTGCAAGAAGGGCGAAACCCTGTTTTCGGCGACGCCCCCGGGATCGCCGGTCGACGGCAACAGCAATCTCGGCCACTCGCTCGAGGCACCTCCGGGTGAGGGGCCGCACGAACACAAAAAAGGGGTCATCGGCCGCCTGCTGAGCGATGAGGAACGCAAGGATCTGATCGAATATTTGAAGACGCTATAGAGAAAGGACGCGTCACTTCATCGACGCGGAAATCGAAATGACCATCCGTGGGATTGGTTAGACCGCGAGCGAGGGCGCTCCGGTCAGTCAATCGTGCGGCGGCGTTGCATCGCGCGAGCAAACTCGTTCACGATGGCTCTCGCTGGAGTTAACCGCGCCGCCGCCGTGTGTGCATACGTCCTGTACGGCGGCATTCCAGATCATGTTCTAGTTCGAAGTGCTGCTGGCCTTGGTCCGCTTCGCCGGGGGATCCTTCGCAGCGGGCTTCGGCGCCTCGACGGCGCGGGCACCGCCCCAAGGGTCGGCCGGCGGCCGGTCGGGAATATTGCCGAGCGAATTCTTGTAAGCCTTTTCGGACGCCTTCTCCAACTCGATCTGCGTTGGTGATTTGGGTGGATCCTGCGGTGCCGCGGGGGCACCTCTCTGCGCGTAAGCGGGCCCGGCCACCAACAACGTGATCATGGCTGCGGCTCGAAGAAATTTCATGGGTAAGGCTCCCTCAATTTTCATTCTACATATCACCTGGTTTCCCGCGGCGCCAATAAGACGCTTCGCAGCGCACTCTGGCGTTTTTTAGCCTCCGCGGACGCCCACCGAGGGGCGCGCACCGGCCAGATCTCCGTCAGGCAGCCGGCAAAATGAGCGCATTTGCGGGTCGGACGCACCAGCAAGATTCCTTTCTGTAGCGACCGGTTTGCCTCCGCGTTATGTGGTATCAGAGTAAAGCCACGCGCGGACGAGGCGAGAAGGTCCTGAACGGAATTGGCGCGGCGCGACATCGAGCCGTGATGTTCGCGCCAACCCGCGACGCACTGCCGCATCCCGCGGGGCGATGCCCGCCTGGCCCAGCCGCCCTCTTCCGCAAAATTCCCGTAGAACGCGGCGTCATCTCGCTAGCCCGGCGTCTGACACACGCGCTTGCCCATGCGCGCGTCGTCGCCGACCAGAATGCGCCAGCGCCCGCCGTTAACGTCATCGAGGACGACCTCTGTTTCGGCGGCCCCCGTCATCGGCGGATCCAATGATCTCGAAACCTCCGAGACGTCGATACGGTAAAACACTTGCTCCATTACAGGAATTCAAACCAGGACGGTCGCGAAGCGACCCGGCTTTTGATTCAAGAAAACACCGTCGCCCGACCGAAAAATGCTAGGTTTCGGAAAGCAAAGTCGATCAGCCGCGAGACGGAGCGCCGGGCCCAATGCGAAAGATCGGTTTCAAAGCGCTGACGACAATCTTGACGATCGGACGGAGTTCAAAAAATCATGTCGATTGGACGCTGGCGATCGCGATCTTCTCGACGATTGTCACGATTGGCCTCATCGCGCTTTATGTCTTGCAAGACCGGGCCGATCTTCGGTGATCGTCGTCCCGCCCGTTGAACAAGGCGAACGATCAGCCGGCGATACCGCTCACTGTTGGCGAAGTCGCCCGCGTTTCATCCTTGGCGGCGGATGCTCGCCTGGGTCTTTTGGTGACCGGCTTTGCCCCATCCATCTCCGCCTCTGTGCAGATGTTCATGGCCGCTGACATCTCATCAAGAACCACCTTGTACTCGCCGGTAGCTTCCTCAGCACACGCGTCCCTTTTTCCCGGAAGGCCGCACTGTGCGGGCTCGACCGCCCGGTGATCGAACCGCACTCGCTCGAGCTTCTCGCCGACAAACCAGACGCAAAGCACGCCTGTGATTTTGTTGTCGTCCAGGATATCGGTGTTGACCGTATCCACCGTCATGATGGGGCCGCCGGATTTCAGCACAACGAGGTCGCCGGACTTGATAACGGTCATTGGTGAAACCCACAGCCAGAACGACGAATCGTCGTACGATCGCGCCGTAACCATAGCAACTCGCCGCAGCTCCTTCACCCGCGCGGAACCAAAGAGGGAAGCGCACCTCTCACACTCATCGCGCAACGAACGCCGCTTGCTTTCCGAGTAGCATCGCGCGGTCAAGACCGGACGCCACTCGCGGCACTTCTGTGCTCAAATAATCAGCGCGGCCGCCGCCTTACAGAATTCTGTCATAGAATATCACGATGAACTGATTCGCGGCACGAACATTGCTTCAAGCGGGCTGGCTGGAGAACTCAGGAGTGTGGCATGAAACGCCTCGTCCTTTGTACAGCGTTCGGTTGCTTGATAAGCGTAGCGAGTGCCCGTGACTTCGGGCAGTGGGAAGCGACAAACCCGCAGATACGCGAATGGTACCAGGCCTTGATGCAGCCGGATAATCCTGCCGTCTCATGTTGCGGCGAAGCGGATGCTTATTGGGCGGACTCGTTTGAAGTCGATGGCGACAGATATATCGCTATCATTACCGACTCACGACCCGACGAGCCGCTACGCCGCAAACACATTGATGTCGGAACAAGAATCGTCGTTCCGAACCACAAGCTGAAATATGATCAGTCGAACCCGACCGGTCACGGGATCATCTTCCTGAGCAGAGGCGACTACGTTTACTGCTATGTCGCGCCGGGCGGTGTCTGACTTTTGCCCGGTAACTGCCGGCGCTGGGCATTGCCAGGCACCCGCGTTATTGCGGTGAGGCCACTGGCCGGAGTGATAGGGTTTAAACCGTCAACCATGGTCTCCCGGCTTGATGTTCAGCTTGGCCGATACCATTCGACGCGAATTCTCAAACCGCGCCGCGGGGTGGACAGGCGCTGTGCTTGATAGAAAATTCGCTGGAGTTTCGAAAGCCGCTTGGGCTTGGTGAACTCGTTCAGAAGAGCTTCAGATCAGTCCCATGTCGGGCGGCAAAGCGCGCTATTGAACAAAGAACTACACTCCGGGCATCACTCCACCATGTGACATGGGTTGGCACGACATGGGTTGTCAATTTGAGGATGGCCAAAGCCGTTTCTCCCGGCCATCTGGAGGCGCCGCAAGCCCCCAGTCTACAAAGCTCCCTAGGTCACCAACTCGATCGTGCACCATGCGAGAAGCCACAGCCAGCCAAGCGTAGCGATCGCGATCGCCAAGAGATACCCTGCGTTAAATAGGCTCTGGCGTACGGATGTCAGGCTAGCAACCGCAGGCGATTTGCGGTCAAACGGTCGGTACATTTTTTTGACCGCAAACATCGCAACCCTCTTTTGCACATTGCTTATGGACGTTGCTTAGACAATCTCCGAAGTGATGGGTGCTGCCCGCCCGCCAGCCATTTGTCCGGACTCGGCTTCGCGCACTTTTTGCCGAAGGCGCTGCAACTCGGAGAAACGCTCGGCAAGTTGCCCAAGAGACGGCACAGTTTCCCGAGTTTTTTTGGATTTCTGCCTCCGCGACGATGGGGGAATTCCGAACTGCTGATTCATCCGATGTTCCTTTGCGTTAAGACCGCCGATATCTCATCGCGTGCATCCCGCGTGCCAGGGGTCCTGACCCCTATTTGTCGTCATTAGCTCCTGAGTGGTTCAATAACGACCGCATCCAAAGCCCCCAATCACCCGCTTGTGTTCCACCTGTTCCTCTATGGGACACTGTCTTACCGGCCCGAAATGTAATCCATATGAACGCCCCACGCCGTTGGTGGTTCGAATGGACTACTTCTGTTCCAGGATCGGTTCCGCGTAAAAACTGCGTCGAATCCAATTGGGGACTCCCGCGCCGTTTGCGTTACTTAAGCTTCGATGGCGGACTCAGTGCCTCGCGCGTTGCCGGCACGCGCGAATTAATGAGGTCAAGGTTGCAAGAAATCGAACTCTGTCACCATGCAGGGGACTTGCCCTTTTTCCGGTCAAAAAGACTTCATCCGAGGCAGGAGTCCAAATTCATGGAACGAAGCAAGCCCTCGCACTCGCCCTCGCAAACCAGGTCCCGGGCGACCTTCGGTTTACCTTAGTTTTCCGAGATCCTTGGCACGAACCTCGGTTTCTGGACCCTAGTCACACCATAAGATAACCTGTTAGAAGGCGGCCTTCTTCCAAGGCTTTGAACAAACTGGGACGACAGCATGCGCATTGCAATGATCGGGACGGGATATGTCGGGCTGGTGTCCGGCGCCTGCTTCGCCGATTTTGGCCATCAAGTCACGTGCATAGACAAGGATGCGGAAAAGATAGCGGCCCTGAAAAGTGGCGGAATCCCGATCTACGAGCCCGGCCTTGACCAGCTTGTCGCGAGCAATGCCGCCGCGGGGCGGCTCGATTTCAGCCGCGATCTCAAGGACGCCGTGGCGCAGGCCGACGCCGTCTTCATCGCGGTGGGCACGCCGTCGCGGCGCGGCGATGGCCATGCGGACCTGAGCTACGTCCACGCCGCGGCGCGCGAGATCGCTGAAAATCTGAAAGGGTTCACTGTCGTCATTACCAAATCGACTGTTCCGGTCGGAACCGGCGACGACGTCGAGCGCATCATCGCCGAGACCAATCCAAAGGCCGACGTTGTCGTCGCCTCCAACCCGGAGTTTTTGCGGGAAGGCGCCGCGATCCGCGACTTCAAGCATCCCGACCGCATCGTGGTCGGCACCGAGGACGAACGCGCTCGCAAGGTTATCGCGGAGATCTACCGCCCGCTTTACCTCAATCAGGCGCCGATCATGTACACCGGCCGGCGAACCGCCGAATTGATCAAATACGCCGCCAACGCTTTTCTTGCCACCAAAATCAGCTTCATCAACGAGATCGCCGATCTCGCCGAGCGCGCTGGCGCCGATGTGCAGGAGGTTGCGCGCGGCATCGGCCTCGACAACCGCATCGGCGGCAAATTCCTGCACGCCGGCCCCGGTTTCGGGGGCTCGTGCTTTCCCAAGGACACCCGCGCGCTGGTCAAGACGGCGCAGGATCACGGCGTGCCGCTGCGAATCGTCGAGGCCGTGCTCGCGGTCAACGATACTCGCAAGCGCGCGATGGCGCGCAAGGTTGCGGCCGTGCTCGGCGGCAATCTGCGCAACCGGACTATCGGCGTGCTGGGCCTGGCCTTCAAGCCGAATACCGACGACATGCGCGAAGCGCCCTCGATCCCGCTGATCACCGCGCTGCAGGATCTCGGTGCTACCGTGCAGGCCTATGATCCGGTCAGCATGGACCAGGCGAAACTCGAACTGCCTGGTGTCACCTATTGCGACAGCCCCTACAGCTGCGCGGCGAAAGCGGACGCGCTGGTTATCGTGACCGAGTGGGAGCAATTCCGCGCGCTCGACATGACCCGGCTGAAAAAGGAAATGGCGCAGCCGGTGATCGTCGACCTGCGTAACATCTATCGGCCCAGCGAGATGGCCGAACACGGTTTCACCTACGAGAGCGTCGGACGGCCGGCGGAATAGCGGGATTACTCGAAGCCGGCGCCCATCGTCTTTAACGTCAGAAACGTCCGCGCCCCCTCGTCAGTTATCTGCAAATAGCTCGCTCGCCATTCGTAAGCACCAAGCAACAGGGTGCAGATGGCTGGGAGCTATCGCCAATTTTTGGTGACGGCCGGGCCGGTCAGGCGGCGGCGGTTATGGGCTGACGGTCGGTCGGCTTGGCGATGACCTCAATCCCGTCGTTGAATGTCACACCAAGAACGAGTTTTGGCAACTGGTTGTGTCCGTCGAGACGACGCCAGCTTTTCTGCGCGCCCTCGAGCAGTTTGAAGACCATGGCGAGCGCCGTCCTGTTGGACAGGCATCCCTTCGATCGGATCGTGCGGTGGCGCACGGTGGCGAAGGTGCTTTCAATGGGATTGGTCGTCCGCAGGTGTTTCCAGTGCTCGGCCGGGAAGTCGTAGAACGCGAGTAGCGTGTCCCGATCCTTGCTCAGGCAGTCGGCCGCCTTCGCGTATTTGGGCGTGTAGCTCTCGATGAAGGCGTCGAACGCCAGTTCGGCGGCGGCCTTGGTTTCGGCCATCCAGATCTCCTGCAACGCGCGTTTGGCCTTCGGCTGCTGGCTCTTCGGCAACTTGGCGAGCACGTTCGCGGTCTTGTGCACCCAGCAGCGCTGCTCGCGCGTTTTCGGCCAGACCTCGCCGGCGGCCTTCCAGAACCCGAGCGCACCATCGGCGATGGTGAGCCGCGGCGGCACGTCGAGCCCGCGCCGCTTCAGGTCGAGCAGCAGGTCGCGCCAGTCGTGCGCGCTCTCGCGGGCGCCATCGGTGAAGCCGACCAGTTCCTTGCGGCCTTCCGGCGTCGCGCCGATCAGCACCAGGATGCATTGCTTTTCGTCTTCGAGGCGCGCCTGGAGATGGATGCCATCGGCCCAGATGTAGACGTAGCGCTTCGCCGACAGATCGCGCTTCTGCCACGCGGTGTGCTCGTCGAGCCAGCCGTCCTTCAGGCGGCCGATGGCGGATGCCGACAACCCGGCGGCATCCTTGCCGAGCAGCGCAGCCAGCGCCTCGGAGAAGTCGCCGGTCGAGATACCCTTCAGGTAAAGGATCGGCAGCAGCGTCTCGATCGACTTCGACCGGCGCATGTAGGGCGGCAGGATCGACGGAGAGAACCGGATGCGGCCGGGATCGGCGGCGTCCGCCTCGCGATCGCGCACACGCGGCTGGCGGACGGCGACCGGACCGATACCGGTCATCACCTCGCGCTCCGGCAGGTGACCGTGGCGGACGACCCGCTGGTGGCCGTCCGCGGTCTTCAAATCGGCATGCTTGCCGAGAAAGTCCGCGACCTCGGCCTCGACCGCCTGCGCCAACAGGGCACGCGCCCCATGACGCAAGATTTCGGTGAGTTGGTCGTCGACGTTTCCTGGCTGAATCAGCTTGATGATGTTATCTTTGGACACGGCATATCGCTCCTTCGGTGGAGAAGTGGAGGCGTCAAGCACCCCCACGATATGCCGCCTTTCCGATTCCCGCCGTCACCAACTTTGGGCGATAGCTCCGATGGCTGGCTTCGCCACGGACAATGCCGTAGCGCCGAACGCAACCTTCGCCGAAAATCTGCGAAGCTCACGTGAACACTCCACCGCCTAAAAAGCGGTGGCTTCAGATTACGGCTTAAAGCCGGATTGGTCCGCCTTCGGCGGACTCGAACTTAGGTCACGTTGAAGTCGTCGTCTGGTTCCGGTGGCGTCTGGTTCTTAATGTACTCCGCCCATACTTCGTCTGTAACATTGCCACTGCTCGTAACCCAGTAACCTCGCGCCCACAGATGCTGACCTCAGTACCGCTTGCGGAGCACCCCGAATTCGCTCAGAAGCTTGTGCGAACTCCGTCCCTTTAGATACTGCACCGCCCGCGACACCGACATACTCGGCGGAATTGATAGCAGCATGTGGACATGATCCCGATTGATCGACCCGGCAGGGATCACCATCTCATGCGCCCGCGCCGTCTCCCGTAGTACCTCCCGGCACCGGTTTCCAACATCACCACCGAGGACCGGATACCGATACTTCGTCACCCAGACCAAATGATATTTGCAGTCCCAGACGGTGTGGCTGCCCCGTTTGTATCCTTCCATCCTTTCAGGATACACCGATAATGCCGCAATCCCACACCGCCTAAAGGCGTGGGGTTTACGGATCCCCTATCGGGGACTCTAAAAGACCACATTAAAATCTAATACCCTGGCAAGGCGGAGCTGGAATTGCCCCGGGGTACGCCTTCTTATTTAATGTAGAGCTGGGTGGGATAGCGACAGGTTGATATGGAACTGAAGACGAAATTGCCAGGTGACTGAAGACAAATAGCCAGCAACCGGCGGAAGCAAATGGCAGCCAAGAAAGCCAGCCAGAGTTGAGCGCTGGGTACGACAGCTATCGAAGCTTGGCCGATTCCAATCTCATAATCGTCGTCCCAAAACACGCCGTTCCGCCCTTCCGTTTCAAGGCTGGTGGCTGGGAGTTGTTGCAATCGTCGATCGACCTAAATACGGCGGCGAAAGCCCGCGTTGCCGAAAAGGGCTTCTTCATAGATAGGGCAAACCCGACGAGTTCGGGCGAACTAATACCAAGCGATCACGACAGGCCGGCCCCGCCTTCCCTTGAGGTCGAGTTCGCGCTCGTCATTGCCGGCATGATCGACTCGGTAAAGAATAGCCCAGAAGATATACGCCAGGTCATATACGACCTTGCTCGGTATAAGCTGCAGGAACAACTTCTGCATGCCAACGCCGAGGAAAGAGAACGTACGCAGCAGGCCTTGGAAGGTGCTATCCGTGGCGTTGAGGCATTCTCAGAGAAGCGTGTTCACATTCTTGCCCCGGAGCTCCAATCGCAACTCAACGGTCCCGGTACTGTGTCGATGGATCGCAGGCTCTTCCTATCCTGAATTGGTTCCTCAAGTTGGACCACGCTCGCGTTTGGACTCTGAACGGAACGCTGGCGGTTCGGTGCATAAATACAGTCCATGGCCGTATCTAAGGCGAACGGCCGCGATGATCGTCGTTCTCGTCGCAATATTGGTGGCCGTTCAGCAACGAGAGAGCTTGCAATATTTGGCTCATAATCTGCCCAAGCTCGAATGGAAAACCGCAGTTGAAGAGCGGAGCGCACCATCTCAGGTTAGCAACCCCGGTCGGCTCCGCCTCCAGCAAAGTCTGCAACGTTGCGGCCAACAGACTATGGCGTCTATGCGATTAGCAACGACGCGCTTGATCGATCTAAGCTCATTGCCAGGCCGGCGCTCCTGATATCCGAGTCGCGGTCTCTCCCCCGCTGACGACACCTAGCCGGACGATCCTTCCGAACGGACACCCAAGATTTATTGTCTTCAGCCGCGATCTCGCATCGATCGTTGCAGACCGCGCCGAGGTTCGAATAATAGCCAAGGTCGCCCGCGAATTCTCGGCCAAAGGTGCCGGCAAGAAGCCAGCTGACGACGCGTGGGTAATTCGAAACATCTCATTTCCGTTTCGGTCGTCCCCCGTCAATGACAATCCTGAAATGAGTGAACTCCATAGCGAAGATCCTGCATTGGAATTGACCCCTGGCCGCTACGCCCTTGTTTTGAAGACCCAAGCATACGATTTCAGCGTTGAAGGCAACGCGGTCGATCCCAGGCAATGTATCGAACGAATAGTTGGATTGACGGGTACTTTTTATTCCGATTGCAAGAACCCCTGAAGCCGATGCGGGGTCCGCTCCGCTTGCAATGATCATCCTCAAAGAGGCTCACCGGCTGTTGTGCCATTCCGCAATTCCGAGAAAGCGGGCAGCCCCAAGCAAGCGTTCGTCGTAACTTGCAAGTTACACGCTTTGCTTTTGTGCGCGAATAAATTCAAGAGCTCGCGCAAATCAGCTAAAAGAATTCCAGCAAAGATCCCCAACGCAATTGAACCGGAAATTGGTTCGTTGCGACGACCGAAAACAAATACGGAAGGGAAAAATCGTGGTGCCGAAAAAGCGTCCGATACCCAAGCCGAAGACAGTGATCATTAGCTCCGCGAAGCATTTTAGCCTTATATGCGGAGTTGCTTCACTTTCGACGGGCCGTTCGGGAAGTCGTTTGTGATCCCGCCCCAAGAGCAACCGCAAGGTTCAACGCGATTTCGACAAAGACGCCTACAAGGCCCGCCCCTCGTCGAGAATTTTTTCTGCAAGCTCAAGCAATACCGCGCAATCGCCACCCGCTACGACAAAACCGCCAGAAATTTCCTCGCCGCAATCCACCTCGCGGCTGCTATCATCTAGCTCAATTGATGACAGGCCCTAATTCGCAAGCGAATCTTCGGATTGCGGCGTCGACAATCTACTCTGCTGCTGGCCTCGTCCGTCCCTTGCGAGGATCATTCCCATCCGGTTCCGAATTGCTTGATTACAAATTCCTCGATCAAGTGACCAGCCTTGAGAGCAGCAGTCAGCCAGCGCGGCTTTTTTCCACGCCCTGACCAGGTTTCGGACGATTCATTTGGATTTCGGTATTTTGGAAATACCCTCGGATATTTCCGTCGCTCGCCGGACGCACCATTCTTCAACTTCCAAATCCGGCGGATCCGATTGCGCAATTTCGCCTTTTTCGCGACTTAGCTGCGAAAGTCGCTTTTCTAGCGCGCGTTTTTCCGACGTCAACCTAGTGGAGAGCACTCGGATGATTTCCTCGTGCAACTGCCACATCTCATCAATCGACATCGCATCGAGATTCACTTTCTTGCTCATCCGCCGCTTCCCGAGGTCCGAATTCGAACAGCAAGTTATAAGGATTTCCAAGCTCATGTCATTAATAGCAGTTATAACTTCAGCGCTGACATCGAAAAAATCAGTTGATAACTTAGAACAGTTCGAACACTCTAATGACGATCAAGCTTGCTTGCAATCTCTACTCGTCGCACCAAGAGGTTTATTCGTTCCCTCCTACAACTGGCGAGCTTTACTACTCAGTAGGCATTTCGCTTTCGCAGGACCTCAAAAAACGTCTTGATCAATATCTGGATGTCGAGCCAAAGGCTCCAATTATTGATGTACCAAAGATCAAGCTTCACGCGCTCCGAGATATGTTCGATCGACGGCGTCGCGCCTCTCGCTCCGTTGCATTGCGCCCAGCCCGTTATGCCCGGCTTGACGTGATGGCGAAAGGCGTAATCGCCTACGATGTTTTGGAAATAGTTGTCGTGGGCCAAGGCGTGAGGACGCGGCCCGATCAATGACATGTCGCCCTTCAACACATTCAGCAGCTGAGGCAATTCGTCGATGCTCGCCGATCGCAGCAGCCGTCCGATGGCTGTCACCCGCGGATCGTCACGCGTCGCCTGTGCAACAGCTGGCCCGTTCTCCTGGACCGTCATGGTCCGAAATTTGAATATGACAAATTGCCTGCCATTAAATCCTTTTCGGTCCTGCCGAAAAATCACCGGGCCTGGACTGTCAAGTTTGATCGCAATCGCAGTCAGGGCCATGACGGGCAAGAAGAATATCAACGCCAGGGAAGCCACAAAGATATCCATGATGCGCTTGACGAAACGCTGGGCTCCGCTAAGGGGCGCCCGTTGGATTTCGATGGCCAATACTCGCTGGCGCGCCGACGACGCAAAATTCGTCAACGATCGAACGCGCATGTCCGGCAACAACCGCACAGCCACGGGAAGCGTCTTGATTTGATCTCGGACGAACTCAATGCGGCCAGCATCGTCCCAAGGCAACGCAAGCAGGATCTCTCGGCAATTATGACGCCGCACAAAGTTAGCGACGGAATTAATAATCCGAACGTCTGTCGATGAACGTACTAAAGGATCGTCTTCTCGGCTCAACGTAAAGCGGTTGACTTTAGCTGCACCAAAAAAGGCCAGCAAATCTTTCGGCTCCAACGCGGCCATTTCATTGAAATCGCCAATCAGCACAGTGTCGCGCCGTCCGATCGCTCCGCGTGATACAGCTGCCGCCAGGGCGATCTTTGTAAGCTTGCGCACCCCCAGCAAGCCTATCGGCGCAAGAAAATAAAACGCGACAAATGCACCGCGAGAATAGTCGACGCCAACCTTGAGAAGGAATGCGATGAATGCGAGCAATAACCCTGTCGTAAACCAGCAAACCAGTATTTCGCCAATCTCGACCCGCGGCTTGGCACTGTCTGGAAAATCGTAGTAGCCGCTCCCGCTTCATTCGCAAGATGTGGATGAAGCCCGCGAGCAAGCCGACAGCGCAATAGCGGCAGGATATTGGGCATCGGATTGCCAACCGATAATTGGTAGCCAATCCCGCCTGCCAAGCTCGACAACAGAATGATAAATGCGTCGGCTGTCGATAAAAGATAGGGGATCGCATCGCTGGAAAAACTCGTCGGTGGTTCGCTCGAGAAATCGTCGAGCTGGTCCCGTTTTGTCGCGAATATCCGACCCGATCGACATAAAATCACACCACCGCTGACTATTAATATTTAATTTGCGCGTAGGCACCCAAAAATCGGCCTCATGACAAATTATCATATTAAATCTTTTTTAAAATATATGCCATATAAGTGCGCGGCGCAATACCAATAATCTTCTCGGCGGAATCCCTGATTTGGCCTTAAGGATGCTAGCGCTTTGCGGCCCAAACTTCCACCTCAGGTTTCATTTCATATTTTGGTGCTGCTGCCAGCACCGTGCCCAAATTTCAGTTCAATCAAGCGTCATACTCTGCCAGATGGCACGCAGCACCTACGAAATATTCTTCCGAAACTAACGTTTTTCGTTGAGGCCATTTGCTTCGCCGTCAAAGCGTTTCAGCCCAATTTGCCGTTGCAGCACGTTTCCCCCGAAGGCTTGGAATGGGCAAAAGCGCAGAAATACGAATCAATTCACAGACTTTCCTGCGCGTTAGGGTCCGGACCCATAAAAGTGTTGGCATGATCAGCGGGTTGTGATTCACGGCTTCCGAAAGGGAGCGGGGATGAATCGGGATCAATTCTGGCTGACGGACGAGCAGTTTTCGAAGATCGAACCACATCTGCCGACAGATACGCGCGGCAAGGCGCGCGTCGACGATCGGCGCGTGATCAGCGGCATCGTGCAAGTGCTGAAGTCGGGCGGTCGTTGGGTCGATGCGCCACCAGAGTACGGTCCGAGGAAAACGCTCTACAACCGTTACGTTCGCTGGGCCGCGAAAGGCGTGTGGGTTGACCTGTTCCATGCGCTCGCGCAGTCCGGCGGACCGCCCGCACAGGTTCTGATCGACAGCTCCGCCGTCAAAGCGCATCGCTCGGCGGCGGGCGGAAAAGGGGGGAGCAAAATCAGGCCATCGGCCGCTCGCGCGGCGGTCGCACGACGAAAATCCACGCGCTGACCGACGCTCAATGTCGTCCGCTTGCCTTCATGCTCACCGGCGGGCAGGTCGCAGACTGCACCGCTGGCGCAGCCCTCCTCGAACATCTTCCAGATTGCGACATTCTGCATGCCGACAAGGGTTACGACGCCAATGCGATCCGTCGCCAGGTCGAAGGGCGCGGCGCGATGCCGAACATTCCACCCAAGGCCAACCGCAAATGGAAGAATTGCTTCTCGCCGTTCCTCTATCGCAACCGCAACGCCATCGAGCGCATGTTCTGCCGCCTGAAGGACTTCCGGCGCGTCGCAACCCGCTATGACCGAAACGCCACAAACTTCCTCGCCGCAGTCTGCATCGCCGCGACCGTCAGCTACTGGTTATGAGTCTGGACCCTAGTAGCTGATGAAAGGAGGGTTGAATTCATCACAAAGCCTTCAGTGATCTTGCGGGGTGAAAGACCTCACTGGCCGCGCAGTGTGCGGTGACAAGCGAACGGGTGAGGTGATCCTCGACGTTTCCTGGCTAAATCAGCTTGATGATGTTATCTTTGGACACGGCATATCGCTCCTTCGGTGGAGAAGTGGAGGCGTCAAGCACCCCCACGATATGCCGCCTTTCCAATTCCCGCCGTCACCAACCTTGGGCGATAGCTCGCGAAGGTCTCTGGTCGTCTTGTATGAAACGATTTGGTCCCTCACGTCGCATACTACGGACATTTGCCGACAGCTCGCTGAGGCGATCGCGGCATTCAAGGTCAATTTATACCACGTCTCATTGATCAGAACTCGTGCGTCCATTGGCGCAATCCGATGGACATGATGCTCCAAGGACGGTCGACGAGCGTATTCCAAGCATAGCAGCAATGATCGACGATATCGTCGTAGGATTTGAAGATGCGGTTCGAGAGCCAGTTGTCGCGCATATACTGCCAGATATTTTCGATAGGGTTGAGTTCAGGGCATTTCGCCGGCAGCGGGATAATGGTGATGTTGGCGGGAATGAGCAATCCTGCTGACAGATGCCATCCGGCTGGTCGACGAGGAGGACGGCGTGGGCTCCTGGTGCGACCGCCCTGGCGATTTCCGCGAGGTGCAGGTTCATCGCTTCGGTATTGCAGAAGGGCAGGATCAGAGCCGCGCCCTTGCCTTGTTTCGGGCAGATGGCACCGAAGATATAGGTCGATGCGGTGCGCTGATCCCGCGGAGCGCTCGGGCGAGTGCCGCGCTTCGCCCACCTGCGGGTGATCTTGTTCTTCTGGCCGATCCGAGCCTCGACCTGGAACCAAATTTCTATCTTGCCGACGTCGATCGCTTTTTCGCGCGCGACTTCATCCAGGCGCGCTGGGAACTTTTTTTAAAATCCTCGATGGCTCCCTCGGCTTGGATCGCCCCATCGTAAATCGCCGCCAGCGTCAGAAGCCGCCGAGCCTGCGGGCCATCCTTCGTCTTCCTGGCAAGTGCGCGCAGCTGAGATCCATTGAAGTCCCTGCGCAAAGGTACTGGAATAGACATAACGAACCTCCATCGTTCGCCACCAATAAATCAGAGCAAAACTGATTTGGGATCGTCAACGAGTCACAATTGCTGAGATTTGGTATTACCGGTCAGAGAAAAACGCAAAGGTCCGCGACGGCAGGACATTCTAAGAAACTTGGCCGTTCCCAATGCCCGTTATGAGATCATCTTGGGGCGGTCGTAGGGGTGGCGGCAAGAACAGGTGACCTCGTCTTTGGCGATACCGTATTTCCCGGAAGTGATGAGGAGGTTGCGGCAGGCGGAGAAATCTTTCGACCGGATA
>CAWAXR010000015.1:0-128624 GCA_963786045.1 uncultured Alphaproteobacteria bacterium | reverse complement strand
CGGATCGACTTCTGGACGATGGTCGCCTCCTCACGCCAGGAGATCCTCGATCTTGCCGACAAGCACCACGATGTCGGCGCCTTCGATCGCGCCGCCGCGCTCGCCTGGACGCAAGCCCAAGTGCAATTGCACCATCTCGGCATTACTCGCGGCGAGGCGGGGCAATACCAGCGTCTGGCCGGTCACCTCGTCTACGCAGCGCCCGTGCTCCGCTCGCCGTCGGAAACCATCGAAAGCGGGAGTGGTGGGCAGCCGGGTTTGTGGGGCATGGGCATATCTGGCGATCTGCCGATCATCCTGGTCCGCATTTCTGACATCGACCAACTCGACGTGGCACGCGAGGCGCTCCAGGCGGTGGAATATTGGCGGATGAAACGGCTTGCGGTGGACTTGGTTATCGTCAACGAACTCGCCTCCTCCTACGTTCAGGATCTCCAGACGGCGCTGGAGACCCTGGTGAGGGCCAGTCAGTCCCGGCCCCAGATTGGAGAAGATGGGCCACCCGGGCACACGTTCATGCTGCGCTCCGACCTGATCTCGCCGGAGGCCCTCGGCCTTCTTGCGTCCGTCGCGCGCATTATCCTGGTCGGAGCGCGGGGACGGCTCGTGGATCAGCTCGAGCGCGCGCCCGAAGCCAGGCCTTTGCCCCGGGTCACAGCACTGCGTGCTCTGCCCGCTTCCGAGCTTCAGATCTCGCGACGGCCACCTGGCGTGGAGTTCTTCAATAGCCTGGGTGGCTTCGCCGAGGATGGCCGCGACTACGTGACGGTCCTCGGCCCTGGCCAATCGACGCCAGTGCCGTGGATCAACGTGATCGCCAATCCTGCCTTCGGTTTCCTGGTGTCCGCGGAAGGCGGCGGTTACGCTTGGTCCGTGAACAGCCGAGAGCATCAGCTGACGCCTTGGTCCAATGATCCGGTAACTGATCAACCGGGCCAAGCTTTCTATCTTCGGGATGAGGAGACTGGACGTCTCTGGTGCCCCACGGCGCTGCCGATCCGGGACGAAGCGGCCACCTATTCGGCGCGCCATGGATGGGGTTACAGCCGTTTCGAGCACACCTCGCAAGGCATCGCTGCGGAGCTACTCGAGTATGTGCCACTCGCCGATCCCCTGAAGATATCGCGCTTGAGAATGCGCAATCTTTCGGGCCGCACCAGACGGCTATCGGTGACGGCTTACGTGGAATGGGTTCTCGGTGCGTCCCGCGGCGCGGCGGCGCCATCGATAACCACGCGCATCGATCCGGAAAGCGGGGCGATACTTGCAAACAACCTGTGGAATCCGGCATTCGCGAGACGCTCTGCTTTCGCGGACCTGGCCGGGCGCCAAACGAGCTGGACGGGCGATCGTCGGGAATTTATCGGCCGCAACGGCGCGCTCGCCTGGCCGGCGGCCCTGATTAACAGGACTCCGCTTTCGGGGCGGGTCGGCTCGGAACTCGATCCCTGCGCCGCTCTCCAGACCACGGTCGAGATCGAGCCGGATGGTATTGCCGAAATCGTCTTCTTCCTCGGCGACGCCCAGGACGAGGCCGAGGCGCAAACGCTGATCGCGCGGTACCGTCAGGCGGACCTGGACGCTGTGCTCACCGAGGTCCGTGGATATTGGGAGGAGATCGTCGGCGCAGTCCAGGTCAAGACGCCGGACCGGTCGATGGACATCATGCTCAACGGCTGGCTCGTCTACCAAACGCTCGCCTGCCGTGTCTGGGCGCGATCGGGTTTCTACCAGGCCAGCGGCGCTTATGGCTTCCGCGACCAGTTGCAGGACTGTATGGCGCTCGCCACGATCCGCCCATCGATAACCCGCGAACATCTCCTCAGAACCGCGAGCCGCCAGTTCGTCGAGGGCGATGTCCAGCACTGGTGGCTTCCGCACTCAGGCCAGGGAGTGCGCACGCGCATATCGGACGACCGCGTGTGGCTCGCCTACGCTGTCGCGCACTATGTGAGAGTCACCGCCGACGCCCTCGTGCTCGATGAAGTCGTCCCCTTCCTGACGGGTCAGGAGCTGCAGCCAGGCGAGAGCGACAGTTTCTTCCAGCCGACCGTCTCGGACGAGACCGCCAGCCTCTACGA
The DNA here is from genome assembly GCA_963786045.1 of uncultured Alphaproteobacteria bacterium. Classification (GTDB taxonomy): domain Bacteria; phylum Pseudomonadota; class Alphaproteobacteria; order Rhizobiales; family Xanthobacteraceae; genus Bradyrhizobium. The sequence goes on along the minus strand of CAWAXR010000015.1, from coordinate 126,543 downwards.
GCATTGTGCCCGTGCGCTGGACGCGAGCCTGGCGGTCGGCAACCACGGCCTTCCCTTGATCGGCGGCGGCGATTGGAACGACGGCATGAACCGCGTCGGCGAAGGCGGCCGGGGCGAGAGCGTCTGGCTTGGTTGGCTGTTGCACGCCACTCTCGATGCCTTCGCAACCATCGCCGATGCGCGCGGTGACGCGATGCGGGTGGCGAGCTGGCGAGAGCACATGCGGGCGCTGACGACTGCCTTGGAAAGTGAAGCTTGGGACGGGGACTGGTATCGGCGCGGCTGGTTCGACGACGGCACTCCGCTCGGCTCGGCGGCGAACGAAGAGTGCCGCATCGACTCTATTTCCCAATCCTGGGCAGTGATCTCCGGCGCGGCGCGGCCCGACCGCGCGGCCCAAGGTATGAGAGCCGTCGACCGCGAGCTGATTCTGCATCACGACGGGTTGGCGTTGCTGTTCACGCCGCCCTTCGACCGCTCGCCGCTCGACCCTGGTTACATCAAGGGCTATCCGCCGGGCGTCCGCGAGAACGGCGGCCAGTACACGCATGCCGCCCTCTGGTCCGTGATGGCCTTTGCAGGCCTCGGAGATGGCGACAAGGCGGCAGCGCTCTTCTGGATGCTCAATCCGATCAACCACGCCCGCACGCGCATCGACATGCACCGCTACAAGGTGGAGCCCTATGTGGTCGCCGCCGACGTTTACGCCGCACCCGGCCATGTCGGGCGCGGCGGCTGGACCTGGTACACGGGCTCGGCCGGCTGGATGCAGCGCGCCGGCATCGAGTGCATCCTTGGACTTCGCATCGAAGGCAGTGCTCTGCGTCTTGACCCCTGCATTCCCAAGTCCTGGCCCCGTTTCGAGATCATACTCCGCCACGGCTCGTCACGGTACGAGATCGTGGTCGAGAACCCGCAAAGCGTGCAGCGAGGCGTCGCAGCGGCGGAGCTCGATGGCGCGAAGATCGCCGCGCGGCCGCTCTCCTTCACACTCAAAGACGACGGCGCCATCCATCGGTTGCAAGTCCGGCTGGGCTAACTCCCCTGAAACCCAGGGCAGCTATCGCCTCAGCGATTTCGGTCGCATTTTTCTCGTTAGTATAGTCGGTAGTTTCGCCGCTAATACCTTGCGAGTGGCTTTTTCTATTTAATTCGAGCTTTTTTCGTATGAACTAGGGCCTGTCCTCAATTGAGCCAGATGATAGCAGCAGCGAGGTGGATTGCGGCGAGGAAATTTCTGGCGGTTTTGTCGTAACGGGTGGCGATGGCGCGGTATTCCTTGAGCTTGCAGAAGAAGTTCTCGATGAGATGACGTGCCTTGTAGGCGTCTCTGTCGAAATCGCGTTGAACCTTGCGGTTGCTCTTGGGCGGGATCACAAACGACTTTCCGCGCGCCCGTAACGGCTCGATCACCCGCTCGTCGGCATCGAAGGCCTTGTCTGCCAGCAAGATCTCGGCCGCCATATCCGGCAGCAGGGCGTCGGCGCCTTCCAGATCATGGGCCTGGCCCGGCGTCAGGATGAAGTCCAGCGGATTGCCCAACGCATCGACAAGCGCATGAATCTTGGTGCTCAGCCCGCCTTTGCTGCGCCCGATCGCCTGGTCTGCGCCGTCTTTTTTTGTGCGCCGGCACTGTGCTGATGTGCCCGCACGATCGTGCTGTCGATCATGGCGTACTCGTTGTCCGCATCGCTCGCCAGCATCTCAAATAGCATCTTCCACACCCCGCTCCTGGCCCAGCGCGAGAAGCGCGTATGTATCTTGATCGGGTCGCCAAAGCGTTCGGGCAAGTCCCGCCAAGGGATGCCGGCCCGATAGCGGTAGATCACCGCCTCTACAAACAGCCGATTGTCCTTGGCCGTTACCCCCACATGCCCCTCACGTCCGGGCAAAATATCCTTGATCCTTTCCCATTGATCGTCCCGAAGGGCGTAGCGGCGCATCTGTCAGCTCCGAATCAGCTGACATCCCATGAATCACGCCGCTATACTCTTGGGAATCCTCCAATTGAGGACAGGCTCTAGCTCGCTCCGGCAAATGCTTGAAAATCAGGCTAAAGCCATTCGTCTGACTTTATGACGGTGGCTGATCGGATGTGTATCCCATCGGCCCCGCAAGGGACGCATCGGGAGGATTCATGGGCTTTCAAGCAACCGCAACGGGGCTTTCGCACGAACCCACCCTCCGCTGTCCGAACTGTAACCACGAGATCCATCTGACCGAATCCCTGGCGGCTCCCCTGCTCGCGGAAATCCGACAGCGCTTCCGAGAACAGCTGGCTAGCAAGGATGCTGAAATAGCTCAAAAAGCCGACGCTTTGCGACAAGAACGAGAGCAGCTTCTCAAGGATCGAGAACAAATCGAAGATCAGGTCGCAAAACGCCTAACGGCTGAGCGTGATCAGCTGATAGCGGCTGAATTAAAAAAAAGCTCGCGACGCTGCCGCCGCAGAACTTCAGATGCGTCTCGGTGAGGTTGCCGAACTTCGCCAACCCACCCCCGTTGCGCTGTACCCGTTGTCGTTGCCCTTCGCCAAGCCTTGATCGATCTCAGCAATTCGCGGGTAGTTCAGGAAGGTCAGCAAACGAAAATGGAGCAGATCTACCACTACCTGACAGGTACGAAGTTCCGCCAGCGGGTCGAAGCCGTCGTCGAGAAGTTCAACGATATGCGTGAAGACCTAGATAAAGAGCGCAAATTCATGGTCCGCCAATGGGCAAAGCGGGAAACCCAAATTCAGTCCGTGGTTGACTCCACGGCAGGAATGGTCGGTGATTTACAGGGTATTGCTGGCAAACCTATGCCTGAAATCCCAAACCTAAATTCGCCGCAGCTCGAGGGCCCGCACGGGGAAGAACGCAAGATCGTGTGACTGCTCTCGAACGTCACCCTCGTTTTTAGTGCTGTGCTGCTGCAAACGGAAACGCTGCCATCGATCTATGCCTGCTCTCGAACACGCTCCAGTACAATGCCTAGTAGCAGGAGGGGACTCGCCCCCGCCCAAGATTATAATTCCCGTGCTTTGGCGACTGGCTAGCTTTTGTTAGAAACCTTACCGGTGCCTAAGGGCACGAACCCGCAAATTCCGAAATCGGTTGGTATAGAATCGGAAGTCCTTCGTTCCCATCGGTTGAGCGAGAGAGATCCAAACCGTTTCCCTCATAAGCCCTTGGTTCTGCCGGAAAATGCCGGACTAGACCAATTCGCAGGGTACTAAGAATTCGGAGAAAATTCGGTTCTCCGGGCCTCTCGAATGCTCAGTTTGCTCGGCGTCGGGTTTTCTCCGATGGGGAAAATGCAGGAAAACGGCCGGATTTTTGGCCTGCCTTCGTATCGAAGTACGAAATGGCTTGGGATGGCTGGCGGAGAGAGTGGGATTCGAACCCACGGTACAGTTTCCCGCACACACGCTTTCCAAGCGTGCGCCTTAAGCCACTCGGCCATCTCTCCGGATGCTACTCTCTTGAAGGGGCAGGAGGACTTTTGCAAGTGACCGAGGCCGCAATGCCGAATATTTCTACAAGCAATTGAAAAAACAGCGGAATCTGAGCCACCGACGTCCGATTGATGGTCTTGCCGCCGTTCGGCCAGTCGATTTGTTCGGTTTTCAAGCGTTGCAGGTCACCGGTCTTCGGTTCAAGCACCAGGACGCGGTGACCCTGGGCGCTGCCGGACCCGCACTGGCGCTTGGGCCCGGGAAATCGCCTGCTAATGATATCGCGCGCCTGCATTGACCGAGCGAAGCGGCCACGATGCCGGCGGTTCCGTCGTGGGCCGCACGGCCGCGCGCTTGTGGATCTGGGTTTCCCGCAACACGTCGACAAAATCCGCAAACCATTGCTGGATGGTACGGCGGTGAAGTCTTGCCATCATCGCTTCCCACCGCATGCGTCGCTCGGGCAGTGGCATCGAGAGAGCGATCGCGATAGTCCGCGCCATGCCGTCGATATCGTGGGGGTTGACCAGCAACGCTGTATCCAGTTCGTTGGCCGCACCTGCAAATTTCGACAGCACCAGAACGCCGGGATCAGCCGGGTTCTGCGCGGCGACGTATTCCTTGGCGACGAGATTCATCCCGTCGTGCAGGGGCGTTACGACGCCGACCTGGGCGGTACGATACAATCCCGCCAGTACGGTCTGGCTAAAACCCCTGTTGAGATAACGGATCGGGGTCCAGTCCACTTCGCCATGGCGGCCGTTGACGTCGCTGACAAGCTTTGCGAGTTCGCCCTGCAGGTTGCCGTAGGCCTCGATGGCGCCGCGCGAGGGTATCGCGATCTGCAGCAAGGTCACCGTGCGCGCAAGCGCCGGCTGCAAGGTCCACATCCGGTCGAACGCATTGATCCGGTTGACGAGCCCCTTGGAATAATCCAGCCGATCGACGCCAATCGCCAGCTTCTCGCCGTTCAGGCTTCGCCGCAACCGCGATACATCGGGGTGGGACACGGCCTTGGCGGCTTGCCGCGCGAATTTCTCGGCATCGATGCCGATTGGAAATACCGCGATGCGCGATCTGCCATGGCGCGACGTCACGACGCCATCCTCGATCTCGAGGCCGAGACAGGAGGAAAGATATTCGAGGAAACTCTCGCAATCGTCTGTCGTCTGGAATCCGATCAAATCACAGGCCAGCATTGCCTCGATCAGTTCGCGATGATGGGGTACGCCCTCTATCACAGGGCGCGCCGGCCACGGCGTATGCAGGAAAAAGCCAATCGGCTGCGTCACGCCGAGATCGCGCAGTTCGGCGCCAAGGGCCAGAAAGTGATAATCCTGGATCCAGAAAGCGGTATCCGGCTTTTTGAAGCGCAGCAGCGCACGCGCCATGAAAGCGTTCACTTCGCGATAGGAAAGATAATCCTCCTGCGAGGCGCAGATCAGATCGGCGCGGGAATGCAGCGCAGGCCACAGGGCCGAATTGGCAAAGCCTTCATAATATCCGCCGTAATGGGCGGCCGGCAGATCCAGCATCGCCAGCGCGCCCGCCCCGAGCGCCTCGATTTCGGCGAACGGCTCCTTTTGGGCGCCGTCGCGGACGCGGCCGCTGGAACCGACCCAAATCGCGCCGGAATTCTCCACCACCGGCAGCAATGCGGCTGCGAGGCCGCCCGTCACGGGCTCATTGACGTTGCCGCGCGTGACGCGATTTGAAACGACGACGAGGTTCACAGGTCCCCTCCTGATGCTTCGCTCGCGTATTTAACAACCATTCATCAATATGGTTCCTCGCCACCCTTTCAACGAAATGAAACCAAATTCAGGCGGCACGGCGTTGAACCGCGATGAATCATCCAAAAAGAGATTTAGGCCGACGACCGCTCGCCTGTGAAAATGCCTTTGGTCGCAGCACGCGCACCGGGTTTGACCGGAACTCGATCATCGTCTTGCCCCAGCTTCGCCATCGATGAGACGAGCAAGCCACGCCCGCACATCGCGCGGTTCGTCAAAATGATCGGTCACGCCTTGTGCACGCCGGCCCACGGAGAATGCGAGCCCGCCGAGATCAGGCATGATCGCAAATACCAATTCGTCGGTGACATCATCACCGATGAAAATTGGACGGCGGCCCCGGAAGGGTTCGTGGGTCATCAACTCGCGGACGCCAGTGGCCTTGTCAAAGCCGGTTTGCTTGATTTCGCAGACGCACTTTCCCGGCAACACCTCGATCGGCGCATTGGGCAGTTCAGCCCTGATCAGGGAGACCGCCGCGTAAATCGCCTTCTCCGCGTGCGGCGCGAGCCGGTAGTGAAGGGCCAGCGAATAGCCCTTGTCCTCGAGCAAAATCCCCGGACTGAGCCTGGCGATGGCGGCAAGGCGACGCTTCAACTCCTTGTCCATCGGCGGCGCATGGGTGGCCACGGCCTCGCTATCGTTGGAAATTCGCATTTCAGCACCGTGGCCTCCCACTGCCGGAAATTGTTCGGGGGCAAAGATCAGATCGATATCGTTCAGCGACCTGCCGCTGACGAGGGCGAGCGCGCCTGACGTCCTGGCGTGCAGGCAGCTCAGGGTCTCGGCCAGGTCGGGCGGCACCCAAACTTCGCGCGGCGTCGGTGCGAGATCGAGAAGGGTACCGTCAATGTCGAGCAGGATGGCATATTCGTTCAGGCACTGCGCAAGTTCACTCACCTTCGGCTCTCGCGAGGCCTTGCCCGGTTGTGACGCGTCTTCCTGCACAGGCCCCTCAGCCATTTTCTGATCCGCGTGGTTCATCTCACTCTACTCCACAAAGGCGAGCGGCCGCGCGACCGATTCCAGCGTGCGGCGCTCGGCCGCGATGCAATAACGCCAGGCGACAGCGGCGGCCCCCGCCATCAACCCCGCGCCCAGCAGATAGCCCGCGAAGACGGGCCCGCGCGAGCCGGTATCGACCAATACCCCGAATAATGCAGGGCCTGCGACGCCGCCAATTCCCGTTCCCACCGCATAGAAAAACGCAATCGCGAGCGCCCGCACTTCCAGCGGAAAGGTCTCGCTGACGGTGAGGTATGCGGCACTTGCGGCCGGGGAAGCACAGAAGAAAATCACCATCCAGGCTATCGTCTGGGTTTGTGCGCTCAATACGCCGATCGCAAACAGATAGCCCGAGAGCGCGAGCAAAACACCCGAAACGCCATAAGTGAAGGTGATCATCGCGCGGCGTCCCAACGTGTCGAACAGCCGGCCAAGCACCAGCGGACCAAGAAAATTTCCGGCGGCGAAGGGAAGGATGTACCAGCCGACCTGATCCGCCGCGATCCCGTAGAAATCGGTCAATACCAGCGCGAAGGTGAAGAAGATCGCGTTGTAGAAGAACGCCTGCGCGCTCATCAACGCCAACCCGACCAGCGAGCGTTGCCTATAGACGGAAAACAACGTGTGCGCGACTTCGCACAGCGGCGTGTGATCCCGCATCCTCAGCTTCATCTTCGGCAGGGCCTGCTGATGCGGATCCTGGTGCTGGTCTTGCGCGGGCCCGGTAACCCACCGTTCGATATCGCGCACGATCCCATTGGCGCGATCGGGATGACCGTGAATCACGAGCCACCGCGGACTCTCCGGAATCCACAGACGCATCACGAACACCACGAGACCAAGGCCGGCACCAGTGAGATACGCGAGCCGCCAGCCAAGATCGGGGCTGACCAGGTGCGGGTCCAGCATTACAATCGCGCTGATCGCGCCCAGCGCCGCACCGATCCAGAAGCTGCCGTTGACCACAAGGTCGGTCCATCCGCGATAGCGCGCCGGAACCAGTTCCTGGATCGTCGAATTGATCGCGGTGTACTCGCCGCCGATGCCGGCGCCCGTCAAAAACCGGAACAACGCGTAGCTTGCGACACTCCAGGAGAGCGCGGTCGCCGCGGTGGCCGCAAGATAGAGCGCCAGCGTGATGAAGAACAGTTTCTTGCGGCCGATCCGATCGGTCAGCCAACCAAACCCGAGCGCGCCGATCACCGCGCCGGCCAGATACAGGCTGTTGGAAAACCCGACGTCGACATTCGAAAAGTGCAGTGTCGGGCTCTCCTTCAGAGCCCCGGACAACGCGCCCGCCAGCGTGACCTCAAGCCCATCCAGAATCCAGGTGATTCCCAGAGCAAGCACGACGCGGGTATGGAAACCGCTCCAGCGCAGCGCGTCGAGGCGGAAGGGAATGCTCGTTTCAATCACGCGAGCGTCGTTGGATGTCGCAGGATTCCTTGCGGCAACCGTCAAATCGCCCTGCCGTGGCTGCAAATTCATCGAATTGAACCAATGGGAAGATCCCGCGGACAAGTGACGTTCCGGGGATTTTTCGCCCTTGCGCCAACCCTGTTTTCAACGCGGTTGGACGATCGAAGTTCCGGCAATGCCCAGGGGAACCGATCGGCTGCGTCCTCGTTTGCGTCAAAACAGACTGGAATTGCCATGACCGAACACCGGAAATCGGCGGTTTCACCCAAAGTGGCTGCGCGCAAGACCAGGCGGATAGCCGCCAGGAAGCCACACGGACGAAAGGTTCAGTCCAAGCGTTGGTCGCAACGTGTGACCCAACAGAGCGACGCGCTCGATTTGGAGCCGGGCCTCTTCACGCTGACCGATCCGAAGAAGATCGCGGCCTCGCTCAAACGCTCGGCGGAACGCAGTTCGCGCCGCAAGGTCGGCGCCTATCGCTCGGCGCTTTCAATGCTGGCCTTTTACATCAACCGTGCCGGCAAGACCTTGCCAGAGACGCAACGGGGGCGACTGGAGCGGGCCAAGTTGGAACTGAAGCGGCAGTTTGGCAGGGACAAGCAATTGAGGGCCGATAATTCGGTACGGCCGTCAAACCTGCGAAAGCGGGTATCCGGCAATCTCCGGCCCGAGTGAAGATCGAGCCGGCCGGGATGTCGCGAAATACTGGATCATGCACTGAAGCCTGTCATCGGCCGGCGCTTGGCTCCACCCCGTTGGCGGATAATGACACCGTTTGAATGGCAAGCCTTACGCCGCGCGGATATTTGCCATGAATCGGTCCAGCTCCTCACGCAGCCGCGTGCTTTCAGTCGAAAGCGTACGCGCCGACTCCAGCACATCCCCTGATGCCAATCCGGTTTCCGCTGCGCCGCGATTGACTTCCAGGATATTGGCGGCAGCCTCGTGGGTTCCCTGGGCGACGGTTTGAACGCTGCGCGCGATTTCCTGTGTCGAGGAGCCCTGTTCCTCCACAGCGCTGGCGATCGTCGACGCGATGGTCGAGATCTGCGCAATGGTGCCACCGATCTCCTTGATGGCGGCAACCGATTCCTGCGTCGCGCCCTGCATGCCGGCGATGTGCGACGATATCTCGTCGGTCGCTTTCGCGGTCTGGCTCGCCAGCGATTTCACCTCGGAAGCGACGACGGCGAACCCCCGACCGGCATCGCCGGCGCGGGCGGCTTCGATAGTCGCGTTCAGCGCCAGCAGATTGGTCTGCTCGGCGATTGCGGTGATCAGTTTGACCACATCGCCGATTTCCTGCGCGGCGTGCGACAATTTACCGATCCGTCCGTCGGTCTGCTCGGCCTGAAGGACCGCCGCTTCCGCGATCCGGTTGGATTCCTGTACCTGCCGTGCGATCTCGTCAACGGAAGCGGAAAGCTCCTCGGTTGCGGAGGCGACCGACTGCATGTTGCTCGACGCCTGTTCCGATGCGCCGGCGGCCTGGCTGGACAGGCTTTGCGTGCTCTCCGCAGTCCGCGTCAATGTTCCCGCAGCCGCCTCGAGTTGAACGGCAGACGCAGACACGTTGGCGACGATGGAGCCCACCGCCGCCTCGAAGTCATCGGCGAAGCGAATAAGCTCGGCGCGGCGCGCCGCCGCGCTGGCTTTATTCTGTGCATCCTGCTCGGCCGCATCGCGCTCGGCCTTGGCGATCGCCTGCATCTTGAACTCTTCCACCGCGCCGGCCATTTCGCCGAGTTCGTCCTTGCGGCCGAGACCCGGCAGAACGACGTCGAAATTGCCGTTAGCCAGTTCGCGCATCGCTTTGCACATCGCTATCATCGGCCGGGAAATTCCCTTGCCCAGCAGTACGGCCAGGACGCCGCCCAGCAGGAATCCGCCGAACGCGAGCATGACGACCAACTGCTCCGTCTCGCTGATGGTAGCGTCGGATTCGGCGTCGAGCCGCTGTTGATCGGCGAGCAGGTCCGCCTTCATGGCGTTCGAGAGCTTCATGATCTCTGTCGTGGACTCGGCCATTTCGGCGGCCAGTTCATCGACATCCTTGGAATTCGCGATCAGCTTGGTCAGCGCCTGCCGATATTCTTCAAGCTGTGCCGCGGCTTCCTTGACCGCCTGCTTGACTTTTTCGTCGGTCGACGGAATTGCCTGCAGCGCGGTCTCCACAAACTTCAGACGCGCCATCGCGCTGGCGGCGACCGACTGATCGGAGTTGACGACGAAGGTGCTGGCGAGCGCCATCGCGGCCTGAAATTGCGCGGCCACCTTTTTTGCGCCGAGCGTGACCGCGGCAAGCTCCGCGTCGTCGTCGACGTTGCTGGGGAAGTCGTCGAGCTTGTAACGCAGCAGATTGCCGCTGCGCAGGAGCTGATTTTGCGTCACCAACTCGCTGTCCCGCTTGACCTTGACGACATCGGCAAAGATCTTCGTGAACGCACGGAACTCCCTGGCAAGACGCGTGATCCCGTTGATGCGCGCCGGGTTTGTGGTGGTCTTCATCGTTTGGTCGATGGCCTCCTTCAAACCTGCTTCCGCCGCCAATGCAGCTTTGGCGTCGTCCTCTTTTCCGGTCGCCACATAATATCGCGCCAACCCCCGGTAGGAGATCAGTTCGCGGTCGATATTCCGGGCCAGATCGGATTCCGACACGCTGTTTCGGTAGGCCTTGACGCCGGCGGAGACACGCTCAAATCCCATATAGGCGAAGCCCATGCTGACCGCCGTGATGGCCAGCACAAGCGTGAAACCAAGCATGATTTTTCCGCGGAATCGCAGGGTTGGAAGCTTTGGCGATATCGATTTCGGCCAGACGCGCTTTAACAATCCCACCTCGACCCCCCGTGCTTTTACCCTTTTTAAACCAGCAGAATCGGGAGCCCTGCCCCCGAAACCTCGCCCGGAAACCTAGAGTAGAATCGATAAGAGGCCGTAAATTCTCGCGCCGACGAGCGCGCTTTGGAAGCGTTTGCGGACGGCCTACGCCGCCCGGACCTCGGGGGCCTCAGGCGGCGCCAATATCTGCCAATCCGGGGCCAGCAGTAGTTTCGGCTCTGTTAACGTCTGCAGCTTCTCAAGCGGCATTCCCGCAATCATCTCGATCACAAGCAACCCCCGCGGTGTCACATCGATCACCGCGAGGTTGGTGTAGATACGCCTGACGCAAGCGGCCGCGGTAAGCGGATAGGTACAGGCCTTCAGGATACGCGGCTCGCCCCGCTTGCTGGTATGCTCCATGATGACCCGGATGGCCTTGGCGCCGACCGCCAGATCCATGGCGCCGCCGACCCCGGGCGGGAAGGCCGGGTCTTCGGTGGTCCAGTTCGCCAGATCGCCGCTTTCGGAGACCTCGAAGGCGCCCAGCAGGCTGACATCAAGATGGCCGCCGCGGATCATCAGGAACGCGTCGGCATGGTGGACGAAGCAACCGCCGGCGACCAGCGTCGTCTTGTTCTTGCCCGCATCGACCATATTGGGGTCTTCCTGGCCGGGCTCCGGCTTCGGACCCATACCGAGGATGCCGTTCTCGCTGTGAAAGATCACCTCGCGACCGGGCGGAACGAAACTCGCCGCGAGCGTCGGAATGCCGATGCCGAGATTGACGTAGTCGCCCTCTCCCAAATCCTGCGCGGCGCGCCAGGCCATTTGCTCACGCGTCAGAGCCTGACAGGACTTGGGGATCATGCATTTGCTCCAACGACGACCACGCGGTCGACAAAAATACTTGGTGTGACAACGGCTTCCGGATCCAGTTCGCCAAGCTCCACGATGGCGTCGACTTCAACCACCGTCAGGTCGGCGGCCATCGCCATGACGGGGTTGAAATTCCGCGCCGACTTTATGTAGGTCAGATTGCCCCAGCGGTCGGCCTTATTGGCCTTGATCAGCGCAACGTCGCCCTTCAGGGGCTTCTCGAACACATGCAGGCGGCCGTCGATCTCACGGGTTTCCTTGCCCTCTGCGAGCTTTGTTCCGGCCGAAACCGGCGAAAAGAACCCGCCAAGCCCGGCTGCATGGCAGCGCATGCGTTCGCTGATGGTCCCTTGCGGGACCAATTCCAGCTCAAGGCTCCTGGCGCGGTAGGCATTGAGAAAGGCGCTATAGTCACCCGAGCGCGGGTAGGAACAGATCACCTTGCGAACCCGCCCCGAATTGATCAAGCGGGCCAGCCCGTAGTCGCCATTGCCGGAATTGTTGGCCACGATGGTCAACTCCCGGGCGCCCTGGTCGTGAAGGGCATCGAGCAGATGATCGGCGACGCCGACGGCACCGAAGCCGGCCACCAATACCGTCGAACCGTCGCGAACCCCGGCTACGGCGTCAGCGGTGGTCTTCACACGCTTGTCGATCACGGCAACATTTCCTCGCGATCCCAGATAATTGCGATCCCGATCCAAAATAGACCATCGTGTCCGGGCCGAGAAAGGCACAAATTTGCAGCCGTGGTACGCGACAGCCATCCGGAAACAGTCCCGGTGAAGGCCAGCGCGCATAACCCCCGGCGCTGACGAGACAAAAAAGGAGTGCAGGCTTGCCGGAAGGAGACTTCGCGTGACAGGTGTCCGGCCGTTTGCCGGAACGGCGCTGAAGCGGAAAACCCCAATCAAGCTCTCTTGATGGCAAACATGGCGCTCCGCGACGAAATTCCTAGTTGCAAAGTCCCGCCCCCGTGCTTCTAATTGAAACAAGCAAAAACATCGGGAGGAAACACGCGTGTCTACAGTCAAACTGACGGTAAACGGCAAGGCGGTCTCGGCCGATGTCGAGGATCGAACCCTTCTCGTCCATCTGCTGCGCGACCATCTGAATTTGACCGGCACCCATGTCGGCTGCGACACCAGCCAGTGCGGCGCCTGCGTCGTGCACATCGACGGACGGGCAGTCAAATCCTGCACGGTGCTCGTCGGACAAGCCAACGGCGCCAACGTCACCACCATCGAAGGCATCGCGAAGGGGGACGAGTTGCACCCGATGCAGGCCGCGTTCCGCGACAATCACGGTCTGCAGTGCGGCTACTGCACGCCGGGCATGATCATGTCGGCGATCGATATCGTCCATCGACACGGTGGCAAGCTCGACGAGGCAACTGTCCGGCACGAGCTGGAAGGCAATATCTGCCGCTGCACCGGCTACCATAACATCGTCAAATCGGTGCTGGACGCTGCCGGCCGCATGAAGGTTTCGCAAGCGGCGGAATAATCAGCCGATCCTGGGCCTCAGGGCTCAGGACTTTCGAAATACAAAAACCGGCTGCGATCGGCGTCTTTTGCGAATTTTGCGCAGGTCATGCGGTCCGACAGGGAGAAATGCGATGGGTGTTGAAGGGATTGGCGCCAGCGTGGTGCGCAAGGAAGACCGGCGTTTCATCACCGGCAAGGGCCGCTATGTCGACGACATCAAGCTGCAGGGCATGACCTTTGCCCATTTCATCCGCAGCCCGCACGCGCATGCGAAGATCAAGAGCATCGACTCGGCGGCGGCGTTGAAGATGCCCGGCGTGGTCGGCGTGCTGACCGGACAACAGATCGTCGATGACAAGGTCGGCAACCTGATTTGCGGCTGGGCGATTACATCCAAGGACGGCACGCCGATGAAGATGGGCGCGTGGCCGGCGATGGCGCCGGAAACGGTACGCTTCGTGGGTCAGGCCGTCGCGGTCGTGGTCGCCGAGACCAAGAACCAGGCCAGGGATGCGGCGGAAGCGGTCGTCGTCAATTACGAAGAGCTTCCCGCCGCCCCCGATATCCGCGCGGCGATCAAGCCGGGCGCGCCGCAGCTTCATCCGGAAGCGCCGGGCAATGTGATCTACGACTGGGTGATCGGCGACGAGGCCGCCGTCAAGGACGCCTTCAGCAAGGCGGCCAACGTGGTCGCGCTGGAGCTCACCAATAACCGCCTGGTGCCGAATGCGATGGAGCCGCGTTCGGCGATCGCGGAATACAACGCGGCCGAGGAGCATTTCACCCTTTACACGACCTCGCAAAATCCGCATGTCGCGCGCCTCGTGCTGTCGGCGTTCTACAACATTGCGCCGGAGCACAAGCTGCGGGTGATCGCGCCGGACGTCGGCGGTGGCTTCGGCTCCAAGATCTACATCTATCCGGAAGAAATGGTGGCGCTATGGGCCTCCAGGAAGGTCGGGCGTCCGGTGAAGTGGACCGGCGATCGCACCGAGGCCTTCCTCACCGATGCCCACGGCCGCGACCACCTCTCCAAAGCGGAGATGGCGTTCGACAAGGACAACAAGATTCTGGGCCTGCGGGTGAAAACCCACGCCAACCTTGGCGCCTATATGTCGCTGTTCTCGTCGGCGGTGCCGACCTATCTCTATGCGACGCTGCTGTCGGGCCAGTACAATATCCCGGCCATTCATGCCGAGGTGATCACGGTCTATACCAATACCGTGCCGGTCGATGCCTATCGCGGCGCGGGCCGCCCGGAGGCGAGCTTTCTGATCGAACGCATGATGGAAACCGCGGCGCGGCAGTTGAAGGTCGACCCGGCGGAATTGCGCCGCAAGAATTTCATCACGCAATTTCCGCATCAGACCCCGGTCATCATGGCCTATGACATCGGCGACTTCGGCGCCTCGCTCGACGCGGCGCTGAAGGCGATCGATTACGCCGGTTTCCCGGCGCGCAAGGTCAAAGCCAGGTCTGAAGGCAAGCTCCGCGGCATCGGCTTGTCCTGCTACATCGAGGCCTGCGGCATCGCGCCGTCCAAGGCGGTCGGCAGCCTGGGGGCCGGCGTCGGCCTGTGGGAATCGGCGGAGGTCCGCGTCAATCCGGTCGGCACCATCGAGGTCCTCACCGGCTCGCACAGCCACGGCCAGAGCCATGAGACGACTTTCGCGCAGCTCATTTCCGAACGTCTCGGCGTTCCCATCAGCCAGGTGCAGATCGTACACGGCGACACCGACAAGGTGCAGTTCGGCATGGGCACCTATGGCTCGCGCTCGCTCGCGGTTGGCGGCACCGCGATCATCAAGGCCATGGAAAAGGTCGAAGCCAAGGGCAAGAAGATCGCGGCCCATCTGCTCGAGGCGTCCGAGGGCGACATCGTCATCGAAAACGGCGAGTTCAAGGTTACAGGCACCGACAAGTCGATCGCGCTGCCGATGGTCGCGCTCGCCGCCTACACGGCGCACAATCTGCCCGACGGCATGGAGCCCGGCCTGAAGGAAACCGCGTTCTACGATCCCACCAACTTCACCTTCCCGGCGGGCGCCTATATCTGCGAGATCGAGGTCGATCCCGGCACCGGCAAGACCTCCTTCGTCAACTTCGTCGCGGCCGACGATTTCGGCCGGCTGATCAATCCGATGGTTGTCGAAGGCCAGGTCCACGGCGGTCTGGCGCAAGGCATAGGCCAGGCGTTGCTCGAAGGCGCGGTCTATGACAGCTCAGGCCAGCTCGTAACCGCGTCGTTCATGGATTACACCATGCCGCGCGCCGACGATCTGCCGTCGTTCAAACTGAGTCACACCACGACGCTCTGCCCGGGCAATCCGTTGGGCGTCAAGGGTTGCGGCGAGGCCGGCGCGATCGGCGCATCCGCCGCCGTCATCAACGCCATCACGGATGCGATCGGCAACAACCAGCTCGAGATGCCGGCGACACCCGACCGGGTGTGGCATGCGATCCACGGCAACGCCGCCTAGGAGTGTTTTCAAGCGAAGTGGCATCCGGTTCGCGTGAAGAAAACACGACAAAAAATAGAATTCGGGAGATGGACCATGTACGAGACCACCTATCATCGCCCCTCCTCGGTCGACGAAGCCGCCGCGCTCTTCGCCAAGGGTAAAGAGGCAAAATTTCTCGCCGGCGGTCACACGCTTATCCCCGTGATGAAGCAGCGGCTCGCCTCGCCCTCGGACGTGATCGATCTTGCAAGGATCAAGGAACTGGTCGGCGTCGAGGCCTCAGGCGATACGCTGACCATCAAAGCCGCAACGCCGCATTATGATGTGGCCACGAGCGCAGCCGCGCAAAAGGCGATACCCGCACTTGCCCATCTCGCCTCGCTGATCGGAGACCCGGCCGTGCGCCATCGTGGCACGATCGGCGGCTCGATCGCCAACAACGATCCGGCCGCGGACTATCCCGCGGCGGTGCTTGCGCTCGGCGCCACGATCAGGACCAACAAGCGTTCGATAGCAGCGGATGATTTCTTCAAGGGCCTGTTCGCCACCGCACTCGCCGAGGGCGAAATCATCACCGCCGTATCGTTCCCGGTTCCGGCCAAGGCGGGATACGCCAAGTTTCCGCATCCGGCCTCGCGCTTCGCGTTGACCGGGGTGTTCGTCGCCAGAACCAAGTCCGGCGACGTCCGTGTCGCCGCTACCGGCGCATCCTCGGGCGGCGTCATGCGGGTACCGGCCATCGAGTCGGCATTGAAGGCGAACTGGTCGGCGGGCGCGCTCGACAACGTCAGCATTTCCGCGAATGGATTGCTCAGCGATATCCACGGATCCGCGGATTATCGCGCCAATCTGATCAAGGTGATGGCGCAACGCGCAGTTACCGAGGCCGGCTAGCTCCCCGCGCTCGCGGGTCGATGGAAAGACAACGTGCTCGACAAGTCAGAACCACAATCATCGGCCGGCGCCTCAGGCCCGCTGGCCGGTTTCCGTATCGTCGAATTTGCCGGCATCGGGCCCGGCCCCTTTGCCTGCATGATGCTAGCGGATATGGGCGCGGAGGTGGTCACGCTCGATCGTGTCGGCGCGAGAAAGAACCTCAAATCGGCGGCCGGGCGGGGACGCAAGGTCGTCGAACTCGACCTGAAGGACAAGGGTGCGATCGCGCAGGTGCTCGACCTCCTTGAACATGCCGACGCGCTGATCGAAGGCTTTCGGCCCGGGGTGATGGAGCGGCTCGGGCTCGGCCCCGAGACCGTGCAAGCGCGAAATCCCCGTCTCGTCTATGGCCGCATGACCGGCTGGGGCCAGGAAGGCCCGCTGGCGCTGGCCGCCGGCCACGACATCAACTACATCTCGGTCACCGGCGCGCTGGCCGCGATCGGCCCCGCCGAAAAGCCGGTCCCGCCGCTCAACCTGGTCGGCGATTTCGGCGGCGGCGCGCTTTACCTCGTCGTCGGTGTGCTCGCCGCGCTCCTGGAGGCGAAAAGCTCCGGCAAGGGACAAATCGTTGATGCGGCAATGTGCGATGGCGCAGCCTCGCTGATGTCGATGTTCTTCGACCTGACAGCGATGGGCCGCTGGACCGAGGAACGCGAAAGCAATTTTCTCGACGGCGGCGCGCACTTCTACGGCGTCTATGAGTGCGCCTGCGGCAAATTCATTTCGATCGGCTCGATCGAGCCGCAATTCTACGCGCTGTTGCGGCAATTGGCCGGTCTTTCCGACGAAGGATTCGACGCGCAGATGGACCGCTCGGCCTGGCCTGCCCTGAAACAGCAGCTGGCGGACGTCTTCAGGACCATGACCCGCGACGAGTGGTGCAAGATCATGGAAGGCACCGACGTCTGCTTCGCGCCGGTCCTGACCATGGCCGAAGCACCTCGGCATCCGCATATGGCGGCACGAAAGGTTTTCGTCGATCGCCACGGCGTCACCCAGCCCGCGCCGGCACCGCGCTTCTCGCGCACGCCGTCCGCAATCCGCGAGACGGCTACGGCCGATATCGCCAGCCTGACAACGGATTGGCGAGGTGGAAAATAGATGGATTCCCTCGTCGCGACCGGGCGCGACGGATAGACACCTTTGTCCGAAATCGAGGGATATTCGCCATTCGGTCGGCGGCTTTGATTTGCGACGATCGCGCCGCTCGATGGAGACACGACGATCATGGCACTGCAGCTCCGGCCGAACTGCGAATATTGCGACAAGGACCTTCCACCCGGTTCGACGCAGGCTCGCATCTGCAGTTATGAGTGCACGTTCTGTGCGGACTGCGTCGAAACCAAAATCGGTAATGTCTGCCCGAACTGCGGCGGTGGCTTTTCCCCGCGACCGATAAGGCCCGCGAGGGAATGGCGGCCGGGTGCATGCGTTGCGAAGCAGCCGCCGTCCGACAAGCGCGTGCACCTCAAATACAGCGTCAAGGATGTCGCCGCGCACTCCGCCCGCATCGGAAATATTCCGCCGGAGAAACGCTGAGCTGCTCCGACCGTCATTGGCAATGACCGGGATCACACCGCCGGCAGAATCGTGCCTTCGACTTCGCCGAAGCCGACGCGATAGCCGTCGCCCTGGCACCAGCCGCGCATGACCAGCGAATCGCCATCTTCGAGAAACGTGCGCTTGAAGCCACCCGGCAAATCAACCGGCTCGGTGCCGTTCCAGGAAATCTCGAGCAGGCTGCCGCGCTGACTTTTCTCCGGGCCAGAGATGGTGCCGCTCCCCAGGAGATCGCCGACATTCATGGCGCAGCCGGAGGAAGCGTGATGCACCAATTGCTGTACCGACGACCAGTACATGTATTTGAAATTGGTGTGGCAGATATTCTTCGCCTCGTTGATGGAGGCCGCGCGCAAATCCACGTCGAGGTGCAGGTCGTAATTGTTCGGCTGCGTCTGCTGCAGATAAGGCAGCGGCGCCGGATCCTGCCGCGGCCCGTGGAGCCGGAACGGCTCCAACGCCTCGCGGGTGACCACCCACGGGCTGATCGAGGTCGCAAACGCCTTGCCCTGAAAAGGTCCGAGCGGCACATATTCCCACTGCTGGATATCGCGCGCGCTCCAGTCGTTGAGCAAGACGAAGCCGAAGATCATTGCCTCCGCCTGCGCCTCGGTCAGCGTCCCGCCCATCGGCGAGGGCTGCCCGACCACCACGCCCATTTCCAGCTCGAAATCGAGCCGCTTGCAGGGGCCGAAAGTGGGAAGCTCCGCATTCGGCGGCTTCAGCTGGCCGTGCGGCCGGCGCACTTTGGTGCCGGAGACCACCACGGTCGACGCGCGCCCGTTGTAGCCGATCGGCATATGCAGCCAGTTCGGCTGCAACGCGTTGTCCTTGCCGCGGAACATGACGCCGACATTGGTGGCGTGCTCCTTCGACGAATAAAAATCGGTGTAGCCGGCGACGGCGATCGGCAGATGCAATTTTGTATCCGCCATCGGCACCAATGCGCGCTTGCGCAATTTCTCGTTATCACGCAGTTCGGGATTGTCGTGACGCAGCAACTCGCTGATCCGCCCCCGCGTGCGCGACCACACCTTCGGACCCAGCGCCATGAAGGGATTCAGCGCCGGCCCTGCAAAGACGCCGAGATCGCCGGCGTCCAGTCGGCCGTCCTGTTCGAGTTCCCAGAGATCGAGCACGTAGTCGCCAATCGCGACGCAGACGCGCGGCGCAGGCAAGGCTGCCGTCGAGAACACACCGTAAGGGAGGTTCTGGATCGGGAAATCCGACCTGGCATCGACTGGAATGAAGGAGCGGAGGGCGGGGTCGTTGGGGTGGGACAAGTTTTCGGTCCTTGCTTATCTATGCGCCGTCATTCCGGGATGGTCCGAAGGACCAGCCCTCAGATGCGCAATTGCGCATCGGGGAATCTCGAAATTCCGGATTCTCGCCTTCGACGCGCTCCGGAATGACGGAAAGCTACGGCTTGTTCGGATCGAACCGCTTCTCCAGCCCCTTCCAGCAATCCGCATAATCGTCCTGCAGCGTCGACGACGTTGCCGCATGCCTGGTGATGCGCTGCGGAAACCGCGTCTCGAACATGAAGGCCATGGTACCGGTCAGCTTGACCGGCTTCAATTCGGAATTGCTGGCGTGATCGAACGCTTCGCGGTCGGGACCGTGCGGCAGCATCATGTTGTGCAGGCTGATGCCGCCGGGCGTGAAGCCTTGCGGCTTCGCATCGTAGACGCCGTAGATCAGACCCATGAACTCCGACATGATGTTCATGTGGTACCAGGGCGGGCGGAAGGTGTTTTCCGCCACCATCCAGCGCTCCGGGAAGATGACAAAATCGATGTTCGCGGTGCCGGCGGTTTCCGACGGCGAGGTCAGCACGGTGAAGATCGACGGGTCGGGATGATCGAAACCGATCGCGCCGATCGGAGAGAAGGTCCGCAAATCGTATTTGTACGGTGCGTAATTGCCGTGCCATGCCACCACGTCGATCGGCGAATGCGGCAGTTTGGTCACAAACAGCGAGCCGCCCCATTTCACGAACAACTCGGTCGGCGCGTCCTTGTCTTCATAGGCAGCCACCGGCGTCAGGAAATCGCGCGCATTGGCGAGGCAATTGGCGCCGATCGGTCCGCGCTCCGGCAACGTGAAGGCGCCGCCGTAATTCTCGCAGAGATAACCGCGCGCGGGGCCGCTCACGATCTCGACGCGGAATTTCACGCCGCGCGGGATCACCACGATCTCACCCGGCCCGGCGTCGATCCGGCCGAACTCGGTCACGAACCGCAGCTCTCCCTGCTGCGGCACGAACAGCATCTCGCCGTCGGCATTGTAGAAATGCTGATCGACCATCGATTTGGTGACGAGAAAGACATGCGCCGCCATGCCGGCCTGCGTATTGGCGTCCCCGGCCGTGGTCATGGTCTGCACGCCCTGCAGGAAGGTCATCCCGGTTTTCGGAATCGGCGCCGGATCCCAGCGCAATTGCTCGACCGAAATCTCCTGCTCATGGCACGGCGCGGTGCGCCACAGCCCGGCATCGACCTTGGCAAAGCGGCCGGAATGTTTGACCGAGGGCCGGATCCGATAGAGCCAGGAGCGTTCATTGCTGCCGCGCGGCGCGGTGAAGGGCGAACCGGAGAGCTGTTCGGCGTAAAGCCCGTAGGCGCAGCGCTGCGGCGAATTGCGTCCGATCGGCAGCGCGCCAGGCAGCGCCTCGGTTTCAAAGCTGTTGCCGAAGCCGGACATATAGCCCGGTGTGATATTGACGGAACTACGGCTGATCGCGTCAGGCGAGGCATTGATATTCATGGTCATCCTCCTTGCAGGGCCGCCCACATTTCCCGGTCGCGCTTATCGGTCCAGATCACGGGGTCGTCGATCCCCGCGGCTTCGTCGAAGGCGCGCGAGACGTTGAACGGCAGGCAGTGCTCGTAGATCGCAAAGTTCTGGAATTTCGGGTCCATCACCTCACGCGCTGCAGCCATGGTTTCCTTGAGGTTACGGCCCCTGGCGACCGCCGCCTCCGCCGCGCCATAGAGCGTGGTGACGAAATCCCGCGTCATGGCGATGGCGTCGCGCCCGGTAGCCAGGCCCTTGAGCGCATCGCCTCGCCCCGGCGCGATCGCCTTGGGATTGAAGGCGCGAATTTCGTTCAGCGTCGCCGGCCATTCGCGCAAATAGGCGTCGCCGCAGTAACAGGCCGAGTGGTATTCGATCAGGTCACCCGAAAACATCACTTCCGCATCGGGCACCCAGGCAACGATATCGCCGGAGGTATGTCCCGCGCCGAGCTGCATCAACCGCACCTCGCGTTTTCCGAGATAGATCGACATATCTCCTTCGAAAGTCAGCGTAGGCCAGGTCAGGCCGGGAATGCTTTGCGCATCCTGGAACAGGCGCGGAAATCGGCCGTATTCGGAATCCCAGTCCTGCTGACCGCGCTCCGCGATCAGACGATAGGTCTCCTGCGACGCGATCACTCCTTGCGCCTTATAGGCCGACGCGCCAAGCACCCGCACGGCATGGTAGTGCGACAGCACCACATATTTGATCGGCTTGTCGGTGACGGTGCGCACCCGTTCGATCACTTTATTGGCCATCGCCGGCGTCGCCTGCGCGTCGAACACGATGCAGCCGTCGTCGCCGACGATGACGGCCGAATTGGGATCACCCTCCGCGGTGAAGGCATAGAGATCGGTGCCGATCTCGGAGAAGGTGATCTTCTTCTCGGCCATATCTGTCGTCGATGCGAAACCCTTGGCCATCAATTCCATTCCCTTTTTGTTACTGTTGTTGCTGCTGTTGCTGGCTGGCTTCCGCCATCCGCCGTTGCGCCAGCGCGATCGCCTCGCGCAACACATCGATATCACCGATATGATTGGCAAGAATGAGAACCAGCGCCGCATCGAGATCGGCGCTTTGCTCATCGCTCAATCCGCGATGTGCCTCGACGACCGCGCGAAACGCATCGTCCGGCTTGGCGAAATTCGAGCGGGTGGACAATGCCATGGGAACCTCAGTTGTTTCCAGCGGCGCGCGCCAGCGCGGCGTCGAGCGCGGTTCGTGTCGGATGCCGGAAACGCGCGGCGACATAGCCGTCGGGGCGTAACAGATAGGCGCTGCCGGGCTCGGCATCGTAGCGGACAGCCGCAAGCCCCGCCGAATTGGAAAAGCCGCCCTCGCCGCCAACGCGGATCAGGCCGACCCCGTCCGGAGGATCGACCGCGGCGCCGTTGCTGAACTCAAGCAGGGTGAACCGCGTTCCGCACTTAATGAAGGCGTCGGTGAGAAAGGCGGGTTCGCCAGCGGGCGTGGTGACCGGCGCGTCAAGCATGGAAGCGCCGGGCCGCGGGCCGCCGCGCCATGTGTCGCGATCAGTGGTCGAAAGGGGCGAGTTGTAGATCGAGGGAACCGAGAGCCTTCCGCCATTGACCATGCGCTTGCCGAATTCCGTTTCCCTGGCGAGCGACAACACCGCCTTGCGCAACCGCGCCTCCTGGCGGGTGCGGGGTGCCATGAAATCGGTCGATCGCGTCGATTCCCGGATGTTCTCATCGGCGGCTGCGCTACGCTCGACGTGATAGCTTTCGAGCAAGGTCGCCGGTGAGGCCTTCCTCAACACGCGGTCCAGTTTCCAGGCCAAATTCTCGGCGTCCTCAAGACCCGAATTGGCCCCGCGCGCGCCAAACGGCGACACCTGATGCGCGGCGTCGCCGGCAAAGATCACGCGACCGTGGATGAATTTATCCATCCGTCGGCACTGGAACTTGTAAAGCGAGATCCACTCGAAATCGAACTGGTCGTGTCCAAGCATGCGCGCGATCCGCGGTCGCACATTCTCAGGGAGTTTTTCGGCCACCGGATCCGCATCCGGATTGAGCTGCAGGTCGATGCGCCAGATGTCATCCGGTTGCTTGTGCAGCAAGGCGGACCGCCCGGCGTGGAACGGTGGATCGAACCAGAACCAGCGTTCGGTCGGAAATTCCGCCGTCATCCTGACGTCGGCGATCAGGAACTGATCCTCGAAAACCTTGCCTGCGAATTCAGCGCCCACCATTTGCCGCAGCGACGATCGGGCACCGTCGCAGGCCACCACATAATTCGCGCCGATCCGATAGGATCCGTCCGGCGTCTCGACCGTCAGGATCGCATGGTCGTTACGCTGTTCCAGCCCAATCACCTTGTTGCGCCAGCGCAGGTCGACGCCAGCGAGTTCCTGCACGCGATCCACCAGATAGGCCTCGGCATGGAATTGCTGGAGATTGATGAAGGCGGGCCGCTTGTGGCCCTGCTCCGGCAACAGATCGAATTGATAAAGCTGCGATGCGCCGTGAAAGATCTTGCCGACGTTCCACACCACGCCCTTGTCGACCATGCGGCTACCGATGCCAAGCCGGTCCCAGAACTCGAGCGTGCGTTTCGAGAAGCAGATCGCGCGCGAGCCCTCGCCGATCCGGTCGGCATCATCGAGCAGCACGACGCCCTGGCCGCGCTGCGCCAGATCGATCGCCAGCGACAGCCCGACCGGCCCGGCGCCGACCACCACAACCGGATATTCGGAAATGCGGCCGCCGGTTCGATCCTGATCGGCGTGGCGACGATAACCGAACTGGGCTTTCGACTGAAACCCGGATTGCGCCATGCTCGCATTGCTCTGGTAAAGGGATAACGGCCGTGCCAATTAGTCGCAATTGCAACTATCTTAAACAACCGGCACGCTTCCGCGTCAACTCCCATCGGAGGGCTTTTTGACCAGACTCGACCTGTTCAAATTTGTTCCGTTCCGCCTGAACCGGCTGGCGGCCGAGGTTTCGGCCGCGCTGTCCCGCGAGTATCATGAGCGCTACGGGCTGGATATTCCGGAATGGCGGGTGCTGGCGACGCTCGGTTTCCGCAACGAGGCCTGCAGCGCGCAATACATTGCGCACTGCACGCGAACCCACAAATCCACCATCAGCCGCGCGGTCACCGGGCTGATGACACGCCAGCTCGTGGAGCGGGTCGAGAACAGGGATGATCGCCGCGAGTTCGCCTTGCGGATGACAGGGAGGGGAAAAGCCCTCTACGCAAAGCTGATCCCGCGCCTCCTCCACAAGGAGCGGGAGATCATGTCCTGCCTGACCGCAACCGAACGAAAGGATTTTGCGCGCATGCTCGGCAAGATCGAGAGCAGTCTTGATCTTGTGCAGACCATCGAAGAGGCGGGGAAGGCGGAGGGATATTGAGGGCGATCGCCCTCATGGTGAGGCGCAGTAGGCCCGCTCACTTCGCCGCCGTCACCACGATCTCCACGATATGCGGCGGCTCGAGATCGACGCCGATGCAGGCCCGCATCGGTGCATTGACAGGGTCAACCCATTCGTCCCAGGCGCGATTCATCTCGCCTTTCCGGGCCATGTCGGTGATGTAGACGACGGCCGAGAGGATCCTGCTCTTGTCGGTCCCGCACAGCGCCAGGCTTTCATCGATGCGCGCAAGCGCCTTCACGCTCTGCTCGTACATCGACGAGGTGACCGGATCGGGCGCGACCGCCACCGTGAATACAAGGTCGTCATGCACGACGGCGCGGCTGCGCGTTGGAGCGAGACCGGGAAAGCGTTTGATCATGGCGGGCTCGCCTCCGTCGATGTGTTTCGCGATCACCGGGAAATAGGCGCCACCCGAGCCGGCATCGATCGCCTCCTGCAATATCCTGCCGGTCAGTTCGGCGCCGCGGATCCTGATCCCCGCATCCGCAGCCAGTTCCAGCGCATAAGACAGATCCTTCAGCGCGTATTCGGTCGAGAACGCCCGCTCCGGGAAATTTCCCGGAACGATCGCCTTGAGGCCATGATTGCGCAGCGCAAAACTGTCGGCAGAGCCCTTCGACAGCGTATCGAGCAGCAGCGCGGGATCGACGTCATTGCGTCTGGCGACCGCGACCGCCTCGGACAGCGCGTTGACGGTCTGGAACAGCACCATGTTGTTGAGGATTTTTGTCACCTGGCCGGCGCCGGTGCCGCCGCAATTGGTGACGTCAGTCGCAAAACAGCGTATCAGCGGTTCGATCGCGGCGAACAGTTCCGGCGTTGCACCGACCATCACGCTGAGCGTTCCATCCTGCGCGGCCTGACGGGTGCGCGCGATCGGCGCATCGGCCCATGATGCGCCCTTTGCCTGCAATTGCCTGGCGAAATCGCGGGTCTGACTGACGGAGGAGGTTCCGAGATCGACCACGATCTGGCCTTCGCGGATGTTTTTCAGAATGCCGTCACCCTCGAACACGGCACGCACGTGCGTGGCGCTGGGAAGGCACAGGAACAGGATTTCGCTTTCGCCGATCAGAGCCGCCAGTGATGCGGCTATGCCGGCGCCTTCCGCCTTGAGCCGGGCCTGCGGCTCCGGCGCGAGATCGAACGCGATCACGCGCGCGCCGCTCTTCCTGACGAGGTTGCGGCAGATCGGCTCACCCATCACGCCAAGCCCGATGAAGCCGATGGTTTTGTGCGCCGTCATCTCGCGACCTATTTCGCGAAGGAACGGGACGGCGCCTTGTGCAGGGCGAAGGCATCGACCTTGTCGCTGGCGCGCGGGTAGATCGTGCCGACCAGCGGATCATGGCCGGGGATGATGCGATCCGGATGACCGGCGAGCCGCTCGACGGTTTCCCAGCCCTGGCACATGTCGCCGATATTATAGACGATCGGAAACGGGCTGCGGCGATGCAGATTGCCAAAGTAATGCGCCGCGTCCGACGCCAGCACCACCGGCCCTCGCGCGGTCTCGACCCGCACCACCTGCAGACCGTCCGAATGGCCGCCGACGCGGTGCACGGTGACGCCGGGCGCGACCTCGCCGTCGCCGGAATGAAAGGTCACCCGCTCGCTGTAGACGTGGCGAACCATCAGCGTCACATGTTCGACCGAAAATGGATGACGCAGGCCGCCAAAGCACATGCAGCGCCCGGTGGCGTAACTCATCTCGCGATCCTGCAGATGAAACCGCGCGTTCGGAAACAGGTCGAGATTGCCGGCGTGATCGTAATGCAGGTGCGTTACGACGACGTCCCTGATCGCGTCGGCGCTAACGCCGAAGCGCGACAGCGCTTCCACCGGGTTGAGCGTGAGCGTGCGGCCTCGCAGGCCCGCTTCCACCGCGTTGAAACCGGTATCGACCAGAATATCGCGACCGCCGCCCCGGATCAGCCAGACGAAGTAATCGAGGTCCGAAGCCGTGGTCTCGTGGGGATCCGGCGACAGGTAATTCATATTGGGGGTACGTGGCGACATCGTCGCATAACGCAGCGCGTAGATTTCGTAGGCGTTTTCCATCGGTCGAGCTTTTTCTTGGTTGCGATTGACTGATCACACCAAGCCACCGCGCCGTCAAAAGGTCAAACCCCCAAAGGATCATGCCGGGCAGAAGAAAATGCCGCCCGTCGTGCCGCCAAATGCCGCGGGCGGCGGACAAGGTTAGCCATAGCGGCGGCGCGCATAGGCGCGCACGCAAGCCTGTCGCGGTTAATCGTCACAGTCATTTGCGGCGCTCGCCGGCAGTTGACAGTGCTTGCGGGCCCGGTTTGATAATGAGATTTTCGTGGGGTAAGGTCGCCGAGGCGCGGGCTGGGATCGGCGCCTTTTTGGCTGGACTGACGTCGTATGAGAATCCGCCTTTCATTGATCATCTTTTTTATATTGTCGATCGCGCCGATTTTTCCGTCGGCCGCCGTGGCCTCCGACCGGTTTGCCCTTGTCATCGGCAATGCGAAATATCCCGACGCGGACGCGCCTTTGAAGGAGCCCATCAATGACGCCCGCGATATCGCCGACGAGCTCAAGCGCGAAGGCTTCACCGTCGAGGTCGGCGAGAATTTGACCGGTGACGGAATGCGCAAGGCCTTCGATCGGCTCTATGGTCATATCAAGCCCGGCTCCGTCGCGCTGATCTTCTTCAGCGGCTATGGCGTCCAATCCAACCGCCAAAGTTATATGATCCCGGTCGATGCGCAGATCTGGACCGAGGCGGACGTTCGTCGCGACGGTTTCAGCCTGGATATGGTGCTGGGCGAAATCAACAACCGCGGCGCCGGCGTCAAGATCGCCCTGATCGACGCCTCCAGGCGCAACCCCTTCGAGCGCCGGTTCCGGAGTTTCTCGGCCGGACTCGCACCTGTGATTGCGCCGAACGGTACGCTGGTGATGTATTCGGCGGCGCTCAGCTCCGTGATCTCCGACAATGGCGGCGACCACAGCCTGTTCGTGCAGGAGCTGCTGAAGGAAATCCGCGTTCCTGACCTGATGGCGGAAGAGACGCTGAACCGGACCCGCGTCGACGTCACCCGCGCATCCCGCACCGAGCAGGTGCCCTGGATTTCATCCTCGCTGGCTCAGGATTTTTCATTCATTCCAGGCGCGCGACCGCCCGCTCCGATCGCAGCACTTCCTCAACCACAACTTCCTGAAGCGCCACCACCGCCGATGCCGCGCGTCGATCCACCGCCGCCGAAAGTCGAAACCGCTGTCCTCCCTCCGTCCGACAAGCCGGCGCAAACGCCTCCAGGCAATGACGGGACGCCGCCTCCATCGCTCGACGATGACCCGATCATCAAGACCCTGAACCGCAGGCTCGCGGAAAACCCCGACGATGCCAGCGCGCTCTACCGGCGCGGGCAGGTCTATGCCAGCAAGGGTGCCTATAGCCTCGCGATCAAGGATTTCGATGATTCAATCCGGCTCAATCCGAAGGACGTCGAAGCCTATAACAACCGCTGCTGGACCCGCACCGTGATCGGCGACCTGCAGTCGGCGCTGCGGGATTGCAACGAGGCGCTCCGGCTGCGCCCGAATTTTGTCGATGCCCTCGATAGCCGCGGCCTTGTCAATCTGAAGAGCGGGCTGGCCAAGAACGCCATCGCCGATTTTGACGCCGCGCTGAAGATCAATCCGCGACTGACCTCGTCGCTGTACGGGCGGGGCCTCGCCAAGCAGCGCAACGGCGCGATTGCGGAGGGCGAGGTGGACATAGCCAATGCAAAGGCCATGGATCCGAATATCGTCAAGGAATTCGCGAGTTACGGCGTGCGCTGACGATCCGGGAATGGTGCATTGGCACCCGACCCGGAGCCTCGAGATTCCGGGCTCCATGCGGAGCCGCTGGCCTCGCCCCGAAATGACGGTCTCAAAATCTAGGTCTGGATTGATCCGGCGATGACCCTTTCCGAATACCTCAAGCCTGCATTAGCGGCGGCGTTTTTCGCGGTCCTCGGCGGTGCCTGGTACTGGTTCGAGCACCGCTCCCATTCCCAGGAAAAGGAAGCGCCCGGCAACGCTTTGGTCATCGTCACGAAATCCACCAATGCCTGCTTCTCCGACCTCGTGCGTGTCACCGGATTCGTGGTGCCGCGCCGCGAAGCGGTGGTCGGCGTCGATCTGGAGGGATCCAGGGTTTCCGAGCTGATGGTCCGCGAAGGCGAGACGGTCACCGAAAATCAGGAACTGGCGCGGCTGACGCCTCCACCGGCACAGCCGGGATCACCCGGCGGCGGTTCGCGGCCCGCCCCGCCGATCTCGCTGCGCGCGCCGGCCGCCGGGCTCCTCACCCAGGTCAACACCATCGTCGGCGCGCCGGCCTCGCCGCAGGCGGGGCC
The DNA here is from genome assembly GCA_963786045.1 of uncultured Alphaproteobacteria bacterium. GTDB lineage: Bacteria > Pseudomonadota > Alphaproteobacteria > Rhizobiales > Xanthobacteraceae > Bradyrhizobium. Next base: position 98,161 of record CAWAXR010000015.1, on the reverse strand, counting down.
GCTGTTCCGGATTGCCGTCAACAACGAGATCGACCTCGATGCCGAGGTGCCCGCGGTCCACATGATGAAACTCAATCCCGGCGCGACGGTGCGGATCAGCCGCGACAACGGGCCGGACATCGCCGGACGCGTCAGGCTGGTTTCGCCGCAGATCGACCGCAACACCCAGCTCGGGCATGTCCGAATCACCCTGACCAACCATCCCACGCTCAAGATCGGCATGTTCGCCCAGGCCAGCATCGACGCCAAGCGCAGCTGCGGGGTCGCGATCCCCCGCACCGCCATTGACCATCTGACCGTTCAGGTGGTCAAAGGGAATACGGTCGAGACGCGGAATGTCCGGGTCGGGCTGGTATCCGACACGTCGACCGAAATCCTCGAGGGCCTCGACGTCGGCGAAATCGTCGTGGCCGACGCCGGCTCCTCGCTGCATGACGGCGACCGGATCAAGACCATGTTCGCCGAGGAACTCGATCGAACGCGGGCACGCTGATGGCTATGAATATCTCGGCATGGTCGATCCGGAATCCGCTTCCCTCCGTCGTGTTTTCGATCATCCTGCTGGTGCTCGGCTGGGTCAGCTTCACCAAGCTCGCGGTGACGCGGCTGCCGAGCGCCGACATCCCCGTGATCTCGGTCGCGGTCTCGCAATTCGGCGCGGCGCCGGCCGAACTTGAAGCGCAGGTCACCAAGACCATCGAGGACGGGGTGTCCGGCGTCGAGGGCGTGCGGCACATTTCCTCGTCGATCACCGACGGGTTGTCGTTGACGACGATCCAGTTCGCGCTTGAGACCAATACCGACCGCGCGCTGAACGACGTCAAGGACGCCGTCACGCGGGTGCGCGCCAACCTGCCGCAGAACGTCAACGAGCCCCTGATCCAGCGCGTCGACGTGATCGGCCTGCCGATCGTCACCTACGCCGCGATCTCGCCCGGCAAGACGCCCGAGCAGCTGTCCTATTTCGTCGACGACGTCGTCAAGCGCGCGCTGCAGGGCGTGCGCAACGTCGCCCAGGTCGAGCGTATCGGCGGTGTCGAGCGCGAGATTCTCGTCTCGCTCGATCCCGACCGGCTGCAGGCCGCCGGACTCACCGCGGTCGATGTCAGCCACCGCCTGCGCGGCACCAATGTCGATCTCGCCGGCGGCCGGGCCGAGATCGGAAAGAACGACCAGGCGATCCGCACGCTCGCCGGCGCCAAGACCCTCAACGATCTCGCCGGAACCATGATCAGCCTGCCGGCCGGCGGCGAGGTGCGCCTCGACGATCTCGGAACGGTCACCGACACCATCGCCGACCGCAGAACCTTCGCCCGCTTCAACGGCGAGCCGGTGGTGGCGCTCGGCATCAAGCGCTCGAAGGGCGCCAGCGACGTGGTGGTCGCCGCCGCCGTGCAGAAGCGCATCGACGCGCTGAAAATCGCCCATCCCGACGTCGACCTCAAGCTGATCGACACCTCGGTGGAATTCACCAAGGGCAATTACGAGGCGGCGATCTCGACCCTGTTCGAAGGCGCCATCCTCGCCGTCATCATCGTGCTTCTGTTCCTGCGCGATATCAGGGCCACCATCATCGCCGCGATCTCGCTGCCGCTGTCGATCTTCCCGGCGTTCTGGGCGATGGACATTCTGGGATTTTCGCTCAACCTCGTCAGCTTCCTCGCCATCACGCTGTCGACGGGCATCCTCGTCGACGACGCCATCGTCGAGATCGAGAACATCGTGCGCCACATGCGGATGGGCAAGTCGCCCTACCGCGCCGCGCTCGAAGCCGCCGACGAAATCGGGCTGGCCGTCATCGCGATTTCGCTGACGATCATCGCGATCTTCGCACCCGCGAGCTTCATGTCCGGCATCGCCGGGCAATTCTTCAAGCAGTTCGGCATCACGGTTTCGGTGCAGGTGTTCTTCTCGCTGCTCGCGGCGCGTTTCGTCACGCCGGTGCTTGCCGCCTATTTCCTGAAAGATCATCCGCATGACGCGCCGCCGCCGGGGCGGGTGCTGCAGACCTATACGCGGCTCGTCACCTGGTCGGTGAAGCGCTACTACGTCACCGTGCTGATCGGCCTTGGCATCTTCGCCGCCTCGATCTGGAGCATCACGCTCCTGCCGCAGGGTTTCCTGCCCGCGCAGGATACCGCGCGCTCGCTGCTGGCGATGGAGCTGCCGCCCGGCTCGCAACTCGCCTACACCGAGAAGGTCACCGAGGAAATCGTCGCGCGCCTGCGCAAGCGGCCGGAGGTCAGGAGCGTATTCGTCGATGGCGGGCGAATACCGCCGGGGACGTTCGAGGTGCGCCGCGCCGCGCTGATCATCAACTATGCGCCGAAGACCGAACGCAGGATCACCCAGCGCGAGCTCGAGCTCGAGATCGGCCGGGAACTCGAAAGCGTTCCCGACATCCGGTTCTGGTTCCTCGACGAAAACGGCCTGCGCGCGATCTCGCTGGTCGTCACCGGCAGCGACAGCAATATCGTCAGCAATGTCGCCGCCGAACTCGCCAACCAGATGAAGCGGATTCCGCTGATCGCCAATGTGATCTCCGAAACCTCGCTCGACCGGCCGGAGCTTCGCATCCAGCCGCGGGCGGATCTGGCCGCGCGATTGGGCGTCTCCACCGAAAGCCTGTCGGAAACCATTCGCGTCGCCACCATCGGCGACGTCGGCCCGGCGCTCGCCAAGTTCGATGCCGGCGGCCGGCAGGTGCCGATCCGCGTCCAGCTCGAGGACGGCGCGCGCGGCAGCCTGCAGGTTCTCAACCAGTTGCGGGTGCCGCTCGGCGGCGGCCGCGGCGGCGTGCCGCTGTCCGTCGTCGCCGACATCAAGCTCGACCAGGGTCCCACCAGCATCAACCGCTATGACCGGGAGCGTCAGGCCACCGTGGCTGCCGACCTCGTCGGCAACGCGGCGCTCGGCGACGCCACCAGGAAGATCTACCAACTGCCGGTCATGAAGACCCTGCCCAAAGGCGTGACGGTGAACCCGTCGGGCGACGCCGAAAGCCTCAACGAATTGTCGGCGGGCTTTGCCACCGCCATCACCGGCGGGCTGATGATGGTCTATGCGGTGCTGGTGCTGCTGTTCGGGACCTTCCTTCAACCGATCACCATCCTGTTCTCGCTGCCGCTTTCGATCGGCGGCGCGATCATCGCGCTGCTGGTGACCGGCAAGCAGCTCACCACGCCGGTGTGGATCGGAATCCTGATGCTGATGGGGATCGTGACCAAGAACGCCATCATGCTGGTGGAATTCGCGGTGGAATTGATGCGGAGCGGCAAGCCGCGCGAAGAGGCGATCATCGACGCCGGCATGAAGCGCGCCCGCCCCATCGTCATGACCACCATCGCCATGGCCGCCGGCATGATGCCCTCGGCGCTGGCGTTCGGCGCCGGCGGCGAATTCCGTTCGCCGATGGCGCTCGCGGTGATCGGCGGCCTGGTGTTCTCCACCATCCTGTCGCTGGTGTTCGTGCCCGCGATGTTCATGATGATGGACGACATCGGCGCGCTGATCTCGCGTTTTGGCAGCAAACTGCTGGTATCCGGCGGCAAAGGCGAGAACGGGCCGAAGCCGGATCAGGACACCGATCCCGAGCCGCCGCGCAGCATCGCGCACTCGCCCGCCGCGGAGTAGCCGGCGGCCGGGCTGACGCTGTCTGGAAGGTCGACATGAAAGCCTTGAAAATCGCCGGCGCCGCCGTCGCCGCCATCCTCGTTGTCGCCGCGCTGCTCGTGGTCATCGGAATCCCCTCGGGCTTCCTGACCTCGGCGATCCAGGACCGGGTCGAGCGCCAGACCGGATACCGGCTGGCGGTTGCGGGCTCGACCAGGATCGGCCTGTGGCCGTCTTTCAACGTGACGCTGAATGACGTCACGCTCGAGGGACCCGGGGATCGCGAGGCCAGCCTTCGCCTGACCGCCGGCAGCATCAAGGCCGACATGACGCTGGCGAGCCTGTGGTCCGGCCGCCCCGCGATCACCGAACTTGCGATCGTCCGCCCCGTTCTCACCGTGCCGCTGCTGCGCGCGCGCAGCGCCGCACTCAAATCATCCCCGCCCGCGCGGGCTTCTTCCTCGAACGCCGCCGATTCCGGCGCGCCCACGATCGAGCACGTCACGGTGACCGACGGCACGGTGATGTTTTCCAGCCTGCGCGACCGCTTCGAAAGGCGCACCGAAGACATCAACGCCAGCGCCATCATCGGCGCCGACCGCAGGATCCGCGTCACGGGCAGCGCGCGCGCCGGCGAGCATCCGCTCACATTCGACATCAGGGCCGCAATACCCGCGCCACCGATCGAGCGGCAGAACGTTCCGGTCGAACTGACGCTGGAGGCGCCCGGCGTGTTGCAGGCGAAGCTGTCGGCCAAGGCCGAGGTCCGGCTCAACGGCCCGGTCGTCATGATCAACGGCTTGGCCGGCGCGATCGGCGACGGCGCCTTCAACGGCTGGGCGTCGGTCGATACCGCCAGCAAGCCGCTGGTGAAACTCGATCTCGACTTCCAGCGGCTCGACATCGACGCCCGCCCGGCGCCGGCCGCCTCGCAGGATTCGTCAAGCATTTCGCAATCTCCCTCGCCAGTCTTCCTCGCCCTCCTGGAGCAACGCCACCTTCGACCTCACCGGATTGAATTATGTCGACGCCGAGGTCCGGCTTTCCGCCGCCGAACTCAACATCGGGCAAGCGCGTTTTGCGCCGGCCGCGACCAACTCCACGCTCGCCGGCGGCGTTCTCACATGCGCGGTTTCCAACCTCGGCGCCTATGGCGGCCAGGCCAGCGGCGAAATCGGCATCGACGTCTCCGGCGCCACGCCCTCCTATCTGATGCGCGGCGATCTCACCGGCGTGCGCGCCTTGCCGCTGCTGCAGAGCACCGCCGGCTTCGACAAGCTCGACGGCAAGCTGCAGGCGAAGATCGCCGTGCGCTCCACCGGCACCAGCCAGCGCGCGATCATGTCCAACCTCGGCGGCACGGTGGACGCGAATTTCCAGGACGGCGCCATCCGCGGCCTCAACGTCGCGCAGATGATCCGCTCGCTGACATCCAGCCCGCTGTCGGGATGGCAGGAGGGCAAGGATCAGGCGACCGATCTGACTCAACTGTCCGCCTCGTTCGGCATCGACGAAGGGCGAGGCCACCACGAGCGATCTCAACCTGGTCGGGCCGCTGGTGCGGATGACCGGAGCGGGCACGATCGACCTCGGCGCGAAGACGCTGGCGTTGCGGGTCGAGCCGAAGCTCGTGATGACCACCGAAGGCCAGGGCCGCGCTACCGATCCGGTCGGGTTCGGCATTCCCGTCGTGATCGACGGGCCCTGGGCCGAGCCGCGCATCTATCCCGACATCGCCGGCATCCTCGACAATCCGGACGCGGCCTATGCCAGGCTCAAGGAGATCGGCAAGGGCCTGTTCGGGCCGGGCGGGATCGGCGGAACGGGCGGCGGCGACTCCGAGCGGATTGTCCGATATGCTCGGCGGCCAACTCGGCGAGACGCTGGGAAAACTGCTGCAGCAGGGTTTGGGCCAGGGGACTGATCAAGGGACTAATCAGGGACGCAATCAAGACTCCCGTCAGCGCCGCGGCCTCCCGCCGCCCTCGGACTCCGCTCCGGCACCAGGCGATCCCCCGCCGCAGCCGCAACAGGACAGCCAGCCGTTGAACGACCTGCTGCGGCAGTTCTTCAATAGGTGACATCGCGGCTAACACGCGAAGGCCTCCCCTCTCCCGTCGTCCCTGCGAACGCAGGGACCCATAAACACCGTTGCTCGTTGGAGCAGAAGCCGTCAGCCAGCGTGCCCGAAGATAGGTCGCGGCGTATGGGTCCCTGCGTGCGCAGGGACGACGAATGGCGCGACCCCAATTTTCAAGCAGCCAACACCAAAGACTTTTTTCGGATCGTCAGAGGCGCAGCTTCGCGCATTCCCGCGACGCGAAACGCGCCCGGGCTGTGCCGAAAATCATTCGCCCCGGAAAACAGAGGGCGTGGGGAATGGTTTTAACGGTTTCCTTCGCGCTCTCCTTGGTGACCGGGCTTTCTTGCCACCATCGCCCCTGAGAAGCTTGCTTCTCAAGAACTTGACGCCAGCGTCGGGGCGTCAGGACCACACGACTTCGCCGTCCGCCTTGGCGCCCTTCGTCAAAAGCGCCGCCGCGTCCACCGCATCCCGCACCCAACGAACCGTGACGATCGCGATGCGCCCCTCATGTGAGGCGGGACGGGGCGGATGATGGTGGTGATTTGGGGGCGCGACAAAGCGAAATATTTTTTCGGAGAGGACTGGACATGAAAATTGTCAAATTGCCCCTCGGGCAAATCAGTGACTAAACTAACCCCTCACCGAGCGCATTAGCTCCGCGAACTTAACGCCAGCGTCGGGGCGTCAGGATCACACGACTTCGCCGTCCGCTTTGGCGCCATTCGTCAAGAACGCCGCCGCGTCCACCGCATCCCGCTCCTACGTCCGTGACGATCGCGATAGCTAACAGTCCCATCCTCCGATGGACCGATCAACTGGTAGTCGTTTGTTGGGATCGATCCGGCTGACGTCATGTTATTTCCTGTCCTGCGCAGCGTTCGGTTCCGGAGCTTGCAGCCAAGTAGCTGCTATTAAATGCCGTATAATCTACATACTTACAGCTCTCAGTTGTGAAAGCTACGGTCACGCCACTTTGGCGCCGAAGTAGCTTCCGAAACGGAGCGTTATTGCACTTTCCTCTGCTGCGAAGATTAACCTCGTGTCCATCGCTGCTTGGCCCCTACCGCTGCCTTCTGCTATCGATAGCTCCCGAAACCGGACGGAAATGCCGATGCCTTCTTTCGCCTCGCCCAAGGCCTCGCGAAAACTTCTAGCTCCCCTCATCGTGGGCGCTCTCTGCATCGCCTCCCCCGCCCTCGCCGCCGACGATCTCGACGTGCCGAAGGATGGCCCGAAGGGCGCCACCGTCACGGTGCTGAAGGCGGCGAAGTTCTGCTTTCCGGCGATCGTCGAGGCTTCCGGCATCATCGTCCCGCGCGAGGAGACCATGGTCCGCGCGGAGCGGGTTGGCCTGAAGGTCGCGGAGATCCTGGCCGAGCCCGGCGATACCGTCACCGCCGGGCAGAATCTCGCCCGGCTCGCGCTGCCCGAAGGCGGCGCGGTGATGATCCAGGCGCCGGTCGCCGGCCTGATCGCGAGTTCCACCGCGGTGATCGGCGCGCTGGCCTCGCCGCGCGGCGAGGCGCTGTTTTCCATCATCGCGCGCAGCGAGTTCGATCTCGTCGGCCAGGTGCCGACGGAGTATCTCGCCAGGCTCGCGGTCAACCAGACCGCGCGGGTCAAGATCCTCGGCGTCGGCGAGGTCGACGGCAAGGTCCGCCGCGTCGCCCCCACCGTCGATCCCAACAACCAGCTCGGCCAGGTGTTCGTCGGCCTCACCACCAACCGCCGGCTGTTCGTGAATTCAAGCGGCCGCGCGATGATCAAGACCGGCGAGAGCTGCGGCGTGTCGGTGCCGCTCACCGCGCTGCTCTATGGCCCGGCCGGCACCGTGGTGCAGGTGGTGCGGCGCGCGCGGGTCGAAACCCGGCGGGTCGAGGTGGGGCTGATGTCCGGCGGCCAGGTCGAAATCCGCGACGGCCTCGCCGAAGGCGACATCGTGGTGGCCCGCGCCGGCGCCACATTGCGCGAGGGCGATCCGGTGCGGCCGGTGATGGCGGCGGAGGAATTAGGGGGGTAATTCTGGGCGGTCTTTCCCCGGGGGTCGTCCCTGCGAACGCAGGGACCTATAACCACCGGCCTTGGTTGTTGACGAAGCCGTCTGCCAGCGTGCCCAAAGAGAAGCTGCGGCGTATGGGTCCCGGCTCGCGCGGAGCCTGTCATCGGGCGCGCATTCGCGCACCCGTTGGCTTGGCCGGGACGACGGCCGGAGGTCACCAACCCTCACGTCGTCCCTGCGAACGCAGGGACCCTAACCACCGGCCTTGGTTGTTGACGAAGCCGTCTGCCGTGGGCAACCCCTCCGTCGTCCCTGCGAACGCAGGGACCCATAACCACCGGCCTTGGTTGTTGACGAAGCCGTCTGCCGTGGTGCCCAAAGAGAGGCTGCGGCGTATGGGTCCCTGCGTTCGCAGGGACGACAAAACTGCTGCTATATTTCGCGCATGTACCACGTCTACATTCTCGCGAGCCGACGTCACGGGACCCTGTATATCGGGGTGACCAATTCCCTGCAGAAGCGTCTGGCGGAGCACCGCAACGGCGAGGGCTCGTCGTTTGTCAAAACCTACGGCGTTTATCGGCTGGTCTATGTCGAATCCTATGAACGTCCGGACGAAGCCATCGCCCGCGAGAAGCAATTGAAACGGTGGAAGCGTGACTGGAAGATCGAGTTGATCGAGCGCGAAAACCTTGATTGGCGCGATCTCAGCGACTTGCTGGTTTAAGGCGCAAAGGCCCCTAAAACCCGGTCGTCCCTGCGAACGCAGGGACCCATAACCACCGTCGTTCATTGGAGCGAAAGCGCGTCGGCCTGCAGTGCCCAAATTGGAGAGGCCGCGGCGTATGGGTCCCGGCTCGCGCTTCGCCTGGCCGGGACGACAAAACCTCAGCTGCCGGCGTGTTCGCCGAAGCGGATGTCTTCGAGGAGGGAGGAGGAGAGCGAGGGGACCTGGGCGCCGTCGGAGGCGCGGGAGATCGCGACGCGGGTCTGGTCGAAGACGGTTTCGGCGGCGGCGGCCTGCGCATTCAGGTTATGGAGCAGTTCCGCCATCAGGACCGAGTTCTGGCCGCTGGAATCATCGGCCACCTGGCCCGGCGTGGCCGAGGTCAGGATCAGCGCGTTGTCGGGCGCGTCGATCGGCGCCAGCCCATGGGAGAAGGTGCGGAAGCGGCGTTCGTAGGGATTGCGGCGCGAGGCGTCGAGCACGACGAGCTTGGCGCAGGCGCCGTACTCCTTCACCGCGTCCAGCACGGATTCGACGCTGACGCCGTCGCGGCGCACATCGGCTTCCTTCCAGATCGTGGCATCGACCGGGATCATGTAGCTCTCGCCGGCGGCCTGGATGCCATAGCCGCCGAAGAACAGCATCACCACCGAATCCGGCTTGACCTTGGATTTCAGGCGGGCGACCGCGCGGGTGATGTCGTCCCTGGTCGCGTCTTCCACGACGTCGACGTCAAAACCGTCGCGGCGAAGGCTCGCGGTCAGCGCGCGGGCGTCGTTGATCGGCTGGGTCAGCGGCCCGTTGGCGTCGGGATAATGACCGTTGCCGATCACCAGCGCGATCCGCGAGGGCCGGTTGGCGGCCGCATCGCCCGGCTCGGTCGCGATCGCCTTGGCCGCATCCAGCGCGCGCATGTTCAGCGCGGCATGGGCGCCGATCGCCAGCGACACCATGCCGACCAGCGCGGTGGCGAGGGCGACCGAACGACGGGAGATGCCGAGCTTGCTGAAATCCATCGCGCTACTCATTCTGGTTACACTGTTCGACACGCGCGAGGTTGGTCGCGCCAAGGCCTGTCAGGGTTTTCGGGTGTGCCGCCCGTTTGCCGTTCAATTGTGCTCAATTTGCGGCGTTGCAACAAACGGACCATTAACCTGCAGGCCGTCCAGCGGCAACCTCATTTGTCGCTTGACGGGAGCCAAAACTCTCCCTGGATACCGCTGTCGGGGTGCGCCGCCGGAATCCGCCCGCGCGCTGTGACATCCAGCACACAGAGCTTTCCTTGTGCTTAATCAGGCATTTGCCGCGCTATTTCTTTGTTTTTCCGGCGCCTTCGTGCCATTTTTCGGGGGATTTGCAGGTTCAGGGAGGACGGGCGGCTACCCGCGGGCGCGGGGTTGGCCGGAGCCCGGCGGAACGTGCGGCCAAACCGCGCGGAAAGAAGATAAATGGCGTTTCAGGAACTCGCCGGAGCCGCTTACCGTGCGCTGACGGCCCGGAAGGACGGCCCGTCGCTCTATGACGTCTGCGATCCCCTGCTGCTGAATGGCGCCGGCGGCGACGCCCATCTCGCCAAATTCTACCGGACCGCGCTCGGCAATCCGGCGCTGCGCCCGCTGCTGCGGCGGACCGGGCTTTCAGAGCTGAACGACGCCTCGCGGCTGCAAGGCCTGCGCGCGGCATTGATCCGGGCGCGCGACGACGAGGCGCCGGACTGGGCCGCGATCGGCCAGCCGGTGGCGGCGCTGCTGGATACGATCGAGTTGCATCATCCCCAGCCGAAACCGGCCGGCCAGCCGGTGCCGGCGACCAGCCTTGCCGAGATCGAGCGGGTGATCCGAAGCTGCGGCGCGCACCTGCTGCGCTCGTTCGGCAGCAACGGCTTCATCCCGGCCTATGCCGCCTTCAACCTGATCGGCGACCCCGACCTGCGCGGCCGCGAATTCCTGATGGCGCTGACCGGGCTGAACGCGCGCGGCTACAAGAACTCGACGCTGCTGTTCAACCTGGCGCGGATCTTCATCGCGCGCTCGCCGGCGCGCGCTCTGATCAACCCGCCCTGGACCGGCATCGCCGAGCCGATGTGGCAGCCGATGCAGATCCGCCACCGCTCGGCCTATTACGACGCCTTCTTCACCGAGGCGCTGTTGAGTTTTCTCGAGACGGGTCTGGCCTCCCCCGACCAGGCCGGAGCCGCGCGCCGCGCGATAGCGGAGATGGTCGATTTCTGCCTGGCCACGAGCCGCGAGGAGGTGCGCGCGCCGGACGGCCGCGCCTTCAACGTCATCACCGCGATCGCGCCGCATCCGCACCCGCGGTTTTCGCGCTTCTTCACCGAGATCAAGCAGAACCTCGGTTTCGGCGTCTACGTGCCGGATTGCGACACCACCGCCTGTTCGTTCTCGGCGGCGACACAGGCCGGCTCCGACGATCCGCTGCTCGACCAGCCGCTGCTCGATTTCTATGCCGGTTATCAGGTCAGCCTCGGCGTCAACGAGCCCAAGGTGACGGTGCCGCTCAACGACAACATCGATTACGAGGGCGGCGTCGTCACCTGGATCGACAGCATCAGGGGCGAGCGGCCCTATGGCAACGACCTCGACCCGACGCTCAATCTCGACGTCCTCGAGGTCAGTTTCCGCAACCTCGCCCGCTGGAAGGTCCTCGAGACGCCGCGGCGGCTCGAAACCTTGCGCGGCATCATTGCCTTCCAGAAGCGGCTGGCCACGAGCGGCGCGTTCGCCGATCCGCGCTCGCACATCTATTATCTGCCGGAGCTGTACTGCGCCTATTTCGGCCGCTGCTACGCCGCCTTCATGGCGCTGCCCGAGGCGGCGCGGGCCGCGGTCGATCCCGACGGCGCGTTCGCGCTGATCCGCGAAAGGGTGCTCGCCTATGTCCGGGACGAGCTGATTGCCGGCGAGATGAACGTGTTCGACGCGGCGCTGGCGCTGATCGCGCTCGGCCATCTCGGCGCCGAGGTCGCGAGCTTCGCGCCGGCGCTGCATTGCATCGTCCGCCAGCTCGGCGAAGGCGGACGCCACGGGCCTTACAGGGCCTATGAGTGGAACAAGATGAAGACCCCGACGCGGATTCTGGTCGGCGGGCCCGAGGTCACCTCGGCCTTCGTGCTGATGGGACTTTCGCTGGCGCGCAACGCGATGCGGCGGGCCCCATAACCCCAACTGTCGGTGAGGCGAACAGCTGGGGCGACGGCTCATCCAACCAAACCCGGCGGTGGTTATAGGTCCCTGCGTTCGCGGGGACGACGAAGTAGATGGCGGTCGCATAAAGTTGAAAGCGCATGGCCGCAACCGGTGCTGGCGCGGTCGCCCGATCCGCACCACAATGCCCGCCCATTGTGCGACGATTCGATTTTGAACGGGCTTCTTTCACATGCGCCTGAAATTCCTGTTCGCCATTCCCCTGCTTCTCGCGCCGGTGCTTCTCGTGCCAGTCCTGGCGCAGGCCGCCGACATTACCGGGACCGCGAAGGTCCGCGAGGGCGACAGCGTGCTGATCGGCAACACGCGGATCAGGCTCGGCGGGATCGACGCGCCGTCGGTCGACCAGCTCTGCCTCAACAATTCGGGCGAGCGCTGGACCTGCGGCGTCGCCGCGCGCGACGAACTCATCAAGCATGCCGACAACAAGACCTGGACCTGTCACGTGCGCCAGGCGGCCGCGGACCGCCGCGGCCGGATCGTGGCGCGATGCGACGTCGACGGCGAGGACATCCAGAAATGGCTGGTGAGGAGCGGATGGGCGCTGGCCTATGCGCGATTCTCCCATGACTACGACAGCGACGAGAAGGCCGCGCGCGAGGCCAAGGCCGGCATGTGGCAGGGCGCCTTCATCGCGCCATGGGACTGGCGGGTCCGCAACAAGAAGACCGCCATTCTCGGGGCCACCAGGCCGCCCGAGAGCGCGCATGCGATCCTGCTGGCGTCGGCCTCCGGACCGGTCGCGCCCTCGCCCGACTGCACCATCAAGGGCAACGTCAATCGCGCCGGCGAGTGCATCTATCACACGCCCAAAAGCCGCTGGTATGCGAAGATCGAAATGAAGATCAGCAAGGGCACGCGCTGGTTCTGCTCGGTCGACGAGGCGGAAGCCGCGGGCTGCCGCGAGACACGGCGATAGGTCCGTGGCTTCATCCTTCGAGACGCGCTCCTCGCGGAGCGCTCCTCAGGATGAGGTTTCAAACCCTCATGGTGGGGAGCGCGGCAACGCGCGTCTCGAACCATGAGGCCACTGTACCAAGAGCGTGATGCTTTGTCCGACCTTCACGAAGATCTGGAATCCCGGGAACCGCGCCACGATCGTTCGCGGCTGGAGCGTTTCCTGCTGATCGCGCTCGGCGTCGTCATCGCCTATACGATCCTCGCCTATGTCGCGCTGCCGGCATTGTGGACCCACCACGAGCACCAGCGGGGCCTCGCGGACTTGCCGATGGTGACGCGGACGGCGCAGGGCATTCCCGGCGATCCGATCAATGTCGGGCTGATCGGCGACAAGCTCGACGTGCTCTGCGCCATGCAGGCCGCCGGCTGGTATCCCGCCGATCCCGTGACGTTGCGATCATCGATCGAGATCGTCGGCAGCGTGCTGCTCGACCGCCCCTATCGCGACGCGCCGGTCAGCCCGCTGTTCTATCTCGGCCGGCGCGAGGACCTCGCCTTCGAAAAGCCGGTCGGCGACAGCGCCGATCGCCGCCATCATGTGCGGTTCTGGAAGGTGCTGGATCAGGGCCAGGAGAAGCGCCCGGTCTGGCTCGGCGACGCGACTTTCGATCGCGGCGTCGGCGTCAGCCATTATACCGGCGCCATCACCCACCACATCGCCGCCGACGTCGACGCCGACCGCAACCTGCTCGCCGCCGATCTCGAGGCCGCTCGCATGGTCGACGCCAAATATCAGGTGTCGGGCGTGGGGCTGACGTTGACCGGGCGCAATGGCGGCGGCGATCCCTATTACACCGATGGCGAGGTGTGGATTCTGCGGCTGGTGGTGGCGTGTCAAAAAAGGACAGCGCCGGCCGATATCATTCCGTCGCCGCCCGCGACCGAGATCAAGGATCAGATCTGGCATGCGGTCGCCGATGCGCTGGCAAAATAGCGCGGCATCACGAAACCACTCTGCCTCCGTCATTCCGGGGCGATACGAAGTATCGAACCACGATGTGCATTGCACATCGGAGCAATTCCGGGTCTGGTGCTAACGCACCATCCCGGAATGACGGCTGATCTGGCTTGAATTTCCCGCCATTCCCCGGCATCCCTTCCCGCAAGGCAAACCAAAAGGAATAACGAAAATGGTCGTCAGCGCGGGCCGGGAATTCCTGGCGATCCCCGGCCCCACCACCATGCCCGACGAAGTGCTGCGGGCGATGCATCGTCCGGCGCTCGACATCTATTCCGAGGAGATGGTGCAGCTGACGGATGGCCTGCTGCGCGATCTCTCCCGGCTGTTCGCCACCAAGGGCAAATCCTACATCTACATCGCCAACGGCCATGGCGCGTGGGAAGCGGTGATCAGCAATGTCTTGTCGCGCGGCGACAAGGTGCTGGTGCTGGAAAGCGGCCGGTTTGCCGTCGGCTGGGGCAACGCCGCGGCCGCGATGGGCGCCGACGTCGAGGTGCTGAAGGGCGACTGGCGCCGCGCGGTGCGCCCGGCCGAGGTCGAAGCCCGCCTGCGGCAGGACAAGGACCACACCATCAAGGCGATCCTCGTGGCGCAGATCGACACCGCCTCCGGCGCCGTCAACGATATCGAAGCCATCGGCAAGGCGATCAAATCAACCGGCCACCCCGCGCTGTTCCTGGTCGATACGGTGGCGTCACTGGGCTGCATGCCCTTTGAAATGGACGCCTGGGGCATCGATGTCGCCATGTCCGGGTCGCAGAAGGGCCTGATGACGCCGCCCGGCCTCGCCTTTTGCGCCGCCAACGACCGCGCCCTCAAGGTGCACAGGACGGCGGGCCTGAGAACGCCCTATTGGGACTGGACCGAGCGCGAAGGCGCCGAGCATTACCGGAAATACGGCGGCACCGCGCCGATCCATCTGTTGTTCGCGCTGCGCCAGGCCATCGACATGATCCACCAGGAGGGGCTTTCGAACGTATTCCTGCGGCATCGGCTGCTCGCCGAAGCGGTGCGCCGCGCGGTCGCGATCTGGGCCGAAGGCCAGGTGCTCGGCTTCAATATCGCCGAGGCCGGCGAGCGGTCGGACACGGTCACGACCGTGGTGATGGCGGCGAGCCACGATCCGGTGGCGCTGCAGCGCTATTGCAAGGAAAAATGCGGCGTGGTGCTCGGGGTCGGGATCGGCGAACTCACCGGCCAGGCGTTCCGGATCGCCCATATGGGGCACGTCAACGCGCCGATGATCCTCGGCACCCTGGGCGTCATCGAGGTCGCCCTCCATGCGCTCGGCATCCCGCACGGCAGAGGCGGCGTCGAGGCCGCGATCGACTGGCTTGGCGAAACGGTGACCCCCTGAGAGGCCATTGAAGGCTTTCCGGCGCCCCTTCATTCGTGCTTAAATTGATCTGGCGATAAATAAGCGCCGGCACCGGCGCACGCGTATTCCGCAAAGAAGTGGGCACCGGCTTTTCGTCGCAATCAGGTTGACGCCGATGGCGTGAGCCCGGTGGTGGCGGGATGCGCGAAAAAGAGAACAGGGAGTGACGATTGGCGTCCGTTGAATTGCGTGGCCTGACCAAGCGGTTTGGATCGCTGGCGGTCGTAGATGATGTCTCGTTGCGGATCGACCATGGACAGTTGATCTGCCTGTTAGGCCCCTCAGGCTGCGGCAAGACCACGACGTTGCGGCTGATCGCCGGCTTTCTCGAGCCCAGCGATGGCGAAATCCATGTCGGCGACCGGCTGGTATCCTCGGCCGCGCGCACGCTGCCGCCCGAGCAGCGCAAGATGTCGATGATCTTCCAGAGCTACGCGCTGTGGCCGCACATGACGGTCGCCGAGAACATCGTCTACGGGCTGCGCTTGCGGAAAATGGATCGCGACACCATTGCGAAGAAGCTCGCGGCGATCCTTGCCACCACAAAACTCGAAATCCTGGCGCAGCGTTATCCCGGCGAATTGTCGGGCGGACAGCAGCAGCGCGTGGCGCTGGCCCGCGCGCTCGTCGTCGAGCCGGAAACCCTGCTGCTCGACGAGCCGCTCTCCAACCTCGACGCCAATCTGCGCGAAGAGATGCGCTTCGAAATCCGAAGGCTGCACGACGAATACCGCTACACGACGGTTTACGTCACCCACGACCAATCCGAGGCGATGACCACCGCCGACCTGATCGCGGTCATGAACGGCGGAAAAATCGATCAGCTCGGCACGCCGGAAGATATTTACGACCGGCCGCAATCGGAATTCGTCGCGCGCTTCATCGGCGCAAGCAACGTCATCAAGGGTACCGCCCGCGACGAGAACCACATCTCGTTTTCAGGCGCGACCTTGCGGGTGGTGGGCGCGAAACTGACGCCCGACCAGAGCGCAGCGGTCGCCATCCGCCAGCACGACATCCGGCTCTCGGTGAACGCGCCGCAAACGCCCGACAACGCCGTCAAGGCCACCGTGACCCGTCAGGTGTTTCTTGGCCCGAACCGCGACTACATGGTCGAAACCTCCGACGGCACGACGTTGCGCGCCATTACCTCGACGCAAACCGCCGTTCCCAGCGGCACCGAGGTCTGGCTGACGCTGCCGGCCGAACGCTGCCGGGCGCTCGCACGATAATCGGAAGGGAAGCGGACGCGATGAAGCGGCGAAAACTGTCCAGGCGCGATGTCATCAAGGGATCGGCAACGCTTGGGCTGACAATTTTCGCCGCACCTCTCAAGGCAGCCGCACCGGAACCGGTAGCGATCACGCGAGAGCTGATCGAGGCAGCGAGGAAAGAGGCCAGGGTCGTGCTGTATTCCCCGATGGATTTACCGGTCGGGGAAAAACTCGGCAGGGCCTTCGAGGCGCAATATCCCGGGATCGAAGTTCAGATCGAACGCGCGGGCTCCGAGCGGCTCTTCCAGCGGATCGAGCAGGAATTTGCCTCCAGCATCCGCGCCGCCGACGTGGTCAACAGCGCCGACGCCTCGCACTTCATTCCCTGGAAGCGCAACGGCTGGCTGGCGCCTTTTGTCTCCGAAGACATCGCGAAATATTTTCCGGAAGAATATCGCGATCCCGACGGGATGTTCGCCACCACGCGGATCTGGCTGTCGTCGATCGCCTACAACACCGGTCTCGTCAGATCCGCGGACGCCGCGCCGAAAAGCTTTGCGGATCTGCTCGATCCGAAATGGGCCGGCAAAATGGTCAAGGGCCATCCCGCCTATAGCGGCACCATCATGACGACGACGTTCCAGCTCGTTCGCGAGCTCGGCTGGGAATATTTCGAGAAGCTGTCGAAGCAGCGCGTCATGCAGGTGCAGTCGTCGACCGACCCGCCGAAGAAACTGGCGCTGGGCGAGCGCGCCGTCATGGCGGATGGCAACGAATATAATGTCGTGCTGCTGAAGGAAGCCGGGCAGCCGGTCGAGCCGGTGTATCCCACGGAAGGCACGCCGACCATTTCGGGCCCCACCGGGGTCTTCGTCAGCGCACCGCATCCCAACGCCGCAAGGCTGTTTCAGGCCTGGCTGCACACAAGGGAAACCCAGCAATTCTTCACCGACTTCACGGCGCAATATTCGGTTCACGCCCAGGTGCAGGCGAAAGCGGGTCGACGCAAGCTTTCCGATATCAAACTGATGAAGGAAGATCCCGCCGGCGTCGAGAAGATGGCCGAAGAGATCAAGACACGCTATGCGCGGCTGTTTCGGGTGTAGCTATGCCTCAGGTTAAATTAATTTCACCGTCATTCCGGGATGGTCCGAAGGACCAGACCCGGAATGATTCCGGGCTCGTTTCACTGCGCCCGGAATGACGGCTTTAACGAACGGATCGGTGGGCAGGTGACCATTCTTCAGCAAAACATCGACACTCCCAAGGCCAAAATCGACTGGACCAAGCCGGTTCTATGGCTGTTCGCGGCGTTTCTGATCGCGCTGATCGTGCTGCCGATGTCGTGGCTTGCGATCTACAGCGTCACCGACAAGGCCAACCACCTGACGCTGCAGAATTTCGTCACGCTGTTTACCGACCCCGATTTCCTCGACCCGCTCGCCACCACCGCCATCATCGCAACCAGCTCCGCGATCATCTGCTGTGCCGTCGCAGCACCTATGGGATGGCTGGTATCGCGCACCGACATGCCCGGACGCCAGTTCATCCGCGCGCTGGTCACGGCCTCGTTCGTGACGCCGCCTTTCCTCGGGGCGGTCGCCTGGGAATTGCTGGCGGCGCCCAACAGCGGATTGCTCAATCAGCTTTATCGCTTCATCACGGCTGCGGAACCCGACGATCATCTCTTCAACATCTATTCGCTGGTCGGAATCATTTTCGTCATTTCCTGCTACACGTTCCCCTTCGTGTTCGTGCTCGTCGCCAACGCGCTCGACAACATGCCCGGCGAACTCGAAGACGCCTCCGCGATTCTCGGCGGCAAGGCCTGGACCACGGCGCGGCGCGTGACGATCCCGCTGGCGCTCCCTGCCCTCGTCGCCGGCGCGTTGATCGCGTTTCTGCAGGCCATGACCCTGTTCGGCTCGCCCGCGATCCTCGCGCTGCCGGCCGGATTCCACACCATGACCACGAAGATCTGGAGCCTGTTCCAGTATCCGCCCAAACTCGAACTCGCCGCCGCCGCCGCGGTGCCGCTTCTGATCCTGACGATCCTGCTCTTGCAGGCGCAGAAGTTCATTCTCGGCCGCCGCGGCTATTCGGTTCTGGGCGGCAAATATGGCGCGCCGCGCCGCATTGAACTGAAGAAGTGGCGTTGGGCCGCGCTGGCATTCTGCCTCCTGATGCTGCTCAATCCGGTTTTCCTGCCGTATTTCGCCCTGTTCAACGCGGCGTTCTCGCCGAACGCAACGACCCTGGTGACGCCGTCGACATTCACGCTGCACAATATCGTGTTCGTTTTTACCGAACTGTCGTCGACCCAGCTCGCGTTGAAAAACACCGTCATCCTGGGCACCGCGACCGCGACCATCGGCACCATGCTCGCGCTGGTCATCGCCTACGTCACGACCCGCCGTGTGATCGCGGGACATCGCATGCTCGGCTTTCTCGCCACCGCGCCGGTCGCCGTGCCCGGCATCGTGCTCGGCGTCGGCCTGTTCCTGAGCTACACGCGGCCGCCCTTCGTGCTGTACGGCACGCTGTGGATTCTCCTGATTGCGTTCCTGACCATCAATCTGCCGTCGGCCTATCAGCAACTGCAGGCGGCGTTCGCCACCATCCATCCCGAACTCGAGGACGCCAGCCGCATTCTCGGCGCGACCCGGCTGCGGTCGCTGCTCCAGATTACCGCGCCGCTGTTGCGTACCGGCGTGATCGCGACATGGTGTTTCATCTTCATCGGCGTGATGCGCGAGCTCTCCGCCGCGATCGTGCTGTTCACCTCGCAGACCAAGGTGATCAGCGTCCTGATCTACGACCTCAACGAAAGCGGCGACCTCGCCGCCATCTCCGTGCTCGGCATCGCGATGCTGGTCATCACCTTCGCGGTGGTGCTCGCCGTGAACCGGATTCCTGTGTTCGGGGGCAATGCCGGCACACGGCTGCGCAACTAGAGCCTTGTCCGTTTCGATTGAATTGAAACGGGGCTCTGGATTTTTGATTTGACGCGTTTTCTTGACGCGAACCGGTCTCCACTTCGCTTGAAAACGCTCTGACCAGGGGGCAGGCCAGTTGGCACGCAACCCAATCCGGAAATATCCGGTTGATAGGTGCGTCGGGACCGCATGATCTGGAGATTCGATACCGCTCTACTGACGGGCGGTCGTGGTCGGCTGGTCGCCGAACTCCGCCAAACATTGGATAATGTAGGCAGTCCGGTCTCTCGGCAGAATTTTCGCAACGGCGGCCTTGCGACGGCATTCGAGTTGTCCGATTTGCTCCGCTCGGCGCTTTTCCGCAGCCTCCCGATACTCGGGAGCGACGGCGTTCGGTTCGACCAGCCTGGTGTAGCTCGATTCGGCGATCGGGTTCTCCCTGATTGTCGGCGGGGATAGCCTGACCTTCCGCACCGCAATCGGCGAGCCATCAGACTCGAAGCGCAATTCATACTTCCTGCCATTTTTGTCGATCGCGTCGCAGGAGACACTGGAAACCTGTCCCGCCGCGAAGTTTCCAAGCTGCCTGCAAATGCCCATCGACGATTCGGCGAACGGCACCGGCAGGCCATCCACCTTCGGCCTGTCCTTGGAGTTCAGCAGCATTTGGTCGATGGGCAGTTCGTATAGGTTATCCTGGTCTCTCCGACCATTTTCACCCGAGAACGAGATGATGTGACGATCGTCAGTCGAATCGTCGAGAGCGATCGTAAAGTTTGTGCGGCCCTGTTCGCTATGGAAGAACGCGACGGACTTGCACGTGAAATCGCGTCCCGCGATCTTAAGCGTGCTGCAGTTGCCGGACATTAGCGCGAATATATCGGTGTCCGGTTCGTGCGGCCTGGTCTCATTCGAGACAAGAATGGTGGGCGATGCGAGCGGCTCCAGATCATGCGTCGTACCGTCGGAAAATGCTGGCGCCGCGCGAAGCCCATCGCCGCGACCCGCCATCACTTTCGCCTGGTATTGCTTGAAATTCCGGGCAGGGTCCAACAGGCTGCCGCCATGGGACGGCTCAACGATCAGCGCAATCGCAAGGAGGGCGACGGCAACGGCCGAGATTTGCCAACAGGGGCGCATGCCCTGCCGGACCCGAAGCCTGCTCCCGATCTCGTCATGGATCGCGCGGCAACGGTCGTGGACTATCCGTGAGCCCGAAACGGTTTGGCTAGGCATCGCCGGTTCCAGTTTTATCTACTTTGATTAAATAGCCGGAGGTCACGCCAAGAAACGTAAATGCGCGTCAACTCGTTCGCGCGCTGGTAAAGGAGTTGTAAATTTCACCGCCGAAGAGCGCTCTCGTGAGTGCACGCGCATCATGCAGACCTCGTTGTGTCTTGATCCAGTGGCCGCTTTTCCATTGACTTTTCGCCACTTTTTCTGCAGCGCCCCACCATGATTACCCACTCATTAAGCATATTGGGCTTTACTTGATGCGGGGTAGTTTCTACGCGACGGGGATACGCGATGGAAATTCTGGTTGTTATCGCTTCTTTATTGTTGCTTCTGGCGATCTCATCGGGGTCTTTGATGAGGTCTTGTTTCATCCGCGGACGTCATCGCGGCATGCAGGAAGCGGCGGCCGAGATTATTCGGGGCGTCAATTCGCATTTTGAGGTCGAGGGCCAGCTGCCCGCGGACGTTTCGAAAGCGCTGGGGAAACTGAGGAACTCAGCGGCAAATGTCTCGCCCCGCCGGCAAGTGGACCTTCGCTACGCGCAGCTATGGATATTTGGTGACGCCCTGGGAAGCGCCTGTTGGAACAAGGGTTACCGCTCAGGCAGGCGATCGATGGCTCCGCGGGACGGAAAAATTCACGTCGAATTATCGACAGACGAATTGCTTCAACTGACCTGGCTTGCCCATCTTGGCTTTCGATACATGATGCCAAATTACCGCAGCTTCGAAATCCACCGGTTCAGCGGGGAAGATGACGCCCGCAAAGGCGCCAGGGCGGTCGAGCGGCTTGAATTGTCGATTCCCAAGGGAATGGGAGCGGCCGATCCGATCGCCCTGTCCAACAGTCGTCTCGCCTTGATAAAAAACTGGTGGTCCGAGAAGAAGATTGCCGCTGCCTAGTTTTCGTGGAAACCCTTCCCGTCGGGCTTGCGGTACCGGCGGGGTTGGGTGCCGGTCGTTCTCGCTTTTCCGGAGGACCGGTGATTTCGCGCCTGGGGCAAATTTTTCCCGTTCAAAATTCCCGACTTTACGGAACATTCAGGGTTTCCCCGGATAATCAGCTTTCGCCTAGAACAGCGCCCCAATACGCTCAGGATGAGCGATGTCAGCTGCAAACCTGTCATTTGTCGACGAAATCGAAACAGCATTAAGTTGCGGATCGTCTGAAAGGCGCCTGGAAACGATCCGGCGCGTGACCGACCTGTTTTTGTCGTCGGCCGGCAGCTACAAGGACGAGCAGATCGATTTATTCGACAATGTGCTCGAACGCCTCGTCAAGACGATCGAGATTCGGGCGATTGCCGATGTTAGCGCACGCATCGCTCTTGCCGAGTTGAGCGCGGAACTCGCGCCGGTTTCGCAGGCGCCGCCGTCTGTCGTTCGCCGCCTTGCAAGGAACGATGAAATCACCGTCGCCGGACCGGTTTTGAGGGAATCTGCGCGTTTGACTCCGGAAGATCTGGTTGAAGTCGCGCAAACCAAGGGTGAGCAGCATCTCCTGGCAATTGCGGGACGCTGGTGGTTAAAGGAGGTCGTTACTGACGCGCTCCTGGCCCGCCGTTACCCGTCCGTCAGTCGCCGGATCGTCAACAACCCCGGCGCGCGGGTTTCCGCGAGCGGATTCGCCATCATCCTGGCGCAGGCGGAGTCCGACCCCGATCTGGCGGTAGAAACCGGAATCCGGGTCGATCTGCCGCCCGCGCTCCGCGATCAGCTGCTGCGCAAGGCGACCGAAGCGGTCCGGGCGCGACTGCTGTCGCGTGCGCCTCCCCACATCTTTGAGGAAATACGAACTGCCATTGCGGCCGTTGCCGCAGGCGTAAATCGCGATATGTCCAGGACACACGACTTTACCGCGGCCAAGCGCTTCGTGGCGTTGCTGAACGACAAGGGTGAACTCGACGAAGCCGCCTTGCTTGGCTTCGCCAGGCAGCGAAAATATGAGGAGACCATCGCTGCACTCGCGCTGTTGTCGCAATCCAGCATTGAAGTCGTTCGCCCCTTGATGCAAAGCCTTCGCGAGGACGGCGTCCTTGTCCCGTGCAAGGCAGCGGAACTCGGCTGGGCGACGGTTAGCGCGATCCTGGAGAGCCGATTTGCGACCGGTTCAATGAAGCCGGCTGAGCTCGCCAGGGCGCAACGGCAATACGCCGCCATGACCACCGAACATGCACGCCGCCTGCTCAGGTTCTGGCAGGTGCGATCCGTGTCGTCATGATCCGGCGGGGCTTTTGAACGCATTCGCCGTTGAGGGAAACGCGGCGGCTACCTCTCGACGGTTTCGATCCGGTATGCCCCGACCTGCGCCTTGAGCCGGTCGAGCGAGGCGACCGGCGCGGCGCCGTCAACGAGATACTTCCCCTCCGCCAGCCAGGAAAGAACCTTCAGATCGACGTCAGGCGAATGGTGGATCACATCCGCGTAGTTATTCAAGTCGTGGGTGACTTCGCTTGCGCTGCGAAAGTCATGGACACGGACATTTGGAAACGCCGCGAGCCGCCGACAAAAATAGGCGGAAAATTCATAGACGCTCTGCAGCGTCCCCGGTGAGGCGTCGCGCATCGCGACCCATTGCAGGACCGAATAAGGCGGAAGGTAAATGTCGAACGTCACGTCCGGATGTCCTGCGACGAGGCCGATCGCGTCGCGCTCGAAAACGCGAACCTTCATGTCGTAGTCGGTATCGTCGGCCAGATATTTGCTGCGAGCCGGATCCGTGATGTATTTGAAGGCGGCGATCGCCCGTGTCGCATTGTAGGTCGTGGCGACGTCGAAATCGGGCGGCAGGGCGTTGATATCATCGACGCGGGAAATCGGAAAGTCGAACATCACCGCATTGGTCAGGCGCGCCACGACCGGCTCGAGCGGCGGAATCGATCGCGCCATGATCCATGCCGACTCGCGCGCCGTGCGTCCGCTCAGAAGATAGCCGGCGACGCCCCTTGGATTTCGCCGGTAGAGATCGGCCGGCAGATGAATATTCGAATCGATGTCCGGGGCGTCATGGAAGATCCAGTCGTCGACCTCCCACAGCACGCGTTTGGGACGACGCTCAAGCGCGGCCGCCAGCACGAAAGCCTGTTCGCGCGAGCTGGAGCCGTTCAGCGCCAGCTTCAGCGACTTCACGCCGAGCACCCGGTCGATGTCGCTCTGCCGGAAATGGATCGCGAGCGACGTACCCATGAATACGGTGTCGAAATCCTGACTGCGGATCAGCCCGGCATCCTGCATGCGACTGTCCTGCGAATACATCGCTGCGAACAGCCGCGCAGGCCTGAAGATCTGCAGCGGATCGACAATGAAATTGAGCACGGCCGCCATGAGCATGACGAGCAGGCTCGCACTCAGCAACCGGATCAGATTCTTGGCGGGCGCGCTCATGTGTTTGAGCATGACCTTGTCGGAAAACCGGTAGCCACTTTTCCGGATCATGCCCTAAAACCTGAAATAAATGAATTCGCTGTGCTGCTGGATTCCGAGAATCCCGAACGCCAGCACCGCCGCGGTGGCATAGATGAAAGCCGGCCGCTTCTGCCACGCAGGGATCCGCTTGCCGACGGTCCGGCTGGCGTGATCGTAGCCCATGATCTCCTGGGTATTCGGCGCGAACCAGGCGATCGCCGCATAGATCATGATAAATACGCTGTAGGCCATCTCCCCTCGGCCGAACACGATCTGCGTGGGGTCGGCCATCTTCGACAGCACGAACAGCGCCGACGCCGTGCTGTCGGCGCGAAAGAACACCCAGGCGACGACGACCGCGAGAAACGTCAGGGCAAACGCCGCGGTATCGGCAAGGCGCTTGAACCGTGGCGCGATTGCGGGGCCATGATTGACCCACCCGTGATTGATGCAGAGGTAGATACCGTGCAGCGCGCCCCAAATGACGAACGTCCAGGCCGCGCCGTGCCAGAGGCCGCCAAGCACCATGGTGACCATCAGGTTCAGATAGCGCAAGGTCCGGCCATGCCGGTTGCCGCCGAGCGGAATATAGAGATAGTCGCGCAGGAACTGCGACAGCGTCATGTGCCAGCGCCGCCAGAAATCAATGATATTGCGGGCCTTGTACGGTGAATCGAAATTGAGCGGCAGGAAGATGCCGAACATCAGCGAAATTCCGATCGCCATGTCCGAATAGCCGGAGAAATCGAAATAGAGCTGGAAGGTGTAGGCAAGCGCACCGATCCAGGCCTGATCGAACGACGGCATGGCGGGGCCAAAAGCCAGCGACACAAGCGGCTGGATGCCGTCGGCGAGAGCGGTCTTCTTGAACAGGCCGATCCCGAAAATGATCAGGCCGCACAGGATCAAATGCGCATCCGGCCGCTTCGACTTCGCGGCTTCGAACTGCGGGATCACATCCTTGTGGTGAAGGATCGGCCCCGCGATCAGATGCGGGAAATAGGTGACAAAAAGCGCATAATACGGCCACGCGTAATGCGCGGCCTTTCCCCGGTAGGCATCGACCAGGAAGGCGATCTGGGTGAAGGTATAGAAGGAAATTCCGACCGGGAGCAGGATGTTCACGGCAAGACCGGTCGAGAACAGGGCATTGAGGTTGGCGGCAAGGAAGCCGGCATATTTGAACCAGGCCAGCACCAGAAGATCGCAGGTCACGCCGGCCGTGAGGACGCCAAGCCGCGGGACTGCGCGCAGATGTCGCGTAATCAACGCCAGGCCGATCAGGTAGTTGAAGGCGATCGACGCCAGCAGCAACAGCACAAACTGCCAGTTGCCGATCGAATAGAAGACGAGCGACGCCAGCGCCAGCCATATCACCGGCGCCGGATTGCCAGCCCGGCCGAGGGCGAAATAGCCAAGCAAAACGACCGGCAGGAACAAAAAAATGAACGGGTAGGAGTTGAAGAGCATAGGCTTTCCCGGGCGCGCCAAAAAAGCCTAACCATACAAGCGGGCGGTCAACAAGCCGCGCGGCTCTGGCGCAGGGGCGGCATATCTGGCAATCCGCTCGCGAGAACCGATATGACATGGACAGCCGCCCGATTCCCCGCGCACGACAAGAGCCGAGTGACAAAACCGATGGATAAAAAGACCTCCCTGACGCCGCCAGTCGCGCCGCGCCGTCCCCATTCGTTCACAGCCCACGGCATCACGATTGTCGATGATTATGCGTGGCTGAAGGATGAGAACTGGCAGGAAGTGCTGCGCGATCCCACCATCCTGGGCGCGGATATCCGCAACTATCTCGAAGCGGAGAACGACTATACCGAAAGCCTGCTGGGCCACACCGCCGCCCTGCAAAAAACGCTGGTCAAGGAAATGCGCGGGCGCATCAAGGAAGATGATTCCAGCGTGCCGTCGCCGGACGGCGCTTACGCCTATCTGCGAAAATTCCGCGAGGGCGGCCAGCACGAATTGTTCGGACGCTGCCCGCGCAACGGCGGCGAGAGCGAAATCATACTCGACGGCGACGAGCTCGCCGCGAAGCACGACTACTTCAGGTTCGGCGGCGCCAGGCATTCGCCGGATCACCGGCTCGAGGCCTGGAGTGCCGACATCAAGGGCTCGGAGTATTTTACGATTCGCGTGCGCGACTGGGGGACCAAGAACCGATCTCGACGATCTCGTCGAGGAAACCGACGGCACGGTGGTGTGGAGCATCGACGCGCGTGCGTTCTTCTACGTCAAGCTCGACGACAACCACCGCCCGATGCAGGTCTGGCGTCATCGACTGGGGACCCGGCAGGCCGACGACGTGCTGGTTTACGAGGAAAAGGATCCTGGCTGGTTCACCCATATCCATGAAAGCTCGAGCGGCCGGTTTTGCGTGATCGCCGGCGGCGACCACGAAACTTCCGAGCAGCGGCTGATCGATCTCGCCAATCCGGATGCGCCGCCGCGCCTGGTCGCAGGCCGCCAGACAGGCGTGCAATATTCGGTCGCCGACCGCGGCGACGAGCTGTTCATCCTCACCAATGCCGATGGCGCCATCGACTTCAAGATCGTCACCGCGAAGCTGGAATCGCCGGAGCGGGCGAACTGGCGCGACCTGATCCCGTACCGCGAAGGCATCTACATTCTCGATCTCGAACTTTATTCCGGCCACATGGTGCGGCTGGAACGCGCCAACGCGCTGCCCGCCATCATCATCCGCGATCTCGCAACCGGCGAGGAGCACGCGATTGCCTTCGACGAGGCCGCCTATTCGCTGGATACGATGGGGGGCTACGAGTTCGAGACGACCAATCTGCGTTTCTCCTATTCGTCGATGACGACGCCTTCCGAAGTCTACGACTACGACATGGCGAAGCGGACGCGCACTTTGCGCAAGCGCCAGGAAATCCCTTCCGGCCACAACCCCGCCGACTACGTCACCACCCGCATCATGGCGACCTCGCATGACGGCGCGCAGGTGCCGGTGTCGATCCTTCACCGCCATGACCTCAAGCGCGACGGGGCTGCGCCGCTGCTGCTGTACGGCTACGGCTCCTACGGCATGGCGATGCCGGCGTCGTTTTCCGCCAACCGGCTGTCGCTGGTCGATCGCGGTTTCGTCTATGCGATCGCCCATATCCGCGGCGGCGCCGACAAGGGCTGGGGCTGGTATCTCGACGGCAAGCGCGAGAAGAAGACCAACAGCTTTGACGATTTCGCGGCCTCCGCGCGCGCGCTGATCGCGGCCAACTATACCGGCGCAAAGCGCATCGTCGGCCATGGCGGCAGCGCCGGCGGCATGCTGATGGGCGCGGTCGCCAACCGCGCCGGCGAATTGTTCGCCGGCATCGTCGCCGAAGTGCCGTTCGTCGATGTGCTCAACACCATGCTCGACGACAGCCTGCCGCTGACGCCGCCGGAATGGCCGGAATGGGGCAACCCGATCGAAAGCGAAGCCGCCTTCAAGACCATCCTGTCCTATTCGCCCTACGACAACGTCGCGGCGAAGCAATACCCGGCGATTCTGGCGATGGGCGGTCTGACCGATCCGCGCGTCACCTATTGGGAGCCGGCGAAGTGGATCGCCCGCCTGCGCGCCACCATGACCGGCGGCGGCCCGGTCTTGTTGCGCACCAATATGGGCGCGGGCCATGGTGGCGCATCGGGCCGCTTCAACCGGCTGGACGAGGTCGCGATCGCCTATGCGTTCGCGCTGTGGGCGGTGGGACTGGCGGAGAAGGGCGAGGTGTGAGGTTCGAGTTCCGGACGCGGTGCAACGGGCTCACGCGAAACAGCTATTTCGTCGTCCCCGCGAAAGCGGGGGACCCATAACCACAAGTTTCTGCAATTGGCAGGTAAGTTACCCAGCACCGCTCAAACGGGACAAGCCTGTGGTTATGGGTCCCGGATCGCGCTCGCTACACTCGCTTGTCCGGGACGACGAAGGTCCAAATTGGGCGGCTACCTCCCCTTTTCCTTCCGCCATGCCGCAAAATCGACCAGCGTCTGCTCGTCGGTGGCAGGATAAAGCCCCAATATCGAGCGTCCCTTGCGGACCTGCTCGGTGACGAAATCCTCGAACACCGTCATCTCGAAGGCCTCGTTGGCGATTTCGTCCGCGAGATGCGCGGGGATCACGATCACCCCGTCGCTGTCGCCGAAGATGACGTCGCCGGGAAACACCGGCGCGTCGCCGCAGCCGATCGGCACGTTGATCTCGATCGCCTGGTGCAGCGTGAGATTGGTCGGCGCGCTCGGCCGGTGGTGAAAGGCGGGAAAGCCGAGTTTGGCGATCTCGGCTGAATCGCGAAATCCGCCGTCAGTAACCACGCCGGCGACGCCGCGCTGCATCAGCCGCGTCACCAGGATCGCGCCGGCCGACGCCGCGCGGGCATCCTTGCGGCTGTCCATCACCAGCACCGCGCCGGGCGGGCAATCTTCCACCGCCTTGCGCTGCGGATGGGCGCGATCGCGAAACACCTCGATCTTGTTGAGGTCCTCGCGCGCCGGCATGTAGCGCAAGGTGAAGGCCTCGCCGACCAGCGTTGGCTGATCCGCGCTCAACGGATGCACGTCCTGAATCATCTGGACACGAAAGCCGCGCTTGAACAGCGCGGTCGCTACGGTCGCGGTAGAGACCGCTTTCAGTTTGTCGCGGGTGGCGTCGCTGAGTTTGGACATGGCCCGGTTCCCGGAGGCTGTCATTCCGGGATGGTCCGAAGGACCAGACCCGGAATCTCGAGGTTCCGGGTTCGCGCTCCACGCGCCCCGGAACGACGCAGTCTAGTAAATCGACGGCTCGCCGACCGGCGCGCCGAACGAGGTTTCGAGAAAATCGAAGTCGCAGCCCTCGTTGGCCTGCTTGATGTGGCGCGTGAACATCCAGCCATAGCCGCGCTCGAAGCGGGTCTCGGGCTGCTTCCATTCGGCGCGGCGTTTTGCAAGCTCCGCCTCGGGGACGTCGAGATTGATGGTGCGGGCGGCGACGTCCAACGTGATCCTGTCACCGTTCTTCACCAACGCCAGGGGCCCGCCGATATAGGATTCCGGCGACACATGCAGGATGCAGGCGCCATAGCTGGTGCCGCTCATCCGCGCATCCGACAGCCGCACCATGTCGCGCACGCCCTGCTTCACCAGTTTTGTGGGGATCGGCAGCATGCCCCATTCCGGCATCCCCGGTCCGCCCTGCGGGCCCGCATTGCGCAGGATCAGCACATGATCGGCCGTGACGTCGAGATCGGGATCGTCGATCGCCTTCTTCATCGAGGGGTAATCGTCGAACACCAACGCCGTCCCGGTGTGCTTGAGGAAGCGCGGCTCGCAGGCCGAGGGTTTTATGACGCAGCCGTCGGGAGCGAGATTGCCTCTCAGCACCGCGAGCGCACCTTCGGCGTAGATCGGATTCTCAACCGTGCGGATAACATCGTCGTTGTAGACTTCGGCACCCGCGATGTTTTCGCCGAGCGTCTGGCCGGTCACGGTCATGACGTCGAGATGCAGATGATCCCTGATCCGGCTCATCAGGCCGGGCAATCCTCCGGCGTAGTAAAAATCCTCCATCAGGTATTTGTCGCCGCTCGGCCGCACGTTGGCGATGACGGGAACCTTGCGGCTGGCCTTCTCGAAATCGTCGAGCCCGATGTCCTGGCCGGCCCGGCGCGCCTGCGCGATCAGGTGAATGATCGCATTGGTGGAGCAGCCCATCGCCATCGCCACCGTGATGGCGTTCTCGAAGGCTTTCCGGGTCTGGATCTTTCGCGGCGTCAGATCCTCCCAGACCATCTCGACGATGCGGCGGCCGCATTCCGAACTCATGCGGATGTGGCCGGCATCGGCGGCGGGAATCGATGATGCGCCCGGCAGCGTCATGCCGATCGATTCGGCAATCGCCGTCATGGTGGAGGCGGTGCCCATGGTCATGCAGGTGCCGTAGCTGCGGGCGATACCGGCCTCGACGTCGACCCAGTCCTTGTCGGAAATTTTCCCGGCGCGCCGCTCGTCCCAGTATTTCCAGGCGTCGGACCCCGAGCCCAGCGTCTTGCCCTTCCAGTTGCCGCGCAGCATCGGCCCCGCCGGCAGATAGATCGCGGGCAGATTGACGCTGGTGGCACCTAGCAGCAGCGCCGGCGTGGTCTTGTCGCAGCCGCCCATCAGCACCACGCCGTCGACGGGGTGACCGCGCAAGAGTTCCTCGGCGTCCATCGCCAGGAGATTGCGGTAAAGCATGGTGGTCGGCTTCAGGAAGGATTCCGACAGCGACAGCGCCGGCAACTCCATCGGGAAGCCGCCGGCCATCAGGATGCCGCGCTTGACGTCGTCGACGCGGGATTTGAAATGCATATGGCAGGGCTGCGCGTCCGACCAGGTATTGAGGATCGCGATCACCGGGCGGCCCTTCCACTCCTCCGGTGCGTAACCCATCTGCATGGCGCGCGAGCGGTGGCCGAAGGCCCGGAGATCGTCAGGCGCAAACCAGCGCGCGCTGCGGAGCGTTTCCGGGCTTTTCTTTTTGTTTGCCGTCATGGTGACACCTGTTCGAGACGATGGCTCTGGTCATCTCACAGGCGATCCATGCGGAGCAAGCCCCTTCCTGACCATGGAGACCAGACCTGGCGCGGTCTCCAGCCTGCAAAGCCGTTCAGACCGGCCGGGCGGCGTGCGGCGGTTGCGCCGTCGGATGGCAGAGCTACCGCAAAATGGAACAGGTTGTGCTGCCGCACTCCCTCGGCCGGATCAAGACGCATTCGCGGCTCGTCGCTTTCGACCTGCAGTCCTGCGTGGGTGGTGCGCGGCGATGGTCGCCAGCCCCCCTTGTTCAGGCGTGGGCCACGGAGTCTTTTTTTGGCGAGCCGCCCGATTTCTTTTTCCGGCCCTTCGTCTCCAGAAACTGGATATCCATCTCTGCACCATTGACGCGGGCGAGTTCGCATCGGCGATAGGCCAGGCCCGTCGAGGATAACAGCAGAAAGAATTCCTTGAGATTGAGGCCGTGGATCGAACCCTCCACGGTGAGTACGGCCTCGGTGTCCGATATGGCGTTGAGGAGACAGTCACGACGCCAGGTCCCGTCGATGCCCATGATGCAGACGTTAAATCCGCGGCTGAACGTCACGCGATCGGTCACTTTGCCTTCGTCTGTCATGGCCGCAGGACGTCCTTTGCAAGGGGCATCGGCGCGATCGCTCTCCCTGCAACCGATAGCCTTTCCGGGTTCACCCTCCGGTTCATTTCAGCCCCCATGCAAATATGGATGAAGCGCCCGCCTGACTCCAGGACGCCTGTGCCGCTTGAAGCACCTATTCTCGACGGCTCTTCTTCATACCTCATGCGGCTTTCGCTGAGCCTCTTAAGAAAGCCGCCCGGAACACGATCGGGCCAGGATACTAATCCCGATATCTCTGATTATGCCTCCCCAGATGCGGGCCCGTCCTGCGGCAGGGTTAATTTTCCGTTACGCATGGGAATGCCGGACACCAAAGGGAAAGGTGTCGTTTTCCGCGTGGTTCGGCGGCGATCGGCTGCCCTCCGACGTTGTCTGGAACGGGGAGAGGCCTGCCTGGGATCCGACGGCCGATCCTACGGCTGTTTTTACGACTTAATTTACGGCGTCGTGCTCTTATGGATTGCGCTGGCGCACGGTGCCTTCCGGCAACGGGCTGTATCATTGGTTTTCCGTTGGTCGCAAATCCGGTCAAATGAAAAAGCCCAACCGACTCCTGGAGTTTCTGCATCGGTTGTCGCCACCGACTCGCAGCAACCTGCTGACCGAGCTCGAGCGGCTGGAGCTTTGCGGCGCCGAAATCCCGGGCGCCGCGACCGTCATGGAAAAACTGCGCACTGAATTTCGCGCCGATGGTCAGCCCCAGAAGCGTGGGAGCAATCCTGCGCGTTATTTTTTTATGCCCCTGGAACCGTTGCTCATAGACGGCGCTCCCGAGCATGCCAATTCGGGCAGGATACAGCGCGGTTCGCTGGCCGCCATCTGGGAATGGATCAGCCGGGATCTGCTGCCGACGATGGCGCGGGACTATACCAATCAGATCACCGATCTGATCGCCTCCGACAAACAGCGGGAAGCCCGGCAGGCCGCATCGACGTTTCAGACCAAAGTCATCAAGAGTCTGGAAAACATAATTGGCTCGGCAGATAACGCCGCCCAAATCCGCAACAGACTGGCAACCTACACAGCCTCCAAATCGGCCTATGACGACCTGACCAAAATGCAGGGTGCGCTGCGCGCACGCGAGGCGCTCGCCAAGTTCGACAGTGCGCTCCCGGAGAGGATCAATAAATTCGAGGACGCCCAGGTCGACAAGGTAACGCAGTTGCTGGATGGGTTCGCAAAGGATTATCCCGAACAGATCCCTTTCGCGCTGACGCTGGTGGCTGGACGGCTCAAGACTCCCTGGCAGTTGATCCGCATCGCCACCAAGGCGGCGCCGAGCAAGAACGCCGCTGACGTCGCCGCCACGCGCTATGCCATCGCCGTCTCGATGGTGCTGGACAGGTTGGACGACCAACGCGCGACGTTGCGTTTCGCCCTCAAGAATGAACGAATTCTTGTCGCCAGGGAAATCCTCGCCCACGTCTACGAGACCGAATACGCGCTGCGCGTCCGAATTGACCTCATCGAGCAGTCGGATTGGGGCCGGCGGCTCGATGAATTGATGGCTGCGATCGCGGCTTTGGTGGAAGCCGAGGTCAGCAGGTTTCCCGACAATGTCGGCCATATTCTCGGATCGCGCAGCCTGCGCGGCCATCAATCCCTCGCCGGACGCATGACCTTTTGGGCATGGAAGGGGCGCGACGCCGTTGAACGACGGCGTGGCCTACTGCAAGAAGATGGTAAGCTCGCCGCAGAAGTCTCGCGCCTGAGGAGACGGCCCGCGATCGACATGCGGCGGCAAAGGCGCGGTCGTTTCACGCCGAGTGCTCCGGGGCCAACGGCGTCATGAACGCCTGGCGCGACGCAGGCTGAAGAATTTTTCGAGAAATCGTCCCGAGGCGACGAACCTGAACCACCAATATGCCATCCGCTGCGTTTTCATCGATCCGTCCTCATGCCGGCGGCGCCCAGCCACATTCTGGATAGCGCCAAAGCCGGAGGACGAATGTGACGTGCTTCACATCCCGCGGGACAAATGCAGCCTTGCCGAGCGGCAAGGCGCAACCGGGATCCGGCCGATCTCCGAGCGGCCGTCCGTCGAAAGTCTAGCCGCCGTTCCTCACCCTGGCCGGAACCCCGCCGGTGGCGGCGCGTTTCTTGGGAAAATGCCCCTTCTGACCTGACGCAAACGGGGCCGAGGCGGGCTATAATGGAGGGAAAATCCATGACCGCGCTCGACTCGGACCTCATCCCACTCAGCTCAGGCGAACACCAGGTTCAACTTCGCCGCGCCGTCATCGCCTCCACCATCGGCACCGCGATCGAGTGGTACGACTTTTTCCTCTACAGCACCGTCACAGGTCTCGTCTTCGCCAAGCTGTTCTTTCCGCACTCGGACCCCTGGGTCGGGACGCTTGAGGCTTTCGCCATCTATGCCGTCGGCTTTGTTGCGCGCCCCGTGGGGGCGGCGATCTTCGGGCACTTTGGCGACCGCATCGGCCGTAAATCGACGCTGATTGCGACACTGCTCGTGATGGGGCTGGCCACCTTTGCGGTGGCGTTGGTGCCGACCTATGCGAGCATCGGCATCTGGGGCGCGGTCATCCTGACCGTGCTGCGGTTCATCCAGGGTATCGGCGTCGGCGGTGAGTGGGGCGGCTCGGTCCTGATGTCGATGGAATGGGCCCGCACCAACCATTCGCGCGGGCTGGTGGCGTCCTGGCCACAATTCGGGGTTCCTTGCGGGCTTTTCCTCGCCAACCTTGCCGTGCTGGCTTTCAGTCAGATGTCGGGTGAGCAGTTCCTGTCCTGGGGCTGGCGCGTCCCGTTCGCCCTGAGCCTCATACTGGTCGGCGTGGGGCTCTACATCCGGCTGGGGATCCTGGAGACGCCGGTCTTCGCCAGGCTGCTCGCCGAGCGCAAGGTCGAGAAGACTCCGATGCGGGCCGTCATCAGGCAGCATCCGAAGGAGATCCTGCTCTCCGCGCTGGCACGCATGGCCGAGCAGGCGCCGTTCTACATCTTCACCGCTTTCATCTTTTCCTACGGCATCGACAACCTGCACGTCTCGCGCAATTTTCTGCTTACCGCGGTGCTGTCGGCTTCCGTGCTGTCGTTTGTCTCAATTCCATTATTCGGTCACCTGTCCGACCAGATCGGCCGCAAGAACATGTACATGATCGGCGCGGCGGCGACCGGCGTGTTCGGCTTCATCTATTTCGCCATGCTGAACATGGGCTCCGAGTCGATCATCTTCTTTGCGATCATCCTTTCCCTGATCCCGCATGACATGCTGTACGGCCCGCAAGCCGCCCTGATCGCCGAAAGCTTTACCGGACGCCTGCGCTACAGCGGCTCCTCGCTCGGCTATCAACTCGCATCCATCATTGCCGGAGGCCCGGCGCCGCTGATCGCGACGTGGCTGTTCGGAACCTATCACTCGGCTTTCGCGATCGCGGTCTATATCGCGATTTGCGCCATCATCAGTCTGGTCGCAACCGCCCTGATGTCCGACTACACCGGCAAGGACATTTCGGGCGAATATCCACCGCGATGATGTCAGGTTTAATCCCGCCGTCGGTCACGCGAACCCTGTTCACGCAGAAAACCCGCCGGTTTGATCGGCGGGTTTTGGTCTGACGCCGTTAGGCAACGCTCTCGATCAGAGATCCCGGTACATCCGCGGAAATCTCCGATCGATGGGCGCGCGTATTCCGCCAAAGCGAAATACCGGTTTGCGACAAGGATGCGCGCAAACCGGTAGAGCTCACATGGCGCGAAGATTTTCTGCGCTGGTCTTGCCGCGTTGGCTATCGAGCTTCGATTCGAATGAAAGCTTCTGGCCTTCATTGAGCGAGCCCATGCCGGCACGCTCGACGGCACTGATATGCACGAACACGTCGTTGCCGCCATCATCCGGCTGAATGAAGCCGAAGCCCTTTGTCGCGTTGAACCACTTAACTGTTCCGGTAGCCATTTCACGTCTCCAAGATGCGCAAAAGCGCGCTGTACCCGCACGACCTTCGCGCGGGTTTAATCCGATTTCAGCGATGTCTTGGGGAGGGGAGCCAGTTCGGCGCTATCAACAAGGCAAACGATTATTCGAATAAGTGATGTTTACGCTGCTCTACCCGAAATAGCAAGCGAAAAGAAATTTCAGGCGATGAAGGGTGATGGGCCGCCGCTCAAACGCACCGGCGTTGTGGTCGACCGCGACGTCCCGATTTTTCAGAAGACAATTTTGCTAAAGTTTTATTCTTGCTGCGCGGCTTAACGTTACTCGAATAATTCAATTCTGCGCATCGAAGTTCTCCATATTTGAAACC
Source organism: uncultured Alphaproteobacteria bacterium (assembly GCA_963786045.1). GTDB lineage: Bacteria > Pseudomonadota > Alphaproteobacteria > Rhizobiales > Xanthobacteraceae > Bradyrhizobium. The sequence goes on along the minus strand of CAWAXR010000015.1, from coordinate 62,996 downwards.
ACGATTGGCGCTAGGACTCCCTCCGCACCCGGGAGGAGACGATCGATGACCAATCAGATGTCAGGTGACCATCTGGCAAGGCATGCGACCTTCGGTCTTCGACGGGTTACGCCTCGTGCCTGCATTGCAGACGGCAAGCGACACCTTCGCGCATTCCTCACCGACATTCTCGAAGATCTCGGCTTCGTAACCAGCGAATGCGCCAGGGCCGACGAGCTGGGTGCAATTCTCGAGACCCAGCTTCCGGACCTTATTGTCCTCGGGGTATCGGTCGATGGAATCGAGGTCAGTAGAATTCTTGAAACCCTTGTCCGGCAAAAGTTCGCCGGCAGGGTTCTTGCCCTCGGCGCCCGAGAATCGATCATCGTCAAGGCGGTGTGGCAAGTCGGCGGGGAATACGGCCTTGAAATGCTGCCGCCGCTCACCACGCCGTTTGCCGCGGGAACCTTGCGCGAGCGAGTGGCCATGCTTCTGCCCGAGGAACCAAAACCCAGCCCGGCAATCAGCGTACCGGAGGCGTTGCATGCCGGCTGGCTCGAATTATGGTACCAGCAGAAGATCGATGCCCGCACGCTCGTTCGCTGCGGTGCCGAGGCACTGGTGCGGGTGCGGCATCCGACCTGGGGCGTGGTCCCGCCGGCCTATTTTATCCCGGAAGATGACGATCCGCATTTCCTGCGCTTGTCGGAGTTCGTGATCGAGCGTGCAACGCAGGATTGGCGCTACCTGTTCGAACGGCAGAATTCGATCGATATCTCGATCAACCTGCCGGTTTCGTTTCTCAAAAATCACCAAGCGGTGCGCGGTCTCTGCCAGAGGATACCAGCGCACCCGGCATTCGGGGGGTTACTGATCGAGATCGACGGCGCCGAGGTCATTGCCAATCTGGATCTGCTGGTCGATGTCGCGAAAGAGGTGCGGTTTCACAATATCGCAATTTCGATCGACAACCTTGGCGCCGACTGGCCGGCGCTGATGGGGCTCGATACCTTCCCCTTCGTCGAACTCAAGGTCGACCCGCAATTCGTCACCGGCTGCGCCGGCGACCGGCTGAAACAGACGGTATGCCGTCACATCGTCGAATTCGGCAAAGGGTGCGGCGCCCGGGTCGTTGCGGCGGGAGTCGAGACCCGCGCCGATTTTGTCGCGGCGAACGAGCTGGGCTTCGACCTCGTCCAGGGCTGTCTGTTTGGCAAGCCCGTGGCGCTCAGGAAATTCGCCCATTCCACGCTGGCTCAGCCGGTGCTCGTATCGAAGTGATATGGTAAGCCGCAGGTTCAACCCAGCCGGCTGAGCTGCTCCTCGGTCACCACACGCTCGATGTTGTCGGTTTTGCTCCGGATGCGGTAGCGCGGACGTCCGTCCGCCTCGATCGGCAGGCAGGAGACAATGGTATAGATGCTGCGCTCCTTGACGTCGGCGCGGCCCTGCGGTCCCTGACGCTGGTGATGGACGTCATCGTTGATCGCGAAATTGTGGGCCATCGCCGGTGCTCCCGTTAAAAAAGGGCTTTTAGGCGCAAAGGCCCTGCGTGGCAACGCATCGTTGGCCCGCGTCGGGTTACGGAAAACTGCGGAATTGGCGATGTTCTTTCCGAATATGCCTTCGTTGGACCGGTATCGGGATTTGACGTTTCGCCGTTTGGCCCATTGGCCGCGTAACGCCTTCCGGTGCATGGGACCAGATGGCGGGTAGCTCCGGGAGGGGCGGGACGGGAGGAACCGCCTTCCGTGGAACTCGCCAGAGGCAGAACCCGAACGGCGCGAAGAAATGAACGACCTCAGCCTCTCCGGCGTCTCTTTCGGCCCGGTGGCCCTTATCGCATTGATGTCGGCCGCGCCGGGCGCCTGCATTGGCCCAGAGCGCGCCGGCCGGACTTACTCAGGCTGGATCCACCCCGACCGTCGAATGACAGCGCAAAGCTGGCCGAGGACCAGCGTGCAAAGGTGCGCAGCGCCTACGCTCGCAGTCGGAAAAACCAGGCTCAGTAACGGTCCTGTTGATGCGCCGCCGATCTTGAACATCGGCGCACGCATCGGATCGACTATTGGACCGCTCCGCGCTTTCCGGCGCGGGGCGGTCCACGCGATTATCGGCATCGCGCCGGAAAAAGCGCGCGCCGTTCCGAAATTCTTTCAAGGACACGGGTGCCGATTTCCATCGTAGCCAAGATAGGTCCCGCTGCCCGGATCATATGACCTGAACCGCTGCATGCAGTTCCTCACGGCATCCATCCCGTAACCGTCCGGGATGCGGGCATACGCGCCCAGCGCTCTTTCATGCCGGTCCTGCGCAAACTGTTCGCCGTAATATGATCCTGGAGGCGGATCCAATCTGAGCAACCCGGCCGGAGCGCTCTGAGCCAATGCAGGCACGACCGGCGTCGCCCACGCCAGCGCGACGAGAGCCACCGGTCCGCAAAGTACGCCTAGCGCTCGCGCCTTCCCCACTCGCGTCAATTGCGATGCAAGGCTCGAAAAGCTGATGTCTTCGATTGGGGTCTTCTGCACGGATTTCAGCATGGTGATTTTTCCTTTTGGTTGACGCGCCGCCCATGTCGATCTGTCTAAAATTAGCCGGATCCGTTTCAAGGCTTGCGGCGAGAGTTAGGATCTTGTCTGCAAGGCGAGCCTTCACGGCAGAAACCTCTGCTGGACGTCGGGCTGGGCCTGTATCGCTTCATCGAAGGCGCGCCGGACTTATGCCTAACAAGTGAGCGAGTTAAGCCGGTTCCATGTCGAAACAGAACCCCGGGAATCCCCACCTGGATGTGGGGCTAAACCTGACACGCAGCCGCGCAATTTGAGCGATTAATCGCAGGCCATCTCTGGGCTGCGAGAGATAGCCTCCACTTGCACAGCGGAACTCTTGCGATGTCTTTCCTTGAAAGATCGATCGCTCAGGCCCGACGTCGATGTGATTCATGAGGCAGACGTCGCAGTCCGGCTGTGGGATGTATGTGATACCCCGTGAACGGACATCGTCGGCTTGGCCAAACAGGCGCGAAAATGCCCGCGACAAGCACCGCATCAGAGCCTGCAGGACCGGCTGCAAAGATCGATCGAGAGCAACTTTTTGTTGAAACGGTTTCGGCAGAGTGAGCAACAATGAACAGTCATGCAGCCGCGCGTCGCGCTGTCAGGCTGTGAAAGCAGCCAAGCGCTAAAGACATGCAACAGCCGCTCACTTCCTGCCTTTGACGTAGATCAAGCCGCTGCTCGCTTTGTTCTGCGATCAAGCAGGCAGAGGTGTTGGCCGCATGATCTGAATGCGACCGCGATCGGCATGGCAAGCATACAGCCGGCCGCTCGGCGTTATTGAACTCACGAAGCCATTTAACTCGCGCAACCATAACAAGGAGGAGGACGCCGATGAAGGAAATGAGATGGCTTGGCTTGTTGGCTACCTGTTTCACGGCTGCGACGATCGCGTGCACACCAGCCGTCGCACAGCAACAGAAACCGAATATCGTCGTCATCATGGGCGACGACATCGGCATGTGGAATATCGGCGCCTATCACCGCGGCCTGATGGCGGGCCGGACGCCGAACCTCGACAGGATCGCCAAGGAAGGCATGTTGTTCACGGACTATTACGCCGAGGCGAGTTGCACAGCCGGCCGCGCGAACTTCATTACCGGAGAATTGCCGATCCGCACCGGCATGACCACCGTCGGCCAGGCGGGCGCGCCGATCGGGATACCCGCCGAAGCCGTGACCATTGCGACAATACTGAAATCGATGGGCTATGCGACCGGGCAGTTCGGCAAGAATCATCTTGGCGACAAGAACGAGTTCCTGCCGACCGTCCACGGCTTCGATGAGTTCTTCGGCTATCTTTATCACCTCGATGCGATGGAAGATCCCGCGCACCCCAACTATCCGCAGAACCTTCTGAACGTCGTCGGCCCGCGCAACATGGTTCACAGCTGGGCCACCGACAAGGATGATCCCACGGACATGCCGCGCTGGGGCAAAATCGGCATGCAGAAGATCGAGGATGCCGGTCCGCTCTATCCCAAGCGCATGGAAACAGTGGACGACGAAATCCGCGACTTTGCGATTGCCTTCATGGACAAGGCCAGGAAGGACAACAAGCCGTTCTTCGTCTGGCTCAATCCGACGCGCATGCACATCGTGACGCATCTATCGCCGAAATATGAGGCGCTGCGCAACGCGGAAAATGGCTGGTCGGAAGAGGAAGCCGGCATGGCCCAGCTCGACGACGATATCGGCCTCGTCATGAAAAAGCTCAAGGACCTCGGCGTGGACGACAACACCATCGTCGTCTTCACCACCGACAACGGCACCGAAGTCTTTACGTGGCCCGATGGCGGCCAGACGCCGTTCGCGCAGTCCAAGGGAACGGTGCTCGAAGGCGGCTTCCGCGTGCCCGCCATCATTCGCTGGCCCGGCAAGGTGCCGGCGGATTCCGTGCAGAACGGAATCTTCTCCGGCCTCGACTGGCTGCCGACCTTCGTCGCCGCGGCCGGTAATCCGAACATCATCGACGAATTGCTGAAGGGCAAGGAAATCGGTGGCCGCACCTACAAGAACCATCTCGATGGCTACAACCAGTTGGCGGCGATCACCGGCAAGGGACCGTCCGCGCGTCACGAGATCTTCTATCTCGGTGAAAGCACGGTCGGCGCGGTGCGCATCGACGACTACAAGTTCCGCTTCATCGACCAGCCCGCCGGCTGGTTGGGCGAAAAGACCAAGCCTGACGTGCCTTACATCACCAACCTGCGGCTCGATCCGTTCGAGCGCACCGGCTGGCCAAATAACGGGACGAAAGACGGCGCGCAGCAATATTTCGACTGGTTCAAATACCAGTTCTGGCGCTTCGTGTTCGTCCAGCAGGTCATGGCCAAGGAAATCCAGACCTTCCTCGACTACCCGCCAATGCAGCGCGGCGCGAGCTTCAACCTCGACGCTGTCAAGGCGGAGATGGGCAAGAGGATGGAGCAGGCGGAAGCGGCGGCCAAGGGTCCCGGCAACTGACGGGGCGATCTCAACGGCGGGCGGCCACAGGTCGCCCGCCGTTGGAAGCCCGTGATGATCGAAGCTAGTCCCGAACTCTTTGCCAATTGTGCCGGCCGGTCTATGCCGCAAAGCAGACACGGACCAACGCCGCTCACGCGCGAGAGCGCCCGTTTCGCTTGCGGCGCCCGGGGGTGGCCTTCTCTTCCATCCGTGAGCGCTGCCGGTCGTTACTTGACCAGCGGACAGTGGCCTTCATTCAGCGGGCGGAACGCCTCGGCGGCGGGGATCTTCTCCACCAGCTTGTAAAGGTCCCATTCGCCTTTCGATTCCTCCGGCTTCTTCACCTGGAACAGGTACATGTCGCGCAACACCCGTCCGTCGATGCGGAGCTTTCCGCCGTGCGTCATGAAATCGTCGATCGGCGTCGCCCGCATCTGCTCCATCACCTTGTCGGCGTCCTTGCTGCCGGCGGCCTTGACCGCCTTCAGGTAGTGCAGCGTGGCGCTGTAGGCGCCCGCCTGCGTCATGCTCGGCATCCGTTTGACCTTCTCGTAGAACCGCCTGGACCACGCCCGCGTCGCGTCGTCGAGATCCCAGTAGAACGCTTCGGTCAGCATCAGGCCTTGCGCGTCTTTCAGGCCGAGACTGTGAACGTCGGAGATGAACGCGATCAGCGCCACCAATTGCACGCCGCTCTTCGGCAGGCCAAATTCGATCGCCTGCTTCACCGAATTGGTGGTATCGTTGCCGCCATTGGCCAGGCCGATGACCTTGGCGCCGGAAGTTTGCGCCTGCAGCAGATAGGACGAGAAGTCCGACGTGTTCAGGGGATGTTTCACCGAACCGAGGACCTTGCCGCCGTCGGCGGTCACGACCGCCGCAGTGTCGCGCTCCAGCGTGTGGCCGAACACGTAATCTGCGGTGATGAAGAACCAGTCCTTGCCGCCGCGTTTGACGATGGTCGCGCCAGTCCCGTGCGACATCGCATAGGTGTCCCACGTCCAATGCGCGGTGTAGGGCGAACAGGACTTGCCGGTGATGTCGGAGCTGCCCGCGCTGGTGACGAGCACGACCTTCTTCTTCTCTTTCGACAACTGCATGATCGCCAGGGCCATGCCCGACGCCGGAATGTCCGTGATGGCGTCAACGCCGGAATCATACCAGGAACGCGCGATGTTGGTCGCGACATCGGGCTTGTTCTGCCCGTCGGCGGAAACGACCTCGATCGGCTTGCCGAGCACGCTGCCGCCGAAATCCTCGATCGCCATCTTCACGGCTACGACCGAACCCTGCCCGCCGATATCCGCATAGACCCCGCTCATGTCGGCGAGCACGCCGATCTTGACGCCACCCTCGTCTTGAGCCGCGGCGGAATGGACCGCTGCGGCGGCGAGAAGAACCGCAAAAAGGGTTTTGACAATCGACTTCGGCGTCATACGCGCGCTCCCCCCTCGAATTGGCGCCCGGTGATCCGGGTCTTCCGGCACGTTACACCGCTTGTTGCACCTCGCGCAAAGGTGTGGCCGTTAGCCCCGCAATGCAGCACGAGCGGGAACGGTCGCGGCCGAAGTACAGACCTGTTGGATTTTCCGGCGGCCTAAAAAGGGCGCCGGCAACTCAGAGGGTCGATCTTCACGGCGCCGAATGTCGCTTGCCCGGACGTTGGATGAAAACTTTCCACGAAATTTGGAGATCGATGGAGAGCGAAGGAGACGAATCCTGAAGCACCATCCGTAACGAAATCAGAGAGTTGCGCGGCCGCGACTTTCTGAGACGATGCGATTATTTTCGCTCTACGCTTCCTCTCCACGAAAGCTGCCGCAAGAGACTACCGCCCTATGATGGCTCCCATGGTCACCGGGACAGGACGTGGCCACCGCCACCAATGAGTACCCGGTAAAAAGACGCCCTTCGAAAGAACGCGGCATTGACCACCGCTGCATTTTCAATTCTTATTTTTCAGCTCCGCCGCGCACGCACGGGCACCTCGACCGTGGTGCAGCCCAGGCGTTTGTAAATGCCATGAAGTGGGCACCTACGATGGCCGAGAGACCATCTGTAGGTCTGTTTTCCAACCTAAAGAACGCGTTAGTGCGACTGCAAGGAGACGTTCGGAAATACACCCAAGCCTTATCGTGACCAAGCTGCCCGTCGCCTAGCCGTCCACGGGCAGAGTGGGCCGATGGCTCCCCAAAACAGATACGGGCTTGCCTACCTGCGTCCCAGGATGAATAGGCCCGCTACGCAGCATCGTTCGGAGACCCGAGGTCCTATGCAACCCATTCACGTCTTTTTCGCTCTGCTTTTGGTGATCGGCGCTGCCAGCTTGGAGAGGCGACCGACGCGCAGATACTTAACAAGTGGATCACCGTAGCCCTAACCACATTTTTCGGAGAAAGGCCATGATTGCACATTCCAGATTGTTTCTTCTGATTGGACTAATATCCGCGTTCATCTCTACGACGACCTGCGCAAATGCAGGGAGCAGCGGTAATCATGGTCTTAGCGGGAGCGGCCAAACTCTGAGAAACGGCGGCGGTACGCCGAACGCCGGTGGAGCCAAAACAATGTCCAAGACCAACCTGGGCGGAGCCGAAAGGGAGTTTGGCAAGATCTTCGTGAACGGAGCCGTCAACAGCGGCAAGATGATCAACGGGTCCCTTGGGGCGGTGGGTCGTGCCGGCGCAGCGAGAGGTCACAGTGGTTGCGGTGGGGCTTGCTGATAGACGAAGCATTTCGAGCGGACCGTCCGTGAGTTCAATGCCGAACAGCCGCACGAGGCGCTCGACATGAAGGGCCCGGCGGAGCACTAATGCATGGTCGGAGTTCGCATTGTTCAGGTCAGGGCCAGCATGTGGCATCGCACCATTGATCTGGCGTGAACGAGGCCACCAACAGGTGCCGCGCGCCCGAGATCCAGATCGCGCAATAAACGCGACTTGGCTTTTTTTGGCCGCAGCCGCTGCTGATCAGGCCGCCTTCACGTCCTCGACGAAGCCGATGACGGCTTGCCAGAGCCTGTCCGCCTGATCGGACAACTGGTTGGAGTTCTCCAGCGCGATACGGGCATGCTCATCGGTTTCCGCCGCGGCCTCGAGCACGCCCGCGATGTTGCTTGAAACCTCATCCGTACCGGCCGCGGCCTGCTGGACGTTGCGCGCGATCTCGGCAGTGGCGGCGCCCTGTTCCTCGACGGCGCTCGCGGTCGATGAGGCGATCTGGTTGATCTCCAAAATGACGGATTCGATGCCTTTGATGGCGGTGGCAGCCTCCCGGGTCTCGCTCTGGATCGAGGAGATCTGGGCCGCGATATCCTCAGTCGCGCGCGCCGTCTGAGAGGCGAGATTTTTGACCTCTGACGCGACGACGGCAAAGCCCCTGCCGGCATCGCCCGCACGCGCGGCTTCGATCGTCGCGTTGAGCGCCAGCAGGTTGGTTTGCGAGGCCACGTTGTTGATCAGGTTGATCACCTCCCCGATGCGGTCGGCAGCCTGGGACAGGCCTTGCATCGTGGCCGTGGTCCGGCTCGCCTGCTCGGCCGCGCGGCGCGCGACGTTGGCCGAGCTTTGCGCCTGCTGACCGATCTCGCGGATCGATGCCGATAATTCCTCGGCGGCGGAGGCAACAGTCTGAACATTGGTCGACGCCTGTTCGGACGCGGTTGCCACGGTGCTCGATTGGGTTTTGGTCCGTTCGGCGGCTCCGCTCATGGTCGCGGCGCCGTCGTGCATTCGCTGAGCCGATTGTTTCACGCCGTCGGCGATGTCCCTGACCGCGCGTTCCAGCCGGGAGGCAAGTTCTCTCAGGCCAGCCTTGCGGTCCTGCTCGGTCTGGGCCGCGAGCCGATTCTTCTCCGACTCGACTTCAGCAATGCGAATAGCGTTGTCCTTGAAGGTTCCGACGGCACGCGCGATGTTGCCGATCTGGTCGCGGCGCTCGGCTCCTTCAATTTCGACGGTCAGATCTCCGTCCGCCAGCTGCGACATCGTTCGAGTGATCCGCTTGATCAGCGTCGAGATCGAAATCGTGATGAGACCCGCGAGGATGACGGCAAGCACTTCGCCCGCCACCGCGGCAATCGAGCCGGCCGTCGAGGCATCCTCGGCGATTTGTGCGGCGGTCGAAATGGCTTTGCTGCCGCTGGCCTGATATTCGCTGCGCAGGGCTTCGGCATCGTCACCGAGCTTTATCCCCGCTTTGGCCAGAGCCGTGAAACTCTCTTCTGTCGAGGCAGCCGAGCGGACCAGCTGATCGGAGTAGGTCAGCAGCTTTTCGACCTGCGCCGGCAGCGCAGCGACGATCTTGGCGAGCGAAGGATCGGCCGGCGGCAAGGCCTTCACCTCGGCCAGTTCCTTGCTGACCCTTTCCCGTTCCGCGGTGATGATATCGAGATCGCCGGAGGATAGCGCACCCGCATAGCGATAGGCGACGGCGCGAAGCGCCTGGATCGCCTGTTCGAGCCGTTGGGCTGCCGGAAGCGCCGCTTCGCTCGCGGCTCCGAGATCGAGCGTCACCGTCGTCAGTGTATTCGTGAGCCGTGTGCCGCTGGCGTTCATCGCTTGAAGCGCCATCTGGCGCTTCTTTATTTCCTCATCCAGCTTGTTGAACGCGGCATGGTAATCGGAAAGGCCGCTGCGCAGCACAGCGCCGCGCGGACCAGCGACTTCGCCTAGTCCGCCGATGGATTTGTCGAGTGGCTCGAAAGCGGTGAGCGTCCTTGCACGGTCCGTGGACGATCCGGTACGGACATAATCGACGGCGATACGTCGCAGTTGCAGGAGATGACGGGCAAAGCTGCCGACCGTGTCGGCAGCCGCCGACGCACGCTCGATGTGCGCAACATTATCCCGCATGTCGCGGATCCGAAGATTATAGAAAATCGAGGTGCTTCCGATCAGCGCCATCAAAAGCCCGAAACCTCCGATCAGGCGACCATTGAGGCTGATCCGGTTCGCGATAGACAGCAAAGACATCGATTTTTGCCTCATGTGCCAAAGCCGCGTATGGCATCGATCTTGTCTTTGCCGAATTGCTTCTGGAATTGACTTTCAAGGCCGGCGAGCGAGGCAACGAAGGCAGGCCGGTCGATATCTTCGATCACTTTCATGCCGCGGCGGCGCAGTTCCTCCAGGCCGCTCTTTTCGACCCGATCGAGATAGGCGCGACTCGCCTGGCTCCCGGCGACGCCAGCGGCGCGTAGCGCGGCTTGATCCTCCGGCGAGAGGCGTTCGAAAGTCCGCTTCGAGATGAGGAAGGCGGCCGGCGAGTAAACATGCCCGGTCAGGCACAGATAGTGCTGAACCCTGTCGAAGTTCGCCGCAAGGATGGTTGCGATCGGGTTTTCCTCAGCCTGGAACGAGCCTGAGGACAGGGCCGCGTAGAGATCGGGGAAAGGCAGGGAGTGCACGTCGGCGCCGATCGCCTTGAAGCTCGCCACCATCACCTCGGATTGCGGCACGCGGAGCTTGAGGCTCTTGAGGTCTTCTGGCCGGCGAAGGGCGCGGTCGGAGGTGGTGAGATGGCGAAGCCCGTTTTCGCCCCAGGCGAGACCGATCATGCCCTGCGGCTCGAGCCGTGCCAGCGCCGCCTTGCCGATCTCGCCGTCCATCACGCCGCGAGCGTGCGCAAGGTCGCGGAACAGGAAGGGGATGTCGAAGATGCTGAGCTCGGGGGCGATGGCCGTAAAGACCGCGGAGGACGTAAACGTCATCTCGAGCGTCCCGGAGGCGAGATCCTGGCACATCTCCAGTTCGCCGCCCGTTTCGCCGGCAGGGTACAACTCAACTCTCAAACGGCCACCGCAATTGCGCTCAACGTAGGTAGCGAACTCCACCGCGCCAGCGCCGAATTGAGAATCCCGGGGATTGATGAAGCCCATCCGCAATACCTGCGGCGGAACAGCCGAATAGACGCGCCGGCTTGAAAAGCCCGAGGTCATGGCGGCCACAGCGGCACCCGCAAGGAAATGCCGTCTTCGCATCGTGTCACGCATGTCTTTCCCCGCGGGCAAGGTAAAATTGCCGCAGCACCCAATAAACGGCTCCGGGGTAAAAAAACTGATAACGCGGCGGAAGCGCGCGGCGATCGAACGCGAAGCGCTGCCAGGCTCGACGGGGTAATGAGTTTATTCGCCATCGCAGGCGACATGTGATGGGCGCGCTCCCCCTCGAATTGGGGCGCGGTGATCCGGGTTTTCCGGCCCGTTACATACATTTCCGAATGAATGTAATTTCCGCTTGTCGCGCCTCGCGCAAAGGCGCGGAGTCGCCCCTCCGGTGCAACACGAAAAGGAACGGTCGTCATGGCCGGTGGCGCGAAACCGGGATGTTGAACTCGCCGTTGGAACGTTTCCAGCCGCGAACCAAACCTTCGACAGCGCGCTCGTTCGGCTTGCGACCTTGAGCGGACGTCTGTCGCCGCGCGCTAAGCTCCACCGGCTTCGAGTCAGGTTTGCTCCAGATCAACGCATTCTCCGCGCAGCCGATTATTGACCGTATCGGGAGAGGCCGGAATGAGCAAGACGGTGGAAATTCGATCAATCGCCGCAGCGCTCCTCGTGTCCTGCGTCGCCGGATTAGTGATGTTCTGCGCGCCAGCCTTTGCGCAGGATTTGGAGGCCTATTGCGCAAAGGTCGGCAACGATGATCGCGTGCAACCGGTTCCTGATGCCCTGCTGCCGAATGCGCGGCGGATGTTCGATGTTCCGGCGAACACGTCGGCCTCCGATGTTCAGGCGACCACCTCGGTTCGCTGTATGAACGGCGCGGTCTGGCTTTGCAGTTACGGAGCGAACCTGACCTGCGAGAAAGCCGATGTCAGCCGCAATTCTCCGGGAGCGGACAGGTTCTGTAAACAGAACCCCGACTCGATCGGCGTGCCCATGAGCGCGACCGGTCACGCCACCATCTACGACTGGAAATGCGTGGGCCAGGAAGCGCTCATCATTAGACAGATCGTAGAGATCGATGGTCGTGGTTTCATAGCGGAGAATTGGAAGCAGCTCGAATGAAGCCTTGGCCGCAACACCGCATGTGACCGCTTCTCCGCCTCTTTGGTCACGCTATCAAATGCACCAGGAAAAATGCATGAACGCCTTTGCCGCATTACTTCTCGCCCTCCTGATCGGCGGAGTTTCGCTGGCCGCAGCAGCGGAGCCCCTCACCCCCTCGCGCAAACTCTGTGATCCCGACAAGGTCAAACAAACCAATGCTTGGGTCGACTGCCTCCAAAAGGCTATCGGTAAATCCGAAACCGGTCTCACCGCACTGGTGGGTAAGATCGCCGCCGCGATGCAGGCGAATGACATGCTGGAGGAGCCAAAGCGCGACGAGAACAGGAAGCTATTCGAGGCGACGCAGATGAAGTGGCTCCGGCTGCGCAACGACGACTGCGAATCCTTCGCCGCTAACCACGCGGGGTTGGGTTTCGGCGCCGCGCAGTTTCGTCTTGTTTGCCTCCTGGATGAAACCGTCTCGAGGGAACAGACATTGAAGCAACGCTATCGCGATGATCTGAAATAGGGCAAACTTGGTTCCATCACCCTTTATTACGCCGGGCCGCCCCGCCCCTCCATCTGCAACGCCCTCGAGCATTTCTCACCGCCAAATCTTCGATTTCAGATCTGCGGAAACACAGAAGCGTTGCCGCCAAGGCAGCGAGCCTGCGCGGCGTATCGGCGTGCCTGAAGCGCACGAGTCTTCGCCTCTACGGCATACGGCCGCCTTCAAGATGAAAATTCCAGCCGGCCGCAGCCGCCGCCTGCTCCAGCGCGTTGCGCACTAGTCCGTAATTCAGCGACCCGCCGCCGCGGGCCGAGACATCGCTGCGCTTCTCGTTGCGCTTCCAGCCGCTGGTGGTCGTCGTCTCGACCGTCAGGGTCGGCGGTGGAATGCCCCAGCTACGCTCGACAGCGGCCTCGCGAAAATGAACCGTGTGGTCCGACTCCGTCAGTCGACACGACATGCGATAGCCCACCTTGCGGCCGCCAAACCACCACTTCGCCCGAATGGCTTCGACCTCTCCGCTGCACCCCTCCGGGGCGTCGTCATGAACGCTAAGTCCCAGAGCCTCGGACTTCTTTTCCAGTTCGGCAAGCAGATCGCGTTTGGCAAGAATTTCAGGCATGGCACATCACCTCGGCAATTTACCAAAGAAATGCAGTCCAGCTGCTTGCGTGACCGGGGGCGTTGATCAAGATCAAGGCCGAACACCGTATCTGCTCTAGAAGCATGAAATGCAAAGCAGCAGCCTTCCGAAGCATCAGCGAGGCCGCTGGCGGCAGTTGGTGGCGGTCGCCGCCGGCGCTGGCTTGTTGGCGTGGCCGGCGGCGGCGCAGATCTATCCCGATGCGCGCCGCTCCATTGTCTCGCCGGGCATGATGCGATTGGCGCAAGCCGATACGGCGCGCGAGATGGTCTTGTTGCCGAACAACCCGCCGGAACGCTCGGGCGAACGTAACCCGTCATCGCAGGCGCTGATCGAAACCTGGCTCGGCGGTTACGGCTGGAACAAGGGCAAGCGCTTCGACCAGGAGCGCTACGAGATCGTGACCCGGCGCGTGGTCTGGGGCGAGCTCGGCCGGGCGATATTGCAATTCCGCGTATTACCGATCGATGGCGACGCGATGGCGCTGGCGGCAAAACGCTGCCCGGGCCGCAACCGGCCGATCGAGATGCAGATCTATTTCCAGTGGAGCCCGGACAACAAATTGTGGACCGCGCTCGCCAATCGCGGCGATCCCGGTTTCGAGTCCTGCTCGAATGACAAATTGTGGACCAGCGAGCAGCTGGAACTCATCGTCACTCCGCCGCCCTTCCCGGTCCCGCCCAGGATCACACGAAAGGATGTCATGACGCCGCCATCCGGGTCGCCCGAGCGCAAGGCGATCATGGCCGGCCTGCGTCCAACTTTCGAGAGGGTGTTCGGCAAGCCGGTCGAGTTCAAAGTAAGCAGCCTGCGCGTCGCTTCAGGATTCGCCTGGGTGGTCGTTCATCCGCAGCGCACGGACGGCGCGCAGATCAGCACTGCGGAATGGAAAAAGGCGGTTGGCCCCTGCGAACAAGAGCTGTCGACGGTCGTCGCGCAATTCTGGATGCGCAAACGTGACGATGGCTGGCGAGTCGGCTGGGGCAATGGCTTCTGTCCCAGCGATACCATCGCGCAGCAGGGCTATTTGATTGGCGCGCCGCCGCAACTCGTTGATCTCGATGAATGGCCGAGCACCGATTTCATGCCGGTCGAAGACGCGCAGTATTTTGAGTTGTGGAAGCCGTAGACAGCCGTCCCGTGGATAAGGCAGCCGCTTCGCGCGATGACCCGGGCGAATCCACGGCGAACCAATGCCTTGACATAGCACAATGCGGAGGTGTCCCCGCCCCCTAATCTCTTGCCGCTCAAAGAGGATCGACGCATGTCGTTCTCGATTTCGTCGCGCTGGCTGCGCTGGTTACTGATAAGCGTCGCCGTGCTGGTCGCCGGGTCGGCGCTTCTGGTTGTCGATCCCTCCGGCACGGTGCTGTTCCGCATCGTCGGCATCGTCGGCATGGCGCTATTTGCGCTGTCGGTGGTGACGATGCTTCTCACCTTCCGCAAGGCGAGAAAGCTTTCGCCTTGGTCACTTGTGATCGGAGCGGTCGTCAGCGTTGCTTGTACCCTGATCTTCTTCACGCTGGGCGGCATGCCGCTGTCGGCTTCCGCAATCGTGCTCGCCGTCGCCGCCGGTGCGATGGTCGGCATTGGCTGGTCCTTGACAAATCTGCTGTTCATCGACGGAGAGGCGGTTCGGTCGCGCGGCAACATCTGGTTTCTCGCGGTGTGGGCGCTGTCTCTGATAATGACGCAGGCAACGGCGCTGGCGGGTGTGAAAACGCCCTATGCCGTGGCGCTGGTTTCATTTCTCGGCATGGGGCTCGCCGTCGGCAACAGCCTGGGGCTGCTCGCTCGGTATTTCCGCGCTCGCGGGCTGGCGCACGCCACCATTTCAGTCACGGGAGAACGACGATGAGTGGCTTCTGCACGCATTGCGGCGCCCAACTGTCCGCCAACCAGAAATTCTGCACAACCTGCGGCGCGGCCGTCGCGGGCTCCAGTCCGCCGCCAACAGCCACCGAGACCAAGCAGGCTGCTGCGGCGCCGTCTCACGCACCGTCGGTTTCGGGCTTTGGCAGGGGGCGAGCGATCCTTGTTGCAGGTCTCGTGATCGGCGGCGCGGCATTGGCCGCTGCGCTGATCCTGATTGGACCCAAAACCCCGCGATCGCCGCCGGCGTCTTCGACCGCGACAACTCCGTCCGTTGCACCACCTGTCGCCGTGGCCGCCCCGCCAGCCACCTCGGTCGCGCCGCCAGCAGGCTCCGCGACGGCGGCAATCACGGCAGTCCGGTGGGAGAGCTATACCAACACCCGGTATGGCGTCGTGATCGACTACCCCGCCGATTTATTCACAATCCAGCCGCCACCCCCGAACAATGCCGGTCGCGACTTCACTGCGGAGAAAGTCGGCGCCCGCTTTCATGTCTACAGCCAAGCCAATGCCATGAATTTCTCCGTTGAGGAATTGCAGGCGGAGGACGTGCTCGACATCGGCGATGCAGCGGCCGCGAAAAACAACGGCGCGGACTGGTATCAGGTCATGGCGACAAAGGGGACGGACACGATCCTGCGCCGGGTGCTGCTGAGCGAAGGCGGAGCGATGGTGCATCGGCTCGAGATTGCCTACCCGAAAACGGCTGCCGTGTCGTTTGAGCCGATCGTCGCGCGGATGATCAAGAGTTTTCGCGTTGATCCCGCGATCCCCGAGCGGGCTGCGAATGCGGCCGGCTCGCCGGTTTCGCCGGAAGCACCGAAGCCGGCAACCAGACAGCCAGAAGCGAAGCAACTGCAGGCAAGCAAGCCGGCGTGGCAGCACTTCAATTCCATCGCGCTTGGCATGCGCATTCCGGGCTATAGCGGCAAGGCCGGCGTATCGGCGGAGGTGCCGGCGAGCTGGACGAAATCCGACATGCCCGAACCGAACGCGATCGAGTTCCAGGGACTCGAAGCGACCGGCGACGATGTCCTCCATGTCACAATCCGTGCCGAGCGCCGGCGCTCCGGGGTGACGCTTGCGAGCATGGCAAAGGCCCTGACGATCCGGCTTGCCGCCAGCGCCGACAGTTTCCGTGTGCGCGACGAGCGCAACGCGCAAGTCGCGTTGCGGCCGGCCGTTCTGCTCTCGTTACAATATGCGGGTTCGGATTCTCCGGATCTGCTTTTCGAAGACATCGCCATCGTCGAGGCCGGAGAGCTGTTCTACATCATCGAGTTCGGCGCGCCGGAAGCGCGCTACGCGGCCAGTCGCAACGTATTCACCCATGTGATCGAGACGCTCGGCTTCGCGGAGTGAATGCGATGGCGATGCCCCTGAGATGTTGCGATGGCCTCCGCGTTTCGTTGAGGCGGTTCCTGAGCGTGATTGCTGTGTTCGGCCTCATTGCAACGGCAACATCTCCAGCCCTGGCGCAGCAGGATCGCGAACACGAGGCGCTGGTTCAAGCGTTGCGGATGCAACAGCCCTCCGACCCGATGTGGCAGGCAATGTCGCAGATTGCCTATAAGATTTCGCCTGACCCAACATATGATGGAACGCCACGTTTCGTGCCTCCGAACGCAAAAGCATTTTTTCAGCTCTACAACTACATGCACTGGAAGAACGGCTGGGGCTGGCTTCCGTTCACCGGGATCATGCTGCTATCGTTTGAAAAATCGGCCGATGCCAGCAGCTATGCCGCGTCCAACGCATTCAATCCTGATTACGATACGCGTGGCTCCCAATGGCACGCCTTCCATGTCGTCCCGCAATGCCGCCGAATCGTGGGCGATCGCCATGTGATTGAACTGCGCGGATTTGGCGGCTGTTCTCTCCTTTTAAAAAGGGGGGCGAGTGCCATGAATGCTGTCTTCGGTGTGCTGGTGAAGCAGGCAAACGAAGCCTTGTCGTCACTGCCGCCGCCAACTTCCGATCAGCCACCGGCGTCATCGGCACAGCCACCGAGTTCTGCGAACGACCCTGCTGACACGCGTCTCCCGGAAGCTAACATCGAACTGCCGCCCGATTCGACCGTCGATGAAATTGCGGTCGCAATCCCGGAACTCACCCCTGCCGAGATCGCGGCTGCCGCGGGTCTTGCGGGCGGCACGGCACTGCTCGGCTCGCTGCTGATGCTGGGAGCCTCCGGCGTGCGGCGCGAGGAGGCGATCGCGGCGATCCGCGATCTCTTGCGCGGCCATCTGCCCGAGGATCCCTATGAGGCGTGGAAGCGGAAGTACGCAGCGCTCGGCTGGGAGTACAGCGAGAAGGACGGTGTCGGAACTTTCGATCCGGTCGAGGGCGCGCGCAACGAAGGCGGCGAGGTCTATTCGGCAGCGCGCGGCGGTTTTGTGCGGAGCGAAGCCGAGGCAGCAATCGTGCCGCCTCGTCTGCCCCGCGACGGCGATGTTAACGAACAGGGCGAGGTGTGGAGCGATTACTCCCACGGCTTCGTCGGCCGCAACACCTATGATCAGGACAAGGCCAGCCAGGCCGGGCTCGCCGACAAGGCAAAATCCGATCTCGCCGACATGCAGCGGCCCGACGCCCACGTCGCCGAACTCCAGCGCAAGATCGCCGAGACCCGCCAGCAGGGCGCGGAGATGCGCAGCTACTTCAAGGCGCGCGGCGAACTCCTGGGGGCGCTTGGCGAACAGCGCGGCCGTGAGGATATCGACGCCCTGCTCGACAAGTCCCGCTCCGGCCTGTTCGACGAGCTCAGCAACCGCCTGCTGACGACGCCCGCCGACAACGACTACCGCAAGGGCCTCGAGGGCCTGATGCCGCTCGCCGACGTGATCGGCAACCAGATGCGCGACGGCTACACGCCGACCTACACCTACAAGGATGCAGCGCAGGACACGCTGCTGCAGAGCGGGGCCGCCGCACTCGATGCCGTGCTGACCAAGGGATGGGCGAGTTCGACAGTTGGGAGCGGGCTGGCGATGCGCGACGCGGCCCGCGCCGGCGCCGGCACCGGCGACATTCTCGCCGCCGGAGCAAAATCGGCGGTAACCGACTTCCTGTTCGGCAAGGCCATCCATTACGGCGCCGGCTATGCGGGCGACGCCTGGCGCGCCGGGAAGAAGGTGGTCACCGGCGCTGCCGATGGTACGGCCGACCTCCTGGCACAGGCGAGCCGGCGCTCCAAGGTTGCGACCGACCTCGTCGAGAAGATGCAGAAGAGCCTCGATACGCTGGACAAGGGCATGCGCGTCGACGGCTCCGGACGAGTTCGCGCTTCGCTGACCGACGTGCTGGAGGTGCAGAAGAACCCGCATCAGGTGCGGGCACTGAAGCAAGGCGGCTCGCTGTCGACGCAGGAGGCCTTCAACAACACGCTGCGCCACGAGGTCTACAAGCCGCACGACCAGATGCTGCTGGAGCGGCTGCGCAAGTCGAGCCCGGAACTGGTCGACAAGAAGCTGGTCGTCCATGAGTTCCGCACCCCCGGCAAGACCGCCAACCCCATCAACACCGACCGCGACTTCCGGGTGCTGATGCAGGACAACACGGGCAAATGGGTCGAGGTGCCCAGAACCAAATGGGAGCACCATTCCAACGACGCCTTCGCCGAATTGACTTTCTTCGACAAGTCGAAATGCCCGAAGGGAATGGACCCGGCGCAGCAGAAGGCATGGTGGGCCGAACAGCACGGCCACACCCCGACCGATCGCGCCTTCCGCGAGGCCGGCCGCGACTACTCCGATCAGGCGACCGACCTGCTCACGGGACGCAAGACGCAGCTCGACCAACCCCGCATCGCCGAACTCAAGGACATTGCTTCGGGCAAGGTGCCCGCACCATCGAAACCGATCAAACTCGCCGACCCGCAGGCGCTGGCGCAGCAGTTCCACGAGAAGGTCACCGGCAATCTGCGCCGCGGCGATCCGTTCGAGGCGATCGCGCAGGCGCAGAAGGGCGTCGATACGCTCGACACCGTGCGCAAGGCCTACGACACGCAAAACATTCCGGCCGGCACCCTGCCCGGCAACCTGCGCCAGGCCATGGACCTGGTGAAGAGCTCGAAATCTACCTGTTCATCCCGACGCCGCGGTGCTGCACACGCTGGAAGGCAAGCTCGAAGGCCTCGGCTTCACCGACATCGGCGACTTCAGCCACAAACTCTCCAGCCAATTCGAGGGGCTGAAATGGGCACAATAATCATCGCGCAGGCACGTGCAGGAGAACTGCCATGACGACCCAAACAATTGCGCCGGACCCGACCCAGCTCGATCGCGCGGCAAACGCAGCGCAGTTGCCGGCGGCGGTGCGGGCCGGGCTCGCCGCCCCCCTGGCGCGCATTGCGGTAACAACGGTGACACGCGACGGCGGGCGACGACTGGACTGTTACGCGATCGGCGGCGCAGAGAAACGGCTGACAGCGGTCACGCCGAATGCTGACGGCGAGGCAGCCGTGTCGTTCCCGGTCAACACCGCGCTGGCCGAGGCGCTGATCGTCGAGACCCTCGGCCTCGGTCAGCCTCTCGCCGACATCGGCCATCACAGCGAACTCGATCTTGCCGCACTATGGGCGCTGGCGGCGATGGCCGACGCCCACCGCCAGGTTGAACTCGAAAGCCTGCTGGCGCGCACGCCGGGTGGCAAGATCGCGCTCGACGACGACACCATATACATGCGTGCGCTGGACGGAGCGACGCTCTCCGATTCACGTTGGCTATCGGCGATGCTGACGCACCTGATCGGTCCTGGCGACGTGACCGAGGCGCATATACATGAGGGCCTGGCGGGGCTGGCGCGAGCGGATCTGATCGCGCAGGACACCACCGGATTCTGGTCGCCGCAATCCGCATTTGCCTCGGCCTTCGCCCATCTGGAGATGCCGCTGTCCGGCGCCCGGCTGTCGATCGACCGCCGCGGCGCAGAGGGCATCGACCACGCAACGCTGGTCTTCCTGCGCGCGCTTGCCACCGTCTGGATCGTCGAGTTACGCGGGACGCGCCGCGTGTTGCTGCGTTCGGCCAGCGCCAGCGATACCCGCAAATTCGTCCAGGACGCCATTGCGCTGGCGCTGACGGCCGATCGCCCACCGCCGCGAAGCCCATCGCCGGATCGCAAACAGGCCGCCACACGACGTTCCTGCCAGCAATGCGGCCATCCCGTCGGTTCGGCTGACCGCTTCTGCGGCGATTGCGGCGCCGCGTTGACGTGAGGAACCAAACGCAATCTCGTGCCGACTTGCCCCAGACCAATGAACGGTATTCTTGAGGCGCCTAATGATCATAATGCTTCGAAGGGGTTCATGATGTCAGCGTATCGTCACACCATCACGGTCGTTTGCACCGCCCTCGCGGCCGCAACGGAACTGGCAGGGTTCTCCCCCGCCATCGGGTCGAAACCGATACCGAAAACGATTGTCGGCTGCGTTTTCAACGGAAGCTTCATCTCATCGGATGGCTACGACATCCACCCGCGAGACGCCAACGGCGAGCCGGTTGATCTCCGTCCCTTCGAGGGACGCGCCATGACGATCAGCGGTGCATTGCTGCCGGGCGATAGCTTCATCGTCAACGAACCTCCAAGCGAAACGGGCCCTTGCAGGACGGCGAGACCGACGCTGAAGTAATACGGCAAGGATGCTGCGATTTGGCCCGGGAAGGAAAATCGGCCATGGCATGCAGCGACCCTCGACCTCGAACCCTCGCCTTGCTGGTCCTCGCCGCTGCTCTTATTTCGCCCGATCCGGCTGCCGCCGCCCAGACGGCGACGGTGACGACGCGCGATTGGCGCATCCAAACGCCCAGCAAGGAGTTCAAGGACATGCCTAAAAGCGTTAGCGTGTTCGATTCTTCTAGAAGTGGGCCAATTCGACGGTCGTAAACCAACCCGGATGTCGATAGATTGCCCGCATGAAGAAGATCGGCTTTCTGTCGTTCGGGCACTGGACGCCATCGTCGCAATGGCAGACCCGCTCGGCCGCAGACACACTCATCGCGAAGGCGGCTAAGACCGATATGCCCGGCGAAAACGCCGAGGCGCACATCAGACCAATTTGAGAACTCTCTTTGCAGAAAGTGTCGCCAATACCGAACGACAGATTGGCAAGCCTGAGAAGGCCCGAGAGAAGTTGAAGTCCTAGCGGTCTTCTTCCGCTGTAGCCGGTCACGCCTTTGGCGCGTACACCGTTCGTCATGGAAGTCGCCGAACTCGATCCCAAATGCCGACTAACTATTAGGAGGTCACGCCATGGGTTCTCTTGTCTTCCGTCAAGACGATGTCGAACTGTCAGGCCGGATCCTAGGGGTGCTGCCCAGTGCCGACCGTGCTCGGCCAAATGACTGGACCCTCACAGTTGACTTAGACCCTGGCCAGGACGGCTTCCTCACGAACCGTAACGGCTTCGTCAACCCCAGCCATCAGATCAGCGCCCACGTCTCCATTTCCAGTGCGCTACCGACCCAGCCCGATTGGTTTGCCTTCCAACGTTGCATGCTGGGCTTGACAGGTCAGCGGGCACGGATCGTCGGCACCTGGATGGACAATGACTTCACTGGCCAGACGGAGATCAATCCTCTCCTGGCGGTGGTCGTCGAGCATCCGCTCGCCCTGTACGATATCAATACTTGGTCGGTCGCCGTGCGGGACCTGGACGTTCTAGTCTTCGCGCATGCCCCTCCCTTCGAGCTCGGTCAACCGCCGGTGCTGCACGCAGGCGAAAGCAGGACCGCGCACTTGGTCTTGCCGGCGCCTAAGCGGCCCACGCCTCTCGCGACGCCGTTTGTCCGGGTCTACAAAGACGGCCGGCTCGAACTGGTGCAGTCTGCTTCCTTTTCTGTCCCCCGCATTCTCCCCAGTGGCGACTTCGTTGTAGATGCCGAGATCGTTACGGGTGTGCCCGGCGCCGGCGAGGGCTTTTACTTCGTCCGCGTCGGTCTAACCTATGACGAGGACTACTTGGCGGACCTCTGCCCCCTAGGGCGCTGCGAGGACGAGCAGCATCACTGCCAGGCCACGGGTGAGACGCGCTACTCATGGATCCCACCGCGCGTTCCCGAGGCCAAGGCGGGGTACCTAGCGCTGTCGCCCGGCGACGGGGTTGGCCTGGTGAGCGGAATCGTCGCCGCGCTCTCGCCTAACCAAATCTTCGATCACATGGGCATCTTTTTAGACAACGGCTGGACCATCCGCCACTGCACAAGCAGCCAGGATAGGTTCGAGGATGAGGACCTGTGGACCGGATTTATCGAGGTGAGTCTCATATTCGGGGCGATTGAGGAGACACAGAAAGTTCCCCTGAATGGGCTGCGTCCGGACCACGTCCGTTTCGGATGGCCCGGGAGTATCACGCAGAGCGTCGACGAGGTTTTTCACACAGGGCGGAACACCTACAACAGCGCGTGGTTGTGGGGAACGATCCACGGCACGGATATCAATGACCCCGAGCCGGACGATCCGAACGCGCCGCCGGTCCCGTTCCGCATTTACCACCTGCCTCCCGCGGAGCGTAGCAAGCGGGTCGCCTTCATCGATCCTGAGGTGAGCAAGCGGGCCGACTTGATCGTCAGGCTCCAAGACACACCGGTTACCCTCTTGCTCGGGGATCCGCCAGTTCGGACACCGTTCTTCCCCACCCTGGTCCGCCCCCACAGCGCGCTGGCCGCACGGGCTGATCAGGCCCTGGCACGGGTCGCCGACGCGGCTCGTCGCGTGTCGGCCCACTACCGGTTCTTCGGCTACACGAACAGTGCGATCGCAGTGGACCCTGCGTTCGTTGTCCCAGCGGCAGGAGCGCCAGCCTGGGAGCACCTTCCGGCCGGCGCGGATTGGGCCGCAGGGACCATCCCGGCGATGTGTTCTAGCTTCGTTTGGGCGGCGGTGCAGCGAGCAAACATTGAGCCACCGGGCATGGTTCCCGGCATTCGACTCGAAGACCACTTCGACCCGGAGGACACCTCTATCGGCCGGGAGTACGGCGCGCACGACGGCACTTATCGCTACAGCGAGGCGGAACGGATCAAGGCCGCGAATGTGTTGTTCGCCAAGCTCCGGAGGAAGATCCAGGGCATCATCAACGACAAGACCAGCGGCATCAAAGGGGACATCTTGGTCGCGCTAGGTCCATCCACTGCGGCGGCCCTTGCCATCGTGCCGTTCCGGATTGCCAACCAAGTTTGCAACAGCTTCGCCGTGGACAAGAGTGAGGAGACGGCGTTGACCCTATGGCAACAGCCGGGCACTGGGGACGCGGTCAGCCCGGACAATATCCGCGACTTCTGGGATCTGAAACCGAGCCAACGCCCAATCTCGATGCCGCTCGACGCATTGGCCCTTTACGGTGACACGCCCCGACTGGCCATAACGCCGGGCTACTGGCGCGCCGTTCCGTTGTTCCGGAAAGCAAAGCACCCGCCAGGAGTGGGTACGCTAATCTTCGATGTGCGTGTCGGAAATGTCGAGCAGACAGAGGCTACCGTTCAGATCGACTTTGGCTGCCTGTCCTTGCGCAGCAATCCAGCCCGGCAGGTGATTTCTCTGGAAGAAGGGAGGCACTTCATCGATGCTTGGGAGCTACTGCCCGACCCGAACACAGGAGAACCGGTCCTGTTCCGGTCCGCGCCCGCGCAACCGTTCGAGATTGTTGCTGGTGCGACCACGGTCGTGCGTCTTGTGCTGGAGCCGCCGCCCGATCTGTGGCGCGTCCTAGATGTGCACCTTCAGGCGAGTGTTCATGATCGCTCCTTCTGGGGCGGGGACGCTGACGCGCACGATTTCGATGTGGTCTGGGGCTTCGAGCTGCGGGACGACGTGCTGGACGACCCTAACGCGCCGCCGGACCAGCGCAACAGCAAGTTAGATGATCAACAGGAATGGCGGACCGAGCCAGAGGTCGGTAGCGGCGTTCACGTGACGGTCGGCGTTACGGGCCATTTTAATCCGGCCGACCGGACCATTGTCTGCCACGTTGTCGTGTCTCTCGTGGACTTAGAGCAAGGCGAGACAGACCAGACCGAGGTGCGCGACATCACCGTAAAACCTGACGACCCCGAGGTGAACGTCTTGAAGGACTTCAACTTTGCCAGCGACGAAGTTGTCCCGGAGCGCGCCCAGGTGAACCTTTGGCTGCGCAACCGTCGCCGTCCTACGTAAGAGTCGCCATTGTTGTGAATAAGCACCGAACATGGTCGCTTATTTACACGCTACGCCTTAATTCCGAGCTTGCGAATCTTCTCCCCATCTTTTCCGTCAACCCAGACGCAGAGCGTCAATCCGTAACGACAAGCTTTCAGCGCCAGATTGCCGACGCTCTTAGCGCGGCTGTGGAACACATGCTTTTCGCAGCAATCGTCAAGGACAAAGCCGGTGAATTCGCCGTGGCAGTCGAACAGCACTTCGCATACCTTGCCGCAATGCTCTCGCTCGAGCCGATGCGGACGCGGCAAAGGCGGCACATAAGTCAGCGAAGGCGGCACGGCACCCAAATCGCCGCCGAGCCCGTCGACCCGGTCGGAGATATATTTGATGTAGCGCATGAGCACCGGATGCCAGCGATTGGACGGCGACATGTGTTCTAGCCGCCATTTCATGATCGCGAGCGTCGTCTGCTCGGAGGGGAGTATCCGATCGCCGGTCGTCACCGGGATGCGGATTTGGAAAGTGCCGACGACGTAACGCCACTGAGCGATCCGCTTCACTTCCGTCGGCGGCGTGCGGGGTTGCTTGGACTGACCTTTGGCGGTCTGGGCCTGCGTCGCCTTGCCGTCCGGATGGAACATGGCGGCTGCGGTTTGCAGCTTGGGGCGGGGCGGCGGCGACTTGCCTATGCGCGTGCCCAACCGCTTGACGGTAACGTCGAAGACCTGTCCGCTGCGCACGCCTGTGGGAAGATCGATCGTGAGGAGGCCGGCGAAATTATCGCCCGCGCCGGGCGGAATCGGCACATAGCTGACGCCGCGCGTGATCGGAATCCGGATCGTGTTGGCGTCGCTCATGCCAAGCGGCGAGACGCCGTAGAAGGTCTTGGCGAGCGCCAGCACGTCGCTGGCGTGCACCTGCGGCCAATAGAGCGACGCGACGGAGCCCGTCGGCACGTCGCCCCATTCGATCATCAATTCGTCCGGATAGATCGTATTCGGCCCGGTCGGCGGTTGGACGGCCCTGCCGGGCCGCGTGTCAAAGGTCTGCGGGATGCGATGCGTGGCGGCGGGGCCCGGATTGTCGGAGTGCGTGACCTGAAGATTGCGCTGCGCGAGCTGGTCCCAGGAGAGCGGCGACACGCCTTGCGGGATAGGCGCGTCGTCGAAGGCAATCTGCGCGACGATGCAATGGTGCGTGCCGTTCAGGTAGGTCTGCACCTGCGCGCCGTTGATCACGTTTGCCCCATCGTAGAGATTGAGGAAACAACCGAAATACCACCAGAGCTGGTCCTGATGGTCTGGGATCGTCAGCGTCTGGAGGTTGGGCCCGGTCGAATAGTCGGTCTGGCTGGAGAAATTGTTGGTCGCGAACAACGGGATCGTCGTGTTCCCGGCGCCCATCCGTGGCGATCCCGGCTTGCCGGCGAGATCGGGATCGGAGAGATATGCGCCGTTGATGTCGTAGTCGGTGTCGTTGGTCTGAGTCGTCCACAGCCGGAAGAAGACGCGCACATTGCCGGCCTGCGATCCGGCGGAGCCGCGCAGCCGCACGCGAGCGACGGCGAAGCTGTAATTATTGCTGACGGTGATGTTGGTCGGGAACGGCGAACCGGTGATCTGCACGGTGAACGGATCGACGGACGAGTCGCCCTGGTTGGCTTCGCCCTGACCGGGAAGGATCGTAGTGAACGGATCGGGACCGTTTGGATTGGTGAAGCCGTTGGTCGAAGAATTCCAGCGGGAAAGCAAATTCTGGATATAGCTGTAGGCGCCCGCGACGTTGTCGGCCATCGCTGGCACTCCAGGGACTGGCGTCGCATTGAGCGCCGGGGTGACCGTGAAGACGCGCAAATCCTGGCTCAGATACGGCAGATTGCTGTGATCCGCGTTCAGGTTGGCGAAATACGGATCGGCGCCGGCGATCAGCTCGAACTGCATCGAGGCCTGCGAGCCGCTGACCTGACCGGTCGAGGCGTTCAGCGAGACCGACAGGTCGAACGTGCTTTCGCTGCTTGCAGGGAAATGCGGGAGCAAGGCACTGTCGAGACGCAAATCGTAGGCGATCTCTATGCGCTGCGGCGTGACGTCGTTGACGCCGCTCTCGAACTGCACGCCGAGCGGATTAGGCGTGATCGTCACGCCTGATAGACTGAAGAAAGAGCCACTGAAGCTCCCCACCATGAGGCCGAGCGATAGGAACGAGGTCTTGCTGAACCCTTCGATGAAGATCGTGAAGGCGTTGGGGACGTAGCCGCCCTGCGTACTAATAATGTCCTGCGCCTCATCCTTGCCGAAGGTGTTCTTGCCGGCGCCGAAGCTGACGCGGGCGATCGGGAAGGGATTGTTTCTGTTTGGCCCAGAAATCGACGCCGTCGCCGAGGCTGGATAGACGGTCTCGAGGAAGCCTAGGAAGATCGCGAACGGGTCGGAATTGTCGCCAGTCAGGGTACGGTAGACGCTCGCGAGGTTGGAGTTGTAGCTCGAAATGATCTGGTTAATGCTGAAGGCGAGCTGAACGTTGAGGTAGTAAATGAAGGCGAGGGCGCAGCCGTAGCTGACAGGGTCTCCGTCGCCGTGGACGAACGTGCCGTCGCTGACGGTCGAGCCGGTGTAGGTCCTGTTAACCCAATCCGAGCGCGCCGGGTTCGGCAGGATCGATCCCTGATTGGGCGTACCGGTCCCGTTCAGCCAGTTCGCGACGAACGAGCCGTAGTAGTTGTCATGCCCCTGCTGGAAGCGGGTGATAGCGGACCAATGCGATAGCCCCTCTCCGCTGCTGTCACCAGCGTTCCAGTTGCCGCGGATGCCCATCAGCACTTCGACCCACTCGGCGATAAACACCATGCCAACGCGCTGCGCCGGCAGCGGCGCGTCGCTCATCAGAATTCTGCGAAGTCGAGGCTGATCGGATTGCCGTTGCCATTGTTGCTGGCGCCGGGAAAGCCGAAGCTACCGTCCGGATTGGCGGTGTCGGCCTGATCGAGGCGAACCTCTTGCCGGTGGCTGGTCCCGAACTGGTTGGAGGGCGTGCCGAACCAGCCGGTGGTGACGTTGAATTCGTTCTCGACGACGCCGAGCAAGGAACTGGCGTTGTTGACCACGTTCGTCTGGTTAGCCAGCGTGGTCTCGTATCGGACCCAGAAGTTGGCGGTTTTCCCCTTGCCTTGGCCGATATCGGTCAGATTGTCGCTGCTGAGAGCCATGTTTCGCCTCTCCCTGGACTGCGTTTCTCCCGATCGATCTTAGTCTTACCAGGCGCCCCACCGCGTCACGACAAATCCGGAGGGCCAACCGCTACCGCTTGCCGATGCTTGTTTACCTTGCGCATGCACGCGAAAACTTCGCTCAGTTTTCCGGCACCGATTGCAAGCGACGTGACCCTTGCAGGCCGCGTCCGACACACGGCAGCGCTGCAATCGTACCCCCACACGGCGTTCCATAATCTGCACCCTTTAGTAGCAAGGGTTGCTTCGAACGTTACCACAGGTCTGGAGGACCGTCGAGCGTGAGCGGGTCGCCCGCTGGTGGCTCGCACGGCGTGACTAAGCGTCCAAGAGTGACCCCTGCGCAGCCAGGTGGATTCATAGCTTAACGCGCCGATCGGCACCGGGACCCCCACGCCAATTCACAAACTGCCATCGGAGGATATTATTCAGCGGCGAGGATCTGATCGGGCCGCGGAAGCTTGAGCTGATCCCAGACATCCACCAGGGCTTCGGCGAGGCGATCGATCAGCGCATCATCGTGGTACGGCGACGGCGTGATCCGCAGCCGCTCCAGGCCGCGCGGCACCGTCGGATAGTTGATCGGCTGGATGTAGATGCCGCGCTGCGACAGCAGCAGATCGCACGCCGTCTTGCACTTCTCGGGGTCGCCGACATGCAGCGGAACGATGTGGGTATCGCTCGGCATCACCGGGAGCCGCGCGGCATTGAGCACGAGTTTCAGCCGGGCGGCGCGGTCCTGATGGCGGTCGCGCTCCCACTGCGACGACGTCAGATGCCGGATGGCGGCCGTGGCAGCCGCACAAATGGCCGGCGGCAGCGCGGTGGTAAAGATAAAGCCCGGCGCATTGGAGCGCACGGCATCGACCAGATTGGCGTTGGCGGCGATATAGCCGCCGAGGCAGCCGAAGGCTTTTGCCAAAGTCCCCTCGATGACATCGATGCGGTGCATGGCGCCGTCGCGCTCGGCGATGCCTCCGCCACGCGGTCCGTACATGCCGACCGCATGTACCTCGTCGACATAGGTCAAGGCCCCATAGCGTTCGGCAAGATCGCAAATGCGGTGCAGCGGCGCGACGTCGCCATCCATTGAGTACAGGCTTTCGCAGAGGATCAGCTTCGGACGGTCAGGGGCGGTCGCGCGCAGCAATTGCTCCAGATGCGCCATGTCGTTGTGGCGCCACACCTGCTTCTCGGAGCCGGATTTGCGCACGCCCTCGATCATGGAATTGTGGTTCAGCGCATCGGAAAGCAGCAGGCAATCAGGCAACAGTCTTGCGATGGTGGCGATGCCGGTCTCGTTGGAAACGTAACCGGAGGTGAATACCAACGCCGCCTGCTTGCCGTGCAGCTCTGCGAGTTCGCGCTCCAGCTCGATCAGTGGATGGTTCGTGCCGGCGATATTGCGCGTGCCACCGGCCCCGGTGCCCATGCGTGTCGCGGTCTCGACCATCGCGCCTACGACCTTCGGATGCTGCGCCATGCCGAGGTAGTCGTTCGAGCACCATATCACGACCTCGCGCGGACCCTGCGGCGAATGCCAGACCGCATGTGGAAACCTGCCCGCCAGCCGTTCAAGATCGGCGAATACCCGGTAGCGGCGCTCGTGGCGAAGCAGGCTCAGGGCTGCATCGAAAAAGACATTATAATCCATGACACTCTCGCTTTCCTGGTCGCGCCTTGCACGCTGGCAGTGCCGCCCGACCAAATACGGTCCCGCCCCGGCAAATTTGGTTCCGGCGAAATCGCTATTGATCGATTCCGAGTTGTTGCGCGGCGGCGATAATCCGGTCCCGCTGCTGCGTGTCGTCAGTGAAAGTTTCGATCCCGCGGGCGAGCGCTTGCTTCGCGAGTTCGGTTTCGCCGAGCACCATGCGCGACTGGACCAGCTTGATCCATCCGTCAGCGTCGCGCGGCGATTTTTCCAGGCGGTTTGCAAGACGATCGACCATGCCTCGTATCATGGCGGAGCGATCCGCCGGCGCCATGGTCTCGGCGGCCCGAACGTCCTGCGGACCCGGTCCCTTCTCGATCGCCGGAGCCATCAGTGGCCCGCCCGGCATTCTCGATGTTTCGAGCGAGCCGCCCGCGGTGGCCGGGTTCGGCCCGGTCGGACGCGCGGCAGCCATGCCCAGGTCCCGCTCGAGCGCGCTGATCCTGTTCTTGAGATCCGGCACCCACGACTCACTGGGGTCGGCATCCCTGAGCACTTCGAGCCAATCGGTCAGGGCCGAGGTCTTGTCGCCGTCCTGTTCCTTCGCCAGGCCCCTAAAGAAGCGGGCACGGGCATTCTTGGGATCAATTTTCAGGGTGTCCTCGATGGCGTTCCTGGCATCGGTCGTAACGACGCCGTCCGCCGAGCGGACCAGTGCTTCGACTTGAGCGCCCCTGATCTCGGCATCGTTGGGACTTAGTTCAATCGCCTTCGCATAAGCTTCGTTCGCTTCGGAGAACCGCCCGATATTGAAATAGGACCAGCCAAGCGTGCGCCAGCCTTGGCTGTCTTTTGGATTCTGCAGCAGCCGCGTCGCAAGGCGTCGGATCATCTCATCGACTGGCGGGAGGGCGGCTGGCGCCTGATTTTCGGAAACCAGGGCCTGCAACGCCGCGACGGGATTTGCCGGTGTTGTTGAATCCCGATTGAATGAAACCGACGCTTGCTGCGCGGGCGCGCCAACGCCCCGCATCGAAGGCAGATCAGGACTTCCCGTAGCTGCATAAAGGCCGACCGAGCCGAGCACCACAATTCCGATAACGCAGATCATTGCAAATTTCCGTTCCCCCACAGAGAGAGCCGGGACCAGCGGCTGCTCGATCTTGTCGGTAGCCAGCGCCCGCTTCTTGATTTCGATCCGGGCACTTTCCGCCTGAACGTCGTCAATCAGGCCTTGCTGCTGCTCGCTTTCCACCTCTTTCAACTGGTCGCGATAGACCTCCACGCCTCCGGCCAACTCCGCCTGAGGCTGGTCGAACCGCCGAATGAACGGCGCTGACAACAACACCGCGGCGACCGAAGTCATGATCGTCAGAATGATCCACAACGTCATGTCGAACTCCTCCTGCCAAGCAGCTCGGCAATCCGCGCCTGTTCGATAGCGGTCAGGGCCACCAGTGTCTCCTTGGCCTGGTCGGCAGACCGCCTGCGCAGGTACCGGCCGAAACCTGTCGCAGCTATCAGCAGGAAGAGCGCCGGGCCGCCCCAGAGCGCCAGCGTATCCAGTTGCATCGGTGGATTGAGAAGAACGAAGTTGCCGTAGCGATGGACGATAAAATCGATCGCTTGTCTGTCGGTATCGCCCGACACCAGCCGTTCGCGAACTATGACGCGAAGATCATGCGCAAGCGGTGCGTTGGAGTCATCAATGCTCTGATTCTGGCAAACAACGCATCGAAGGAGCTGGCTGATCGTCCGGGCACGCGACTCGAGCACGGGATCCCGCAGAACTTCGTCCGGCGTCACCGCATACGCGAGCGGGCTGAATACGGTCAGCGCGACCAGCGCCGCCAACAAAGCACGACATCTTGGCAATATCATTCCATGCCCCTGCCTGTAGCTGCGCCTGTAACGGCTCGAAAATCTCTCGGGCACCAAAGATACAAGGCGTCTCATTGTTTGCTCCTATTCGGCCGGGACGGCAGCGATAAGGCGCGGAACGCGTTGCGGAACGCCGACACGCAAACGGCGGTCGGATAACGAGACGAATCCGCCAAGCGCCATCGTCAGCGATCCGATCCACACCCATGGCATGAAGGGATGGTAGTAGAAGCGGACGGCCCAGGCGCCGCTGCCGTCGGGCTCGCCAATCGCAACGTACAAATTGGAGATCAAATTGGTCCTGATGCCCGCGGCGGTCGTCTGCTGCTGGCGCACCGGATAAAAGCGCCGCTCGCTGGACATCTGGCCCACGAACCGACCGTTCCTGGTGACGTCGAAGATGCCTCGCTCGGCATCGTAGTTGGGGCCTGCCACGTTACCCATCGACCGGAAGCGCAGATTGTACCCGGAGAGTTCGAGGCTCTGTCCAGGTCGCAACATTTCGATCTTTTCAGTCGCCCAGCTCGTCATGCCTGTAATTCCCGCGACGGCGATACCCATTCCGGCGTGGGCAATCACGAGCCCGTAAAATGCCCGAGGCGTCGTGCGGGCAATCCTCAGCGTCGTCGCCAGGGGCACGGCACCCAATCGCGTGCGATATGCGAGGGCTGCAAGAGAACCGCCGACCAGCCAAACCGCCACGGCCATGAATGCCGCGGCAAAGGCATTGTGGCCAAATGTGAAGATCAGCACCAGGATCGCGGTGAGCCCGCTCGCCACCGCCGGATATTTGAGGCGGCTGAGCGCCGCGCGAATACTGTCGCGTTTCCATTTAAGCATCGGTCCGATGACCATGACCAGAAGTACCGGAACCATGATCGGCACGAACGTCCTGTTGTAGTAAGGCGGCCCCACCGAAATCTTGTCGCTGCCCATCATGTCGACAATGAGCGGATAGAACGTGCCGAGAAACACGGTGGCCGCAGCCGTGCTCAGCAGCACGTTATTAACGGTCAGGCCGCTCTCCCGGCTGACAAGCGCGAACGGAGCGCCATATTTGAGATGCGGCGCGCGGATGGCGTAGAGCGCCAGGGCTCCGCCGGTGGCGAGCAAGATCAGTCCCAGAATGAACACGCCTCGCGCCGGATCCAGCGCAAAGGCATGCACGCTCGTCAGCACGCCGGAACGAACCAGAAATGTTCCGACCAGACTCAGCGAAAACGTCAGGATCGCGAGCAGGATGGTCCAGCCCACGAGCGCGCTGCGCCGCTCGACGACGAGTGCCGAGTGCAGCAGCGCCGTGCCCGCAATCCAGGGCATGAACGACGCATTTTCGACCGGATCCCAGAACCACCAGCCGCCCCAGCCAAGCGTGTAGTACGCCCAGGCGCTGCCCAGCGTGATTCCGATGGTGAGAAAGCACCATGCCGCCAGCACCCAGGGCCTCACCCAGCGCGCCCAACAAGCGTCGACCTTTCCTTCGATCAGCGCCGCCACCGCGAACGAAAACGCCATCGAAAAGCCGACATAACCCAAATAGAGAAACGGCGGGTGGATCGCGAGTCCCGGATCCTGCAATATGGGATTAAGCCCGTTGCCATCCGCAGGCGGCTGGGGGAGGCGCGCAAACGGGTTGGATGTCAGCGCGATGAAGGCCAAAAAACCGCATCCCACCATGCCCTGCACACCGAGCGCATTGATGCGCAACCGGTCGGGCAGATTGCGCCCGAACACTGCAACCGCAGCGCCAAACAGCGACAGGATCAGGACCCAAAGCAACATCGATCCTTCGTGATTCCCCCACACGCCCGAAATCTTGTACAGCAGCGGTTTTGCGGTGTGCGAGTTGGCAACGACGACCTCGACCGAGAAATCGGAAGTGACAAACACGTAGGTGAGGGACGCAAACGCAACCACGAGAAACATGAATTGAGCCAACGCCGCCTGATCGACAAACGCTGCGACCGCCAGATCCCGGCGGCGCGCAGCGACAAACGGCATCGCCGATTGTGTTACGGAAACGAACAGCGCCAGCAGCAGCGCGAAATATCCGATTTCAGGCGCCATGGAGCATTCCTCTTCCGAGATGCCGGTGGAACGTCATGTCGCTGCTTGCTCCTGTCCTGACCATTAAATCGCTCAACCGCTCCGGGCAACGAAGGCCATGTTGTCCGCGTGTAAACATAAACTGTCTCATCGGCTACTCGTCGGTGACGCCGCGCAACTGGTGCCATCCGGACGGGCACTATAACGACACAATGCGGCGGCGGCCGGCGCTCCGAACTTGCTCCTGGGCTCGTCCGTCTTCGTGCTGGTATCCGAGTAGAAATCGTACCGCACCCCAATCGTTGCCATCACCTCGGTATCGCGACTCCTGACACCGAACTGTGTCATGCTCGTCCATTGCACTCCCACTTCAGCTTCAAAACTCAAGTCCCTGGTCCAATAATAATCGACCAACAATGACGGAAGTACGGTGTATTCGATCAGGTCCGTGTCTCGACCTTTGGTGTAACCAAGCCTCAAACGTGGACTAATTCGCCACTCATTGGTCATCGGGAACCTGAAATTGAAATCGAGCAAATAAAGGCTGGAGGTCGTCAGCTGCGAATAGCGCAGGGCCGCGATATACATATCGCCGTCCTTGACGATGTTGTTTCCGATGAGCTGGGTTGCGTAATAGTATTCGTTGCCGGCAGGAAGTGCGGCCAAAGACGGGTCAAGGCCAATCGGCACTATCGGTTGGGTCAAATTGACAACCGTGGCATCCGCACTGACTTGCAGCTTGTCCGTCAGCGGGTGCGAAAAGCCTAGCATGGCCGACTTGTAGATCGGCGTTTGATCAAGGGCGAGTTGCTGTAACTGCTCGTTGTTCTGAATCTTGAGCATGTCGTAGAGCGTTGCGAAAGGCTGGTTAAGCAGCGCATTCCATGTCGACAGGTAGGGCGTCCGGCGATAGTCGGCGCCGCCGTAGATTGTCGATTTATCGGGCAGAACCCACGAACCAGAAAAGATCGCTGCATTCAGCCGATGGAAATGAGTGTCATAGTCGACATTTCCGAAAATAAACTTGGTCTCGTCGAAATAACGAAAATCCGCCCCCACGGCTTCGCGATCCACCAGCCATCGATCGCGTTGTTCGATGGCATAGAGAGTTGTATCGAAGCCGTTGAAGGGTCCAAGGCCAATGCCAGCACCATAGAAATATTTCTGGTCCATGAACGGCAAATCGAACTGGCTGATCGCCGGCGACCCGGCAACCACGTCCAGTCTTAGCATTGCAAGGGATTGCCAGCTCAACAGCGCGCCATCGAAACGGCCGAGCACGCCATCGGTATTAAGCATTTGGCGGCCAATCACCGAGCGCAAATTCCAGTCCTTTATCATCGTGTCGACGAACAGGGCGGCCACACCCGTCAGGTTTCTTGAGTTGCCGTCGAACGGGGACTCCTCGCTGCCGGAAAACCGGATTCTTCCCTTGGTTTGATCGTTATTCCAGGCCGCCGTCAGGTCGAGGGTGGAAAGCATTTCGTTTTGATGAACGCGATAAGCATCCGGGTCAGCATTGGGATTGGGAGCCACCGAGGGATCCCGCACGGACGTGAAGCTGTCATCGCGAACGTAAAATGCCGAAGCGCTGCCCACGAGAGTCCAGGTTGTATCATGCGACTGGATGAACCTTTCAGTCGGCGGCATCCCGACCGGCTGCCCGTTTGGCGCGTGAAGCGGCGCGTCTGGCTCACCACTCGCCGTGACGATGCCAGCGAGGCGCTGCCTCACGCGCTCACTCTGTTCGCCGCTTGGATAGCGGCGGAGATAATCCTCGTATTCCGACCTTGCTTCAGCAACCTGGCCGTTCTTCTGCCGCGCAACACCCAGGAGTTCCTGCGCTTCGGCGCTGTACTGGTTCTCCGGATATTTGAGGATTTTCGTCAGGAGCTGGATCGCTCCACCGGGATTGTTCTTGCGCAGCGCCGCCCGTGCTTCGTCTGCCCAGCCGGCAACAGCCCTCAGGTCTGCATCGGAAATCTTGCCGGCCGGCCGGTCCTTGGTACGCGTGGTCGCGACGCCATCGCGAAACGGAGGCGTCGGGAAACCTGCTCCTGTGGGAAATACCGGCTTGCACTTCGCTGATGGCTTCGTCCCGGCGATGGCGACCACGATGCTCTGGGTATCGGAGTTCGGGGCTACTTGATAAGCAACCGGACGATCGAAGATGATCCGAAGCACAGGTCCGGTCGGATTGTCGGTCTCGAGGTCGATCGCCTTGATTCCATTCTGTTTGCCATTGGGTACGGCCGTTGCCTCACGTCTCAATGCCAGCAATGCGGCCGCCTGGTTGCGATCGATCGGATTCACCGTGATCCTCAGTTCATCGCCTCGGTCGAGCGGAAAATGGCTCGCATAGCGAATGCGGATATTGAAAGTGACCTTGAGAATCGCGCAGCCCTTCTCGACGGCGAGTTGCGCGTCTGACAGCGCCTGATCAACAACCGGCTGTGCGGACGCCGGCTGCAACGTGAACAACATCGTTCCTGCGAGCATGAGCGACAGAAACCCTCGATGAAAGGCTCGAACGATCACCATCCGCCTCCAGTTGCCCGGTGCACGCCAGAGCGTCGCGTCAGGATGGTTTTTTGGGTGTTGTCGCTGTAGATGTGGCAGGCGCCCGCACAGTCTCGCAGTTCCAGGGCCGTGTAATAGACGCTCATGGGCCGCGCGAACTTGAGGTGCGACATCGGACGATATTTGTCGGCGTGGCAGCCGGCGCAATCCGGCCGGAAAGCGGTGAATTTCCACGGGACGATCTGGGCGTTCGAAGCGTGGCAGCTTGAGCAGCTGAGCGCCGCGCTGTGATTTACATAGGCCAGCGAGGTGTGCCGGTAGGTCGCCGGTGTCCACGTCGCGGTCCGATGACACGTCTCACAAGGCAAGGTCGTGACAAAATGCCTCCGCGACTTGCCTGTTGCCATCACGCCAGTGTGGCAGCTGGCGCAGGGCGCGGTGACACGAGAGTGATCGAACCGGGCGCCCGCGAAGGTCACGGTGCTCCTGTGACAAGATTTGCACGGATCATTCGTCGGAATGTGCGTGACGGGTTTCCCGAGCGCAATTCTGCCGTTGTGACAGATGGCGCAATTCGCGGCGATTCCCGTGTGGTTCATGCGGGCTCCAGCGAATGTCACGGTGCTTTTGTGGCAGTTCTCACAAGGCACGTTGGTGACGATGTGGCCCGGCGGCTTGCCGAGCGCAGCAACGCCGTTGTGGCAGGCCGCGCAGCCAGAGGCTGTGCCCGTATGTCTGAATTTTCCGCCGGCCGCGGGTGAATTTGGCAAAACGGGAGCTGTCGCGGTGGGCTTGATTGCCGCCGCAGGGTTGATTGCGGCAGCTGGCGCGGCTGCTACAGGCGCCATCGTCGGTGCCATGGTCGCTGCTGCGGCAGCGGGACTGAGCGCAGCTGCGGGCGCTGGCGCCGGCGGCGCTGTTGTTGGTGCCGCAGCGGTCGTCGCTGCGGCAGATTTTACTGCCGAGGCCGGCGCCACTGCAGCGGGCGCCGTGGCGGCGGGGTTGACTGCGGCCGAGGGCGTTGCTGGTGCGGTGGTCGTAGCGGCAGCGGATTTGGCGGTCGCGACTGGTGCAGTTGCAACTGGCGCCGCGGTCGTTGCAGTAGCCGGTTTGGTCGTGGCTGCGGGCGCTGCCGCTACCGCCGCCGCAGTCGGTGCCGTTGCAGCGGCCGGCGCTACCGCGGTTGGAGCCGCAGTGGTGGTGGCGACAGCGGGTTTCGTTGCCGCCGCTGGCGTTGCCGCGGCAGGTGCCACCGCAGTAGCCGTTGCCGTCGTCGAGCATCCAGCCGCCGATTTCCTCTGCTGGTCGAAAGTTGTCGTGCTCGTGTGGCAACAACCGCAGTCTGCCGTCGTCTTGGGGTGGTCATTGGATTTCCCCTGCGCGCCCCTCGTGCCCTGGCCGGTAAATGAACCGTTGTGGCAAGAATTGCACCGGCTCGAAGTAACGGCAGTATGGCTCATTGTGTAGGTCGTGAAGCTCGCCGCCGTATTGGTATGGCAGTTGCTGCACTGGACGCCGGTTACCGGAATGTGCGGCGGCGTCGTCATGCCGGTCGCGGTGGTGCCGTTGTGGCAGATCGAGCAGTTGGTGTCGGTCGCCGCATGGGTGAATTTGCCACCCGCCCAGCTGGTAAAGGACGAAGCCGCGCCCGTGTGGCAAGTGAGACAGTCCTTGCCATTGGTTGAGACATGGCCGGAGAACGACGCCGTGCCCTGCGCGCCCTTCGTTCCCTCCCCCGTGAAGGAGCCGTTGTGACAGGAGTCGCAGCGGCTGGCGCCAACCGAACTGTGATTCATGGTGTAGGTCGAAAAACTCGCGGCCGTATTGTTGTGGCAGTTGCTGCACTGGACTCCGGCTACCGGAATGTGCGGCGGCGCTTTCATGCCGGTGGCGGTGGTGCCGTTGTGACAGCTCGAACAATTGGTATCGGTGGCCGCATGGGTGAACTTGCCGCCGGACCAGCTGGTGAACGCGGAAGCGGCACTGGCGTGACAGGTGAGGCAATCGCTGCCATTGGTCGCGACGTGACCGGGGAACGAGGCCGTGCCCTGCGCGCCCTTCGTGCCTTCACCGGTGAAGGAACCATTGTGGCAGGAATTGCAGCGGCTGGTGCTGACGGCCGAATGGCCCGTCGTACCCATCGTATACGTGACAAAACTCGCCGCCGTATTGGTGTGGCAGTTGCTGCACTGGACTCCGGTCACCGGAATGTGCGGCGGTGTCGTCAAGCCGGTGGCGGTGGCGCCGTTGTGGCAGTTCGAACAATTGGTATCGGTGGCCGCATGGGTGAACTTGCCGCCGGACCAGCTGGTGAAGGCTGAAGCGGCACTGGCGTGACAAGTAAGGCAGTCCTTGCCATTGGTCGCGACGTGACCGGGGAACGAGGCCGTGCCCAACGCGCCCTTCGTGCCCTCGCCGGTGAACGCACCGTTGTGACAGGAGTCACAGCGGCTGGCGCTGACGGCAGAATGGCCCGTCGCCCCCATGGTGTAGGTCGTAAAACTCGCCGCCGTGTTGGTGTGGCAGTTGCCGCACTGGATTCCGGTCACCGGAATGTGCGGCGGTGTCGTCAAGCCGGTCGCGGTGGTGCCGTTGTGGCAGTTCGAGCAGTTCGTGTCGGTGGCCGCATGGGTGAACTTGCCGCCGGACCAGCTGGTGAAGGCCGAAGCGGCACTGGCGTGACAAGTAAGGCAGTCCTTGCCATTGGTCGCGACGTGACCGGGGAACGAGGCCGTGCCCAACGCGCCCTTCGTGCCCTCGCCGGTGAACGCGCCGCTGTGGCAGGAGTCACAGCGGCTGGCACCGACGGCCGTATGACCCGTCACGCCCATGGTGTAGGTCGTAAAACTCGCCGCCGTGTTGGTGTGGCAGTTACTGCACTGGACTCCGGTTACCGGAATGTGCGGCGGCGTCTTCATGCCGGTCGCGGTGGTGCCGTTGTGACAGCTGGAGCAGCCGGTGTCGGTCGCCGCATGGGTAAACGTTCCGCCCGACCAGCTGGTGAACGCTGAAGCGGCACTGGCGTGACAGATCGCACAGTCCTTGCCGTTGGTCGCCACATGGCCAGGGAACGACGCGGTGCCCAGCGCGCCCTTCGTCCCCTCGCCGGTGTACGCGCCGTTGTGGCAGGAGTTGCAGCGGCCGGCGCTGACGGCCGTATGGCCCGTCACGCCCATGGTGTAGGTCGTAAAACTCGCCGCCGTATTGGTGTGGCAATTGCTGCATTGGATTCCTGTCACCGGAATATGTGGCGGCGTCTTCATGCCGCTCGCGGTGGTGCCGTTGTGACAGCTGGAGCAGTTGGTATCCGTCGCCGCATGGGTAAACGTTCCGCCGACCCAGTTGGTAAAGGACGAAGCCGCGCTGGTGTGGCAAGCCCCGCAGTCCTTGCCGTTGGTCGCGACGTGGTTGGGGAAGGAGGCGGTACCGATAGCGCCCTTCGTCCCCTCGCCGGTGAACGAACCATTGTGGCAGGAATCACACCGGCTAGCGCTAACGGCGGTATGACCTGTCACGCCCATGGTGTAGGTCGTAAAACTCGCCGCCGTGTTGGTGTGGCAGTTACTGCACTGGACTCCGGTTACCGGAATGTGCGGCGGCGTCTTCATGCCGGTCGCGGTGGTACCGTTGTGGCAACTCGAGCAATTGGTGTCCGTCGCCGCGTGGTTAAACGTTCCGCCGACCCAGTTGGTGAAGGATGAAGCCGCGCTGGTGTGGCAAGCGCCGCAGTCCTTGCCACCGGTCGCGACGTGACCAGGGAACGACGCGGTGCCCAGCGCGCCTTTCGTTCCCTCGCCGGTGAACGCGCCGTTGTGGCAGGAATCGCACCGGCTGGCGCTGACGGCCGCATGGCCTGTCACACCCATGGTGTAGGTTGTGAAACTCGCCGCCGTGTTGGTGTGGCAGTTGCTGCACTGAATGCCCGTTACCGGAATATGCGGAGGCATCTTCACGCCGGTCGCGGTGGTACCGTTGTGGCAACTCGAGCAATTGGTATCGGTCGCCGCGTGGTTAAACGTTCCGCCGACCCAGTTGGTGAAGGATGAAGCCGCGCTGGTGTGGCAAGCGCCGCAGTCCTTGCCACCGGTCGCGACGTGACCAGGGAACGACGCGGTGCCCAGCGCGCCTTTCGTTCCCTCGCCGGTGAACGCGCCGTTGTGGCAGGAATTGCACCGGCTGGCGCTGACGGCCGCATGGCCTGTCACGCCCATGGTGTAGGTTGTGAAACTCGCGGCCGTGTTGGTGTGGCAGTTGCTGCACTGAATGCCCGTTACCGGAATATGCGGAGGCATCTTCATGCCGGTCGCGGTGGTGCCGTTATGGCAGTTCGAACAATTGGTATCGGTCGCCGCATGGGTGAACTTGCCGCCGGACCAACTGGTGAAGGATGAAGCCGCGCTTGTGTGACAAGTGCCGCAGTCCTTGCCATTGGTCGCGACGTGACCGGGGAACGATGCAGTACCGATAGCGCCGGTCGTTCCCTCGCCGGTGAACCCTCCGTTGTGACAGGAGTCACAGCGGCTGGCGCTGACGGCCGAATGGCCCGTCGCGCCCATCGTATACGTGACAAAACTCGCTGCCGTGTTGGTGTGGCAATTGCTGCACTGGATTCCGGGCACCGGAATGTGCGGCGGGGTCTTCATGCCGGTTGCCGTGGTGCCGTTGTGACAGCTCGAGCAGTTCGTGTCGGCCGCTGCATGGCTAAACGTTCCGCCGACCCAGCCGGCAAAGGATGAAGCCGCGCTTGTGTGACAAGTGCCGCAGTCTTTGCCATTGGTCGCGACGTGACCGGGGAACGATGCCATACCCAGCGCACCCTTCGTTCCCTCGCCGGTGAACGCGCCATTGTGACAGGAGTTGCAGCGGCTGGCGCTGACGGCCGAATGGCCCGTCGCACCCATGGTGTAGGTTGCAAAACTCGCCGCCGTGTTGGTGTGACAGCTGCTGCACTGAACTCCGGTTACCGGAATGTGCGGCGGCGTCTTCATGCCGGTCGCGGTGGTGCCGTTGTGGCAGCTCGAACAATTGGTGTCGGTCGCCGCATGGCTGAACGTTCCGCCCGACCAACTGGTGAAGGCCGAAGCGGCACTGGCATGACAAGTGAGGCAGTCCTTGCCACTGGTCGCGACGTGACCGGAGAACGAGGCCGTACCCAGCGCGCCCTTCGTTCCCTCGCCGGTGAACGAACCATTATGGCAGGAATCACAGCGGCTGGCGCCGACGGCCGCATGGCCCGTCGCACCCATCGTATACGTGACAAAACTCGCCGCCGTATTAGTGTGGCAATTGCTGCATTGGATTCCAGGCACCGGAATGTGCGGCGGCGTCGCCATGCCGGTCGCGGTGGTGCCGTTGTGGCAGTTCGAGCAGTTGGTATCTGTCGCAGCGTGAGTGAACGTTCCGCCCAGCCACGTGGTTGTGCTCTTGTGGCAATTTTCGCATGGCAGGGTCGTGGGCGCGTGGTTGGCGGATTTGCCCAGCGCTAGGGTCCCATTGTGGCAACTGGCGCACGCCGCCGTTATTCCGGCATGATTCATAACAGTCGCGCCGCCAAAGCTTACCGTGCTCCGGTGGCAATTCCCGCACGGTGCGGCGGTGACGATATGGTTGGCCGGCTTGCCAAGAGCGAACGTCCCATTGTGACAGCCGGCGCACGCGCCCATCGCCTGCGTGTGATCGATGAAACGCATTTCCCGCCACGTCGTTGTGAGGTGGCAGCTTTCGCAAAGGTTGGTCGTTTGCGGGTGCCCTTGCGTCTTGCCGGTAGCCGTCGCGCCATTGTGACAGGCGAAACACTGCCGCGGCGTCCCCTTGAAACGTCCATTGACGTGGCACGATGCGCAGTCGACGCCTGAATGCGTACCCGTGAGCGGAAATCCCGTCAAAAAGTGATTGAACGACGAGGACATCGCGGATTGCGCATGGCCAGGCGCCGAAACGAGGACGACGGCCGCGGCGATCACCAGCAACTTCAGACCTAACGATCTCAAAGAGATCATCGCTGCATTTCCCCCGCGGTCCCCCAAGACCGGCTCGTCCAATCAGGGTTTCGCGCCCCGGAAAGGAGCGCGAGATCAGATTTTCGTCGAACAACCCTGGCTTCCGCACAGTCCGAAAGGGATGGTCACCGCAAACAGACGAAGGCAACGCCGAGCGCGCCTT
The DNA here is from genome assembly GCA_963786045.1 of uncultured Alphaproteobacteria bacterium. GTDB lineage: Bacteria > Pseudomonadota > Alphaproteobacteria > Rhizobiales > Xanthobacteraceae > Bradyrhizobium. Next base: position 21,364 of record CAWAXR010000015.1, on the reverse strand, counting down.
GCCTTCTCGGCGATATCGGATTCAATTTGTGCTTGAGGCACTTCTGGCGAAGGCCAAGACCGAGCGGCTCAGGCGCAGTGCGCGCAAGACCGCTTAAGCACCGAGAGCGGTAATTCTCCGCCGCAAGCGTCGCAGAGATTTGAAATTACTGAATTCATTGGCCATCCCCTGTATTCTAACTGCACCGCGCCGTCAGAATTCAGGCCGCCGCCTGAACAATCAAAATGTCGGCGATTGCTGACCTTATGCGTTTGTAAAGCCATCGAATCCGGCTTCAGAAAACGTCTAAGTCCCCTCGCGACCGTCAACCTTGATCACAGGAGCTTGTTCGCATCCGATTCTGGCCACATCACGTATCCGTGCTGGCGATTTTGCGGCGGCGGCGCCAGCAGAAATTCGCAAACGAATGGCGCGGAAATTTATTCCAAAAATTTCCACCTCGTCGGGCATGGTCGAAGGGCCGATTGCCAAGTGATGACGGACTTTGGGTACCTCGGCTCCATGCTTGCGGCCCATATGGTTTGATTGCCACGATACGGCCCTCCCGGCGTCCAAATTTCAGGAACATATGGAGTTGCCTTGTCGAACGAGGCAGATCACTCGGATGCGCAGCTGCGCGTGCATTTCAGTGCGGCACTAACAACGGGCAACGAACAAGATCGGCAGGGAGAGCCTACGCCGTGCAAAGGACAGAGCCGCATTTCGGGCCGGAGCGTGACCCGATCGGGACTAACCCAAGGCGCGCGCCCTCGGCTGCGGCCGCTGCCGGAGGACCGGCGACGCCCTCCGCAAATGCCCGGCCTCCAATTGCTGCTGAACGACGGCAGCGGTCGATCAGAACCATCTCGAAACCTCGCGCTTTAAGCCGGGCATGGCTTCCATGGATTTCGGGCGCCGGCGCCGTCACCTCAAGTTTCGCCATCGTCTTGTGGCTGACGAACCCGGTCACGGCGCCGCCAGGTGTCGCGATACTGGCAAACGCTACCGTTTCGGACGCGACCGGTCTGATGGCAGCAGTGCAAACCGCCGGACTTCAGGGAACATCCGACGTGAAGGGAGCGATCGAGGATCTCAAGCGCATCGACGACAAGCGCGTGACTATCCGCGGCTGGGCGGTGGACAGAACTGCATCCAGCCCATCGCTGACTATTGTCGCATTCGCCGGCGGACGCCCCGCATCGACAGCGGTGACCAACGGGCCGCGCAAGGACGTCGCTCAGATGTTCGGCATGTCTGACGCAAGTGCGAGAAATGTTTCATTCGAGGCCACCTTTGCATGCGGCCAGGGCCAAAATATCGTCGTCGTCGCGGTCACGGCCGATCGCACCTATAGTCAGTTTCGTTCCCTCGTTTGTCCGTAGAGGGCGGATCCCCGCGCGACGCTCCGGGCGCTCCTCAGAAATATTTTTGTAGCGCGCCCCGTGCACGAGCGAGGCTGCTCATGACCGTCCCAGCAGGCAGATTGAGGATTTCTCCTGTCTCCTTGTAGGACATGCCGTACCCACAGACCAACCTGATGACGTTGCGTTGATCCGGTGACAATTGAGCGATGTCTTTCCGCATCTCGTGGAGAAGAATCCGATTTTCAGCTATGATCTGGCCGTCACAACTCAACAATTCGCCGAGGACCTCTATGTCGACCACCTCGCCGCGAAATCTTTGCGTCCGCATATGATCAATCCAGAGATTCTGCGCGATGCGAAACATCCAGCTGTCTATTCTCGTGCCAGGTTGCCATTGATCCAGATGAGCCAGAGCTCGCACATAGGTCTCTTGCGTCAAATCTTCACTCAAATCCGCTCCCCCTGTCAGCGAGAACAAGAAGCGGCGCAGCCGAGGCAGCAATTTTACCATTCGGTCGTGGACTTCATGGATTGTAAATTCTGCACGTTCTCCTGATCCGCGGGATACGCCAGCGCCGCGATGGCGCCGAGCGTCGGCCGGACGCGGTCCGGCTTCGTTGTATTTTCCTTTCCTGCGTTTTCGGAAGCTGCCGGCCTTCATGGTCGCCTGCCCACCAATTTGAAGGACGTTGTGGTGTGACAACGTTCGCATGCTGGCCCAAACGACCCGTGATGTGCGTCATCCTGGCGGTGACAAGCCAGGCAATCCGTCGGCAAGGTGGGCTTTGCGACGTTCTTCGCGACATGGCAGGCCTGGCAATCGAGGCCGCGGTGGGCGCCCGTCAGGGGGTAGCGCGTCTGCGTGTCGTGGTCATAGCGCCAGCGCTTCCAGCTATTCGGGTTATGACAAAGCGCGCAGCTGGGCCCTAACCGGCCCTCATGATGCCGATCGCGGTGGCAGGATTCGCAATTCAGCGGCGTGCCCTTGAATTGCTGAGAGCGATGGCATTCCTCGCAAGGCACGACGGCATGGCGCCCGATCAGCGGAAATCGAGTGACGTCGTGATCGAAGGACGTTCGGCGCCAGCTGGTCTCCCCATGACATTGCTCGCAGCGACTGCCAAGCCTGCCTTTGTGCCGGTCATCCTTCTGGTGACAAGACACGCAAGCGGTCGCCAACTTGTCGCGATAGAGATCGCCGGTATGACACGCGTCGCACTTGACCTTCGCATGCGCGCCTTTCAGTGGATATTTGGTCTTGTCATGGTCGAAATGGATCGTCTTCCACTTGTTTTGGTCATGGCAAGTTTCGCACTTGGTGCCGTATCGCTGGGTATGGAAATCCTGAATTCGGTGGCAATCCACACATAGCGTCCCGACGCCCTTGTAAAGTTGGCCAATATGGCAGGCGGGGCAGGCTACAGCCTGGTGGGCGCCCTGGAGCGGAAACCGGGTCGTGCTGTGATCGAACGTCTTGACCCGGCGCCAGGCGGCTTCGCCATGGCAATCGTCGCATTTTTCACCAAGACGCCCTTTATGTGGATCAACCGCCTTGTGACAATCGACACAGCGTCCGGCCGCCTTGCGGAATTTGACCGCTGGCGCGTGACAGCCGGCGCAGGGCACTGTTCTGTGCGCATCCCGAAGCGCAAAATTCGCAAAGGCATGGTTGAACGTCTCGCGGTCCAGCTGGACGATGTCGGCGTCTCGTCCCTTGTGATCGGCATGGCAATGATTGCATTCGCTTTTCGCGGCATCCGGCTGGCGCCCATGAAATCCCTTGCCGGCCGCACGATCGGCGGCCACTTCCTTGTGACATGCAAGGCAGAGCCTCGTTTGGGATCTTCGCGAGAAGGGCTCGTGGCAACTGCCGCACTCCTTCTCGAGCTTGGAATGTCCGTCAACTACTGGCCCCGGCATAACGAGTTGCTCGAATAAGTTTTGCGAATGCGCGGCGCACACCAAAACACTTGCAAGAATTACCCCGATCACCCCCTCAATTATGAGTCGCAGGCCCATGAGCGAGCCCTCCACTCAGAAGAAGTGCGCGGCAAAGACATGTATTCCGGCTGCGATCACAAGAAGGAAGAACAATGGCAGGTGGAAGACATGCCAAAGCCGGAAGAGCCGCTCGTAGACGGCGAAGACCGCTGCTTTCTTTACGGCCGCAACATGCAGTGTCACCAACTCCGTGACGCGGGCGAGCCGCTGCCGCCGCAGCTTTCGTGACCACCCAAGCCGCCTACCCTCGATCGCGATGACCCCTCTGGCATCGGCAATCAGTCGCATGCGAAGGAGGTTCGCCCGTACACTGACCACAGGAAGCGACAACAACCCGACGAGGATGCTCCCGGGAGCTACAGCACCGAACTTCGCAAACGCGCCCAGTTGTTCGACGACCCGGTCGGCAACAGGCAGATCAGCGCCGATTGCTTCCTTCAAGGCGTCGGCATCAGCCAGGATTTCCCTCACCTCAGCTTTGCGTCCATACAGCCCGACGTGAATCTTGCCATAAAGATATCGACCAACCACGCCGCTGATTGCGACAATGAGCATTGCAACGAGCGCAACATTGCTGTTGATCGACCCGAGTTTGAAATTTGCGTGCAGAAGAACCAATACAGGTCCGATTACGCCGAGGATCATGTGGGCACGGAACCAGAAGGCAACGCCACCTAGCGCGCGCAACGCCTTGATCCGCTTTCGCAACGGATACAGCAGCAAGAGCAGCATCAGGCTGCCTCCCGCAATTCCGAGCCAATAGCCGACACCGCTCTCGGGTGTCAGGCCATTGTCGTCGCGGTTGAGCCAGCCAATCCAGAGAACAACGACAGTTGCACTGCCAAAAAGCAGCGGGGTGATCCTCTCCCGCAAACGCACGCGGTATCGAGACAGCTCTGCTTTTGCACGCGTCCGAGTGCCAGAGGCTGCGGCCGCCGCCCGTCGTTCGTTGACATCATGACGCCGCGCTACAGCGCGTTCGGCAGTAACTTCTGAAATGGTAGTATCTGCCATCCTGCCCCCAAACGCGTGACCACGTGCCTTAACCAGCAGCCTCCGATCCCCAAGCCGCTGTGTCGCCGTAGACAGAGATGATCCCAGCCACCGATGGGGGCGTTAATTTGAATAAAGACGGGCTGTTTTGAGGCGCGCCGCAGTCACGGTCATGGACTTCGAACTGCTCGACTTGTCGCTACGATCAAGTCGCGCCTCGGGACTTGGACACGCCGGCGCGCAGCTGGCTTGACTGCCAGTCCAGCTAAGATTCTGCCTCAATCAAATGCGAGGTGATGGGGGCTGCAACATCGGGATTGAACGGCCTCGTCGGGATCATCCTCTGCGCGCGATATCAGACCTACTCGGCGTATCATTGTCGTCGGACTTCAAGGTCAATACGAAGTATGGCATCGCCCACGTTACTCCGCTGGCTATTGGTTGCCGCAACATCGTTGCCCGCAGTGGTCGCCGGCAACCCAACATCATTCGCGCAGGCTCCGACCGGCGAGGGCGTCACCATGATCCCCGTCGATCAAGCCATTCGAACCGGCGATTTCGGCCGTGCGGCCACGCTCCTGCGCAAGCTCGCGGAGACAGGGAATCCCGAAGCTCAATATAGGCTGGCGTCCCTTTACCGCACCGGACGCGGGGTACCACAGGACGATCTGCTGGCCTTCAAATGGATGGAGGCCGCCGCAGAACAAAATTACGTGCGCGCTCAGTTCAACCTCGCTCAAATGTACCTGGCAGGACGCGGAGTGCCATCGGACACCGCCACAGCCAGAGCCTGGTTACAGAAGGCAGCCTCACGCGGAAACGGCGAGGCGGCCAAGCTCCTTGCGGAGATCCCGTTGCAACGCCGGAACGAGCCGGGCGCACCAAACTCCACGCAGGCCCCCTCGAACGGAGCAGCGCATGCTCCCGGAAAAACTGAAGCATTGTCTCAGCCCGGATCGGCCAGGGATGCCCGGGACGAACGCGCGGAGATATTGAAGGCTGCGGCGCGGGGGCAGGCGGAGGCCTTAAGAAAACTGATCTCGTCAGGCGGAAGCATCGTGGCCAAAGACGATGATGGCAATACGGCCCTGTTGCTCGCCGCCTCCGCAGGCAAGCTTGAGGCCGTGAATGTACTTTTCTCGGCACGCGCGGACGTCAACGCGGAAAACAATCTGGGCGAGCGGCCGCTGATGCTTGCCGCGGCAGGGGGCCACGCCGATGTCGTTGAGGGCTTGCTTCGACAAAAAGCGGACCCGGCTGCCAGGAATCGCGGCGGTGACAACGCTCTGACACTCGCAACGCGAGGATGCCATGAGCAGGTCGCAAGAGTCCTGATCAACCATGGGGCCGGGGTAGGAGTTGTTCTCGATCACGGCATCACGCCGCTCATGATCGCCGCTGCCGCCTGCCCTCTGAACCTGCTGGAATTCCTGATCGCGAACGGAGCACAAGTTGACGTGCATGATGATAAAGGAAGGACCGCATTGTGGTTTGCTGCGAACCGCGGAAATGCCGGCGCTGTACTTGCACTGCTGAAGCGCAAGGCTGACCAAAGCACCGCCGACGCAGATGGCCGAACACCCCTGCTCATTGCGCTCGAAAATGGAAATGGCGACGCGGCGCAACTCCTTATCGGCGGCCATGCCGACCTGGAAGCACGCACACTGGCCGGAAACACCGCCCTTATACTCGCGGCGAAATCCGGCATGAATGACATTGTCAGCCGCCTGTTGAAGCTGGGGGCCCGGCTCGACCAGCGGAACAACTTTGGATATAGCGCGCTGATGATCGCGTCTCGGGAAGGGAGGGCGGAAATCGTCAAATCGCTTCTCGACGCAGGCGCCGATCGAACGCTCAGGAACAAAAAACGCGAAACTGCAGCCGATATCGCGATGGCTTCAGGATATCCGGGAATTGTGCCACTGCTGAAGTAGCTGTGCTGGCGCAAACTGATTTCGTCGTGAGGATACCGCCCGCCAAACGCCGCTAGACGCTGTAGGATTTTGCTCGATCGCCCCACTTCCTGACGAATGTTGCTATCAGTTCGGCCATCGCCGAATCGTGGTCCGCAATAACGTAGAAGCGGGATGTAAAAAGACGCAGCCTAATGATCTCGACGTGATTACACCCGAGCGAACGCATTTGATCCGCTATGAACTTGACCTCGGATCTCCGACCTGACTGTTGATGACCGATGACGAGCGCTCTGTCCGGCGACCTCAGCGCTGCGATCTCGGCGAGCGCGACGTGACCGGGAGTCAATCGTTTCCCCTGGATCCCGGTGTCCGGGTCGAGGAAGACGAGATTCGTACCGTAAACCGATCCAACGAGTGCGTCGAGCCACTGCCGGCGCAATGACGCTCGCGGCGGGACCAACTGGCGCAGGAAGACCGCATTCTCCAGTAGTCTGCTCATGTGCAGATCGGTCAAAGGATCAATCAGCGCACGGCTGCCTCCATCGAATTCCACGAGCTGATCAAACACTTCCGGATCGAAATGTCGAAAATCCTCGGGACGCTTGAGATAGTCGAAATGCCTGCCGCGATCCTTCGCCACATTGCTTTCACAGGTCAGATACCAGCAAACCGCGAGCCGACGATCTTTCATAAGATGCCGCAGCAGCGCGAATTTGCCGAAGTCACCGACTCCTCCGATTTGCCCAATTTGCATTTCGCCTCCAGACATATAACGGACGACGTCCATCTTTCCGGCGCAATCGGACCGCATTTCCGCCGACTGTCGCGAAATGGCCACAGATCAGCCTGGTCGTCACGAATGACCGTCGATGGTTAGTCGGCGGGCATCTTCCGACGCAAGTCATTGACTCAGATCATTGAACTCGGAACGAAGCCAACGACCGCTCGCCTTTGTCCATTGGCGGCGGACGGCCCGATTTGCGCAGGGATTCCCGATGTCGGGTTTTGGACCGAGCCTTGGTCGCTGCGTAGCGGGCGCATACCGAAACAGCGACTTGGTGCCGGCGTTGACGCCGCCTTCAGCTTACCAAAGTTGTCAGCCACATCATTTCTGCGGCCCAGATCGCGAGTTGGATCGTGTGCAGCTGTCGACAGACCGACGGATACGCGTGCGACGAGGCGATCCCTCACTTGCAAGGAAGTTTTTCGCTTGATGACCTTCAATCCGGCAATAGGCGTCTACGTATTCGTCTTTGGGGTCATTTGGGCTCTCTATATCGGGTTGCGCAGCCGCGCAGAGGCGCGTAGCCGCGCAAAGAAAGCGGCCGCCGCGGAAGCCGGCCTCCATGAACCGGCTTCACTGCATCCAGACATCGATCCATCGAAATGCATCGGCTGCGGTGCTTGCGTTCGCGCCTGTCCCGAGGGCGACATTCTCGGACTTATCAACGCAAAGGCCGAACTGCTTGAGCCTAGCCATTGCATCGGTCACGGTGCCTGCAAGGAAGCCTGCCCTCGCGACGCAATTACTCTCGTTTTCGGCACGGAGAAGCGCGGCGTCGATATCCCTGATGTTGGTCCTGACTTTCAAACAAACGTTCCCGGGATCTTCATCGCGGGCGAACTCGGCGGCATGGGCCTCATTCGAAATGCCATCGAGCAAGGACGCCAAGCCATCGATTCCGTGAGAAAGCTGGGAGAGCGCCGATCTTCTGACGCATACGATGTCATCATTGTGGGCGCCGGACCGGCCGGCTTTTCTGCGAGTCTGGCCGCTATCGAACACCATCTCCGTTTTCTGACGATCGAGCAGGATAGCTTCGGCGGCACCGTTGCGCATTTCCCACGCGGCAAACTCGTCATGACCGCGCCCGCAAACCTCCCTTTGGTCGGAAAGCTCAAATTCAGGGAAGTGAAAAAGGAACAACTGCTTTCGTTTTGGCAGGAAGTTGCGCGCAAGACCGGCCTGAAGATCCACTACGGGGAGCAAGTTGAAAAGGTCATGCAAGTCGGTTCCGAATTCGAGGTCCGGACAAGCCGAGCATCGTATAGAACCTCTTCGGTCCTGCTTACCATCGGCCGGCGCGGCACGCCACGCAAGCTGGAGGTGGAAGGAGAGGACCAGGCCAAAGTGGTCTACCGACTGATCGACCCCGAACAGTACCGACAGCAACATGTGCTGGTAGTCGGAGGCGGCGATAGCGCGCTGGAAGCGGCAGCCAGTATAGCCGAGCAGCCCGGAACAACCGTCACGCTGTCACACCGCAGTGAGTCCTTTTCGCGCGCCAAGGCGCAAAATCGCGAGCGGGTCAAGGCCGCGGAGATGTCAGGCAGACTGAACGTCCTGTTTCAATCCAGCGTCAAGAGGATAGGCCGTCACGACATTGATGTTGAGCAGCAGGGACGGCAAATCAAAATCAGGAATGACGCAGTCATTGTATGTGCGGGCGGAATTTTGCCGACCGCCTTTCTCAAAAGCATCGGCATCGAGGTAGAAACGAAATACGGGACCGCCTGAATCACCGTTGAACGATGTTTCGCCGGATTTTCTTCAGTTAAGCATTTTTTGATCGGAGACTGACATGCTTAGATTGGCAATTTTGATCTGTTTCGTTCTGGTCACTGCCCCTAGCCACGCTCAAATAAGCGAGAGAGAGATGACCTTCGCGGGTGTCAACGACTGCATGAAGGACGCGATCGGCACAAGTTCAGTCGAGAATAATGGCCCTGTCATCATTTTCTTCTGCAACGCGGAGAAGGCTAAGACGCTGTACAATTTTCTCGGCAGGAAGGTTCGTTCCGAAATTGTTCAGGACCGCAACGGAAAGTTCGAGAACAGGCAGTTCGGCGACAATGCGTGTTATCATCGGATCGAAGATCCCAATGGCAAAGCGGCTGATGACTTCCGATGTGATTTGCTGTTGACGATCGGAGACGTATTGAGCGATCAGGGCGAGGCCAAGTGATGCCTTAAGGGCCGGGCGCTTCATTGAAGGCGCGGCTCAAGGCGGCCCTGCAGGGAAGTCGCCATTGGGATGCCACGTTCAGAAGATTGTCCAAACTGCCCGCGCCGTGCCTTGGCCAGCATCAGCTTCAGCCGCCTGATTTCCAGAAGGCCGACGGTTACTTCGCTCTTCGTCAACGTCAGCAATTCGCGCTGCGCAAGGATCATCGCATGCGCAGCGGCACGGTCGGCGGGAGGCGGATCGCAGGGCATCGTTACGATTAAAAATCCGGCCAGATTTCCTTCGCGAGCTGCTCCAACCCGCCCAAGATCTCGACCCGCATCGCCTGATGACCTTAAAGCGAGACTTAAGGTCACACGCGTCGCGAAATGCCCCGCGCCAGGCAAGAGCTCGTTGGATGCGTACTGACGGATCGACGTTCGAAAGTAAAACGTTTCGCTATCAATTGGTTATCATATGCGAAGATGGCGAGCGCTTGCTCCTCGTGGGCCTTTTCAACTTTAGTTCTGCGACATCCGGTCGCTCAGCATCCGATACTAGAGATTACTTCCGAGTGCTAACATGAACAGATTATATCCGATCTCTAGCGACGGGGGACGAGACGGAAAAAGCTGCAAGAGTGCGAACGTTCGGAGGGTGACATGTTCAGCTGGCCGACACGCTCATACGTCGTTTTTTTTGTGTTTATCCTGATAAGCAGATCTTCCTACGCTATTCCCCATCAAGGACTGCTTTTAGCCCAGACGCCGGCAAGCGTCGTTCAGGAGGCCGATAGGGGAACTGATAGACCGTTGCCGCGGCAAAATATGCTCGCGAACGTGCGACAGCGGCGACAGCTCAGAAGTCAATTTAGCGCGATAGAAAAATGGCTACCGTGGGGATTGCTGATAGTCAACGCAAAGAGCGAGGTCATCTTTGCAAGCCGCCGCGCTAAATCCGCCCTCAAAGAGGGTTGCGGGCTGATGACCATGTCGGGCGTATTCCATGCCGAGCGCGCATGCGTCGATCGTGGGTTGCGGGAGCTTATTCGCCTCAAAGTTACGGGAGCGGTCCCAGCGTCCGAGAGTTCGGCACCAAATGTGGTCGGGGTTCCCGATCGAAATGGGCGGACTCGGTACGCGATCAGAATTTTGCCTTTCGACGATCAGAAGGGAGATGGGCTCGCGCTGATCGCCATTGTGGACCTGACGATGCAGTTTCAGATCGAGCGTTCGGCGGCGGCCACCGTATTTCGTTTGTCAGATCGCGAAGCGGAGTTTGCCGAGCTTTTTTCGGCCGGCTTGCGGGTCAACGATATTGCTGATCGGATGAGAGTCGCAGTGAACACTGCGCGCGTTCACCTGCGCAATGTACTTAAAAAGACCGGCTGTGGCAGTCAAATCGAACTCGCAAGGACCTTCGCATTGTTGACCTGACGAAGGGTTTGGCTTGAGGGGCGTAGCGCCACACCTTCGCCAAAGGCGTAACACGCCGGAACGTTTCGGTAGCGATCGATTTGGGCCTGGGACCGCGTTGTTTGACGCGGCAAAAAAACAGCGACGGCTCGTCTCTGAAATCGTGAATGCTCGAGAATCGGATTCGGTATCCGAGTCCCGTCCGCATGACGGAACTCTGCGCAACTGCAGAGAACGCGGCGGACTCCAATCGCGCCTTGTTGATGCCCGATTGTAGACCTGCCGCCTTTCCGGTGAAAGAGGGGCGGCCTGTATTGCGGTTCGGTCCGCCAGACATCGCAAATGCCGGACAGCGGCCTTTGACGTGCCAGCATGACGCAGCCGCGCCGACCCAAAATTGGCAAAAGGATTTTAAATTGATCTTTTGATCAGTCAAACCCGCGATCGCCAAAATGCCGAGTGCTCTGCGATGGCATCTTCGTGGTGCCGAAGATTGCCTCATCTCCCTTCGAGCGATTTATCAAGGTAGTACTGGGCGCCTGCATTCCCGATGAAATGAAGCCAAAGAGATATGGAAAGATGATGATTGTTTTTCGAATAATGCATTTGCACTAGATCAATTCGATTATTCACCGCGCTTGTTGTCGATCTAGAACCATGGATGATGAATCCTGTGCGGACAGCCGTCTTGATCGGCGCCGGGCAATTAGCCGTGGTCTGTGTGCCTTTCGCTTTACGCTTTGATTGCAGAATTCAAATCTTCGGAAAGACCTCGCCGCCCACAGATCAAACAGTCCCTGTTACTGGGGCGATCAGCAGGAGGGTGCGATGGCGTTTAAGCTCAAGAGGATTGACCTCGAATTCTTGCTCGATCAAGCAACGATTGGCGTCGACTATTCTCAATTGGTAAATGCGCTCGACCCCGGCGGCCTGCGCGAGGTTACCGGCGCGAATAACAACCTTGTCGGCTACGACATCCTGACCGGCACTCCTGGACCCTACACAAATTATGGCACGTCTGACACGCCGTTCCTGCGGCTTTCACAGGCCTACTACAATCCGGATGGTCCGAGCGGCGCCTACCAATACGGCGTTGACCATAACGGCGACAACGTCGTAACCGCAGCCGACAATAGTGTCACGGATGCGAGCCCACGCACCGCGTCGCTTTTGATCTCGACCGCTGATCCAAACTTAAATCCGGCGGCGGCCGAGGCGGTACGGGATTATTATGGTCTTGCGGCATCGGACCCGTTGCCGAATTTCAATACAATTGGTTCCGATCCCTTGATTCCCAATGCTGGCGTGCTCGGCGGCGGTAAATTCAATGGCTTCCTGGTCGCATTCGGTCAATTCTTCGATCATGGACTCGACTTCATCCAGAAGGGCGGCAACGGCACGATCGCCATTCCGATCGCACAAGGTGACCCGCTCTGGGTCGACCCTTCGAGTCCCGAATACATCGCCGGCGTTTCCAACCTCATGCGCATATCACGAGCTTCGCTCGCGAACCCGGTTACCGATTTTGACTTGAGCGGCAACCTCCTGCCCGGCGTGACGCCGATCTACAACAACAATACCGCGATGATGATTGATCAGAGCCAAACCTACGGCTCGCATCCAAGCGTCAATGCCTTCCTGCGTGAATACACTGACAACGGCACCGTTACGGGCCGCGTTCTGGCCGGTCACGCCGAATTGGGACCGCAGGAGAACGCGGGCGACACTATTTACAGCAAGGGACTCGCCACCTGGGCGGACCTCAAGCTCAACGCGCTGCGCATCGGCGTCATTTTGACCGACCAGGACGTCAATAACGCGCCAGCTCTTCGCGTCGACGCTACTGGCAAGCTTCTCTTTGCGCCCAACCCGAGCGGGACGTGGACAACGGATGGCGTGGTTGTCGGTCCACAAGCAGTTGATGATCCGTTCATGCGCTACGCGGCGGGCACCTTGGATTCCGATGGTAACGACATTTCCGGCCACGTTGTGCGAACCAATCAGGCGTTCCTGATCGACATCAATCCCGCGGCGGATCCTTACTTTCTGTTCGATGGCCCCGGCTATGACTCTGCTTTACTCGACGCGCATTTCGTCGCTGGCGACGGGCGCATCAATGAAAACTACATGGTCACCACCGTCCACAACGTGTTCCACGAGGAGCACAACTATCAGGTCGAAAACATCAAGACCAATATCCTGGCCGAAAATGATGTTGCATTCTTGAATAATTGGCTGACCTCTGCGGTCGCGGTGATTCCGACCGATCCCTTCACACTTCAATGGGACGGCGAAAAACTGTTCCAGGCGGCGCGCCTGATCACCGAAAGCGAGTACAACCATATCGCCATCGACCAGTTCGTCGGCGCCCTGTACGGGGCACTGCCGGAGTTCGTGTCCTATTCCTCCGACATCAACCTGGGAGTGAGCCTTGAGTTCAGCCAAGCGGTCTTCCGCCTCGGCCATTCGATGCTTAACAACCAGCTGTCTATTCTTGATTCGACCAGCGACGTCCACACCCCGACCGAGACTGTCGTCGGGCTGACGAGCGGGCTCAACAATGGGGCGCTGAACCCGACGGGATTTGCCGCTGCAGGTGCCGCTGACATCACGCTCGGTTTGGTACGACAGACCGGCGAGGAGATCGACGAATTCGTCTCGCCCGCGATTCAGAATACCCTGAATGGCCAGGTGCTCGACCTCGCTGCGATCGACATAGCCCGCGGCCGCGATGTCGGCCTGCCGACACTCAATGAACTGCGTCAGCAGATCTATGACGGCATTCTCCAAACTCCCAACACCAACGGTGGCGCCCTCGCGCCCTATCAGAATTGGGCCGATTTTGGCGATCACCTTCGCCATACGGGCTCCCTGGTCAATCTGATCGCGGCCTATGCGCGTGGCGGCGACGGCGGATTTGGCGATGCCATCGCTCAGGCCCGCGCAGATTACGAGGCTGGCTTGGCTACTCTTGACGATATTCGTGCCGCGGCTCAGGCCGTGCTCGACGCTTATGCGGACGCAGGGAATCTTGATCACGCTGCCGCAGTACAATTCATGGTAGGCACGCCGACCCCACCTGCCGTTCCGGGCGGAACCTGGACCTTCGTCGGCGCCAACCAGGGCTTCTGGGACGTCGATCTATGGGTCGGTGGTTTGGCCGAGCGGCCGTTGTTCGACGGCCCTCTTGGGACGACTTTCAGTTACATCCTGCTCGACTTTGCCCAACGCATGCAGGACGGCGACCGATTCTACTACCTCTATCGAACGCCGATGGGCACCTCGCTCGGCGATGAAGTCATCGCCAACCAGTTCGGCGACCTGGTGTCGCGCGCGACCGGGCTCGACCATCTGAACGGTGACGTGTTCATCGCCGCCGACAAGTACTTCTTCCTGGACGGCTCGACCGACCTGACCGGCCAAGGCTCCCATCTGACGAGCGTCGATGCCGATGGCAATGTCGACGACTACTTCAACGAAGCAAATTATTTCCTCGATGACGGCGTCACACCGGCGTCGAACGGCCACATTGTCATCGTCGCCGGCGAGGGCAACGACTTCGTCGTCGCTGGCCTGGGCGATGACACGATCTGGGGCGATGGCGGTGACGACTACATGCAAGGCAGTCAGGGCAACGACCATCTCTACGGTGGTGACGGTAACGACTTTATCACCGACGACGAGAACGACGACTTCATCCGCGGCGGCGCCGGCGATGACACGATCTTCGCGGGCCCGGGCGCCATCGACACCGTCTTCGGCGATGAAGGCGATGACGAGATACATGGCGGCGACGGCATTGACGAGGTGCTTGGCGGCGACGGAAACGATCTACTCTACGGCGACGGTGACACCGACGTGATTTTCGGCAATGCTGGTGACGACTACATGGCCGGCGGCGACAGTGTCGACGAGATGTGGGGTGGGGACGGCAATGACTGGATTACGGGTGGAATTGGCGACGACCACCTGAATGGCGGCGAGGGCAACGATCTGCTCGAAGGCGGCATCGGACCGGCAGCGAATGACGGCGACCGTCTCACCGGGGCAGGAACCACGGACGGTTTCCCATTTGGACCTGCGCCCGTCGACATGGGGTTCGACGTTGTCAGTTATGAGGATGTCGACATCGCCATCACGGCCGACCTGCAGACCAGCAACGCAAACGGCACCGGTGCGCTGCTCGACACCTATTCCGGCATTGACGGCTTTGTGGGGTCGCGCTTCAACGACAACCTAATCGGCGCCGGAACGGACACGACCACCGATAACGGATTCAACAACCTGCTCATCGGTGGGGCCGGTAGCGACACCCTCACCGGTCTCGGCGGCGACGACATCATCATTGGCGACTCGGTGGTCGTGCACAATGACTTTGGGATCTATGACCCGACCGAGCTTCCTTACACGACCATCGTCAATTGGCGAGGCACCAGTGAGGACCGGCCGCAGTTCGCCGACGGCACCCTAGGCTACTTCCTGGGCGACAACGGGGCCGCGGGTGCGAACGACAAAGCCGTATTCAGCGGACGGCGCTCGGACTATATGGTCACGGTGGTCGACACAACGACGGTACGGATCACCGACAACCGCGGGATCGACAGCACCGCGGTCGGTGATCTGGTCAGGGACGTAGAGTTTTTCCAATTCTCCGACATGACGATCCCCTTCTCCGCATTCCTCAACGTCGCACCCGAAAATATCGAGTGGAACGGCGTTCAGCCGAACATCAGCCTTCTGCCGGGGCCAGGCGTCATCGGCAATCTCTCTACGATCGATCCCGGCAGTTCGGTCTGGACCTACACGCTGCAGGCGGGCAGTAGCGCGGGGTTCACGATCAACCCGACCACCGGCGCCGTCACGCGCATCGGGTCGGCCTTGGGACAAAATGCTACCTACACGCTCAATGTCCGCTCGACCGACGAGGGTGCCCTGTTCCGCGACGAAACCTTCACGGTCAGGACGGGAAACAATTCCGCCAATACAATCAACGGCGGCATTAACGACGACATCATCTATGGTGATGATGGCGACGATACGCTCAATGGTAGCGACGGCAACGACACGCTGTTCGGCCAGGACGAAAATGATACGCTGAACGGCGGCGCCGGCGACGACGTGCTGAACGGCGGCACTGGCGACTCCGATACTGCCAGTTATGCAGGCGCGTCCGGCCCGGTCACGGTGTCCCTGGCGATTGTTGGATCGCAAAACACCGGAGGTGCGGGCAGTGACACCCTCGTCGGCATAGAGAACCTCACGGGCAGCGCGTTCGGCGATATTCTCACCGGCAATACCGGCAACAACATCCTGACAGGCGGCGTCGGCAACGACACTCTGAACGGCGGGTTGGGCACGGATACGGCGGCGTTCGCCGGTCCAATCGCTAATTACGGCTTCGCACCCAACGCAGGCAATGTGGTCGTAACGGACAACGTCGGAACTGACGGAGCGGACACACTGAACAGCATCGAAGTCGTTCGGTTTGGCAATGAAAATTTGGCGTTGCGAATTGGGACCGGCGTTGGCGAGACTATCAACGGCAATGGCAGTGCAGATCTGCTGCTCGGCTTCGGCGGAAACGACACGCTTATTGGCAACGGTGCAAGCGATGTCCTGATTGGTGGCGCCGGGAACGACACGCTGAACGGCGGATTCGGCATCGACACGGCGGTATTTTCGGGTCCGATTGCCAACTACAGTTTCTCGCTAAGCGGGGGAAATGTAGTGATTACCAACACGGGGGCCGGTAGCCCGGATGGGGTCGACACGCTCTCCAGCATTGAAACCATGCAGTTTGGGTCTCAGAGCCTGTCGTTGAACGCCGGGTCGGACCCGGGTGCCAGCGATGTTGACAATATTAGCGCTGGTGGTGGCAACGATCTGCTACTCGGGTTCAACGGTAACGATGAATTGGATGGCGGATCCGGCGCTGACGTCATGTATGGCGGGGCCGGCAATGACGACTTCAACTTCGATGACGGTGATTCAGGCGTCGGGACCGGTGCGCGAGATATCATCATGGATTTCGCCGCTGGCGATCAGATCGATCTCTCCGCGATCGATGCCAACACCACCGTCAGCGGGGGAGGAGGCAGCGGCCAGACCTTCACCTTCATCGGAACAGCTGCATTTAGCGATAGCAATCCGACGGGCACTTTGGCCAATGGGCAGATCCGCTACCTGCAGTTTGATGCTGATGGGGACGGGTCCACGGACACTCTGGTTCAGGGTAACGTCAACAACAACCTCGTCCCAGACTTCGAGGTCCTGCTCAAGAACTATACCGGCTCGTTGTCGGCAGGGGACTTCGTCCTTTGATCGAGATTGAGACGAACGATTGCGGAGAGGCCGCGTCGCAGCGCGGCCTCCTCCATGTGATTCGATTTGTTTTGTCCGGAACGACGGTGCGAACCTCCACCAACCGTCGGTCATTCGCGCCCGGACCCGTGCCGTTTTACCAATCGGATCAGCCCTCATGACATCGGGCTCACCGCGACCGTCGGGCGGAGGGGATCGCGAGAGCATACTCGCATCGTATCGGACCGCGCTCGTCGGAGCCGCCCTCGCCAGCGGTGTCTTGAACGTGCTGATGTTGACCGGCTCGTTCTACATGCTCGAGGTCTATGATCGTGTGGTGCCGAGCCGGAGCATGCCGACCTTGGTCGGCCTCACGGTCCTTGTCACCGTTCTGTTCGCATTTCAGGGCTTTCTCGACTTCGCGCGGAGTTGAGTGCTGGTCCATATCGGCGCGTCGATCGACCAGAAGCTTGCCGAATCGATCTTTCACGGCACGCTGCGGCTACCGCTGATGAAGAGTAATGGCGGCGAGGGTCTGGTCGCGCTGCGCGACCTCGACCATGTACGAGGATTTTTCGCCGGCAGCGCGCTACCGGCGTTCTTCGACCTGCCCTGGGTACCGCTATATTTGGGTGTCTGTTTCCTGTTCCATCCGGCGATCGGGGCGCTGGCTACGGCGGCCGGCGTGTTCATGTTCGGCCTCACGCTGACGACCGAGTATCTCGGCAAATCGGCCAGCAGGGATATGAATCGTTATGGCACGCAGCGTTTCGCCTTGGCCGAGTCGGCCCGCCGCAATGCCGAAGTCACGCATGCGATGGGCATGTCCAAAGCGCTTGCTGCCCCTTGGCGAACCGCCAACGAACGGTATGTGAATGCGCAGTTGCTTACCTCGAACATCGCCGGAGGACTGGGAAGCTTCGCGCGAAGCTTTCGTATGCTTCTGCAGTCCCTTGTCCTCGGGCTCGGCGCGTACCTGGTGATTCATGACCAGGCGACCGGCGGCATCATCATTGCAGGATCAATCCTGACTTCGCGTGCGCTTGCTCCGATCGATCAGGCCATCGCGAACTGGAAGACGTTCATAGCGGTGCGCGAGAGCTGGGGTCGCTTAGCGGAGATGATCGCTGCCACGCACGAAAAGCCGCCACCGCTGCAGCTACCCGCGCCGCGACGCGATCTCGTTTTGGAAAACGTGTCTGTCGCGCCTGTGGGCGAGCCCCGCCTGGTGGTGCACGATGCATCGTTCTCTCTCCAGGCGGGCGCTGGGCTTGGCATCGTCGGACCGAGCGCGTCGGGCAAATCGTCCCTACTGAAGGCTCTCGTCGGGATTTGGCCGGCAGTCCGCGGAACGATCCGGATCGATGGAGCGACGCTCGACCAATTCTCGCGCGGCATGCTGGGGCCGCATATCGGTTATCTGCCGCAGGACGTCGAGCTCTTTTCCGACACGGTTGCCCGCAACATCGCGCGTTTCGAAGACAAACCAGACCCAGAAAAGGTCGTCGCGGCGGCCGAAGCGGCCGGCGCCAACGAATTAATCAAGCGCTTGCCGGATGGCTATGAGACCCAGATCGGGCAGGCAGGACAGGCTTTGTCCGCAGGCCAGCGTCAGCGGATCGCTTTGGCGCGAGCCCTGTACGGAAATCCCTTTCTGGTGGTCCTCGACGAGCCGAATTCCAATCTTGATGCCGAAGGCGAGCAAGCTCTGACCAAGGCAGTCCTGAGCGTGAGGGCGCGCGGCGGAATCGTGGTCGTAGCGGCCCATCGTCTCGGCGCGCTCGATGCAGTGGATTGGCTGCTGGTCATGAATGAAGGAGGCGTCCAGTCCTACGGCAGCAAAAGTGAGTTGCTTGGCAAACTTGGCCGATCGAGATCGGGTTCGGTGAACAGCGCTGTGGCTGTGGTCGCGGGAGGCTCAACGCGATGACACGTCCAATCAATCACCGGGTGACGATCCGGCGATATCTGCTCGCTGCGCTGCTCGCAAGCGTTCTTCTGGTGGGCGGTGTCGGCGGGTGGGCCGCGACCACGCGATTTGCCGGGGCGGTGATGGCCCCGGGGTCGCTGGTGGTCGAGTCGGACGTCAAGAAAGTCCAGCACAATATTGGCGGTATTGTCGGTCGACTGTTCGTACGGGACGGGCACCGCGTCAGGGCGGGCGACCTGCTGGTTCGGTTGGACGAGACGACGACCCGGGCAAACCATATGATCATTACCGATAGCCTTGACGAGCAGCTCGCGCGCAAGGCGCGGCTCCAGGCCGAACGCGATGACACGACCAAAATCGATTTTTCCGATCTGGTCGGGCGTGGCGACGAGCCAAAGATCGCGCGGCTGATCGACGGAGAGCAAAAGGTCTTCGAGTTCAGGCGACGCAGCGCGGAAGGGCAGAAGGCGCAGTTACGAGAACGAATTCAGCAGCTGAGCGAGGAGATCGATGGGCTAAACAGCCAGATAAAGTCGAAATCCAGAGAAATCAAGTTCGTGCTAGAGGAGCTGAAGGGTGTGCGCGAACTCTGGGATAAGAACCTCATCTCGATCACGCGGGTGACCAGCCTGGAACGCGATTTCGCGCGATTGGAAGGAGAGCGCGGCGCATTGCAGTCGACCGTTGCGCAGTCGAAGGGGAAGATCAGCGAGACGGAACTGCAGATCCTGCAGATCGACCAGCAGATCAAAACGGAGGTAGTAAAAGAACTGTCCGAAATTCGTGCAAAGACCACCGAGCTCGAAGAACGCAAGGTCGCAGCCGAGGACCAGCTGAAACGAATCGACATCCGCGCGCCCCAGGAAGGGGTTGTGCATCAGTTGACCGTGCACACGGTTGGAGGTGTGATTTCTCCGGGCGAGCCGATAATGCTGATCGTGCCTGACCACGACTCGCTGGTGGTCGAGGCGAAGATTTCACCCTCCGAGATCGACCAGGTCCGTCTTGGCGCGCCGACAACGCTTCGATTCGCGTCCTTCAACCAGGGCACCACCCCGCAGATCGGGGGCGAAGTCGTCCGAGTTTCCGCGGATATAACGCAGGATCCGAAGGCCGGCACTTCGTACTACACGGTACGCATTGCGTTCACCGATACCGAACTTCGGCGCCTGGGCGGCGTGAGACTCGTACCCGGCATGCCGGTCGAATCTTTCATTCAAACCGAGCACCGCACGGTTCTATCCTATCTGTTGAAGCCGGTGGACGATCAAATAAACCGGGCGTTCAGGGAAAGATGAGAATGCGGGTCCAATGCGTTGTCACGAACCGCAGGATCCAGACAAGCGGTGAGGGGCTCACGGCATCAGGATTTCAACTCACTCTGAAATCGTGAGCAAAAGAGTCTTTGATTGAATTGATTCCACGCCACGGAGTATTTCGACGGACAAGCTATGCTTTCCAGGCCTCGTCTCCATCTTGCGTCCTACGTAAGCCAAATAGCTGGCCTTGCGCTTTGCCAAGACATTGGTCGTGTGGTCTATCAAAACACTTCCATCAGGCCCTGCCAATCTGATCCGGAAGCGGCTGCCTTCTTCGACGTTGATCGCCCAAAGCCAAGCCACAATGGGATCGCCTCGGACTTTGGCGAGAGGCGGGCCACCGCTTCGAGCAAGATCCGGTAAATTTGGTGCCGCGCTAGTTAGGCCGGCGTCCAGGATTGCAACCGCGGGACGATTAAGTGCTTGTGCAGCTGTCGGCTCAAACAAACTTCCAGATAGATCGCCGCAACCCGGAGCGAGACTTCCCAGGGGTTTGCCGGTAAGCGGTTCTACCGGCTTATCATCCAGCCGGACCGACAAATGAACGTGCGGAAATGCGGCGGCTCCCGAGGAACCGATGGCCCCAATCCGCTGACCTTTTTGTACATGTGCGCCAGGTCGAGCGAGTACGCTTCCCTTTTTCAAGTGGCAGTATTGAGAACTCAGCCCCCTTGCATGCTCGACCACTACGCCGTTTCCGCACTCGTTATCAGCAACTCGAGCCTTGTCCTTGGCATCGTCATAGATTTGGTCCATCACGCCGTCGCGGACCCGCGCAACCCTTCCGTTCGCTACAGCCAGCACCGGAACTTCCTGGGCTATATCGTCTAGTGAGCGCAGACGAATGTCCCAACCGTCGTGGCCTTGATAACTTGCTTTGCCGCATAAGGGATCCAACACGTCTGGGGACGGATCAATATCCGGCATTTGCTGAACAAAGCAGTCAATGCCCAACCTGCAACCGACTGGCAACCCGAGACTGGCGCGCGTATCCGCCTCGGCCGATTCAATGCCGACTAGAGCCAGCCCAGCGGCCAAGCCGAGTGAGCGCAAGTCGCAGAAAGAGCTCGACAGACCGGGTTTAAAAGGCGCTTTCTTTGATTCATTTGGATCGCGCATGCACATTTCGCTTCAGTTTTCAAAACGCTGAGGGATTGCTACTGCCCGAACGATCACATCACTTAAGCGGTAAACTCGGTCGT
>CAWAXR010000014.1:0-136112 GCA_963786045.1 uncultured Alphaproteobacteria bacterium | reverse complement strand
CGGATCGGCGTCCAATTTTGACCCCTTTGAGCGGCGGGTTTTGACGGTAGCGCTCGCCTCGTCGGAGCTGGCCGGGGTTGCGGAGACGTGGCGAGCGCGGGCTGCGTGATCGTCGTCGCGGCTTTTGAAGCGCCAACTGTCGTTGCCGGTTTCGACGATGTCGCAATGGTGAGTCAGGCGGTCGAGCAGCGCGGTGGTCATCTTGGCGTCGCCGAACACGCTGGGCCATTCACCGAAGGCAAGATTGGTGGTGACGACGATGGACGTGCGCTCGTAGAGCCGGCTGACGAGATGGAACAGCAGCTGGCCGCCGGATTGGGCGAACGGCAGGTAGCCGAGTTCGTCGAGGACGATGAAGTCCATCCGGGTCAGATGCTCGGCGATACGACCCTGCCGTCCATTGCGGGTCTCGATCTCCAGGCGGTTGACGAGGTCGACCACGTTGTAGAAGCGGCCGCGGGCACCAGATCGGATGCAGCTTCTGGCGATTGCGATGGCCATATGTGTTTTGCCGGTGCCGGTACCGCCGACCAGGACGGCGTTGCGTTGCTGGGCGATGAAGCCGCCGCCGGCGAGATCATTGACCAGCGTCTGGTTGATGGGTGTGCCTTCGAACTGGAAGTCCTCAAGATCCTTGGCAAGCGGCAGTTTGGCGATGGTGAGCTGGTACTTGATCGAGCGGGCCTGCTTCTCGTTGATCTCGGCGTTGAGCAGATCGCCGACAATGCGTTGGGGTTCGTGCTGGCGTTTGACGGCGGTCGCCATGATCTCGTCGAAGGCGGCCTTCATGCCGTAGAGCTTGAGCTCGCCCATGAGGTCGAACAGTTGAGTACGTTCCATCAGATGGTTCTCCTGAGGTTGTCGTAACGGGCACAGTCGGCGATCGGGGCATGGCGCAATGTCAGCGCAGCCGGGGTGAGGATGTTGGCCGGCGGCGCAGGATCACGCTGGCGGGCCAGGATGTTGAGCACGACATCGGCGGAATGAACGCCGTGAGCGATCGCCTCGGCGCAGGCTGCTTCGACGGCCGGCAAGCCGTCGGTCAGAACCGCGTTGAGGATGTCGACCATCTGACGATTGCCATCGTCGGCACTGGCGAGCTTGCGCCGTACACGTTCGATCGCAGCCGGAAGCACCCAGTCCTTGAAGGGAGCGCCGTTGCGCAAGGCGCCGGGTTTGCGAGCCAGCACCGGCACGTAATGCCAGGGATCGTAGACGGTATCGCCGCGGCCGAACGAGCGAGCATGCTCGGCAACGATGCGTCCGTCCTGGCGGATCACAATGCGGTCGGCGTAGGCGTGAACCTCGACAGGCCGCCCGACAGCGCTGGCCGTGACCGAGTATTTATTGTTGTCGAACCGCACCAGGCAGGTCTTCGAGACCGATGCCGGCACCGCGTGGAATCCGTCGAACCGGCCGGCATAGGGAACGAGCTTCGGTCGCTCGGCTTCGAACACCTCCCAGACCGTCTGTTCGGCCAGTTCTGGATGCCGGTGCGCCTTGGCGTAGGCGATGCACTTGTCCAGCAGCCAGGCGTTCAACTCGTCGAGGGTTTTGAACCGCAGCCGCGGCGTGAAGAAGCGTTCACGGACAAGTCCGACCTGGTTCTCGACCTGGCCCTTCTCCCAGCCCGACGCTGGCGTGCAGGCAACCGGATCGACCAGGTAGTGGCTGCACATCTGCATGAAGCGGCGATTGTAGAGACGACCCTTTGCCGACGAAGATCGTCTCCACCGCGGTCTTCATGTTGTCGTAGATGCCGCGCACGCAGGTGCCCTTGAACAGAGCGAACGCCCGGTCGTGGGCGTCGAACACCATCTCCTGCGTCTCGCGCGGATAGCACCGCACAAACAGCATCCGGCTGTGGCAGAGCCGGACATGGGCGGCCTTCACGATCACCGTCACGCCATTGAGCAGGACGACCTCATGGCTCCAGTCGAACTGATAGGCTTCTCCCGGCGCAAAGCTCAGCGGGACGTAGGCCGCAGCCGTCGATTGTCCGCGCTCCTTGCTCCATCGTCTGGCGTAACGGCGCACGGCGTCGTAACCGCCGTCATAGCCGCGCCCGCGCAGCTCCTCGAAGATCCGGATCAATGTCAGTTGCTCGCGAGCGGACTTGGCCGCGTTCCCTGCCAGCAATCCGTCGAGTTCTGCTGCCCATCGTCCCAGCTTCGGCCGCGGTTGGACAACACGCTCGTACTCGAATGAGGTCTCGCCCGACCTCAGCACCTTCCGGACCGTGTTCCGCGACACCTTCAGGTCCCGGGCGATCTCCTTGATCGTCTTGCCCTTGATGAAGTGCTCGCGCCGTATCCGGGCAATTGTCTCCACGATCAGCATCCCCGACCACCTGCTTCATTACAAAGCAGGCAGCGCAACAGACCAACCTGTAGGGGGTCAATTTTGGACGCCGATCCCCCGGCTTAGGGGGTCAATATTGCAGGCCGAATGACAGCTGATCGAGCAGTTGGAATTGGAACTTGAAGAACTCGTCACTACGGCGAGCGAGGATGAGCTTGCCGCGCAGGCCGCGGCGGCGAAGGCGCAGAAAGTCCGCGCCTTCACGCGCAAGCGGCCGGTTCGCAAGCCCTGGCCGGACGATATCGAACACGAGCGCGTCGTCATCGAGGCTCCGACGAGCTGCGCCTGCTGCGGCGGATCGCGGCTGGCGAAGATCGGCGAGGATGTGACCAAGACGCTGGAGGAGATCCCGCGTCGCTTCAAGGTCATCGAGACGGTACGCGAGAAGTTCACCTGCCGCGATTGCGAGAAGATCAGCCAGCCGCCGGCGCCGTTCCATGCCACGCCGCGCGGCTTCATCGGCCCGCAGTTGCTGGCGACGATCCTGTTCGACAAGTTCGGCATGCATATCCCGCTCAACCGCCAGAGCGCGCGCTTCAAGTGCGAGGGGATCGACTTGCCGCTGTCGACGCTGGCCGATCAGGTCGGTCACGGGACCTTCGCCGTCATGCCGCTCTTCCACCTGATCGAGCGCCATGTGCTCGCTGCCGAGCGCCTGCATGGCGACGACACCACCATCCGCATCCTGGCCAAGAGCAAGTGCACAACCGGGCGGATCTGGACTTATGTGCGGGATGACCGGCCCTTCGCCGGGCCTGCGCCGCCGGCGGCGGTCTATTACGCCTCGAGCGACCGACGAGGCGAGCATCCCCAGAAGCATCTGGCCGCCTTCGCCGGTATCCTGCAAGCCGATTGCTACAACGGCTTCGAGCCGCTGTTCGACCCGCAGAAGAAGATGCTGCCGATTACGCCAGCGTTTTGCTTTGCCCATGCGCGGCGGGGCTTCTTCGAGCTGGCTGACATCGAGAAGAATGCTCGGGAAGGTAAGAAGGGCAAACCGGTCTCTCCGATCGCGCTGGAGGCGGTCAGACGCCTCGATGCGTTGTTCGAGATCGAGCGCGCCATCAATGGCCGCGGCGCCGACGAGCGGCGCGCCGTGCGCCAGGAAAAGAGCAAGCCGCTTCTCGAGGACATGCACGCCTGGTTGCTGCGTGAGCGCGAAACCCTCTCGCGCTCCTCCGCGGTCCTGAAGCCGATCAACTACATGCTCAGGCGCTGGAACGACTTCGCCCGCTTCCTCGACGATGGCAGGATCTGCTTGACCAACAATTGTGCTGAGCGCGCATTGAGAGGCATCGCATTGGGAAGGCGCAACTGGACCTTCGCCGGCAGCCCGCGTGGCGCCGACCGTGCCGCCATCATGCTGACGATGATCACGACCTGTCGCCTCAACGACGTCGATCCCAAGGCCTGGCTCGCCGACGTCCTCGCCCGTATCGCCGATCTTCCCGCATCGCGTCTGCACGAACTGCTGCCCTGGGAATGGAAGCTCCTGCGCCAAGCCGACAAGTTCGCCGATCAGCAAGCCGCCTGACCTTCATGCAACGCCATCATAGAGCTCGCCGGGCTCGCGCGCATGCGGCAATCAGGCGGTCTTCGTCGTATGCGTACTCATTAACGATAAAGGAGCCATTTTGACGCTGAAAATCTGGGGAAACGTCACCCCGGATAACCCTGCCGTTAGATTCCGAGCAAAACTTAGAGGTCAGTCCTTGATCAATGCGCCCGCTTTCTGTTGTCTGTTCATTTAGCCTGCGAGACGCGTGAGCGCTTCCTCGTCGGCCGGCGCGAGGAACCTTGCCGGCTTCACCAGCACGGGTTCGTCGAACAAGCACGTCGCGAGCGGGCGCCAAATTGGCCGATTTGGCAGTGCGAGACCTACTTCCGCAAGCGCTGCGTGGGCGCGAGCGCGCCCAGCCCAGGCCGACCGGGCCCACTGTTTTCGCGGCTCCGGAACGTTGCCGCTGCAAGCAACGAATTTCGTGTTCTCGGACCAACAACCGAACGCGCAGGCGCGCATACCCGAGCCCTTCAAAACGGCCATCACGTAGTGGAACGCCTGTCGCGTCTCGATGCCGAGCGCCTGACAGTACGCGGCGATATTATCGCGCCTACCGCGACCGAGTGCGATCTCCTCAAGGATATAGGCGCGCCAAGCGATCATGCCGGCCGCTACGTTGAGCGCGACGCGGTACTTGCCATCGGGATCGACTGGCCATGCCGACAAGAACGCTGCGGTTGTCAGCGCACTATCGCCGCGCAACACGCGGCCAAGGCCTGCAACAGCCAGGCGGTCCGCGCCGTGCGCCGCCAAGGCGGCGACGATGGCGGCCTTGGTCTGTGCGGTCATCGTGTAGACGATCATCCCTATTTCCCCTCTCGACGTCCATCCATCGCTGCATCAGCGCAAATTCTCACAGATGTTACCTGCATCGCCACACGAGCATCCGTAAGCTTCTAATGAAGCGGGCCGAGCGAGAGGCGCAAGAGCGAAGGATTTTTTTGCGTCGAAATGCGGGGAAAACCCGGCGATGGGAAGCTAATCCGGCTTAGCTTCCCATCGATGTGAATAAGAGACCAGACTAGCGCTCAACATTCCGGATTGAAACGGGTCTATCGCTCGCAATATCGCCGCTCGGCAATTAGCCTATCGGTAAGATTTGCAGACCACCGCACGCACGAACTCAAGAATTAGCTTCCTTCACTCCGCCGCGACGGGTCGTCCGGCCGACACCATCGCCTCGCCGGCCTCGAACGGCGTCTCGGGGTGCATCAGGAAGGCGCAGAAGCCGCCGAGGAGCAACAGCCCCATCGACATCAGGAACGGCAGATACCAGTTGCCGGTCAGGTCAATCACGTAACCTGCCACCAAAGGCGAAACGATCGCCGCCAGTGCGGAGCCGGAATTCATCAGGCCGGCCGCCGTGCCGGAATATTTCGGCGCGATGTCCATCGGCACCGACCAGATCGGGCCGATCACGATCTCGGCAAAGAAAAACCCGCTGGACAGGCACAGCGCCACCACCGTGATGTCGTGGGTGAAGAGGATCGGAAACAACGAGGCCAGCGCGCCGGCGAAGCCGGTGACGATCACGCTGAGCCGGGCGAAGCGGACGCTGCCCGTTTTCTTGAGAATACCGTCCGACAGAACGCCGCCGAGGCTGTCACCGATCACGCCGGCAAAGAAAACGCCGGACGCAAACAACGCCGATTTCTTGATGTCCAGACCGAAGTTGTTCTTGAAGAACAACGGCAGCCAGTTCAGGTAAAGCCACAAAGTCCAGCCGTAACAGAAATAGGTCAGCGTGACGGGCCACATCCGCCGCAACAGCGGCCCCCATGGCACCTGGGGCCGCGTACCCGCCGGGCGCGGCGGAAGCGAGGCCAGTTCCTCCGCGGTGATCGCAGGGTGATCCCTGGGCTCGTTGCGGAAATACAGGACCCAGAAAACACCCCACAGCAGGCTGACCAGTCCCAGCACGACAAAAGAGCCGCGCCAGGTCAGCCAGGCCATCAGCGCCGCGATCAATGGCGGCGTGATGGCATTGCCCAGACGCGCGAAGGCGTGCGTGAGACCTTGCGCGAAGCCTCGTTTATTTGCGGGCGTCCAGTACTGCATCGCGCGCGTTGCGGTCGGGAAGGTCGCGCCCTCGCCGAAGCCCAGCGCCACGCGCGCAACAAACAGCGTCACGATGCCCGTGACAAAACCGGTCATGATGGTCGATGCCGCCCAGATCAGGCCGCACCAGAACAGCGTCTTGCGCGGCCCGAAATGATCGCCGACCCAGCCGCCGATCACCTGGAACAATAGATAGGGATAGGCAAAGGCCGAGAATACCAAACCGAGTTGCGTGTTGCTGAGATGGAGTTCTTTCTGGATTTCGCTGGCCGCCGTGCCGATGTTCACCCGGTCGACATAGGTGATGAAGTACATGATGCAGAGCATCGCCAGCACGACGTGGGTGGCCTTCAACCGAAGCCGCATCTTCTTCTATCTCCCGGGCAAGCTTTTGGGGCTATTATGACGGCGCCGATCCGTCAGCACAAATGGCGCCGATTAATGGCGGTCAGCTCAGGTCTTGACCATCTTCAGATGCCCCGCGGAGTTCGACTTGGTGGGCTCTTCGAGCGCCTTCATCGCAGCATCGACGCCACCGGAGCGGTGCGGCACGCCAGCCGCCGCCAGTCCCATCTCGACGCCGGACAGGGCTCCCAGCAAGGTGAGTTCGTTGCACTCACCGAGATGGCCGATGCGAAATACCTTGCCGGCGACCTTCGACAGTCCCGACCCCAGCGACATGTTGTAGTTCTCAAGCACGACCTTGCGAAACTTGTCGGCGTCGTGGCCCGGCGGCATCAGCACCGCGGTCAGCACCGGCGAATATTCCGCCGGCTCCTGACACAGCACTTCGAGGCCCCAATGCGCCACCGCCGCACGCGTCGCGGCGGCAAGGCGCTTGTGGCGGGCGAACACGTTATCGAGCCCCTCTTCAAGTAACATCGCAATGGCTTCACGCAGCCCGTAAAGCAGATTGGTGGCGGGCGTGTAGGGGAAAAATCCGTTGGCATTGGGCTTGAGCATCTCTTCCCAATCCCAATACGACCGCGGCATCTTGTTGGTCCTGGCGGCGGCGCGGGCCTTCTCCGAAATCGCGTTGAAGCCAAGTCCCGGCGGCAGCATGAAGCCCTTTTGCGAACAGCTTACCGTCACGTCGACTTTCCACTCGTCGTGCCGGAAGTCGACCGAGCCCAGCGAGGAAATCGTATCCACGAGCAGCAGGGCTGGATGGCCGGCCTTGTCCATCGCGGCGCGGATCTCGCCGACCCGGCTGGTGACGCCGGTGGAGGTCTCGTTGTGCACCACCATCACTGCCTTGATGGCATGCGCCTTGTCCTCGGTGAGCTTCGCCTCGATCGCGGCGGGATCGGCGCCGTGGCGCCAGTCGCCCGGCATGAAGTCCACCTCGATGCCCCACCGCGCCGCCATCTGCCGCCACAGGGTGGCGAAATGGCCGGTCTCCACCATCAGGACCTTGTCGCCCGGTGACAGCGTATTGACGATGGCCGCTTCCCAGGCGCCGGTGCCCGAGGAGGGAAAAACGATGACGGGCCCCGATGTCTTGAAGATCTTCTGGCAGCCTTCGAAGATCGCCTTGCCGAGCTGGGCGAACTCCGCGCTGCGGTGGTCGATGACGGGCATATCCATGGCGCGGAGCACACGGTCCGGCACCGGGCTGGGGCCGGGAATTTGCAGGAAATGGCGTCCCTGGTGCTGTGTCACGGAATCCTCCTCTGTCTGGCTACCGAGCATATTGCATTCGATTTCTCCGGCGGCAACTGATAAATTGTGTGCAATTTTTGATCGACGCCCTCCCCGCCACGGCGTATGTTCCAGGCATGAAACCCATGATTCCGAATGACACCGCCTCGCAAGCCCTTGGGGGCGCGACGGATCGTGCCCGGGAAGACCAGTCGCTGCACGACGAAATCCTGACCCGGCTGCGGGATTACATCGTCGAAGGCAATATTCCCGACGGCGGCCGCGTGCCCGAACGCCAGCTTTGCGAGATGCTGAAAATCTCGCGCACGCCCCTGCGTGAAGCCCTCAAGGTGCTGGCATCTGAAGGCCTGGTCGAATTGTTGCCCAACCGCGGCGCCCGCGTGCGGCCGCTGAGCGAGCAGGATCTCGGCGAATTGTTCGACGTCATGGGCGGACTGGAAGGTCTCGCCGGGCGGCTTGCCTGCGAAAACATCACGGACGCAGAGATCGCCGAGATCGAGCGGCTGCATTACGAAATGTATGGATTCTACCTGCACCGCGACATGCACGGCTATTTCCGCACCAACCAGCTGATCCACCAGAAGATCGTGGAAGCCTCGCGCAACGCCACGCTCAAGAGCGCCTACGCCAACTTTGCCGGCCGGATTCGCCGGGTGCGCTACTCCGCCAATTTCGCCCGCAAGCGCGAGCGCTGGGGTGAAGCGATGCGCGAACACGAGATGATCCTGGAGGCGCTCCGCCGCCGCGCCGGCAACGAACTCAGCGACATCCTGTTCAGGCACCTGCGCAACAAGCGAACCGCCGCCATCGAACATCTGAAGGCGGACGGCATGGCGGCATCCGAGCCCGCCTGATATCTTCAGGTCGGCGGATTTCCGCCAGATTTTGCATTCAAATCAGAAAAGGGGCCCGACGAATTGCATTTACAACCCGGCCATTTGCGAGAAAGGCCAGATTTGCCGGCGACGGGGATGGAATGACCGATAGGGACTCAACGAGGCTCGAAGAACGGCTTAAGCGCGAAATCACCGGCGACGTCTTGTTCGATCCGTTCAACCGCGGCCGCTACGCCACCGACGCCTCGTTCTACCAGATCGTGCCGGCCGGCGTGGTGGTGCCGCGCACGGTCGACGAGGCGCTGCGGGCGCTCGCCATCGCCCGCGACGCGGGCCGGATCGTCACGCCGCGCGGCGGCGGCACGTCGCAATGCGGCCAGACCATCAATGACGGCATCGTCATCGACTTCTCCAGACATCTCAACCGCATCATCTCGCTCGACGTTGGAAGCCGGATCTGCGTGGTCGAACCGGGAATCGTGCTCGACGATCTCAACCGCGAGCTCAGGAAACACGGCCTGTGGTTTCCGGTCGACGTTTCCACTGCGTCGCGCGCCACCATCGGCGGCATGGCCGGCAACAACTCCTGCGGCGGACGGTCCCTGCGATACGGCACCATGCGCGACAACACGCTGTCGATGGACGCCGCGCTCGCCTCCGGCGCGCTGCTGCATTTCGGCGAAGTGTCGCGCGATCTCCTGCAGGCGAATTCGAGCGAGAACGGACCGGACCTGTTTCGCGACATGCTGGCGCTCGGCGAACGCGAGGCTGCCGAGATCGCCGACAGGTTTCCAAAGGTGCAGCGCCGGGTCGGCGGCTACAATCTGGATGCGCTGGTGCCGCGCAACGCGCCGAACAACATGGCGCACCTTCTGGTCGGATCTGAAGGAACGCTGGCCTTCACGACGCAGGTCGAGCTGAAGCTATGGCCCCTTATTCGCAACAAGGTTCTGGGCGTCTGCCATTTCGGCAGTTTCTACGAGGCGATGGATGCCGCCCAGCATCTGGTAAAACTGCGCCCCATTGCGGTGGAACTGGTCGACCGCACCATGATTGCGCTCGGTCGCGATATTGCGATGTTCCGCCCGGTGATCGAGGCGACCGTGCGCGGCGATCCCGACGCGCTCCTGATCGTCGAATTCGCCGAAGAAGATCAGGCCGACAATCTGCGGAAGCTCGGTCAGCTTTCCGAACTGATGTCGGATCTCGGCTTCGGCTGGAGCCATCCGCAACGCAAATGGGGCGGGGTCGTCGATGTGGTCGAGCCCGCGACCCAGACGGCAATATCGGATTTCCGCACCTCCGGCCTCAACGTCATGATGTCGATGAAGGAGGCGGGCAAGCCGGTTTCCTTTGTCGAGGATTGCGCGGTGCCGCTGCCGCATCTGGCCGATTATACCGAGCGGCTCAACGCCGTCTTCGCCAAACACGGCACCCGCGGCACCATGTACGCGCACGCTTCCGAAGGCTGCCTGCACGTGCGCCCGGTGCTGAACCTCAAGCTCGACAAGGACGTCAAGGCGATGCGCGCCATCGCCGAGGAAGCCTTCGCGATGGTCAGGGAATACAAGGGCTCGCATTCCGGCGAGCACGGCGATGGCATCGTGCGGTCGGAATTCCATGAAACCATGTTCGGCGCGCGCATCGTCGCCGACTTCAGGGAGGTCAAGCGGCGCTTCGATCCGGATAACGTGCTCAACCCCGGCAAGATCGTCGACGCGCCCAAAATGGACGACCGTTCGCTGTTCCGCTACCCGCCCACCTACCGCGTCAATGAACTCAAGACGGCGCTCGACTGGTCCGCCTGGCCCGGCGCCGGCGGCGGTTTTCAGGGCGCGGTCGAGATGTGCAACAACAACGGCGCCTGCCGCAAGCTCGAAGGCGGCGTGATGTGTCCGTCCTATCGCGCGACCCGCAATGAGAAGGACGTCACGCGCGGCCGCGCCAACACGCTGCGGCTGGCGATCTCCGGCCAGTTGGGACCCGACGCGCTGTCATCCGACGAGATGATGGACACCATGAAACTCTGCGTGTCCTGCAAGGCCTGCCGGCATGAGTGCCCGACCGGCGTCGACATGGCCAGGATGAAGATCGAGGTGCTTGCCGCGCGGGCCGCAAAGCACGGGCTTTCCCTCAGGGATCGCCTGGTCGGCTTTCTGCCGCGCTATGCGCCGTTGATGGCGCGCCTCGCTCCGCTTGCCAATTGGCGCAACAAGAGCCCGTTGCTACGAAAGCTGGTCGAACGCGTGGCCGGCATCAGCGCGCAACGCGCCTTGCCCGAATGGCGGCGCGATGTGTTCGATCCCGCGGGCGACGTCTTTGGCCCCGCCGACGGACGCGAGGTCGTGCTGTTCGCCGACACCTTCAACCGCGCTTACGAGCGCGAAAATCTCGAGGCCGCGCTGCGCGTGCTGGTCGCGGGCGGTTATCGTGTCCACATTCCAGGGCCAGCGGACCATGGCAGGCCGCTATGCTGCGGGCGGACTTTCCTCTCGGCCGGCCTGGTCGATCATGCGCGGGCCGAACTCGACCGGCTGGTTGCGACCTATGCGCCGTTCGCCGCGCGCGGTGTACCCATTATCGGTCTGGAGCCGAGCTGCCTGTTGACGCTTCGCGACGAATTGTCGTCGCTGCGATCCGACGAAACCGCGAAGAGCATCGGCGCGCAGGCTCTGTTGTTCGAGGAATTTCTGGTCCGCGAGGCCGGTGCCGGACGCCTCGCGCTACCGCTCGGCCCGATCGCCGCCAAGGCGCTGGTGCACGGCCACTGTCATCAGAAATCGTTCGGCGCCTTCAAACCGGTCGAGCAGGCGCTTCGGCTGATTCCGGAACTGAATGTTGAAACCATCGAATCGAGTTGCTGCGGCATGGCCGGCGCGTTCGGCTATGGCGCCGATACCTACCAGACCTCGATGGAGATGGCCGAACGATCGTTGCTCCCTGCCGTGCGGCGCGCCGATGCCGATAGCCTCGTGATCGCCGACGGCACATCGTGCCGGCACCAGATCAAGGATGGCACCAACCGCGCCGCCCTTCATGTCGCCCGCGCGCTGGCGATGAGCCTCGACAGCGCGCGCGCAAACCCTTATCCCTCCCCTCTCACAAAGGAAACTGTCCATGGCTGAACTCACCCTCGACGTCGCCCGCAAGATTCTCGATGTAGCCCTCGCCAAGGCGGTCGAGAAAAAGCTGAAGCCGCTCGTCATCACCGTTCTCGACGCCCGCGGCTGCGTCAAGGTCACCGCGGCCCAGGACGGCACCAGCCTGCTGCGCAGCGAGATCGCCCATGGCAAGGCCTATGGCGCGCTGGCGATGGGCATGGGCTCGCGCGCGCTGTTCCAGCGGGCGCAGGAGCAGGCCTATTTCGTCGACGCGGTGAATACGCTGGCGCAGGGACGCATGGTGCCGGTACCCGGCGGCGTGCTGATCCAAAAAGACGGCGTGCTGCTCGGCGCGATCGGCGTCAGCGGCGATACGTCAGACAATGACGAGATCTGCGCCATCGCCGGCATCGAGGCCGCCGGGTTGAAGGCGAATCCGGGGTAATCGGAACGCGCCAGTCCCGTAGCGTCGTTCTTGGTATTCTGGGTGCCGCCTTCGCGACCCGATGCCACGAGGATTGGACGCACGACCAGCCTATAATCCAATTGGTCGATTAACTATCAAACCTTCATCGGCCGGTTTGCGACACCCAAGCACCTTTGTTTTGGGAGAGCGAGCCGCCGCTGACGTTCGCCCATATGCCGCTCCCAAAAAGCAACAGAGCGAGACTCAGTCCGAGTATTTGGGTCAATTCCAACCTCCATGCTGGACTCACAATTCCCATGTCCCCCAAGTGTTCCTAATACCTGTGACGAAGAGGAATAGTCGGTCCTAACAGGCGACATTGGCTGCTTGGCTTGCAATGAACGAAGCCGCCGAATGAAGCGGTCTTACTTTTCCCGCGGCCCTCGTTCTCGCCTACGCGAGGCCATCGCGTATACGCCCCGCATGGCGATGAAGACCAGAGCAGCGGCGGCAACACCAATGAGTGCCAGGATAACTGTGAGCGTATGAATCATTCGTGTCTCAGGTAGAGGCCCTGCTCCAATGTTTCAGCCAAGAGACTTATTCAGGTTTCCAATCGTTCCTATCAACCCGCAAAGGTAGCGTGAGTCACCGACACTGTCGTCCCCTTGGGACCGCTCAACGTGACGACCTGAGAATCGAGTTGCTTCGCAAGGGCTTTGATGATGCCGGTTCCCAGCCCGGCTTTCGGTTGAGCAAAAACGCCGTCGGGTTTGCCAATTCCGTTGTCGGCGACCGAAAGCTTCCAATCGGTCCCAGATACGTCGTATGCAACGGTAATCTGTCCGTCTTTTGAGGTTTCCTTGAAAGCGTGTTTTAGCGCATTTATTACAAGTTCAGTTACAATCAACCCGAGACTCTCGGCATTGGCGCAGGTCGAAACTCCGCCCTTACCAAGCACCTTCAGAGAGATCGACTGGCCGTCACCAATCATTGAATGCGTGAGCGCCCCGCAGAGCGTGGTTAAATAGGGCAGCATTTCCATCGACCCGAGGCCGGCCGAAGCGTGAAGATGTCGCTGCACGGCAGCAACCGATATTACCCTGTTATGGGCGTCATGCAGGTGACGTCTCGTCTCCTCAGAATCCACCGACCTTGCCTTCAACATAATAATGCTGGCGATAATCTGGAGACTGTTGGCGACACGATGCTCGATTTCATCGAGAAGTACGTCCTTCTGTCGCAGCAATTGATCCTTTTCGCGTTCCAGAGCCCGTTTCAAGGTGACGTCCTCAATGCTGAGCAAGATATTCTTGTGCCCTTTTTCATAAAGAACGATTTTGGCATTTAGCAACAGTACGCGATGTCCGATCGGAGGAAGGTCATGCTCAACTTGACAATCGTCTATCGTGCCGTCGTCCGGTATTATTCTTTCCAATAGCAAGCGAAGCTTCGGGATATCCCATTCGCCGTTGCCCAACTCATAAAAATGCTTGCCTCGGGTATCGTCCGGATTGGTCGCGAACCTCACATAGAATGACCGGCTCGCGGCGATTGCGCGCAGGTCCTTGTCGAGAACGATTAGTGGTTCGCGAACGGTGTCCACTATTGCTTGGGCCAGCGCACAGGCGTCTTCAACCTCGCTGAATTGCTGTCTGAACACGGTCGATCCTTTGCGTTCGGAGCACTAACCCAAAATAGCGCGGTATATTTTGTGGGGAAGGAAGCGATTGATAGGTCAACCTCCTCAAAGCTCCATAGGTCCTTCACTGCTGGAGTTTATTTAAGGGCGAGCAATATTGACCGGTAGTGGCAGTGCGCGAACGCACGCCAGTCCACTTCGCAGGACGATCGAACAACGCGATCAGGCCGCTCCGTTGATCGTTCGTTAGAAGAGGCTATACGACCCGCGACGACTCGTGACGTAACGCAGTCTCCGCTTAGCCGATCTTAAATTAATCCTTAGTGTGTGCGGGCGACGAAGCGATCGCTGCGCTGCGCGGTTTGGCCCCGCCAAACATTTCTTTGTTTTCGTTTGCCCGCAGCCAACAATACAATTTGGTATCTGCTGGATAGCCCAGCGCATCATCGGACCGTTGCGCGACCACGTTGCTCTGCGTTGACTCGCTTTCAGGGAGGCAGTGCCACAGGAATCTCTTGCGCGCGAGATCGCAGCGAGGCCATATGACGCAAGAGACGACCGGCGTGATGGCCCCGATCGCATTCGTCAATCTTGGATAAATCAGCTCACAAAATGATAGATCTCATTGAGGCCAACTGCGCCAGCGACGATCAGGTAAATTGCGACGATATAGTTCAACAGAGCTGGAGCGATGAGGATCAAGATGCCAGCCAAAAGTGAGACGAGCGGCGTGATATGAGCTACGGTAAGAGACACATCAAAACTCCTCCAATTGCGGGTTAGCCTCGACGACTGCTTTGTCATCGTCGCGACAAATCAGCTCCAGAGATCAATTTCATGAAATGCCCGTCTTAGCGACTTCCGATGACCTCAACGGGCCTTCACCTGCACAATCAACGCAGCGGAATTTACGTGCGCCCGTTTTGACGAGCGTAAATCGCATTGGCTTGAGACACTTCGGGCAGGTAGGCGGCGGTATATTCTTGGGCATGGCTGCTCACCTTGGATTAGGCGGGAGCGTTACCGAACTCTCAGTCACCGATGGCTGCCTTAGATCTGGCGGTGATAACGAACCGTATCCCCGTTAGGCCGGGAGTCCACTAAATTCAAATTAAGTAGCAGGACGCTTCAGCACAGGTTTGGTTGCGGGAACTGCAGCGTGCCGACGCCGCAGGGCACTTGCGTAAGACGTAGCCTCGCTTCTTAATTATAGGCTTCGCAGATAGCGTGTGCCTCTGCTTTGACAGCTCTGGCCGTTATACGTCGGAACGTGTATTTTCTTTTCGTACTATTTCGAGGTCGATACCTGCGCTGATGCTTCGGCGTCAGCACAATCAATCTTTCACCTCGCGAGCCGCTTGCGGATCAATTGTAATTCCTGGCGGCGCTTTGCGCTCGTCTTGGGGTAAGTCATTTTGAGTTCCTCGAACGTATCGAGGACGATCTGGGATACGATCAGTCGGGCATTCTCCTTGTCGTCGGCGGGAACGACATACCAGGGCGAATCGCCTGTGCTTGTCGCGCCGAGGCATTGCTCGTAGGCCTTCATGTAATGCTTCCAGAATTTCCGCTCCTCGATATCTGCGTCGCTGAACTTCCAGTTCTTCTCCGGTTCGTCGATACGCGCCAGAAAGCGCTTCCGCTGCTCCTCTTCCGAGAGGTGGAGGAAGAACTTGATGATACGAGTGCCGTTGGTGTGAAGGTGTTTCTCAAGATTCACAATCGAGCGATACCGATCGGGCCAGACTGTCTTTTCATCGTGCGGAGCGTCAGGGATACCCTCCCCGACCAGAATTTCGGGATGCACGCGGGCAATCAGAACCTCCTCGTAATAGGACCGGTTGAAGATGCCGATCCGCCCGCGTTCCGGAAGCTCGCGGGTGGTGCGCCAGAGAAAATCGTGCTGCAATTCTCCGGCGCTGGGATGCTTGAAGCTGAAGACCT
Organism: uncultured Alphaproteobacteria bacterium; assembly: GCA_963786045.1. GTDB lineage: Bacteria > Pseudomonadota > Alphaproteobacteria > Rhizobiales > Xanthobacteraceae > Bradyrhizobium. The sequence goes on along the minus strand of CAWAXR010000014.1, from coordinate 120,541 downwards.
GGCAACCTTGCGGGTTGACCCCGGACATCACGTGCCTGATGGCGCCGTCTTTTCCCGCCGCGTCCATCGCCTGGAAAATCAACAGCACGGCATGGCGATTGGACGCGTAGAGCAGCTGCTGTTGCGAGCTCAATTCTGCTACGTGCTCTCCGAGTAGCTTTTGATATTGTTCCTTCGATTTGTATATGGGATCGACCAGCGTTGGCCACTTCTTGAGATTGACCTTATCTCCTTCCCGTACCCGGAAATCCTTTGAATTTATCTTCATCTTCATCCTGTTCTCCGCTGCAAGCAGCGGGAGTCGCGCTGCTATTGCCCGGATCGTCCTGGAGTTGATCGGAGCGGGACTGGCAATGGTGCCGGCTCGTCCATTGACCGGAGACAATGATTTATTCTGCTTCAGGAAATCCCAAGACGGGCGAGTACTGGAACCTTCACCATGTCCAGAACGAACGTCAAGACCACCGCTGCGGCAAGCATGCCTGCAACCATCCAGGCCGGCAGCGCTGTCATTGCGATTCCGCCGAGGGCCAATATCGAAGCGATCGAAACATCGGCAACAGACGACACTGCAAGCCATAGGCTGGGACGAGAGCCCCACAGGTGCCGCCGCTGACGAATGGCATAGATGGTCGCCTGACTCCCGAACACCAAGGCTACAAAGGCGAGGGTTCTTAGCTCGCCGATTTCCAGGCTCAGCTCGAATTTGCCAACGGCCAGGACCGCGCTGCAGAAGGCCAGCTGACAGATACCCATGAAGACGCCCGCCATCGTCAAACTGCCGATCCGCCAGGAATTCGGCATTGGGGAGGGTCGCACGTTGTCTGTCGTCAATGACATCGACAGGAAATCACCGGCGATCATCACAATAACCATCAGCAGTGGCGTCAAAATCGCGTGCCCCGTCATGATCAGACCCACGATCAGGAAAAGGACCGTCACGATCTTCTTGATGATGGAATTCAGCGTGTATGTCAGGATGCGCTGGAACGTTATTCGCCCCTCCTTGACTGCGGCAACGATCCCGGCGAGCCCGGGCTCGGTCAGCACCATGCCGGCGGCTGATTTCGCGACATCTGTTGCCGTCGAGACCGCGATCCCGATTTGCGCCTGACGCAGCGCCGGCGCATCGTTGGCGCCGTCGCCGCACATTCCGACAGTATTGCCACCCTTCTGGAACGCCTTGACAAGCTTGTACTTGTCCTCCGGCAGGACGCCGGCGAAGACTGCGAACTGCTCGGGGCGGACGCTATCGGGGATCGGCCCTGGTGGACAAACGGCCCCATCGACCCCCACAGCATGAGCGACAATGGCTGCCGTCGCCGGCGCATCGCCCGTAACCATGACGGTGCGGACGCCGAGGCCCAGCAATTCGGTAACGAGCCCCGCCGAATCCTTGCGAGGTGGATCACTGAGAGCGATGAGCCCGACCAGCTTCATCGCATTCGGCGGTCCGGCCGCGACCGCCAGCACCCTGAAGCCTTTCTCCTCGAGCTCCTTTGAGGCGGCTGTAGCCGTCGCCGACGGCTGGGTGAGGCCGATGACCGCTGCGAAGGCGCCCTTCACGATGCGTTGCGCTTCGCCGCCGGGGGCCTGCACCGTCGCCTCGGACATCTTCGTGCCGGGATCGAACGGCACAAATTTGATGATCGTGGGCGCGTCGGAAGCTGCTTTTCCCAAGGCGGCAGACCGAATGGCTCCATCTACCGGGTCCTGCCCACCATCGGAACTGGCCAGCGCAGCCAGCGCCAGAACGTGGGCCTCATCGAAGCCCGGCATCTGACGAACGGTCGTGACCGTCAGCGAGTTCTCGGTCAACGTTCCTGTCTTGTCGGCGCACAAAACGTTCATCGACGCCGCTTCATCTACCGCGGAGAGGCGGGTCGGCAGGACGCCGCGCTTTGCCAGCGCCCGTGCCCCGAGTGCGGATGCGAGGGTGAAGGTGGCGGGCAGCGCCACCGGGATCGACGCAAGAACTGCCGTTAGAATCATGGGAATGATCTCATCGAGCGGCATCTTGAGAAACCAGGCGTAGATCACGAGCAGCGCGATGACGACGCCGTTGAACGCGGCGAGATTGCGCACAACGCGCAGCACCGCCTTCTGCTGAGAACTTACGACATGGGCAGTGCGGACGAGCTCCGCTGTGCGGCCGAACTTGGTGCGCACCCCGGTCGCCGTGACCTCAGCCACGGCCTCGCCGCGCCGCACCAGCGCCCCTGCATAGGTTTCGACGCCCGCGCCGGCTTCGATGGGCACCGATTCCCCGGTGAGCATGGATTGGTCAAGCAGAACTTCACCCCCGGTGAGGTGCACATCCGCGGCAACCACGGCACCCAGTGAAAGCTTCACCACGTCGCCCGGCACCAATTCGACGGCTGGTATGGTTTTCCATGCGCCGTCGCGACGGACAGATGCATTCAGTGCGAGCCGCGACTTCAGCGCAGCAAGGGTTGCCTGAGCGCGACTCTCCTGGAACAGCCCGAGCGCAGCGTTGAAGATCAAGAGAGCGGCGATGATCGCGGCCTCGACATATTTGCCGAGCACCAGTTCGAGTATAATCGCGGCCTCCAGCATCCACGGAACAGGCGCCCAGAATTTCTCGATCGCCATCCGCAATGGATGCACGCTGGTATCCGGCATCGCATTTGCGCCGAATTTCTCCAGTCGTCGATGTGCCTCGCCCGCCGTCAGGCCGCTCTGTAGGCGAACATCGACTGCGCCAGAAATTTTCGAGGGTGCAACACCTTCAGCAGACAAGCTCGTGGCCGCGGACATGGGCAAATCCAGATACGGCAACTATCGCCGGTTGTCTCGGTCAAGAATCTCGTTGAAGCTAATGGCTTTGCTGTCTCCGGGTCAACTTTGCTCCTAGTGAAGCCATGCCTGCAGGCGCTCGTTTGAAGGAGGCTTTTGCACTGCTCAATCTTCCGACCCCACGGCCTTCAGCCCACGACCTATAGCCTCGGCCTGGGTTCACGCCTTGTTGGGGCGCGCTCGCGAGGGCGACCGCGGCGATGATTGGGCCGATAGGCAATCTCGGACTATTTCCTATGTTCTCGGTCGCGCGTTTTGCGGATCAGCCCGCGGCGGCGACGGCAGGCGCGGATGTCTTGACATCTTTGTGCACGTCGAGGCTCAAGGGGTTGACGGTGCCCAGGATCGTCTTGGCGCGCGCGACCTCCGCGGCAGGGCCGTGTGCCATCACCAGAAAGCGATCGGTCTTCAGTGCGGTCTCGTATTGCAATACGCTGTCTTTTGGGATGCCTATACTGTAGAGCGCTGCGCCGAGCGCGCTCAATCCGCCGACCAACACGGCATTCTCGATGCCAGCCGCCACGATTGCGGCGAGATAACCTAGCACGACGACATGTCCCACAACGGGAACGGCCATGAATAGCCCACCGAGGAACAGGCCCCAGAAGCCGCCCCAGAATGCGCCGCGCGTGCCCCAGAACTTGACCCGATCGCCGGCGTTGTAGAATCCGATGACCTTCTCATCGGTATGATATCCTTTGCCGACAATGCTGAGATTCTTCATTTCGAAGCCGGCGGCGCCTAGCTTCTTGATCGCTGTTTCGGCAGCGGAATGGTCGGCGAATACGGCGACGACCGTGTCGGTATTTTCCATCGGAATGCTCCTTGGGGGAAGAGCCGAGCGCCTTGGGGCGCGTCAACTCTCGAGGGATAGGCGGAAGTAGCCAAATTAATAGGTGCAGTTTTCGTTTGTTCGGTTGGGCGCGTCGCCTTTATTGAGAGGCCGCCGTGTCAAACTCTTACCAATGACCTCTACGGCGCCCCCAGTATCCGCCGCCGCCAAACACCAGCACCAAAACAACGATAATGAGGATTAATTCCATCGGAAGTCTCCTTTGAAGGTAACGACTTCAAATAGGGAACTGCCCATCGCGGGCTAAGTTCCACCTCGGCGCGGAGACACAATAAATTGAGGAGTGGCGCCGATGTCGCCGTCGTGACGGAGAAATAATGAGGAGGCCGCCGCGAGAGCGCGGAGTTATACTTTTATTGCTCGCTCACTTTCCCGGCCATGACGGCTTGCGCTTTTCGCCGAACGCCTTGAGGCCCTCCTTGGCGTCTTCCGTCATCGCCAATAGCGCGATCTGGCTTTCGGTGTAGGCGATGCTTTCATCGAAGGACATCGAGGCGATCGCGCGCATGGCGTATTTGCCGCGCCGGATCGCGGTCGGCGACTTGTCGGTAATGCGGCCGATCAGCCAGTCGAGCTTGGCGTCGAGTTCGGCCTGCGGCACCACGTAGTTGAGCAGTCCGGCTGACTGCGCGGCTCTCGCGTCGAACGGCTCGCCGGTGATCGCCCACTCGCTGACCAGCCGACGCGGCGCGATCGATTGCAAAAGGCTCATCACCTGCATCGGAAATACCCCGACCTTGACCTCGGGCAGTCCGAACATCGCGTGGTCGGCGGCGATCGCCATGTCGGTCATGCACAACAGGCCCATGCCGCCGGCCATGCAGACGCCGCCAACCCGCGCGATCGCGGGCTTGGTGGCGTTCTGCGACAGCCGCAACAAATCAGCGTAGTCGACATTCGGCCTGGCAAAATCATGCGCGAAGGCGCCGCCGGTGTTTTGTAAATCCGCTCCGGCGCAAAACGCCTTGTCGCCCGCCCCGGTGAGCACGATCACACGCACGTCCCCGTCGTCATGGGCGGCGCGATAGCCCCTGGCGATGCCGGCGATGACGTCGCCATTGATGGCGTTGCGCTTCTCCGGCCGGTTGATGGTGATCCAGAGCGCCTGTCCACGCTTTTCGAGTATGACGCTGTTGTTGTCTGTCATGGCACTGCTCGCCTTTTGGTAGTATCCCATGGCCTCCTGGTTCGAGACGCGCGGCATGGCCGCGCTCCTCACCATGAGGGTCTAAGACCTCATCCTGAGGAGCCGCGCAGCGGCGTCTCGAAGGATGAAGCCGCCGAACTGGAAAATGCGTGGATTCCGACAGACTGCAAGATCGAATCTTAAGGTATCGGAATCGCCGCCGACGCGGCCTTCTTCACCCAGACCTTGTTGTCATGGAATGCCGCGCCGCCGACGGGGGCAACCGATTCGGCGCCGGTGAGCATGTTGATGCCGCGACCGCCGATATGGGCCTTGTTCGGATGCACGGATTCGGCGATGAGGACGCCGCGACGAACGCCATCGAACAGTCTTGCCGTCAGCGTGGTCTCGCCGCGCAGGTTGCCTAGCGTGACGGCATCGCCGTCGGCGATATCAAGCGAAGCGGCATCGTCGGGATGCATCATCACGCTCGGCGCGCCCTCGCGCGCCTGCGACGAAGGCGTTTCGTTGAACGTGGTGTTGAGGAAGCTGCGCGACGGGCTGGTGGCAAGCCGGAACGGATGGGCCTCATCCGCCTCCTCGATGACCGTCCAGTGATCGGGCAGCGAGGGCATCTGGTCCCACGCCCCCATCAAAACGGTATTGCCGAGGGGAACGTGCGCCCAGTCGGCCTTGAAGTGGAATTTTCCGTCGGCATGGGCAAAACCGTCGAGATAATGCGAGGTACGGAAATCCGGCTGGAGATCGCGCCACAGATCGGCCTCCAGTTCCGCGACGCCGCCATGCCCGCTCCTTCGAAGCGTGGCGTCGATCAGTTCGCGCGGTGACATCTCGAATCCCGGATGCACCGCTTTCACGCGCCTGGCGAGCCCTTGCAGCACCTCGTGGTTGGAACGGCATTCGCCCGGCGGTTCGATCAGCTTGGCGCCGACCGAAATATGCTGGTGGCCGCCACCGTAATAGAGATCGTGATGTTCCATGAACATCGTGGCCGGGAGAACGACATCGGCCATCCGCGCGGTCTCGGTCATGAACTGCTCATGCACCGCCACGAACAGGTCCTCGCGCGCAAAGCCCTGGCGCACCAGCGCCTGCTCCGGCGCGACCGTCATCGGATTGGTATTTTGAATCAGCATCGCCTTGACCGGCGCGCCGTTTTTAAGCGCGACCGCGTCGCCGGTCAGGATGCGACCGATCTTGGATTGGTCGAGCTGGCGCGTGGTGCGGTCGATCGCGTCATGACCCTCGATCAGGGATTCGTCGAACTTCCAGATCCCGGCATTGTTGAAGAACGCGCCGCCGCCTTCATACTGCCAGGCACCGGTCACCGTGGGAACGCACAGCGCCGCGTGCATCTGCGCCGCCCCGTTGCGACTGCGGGTGAAGCCATAGCCGAGCCGGAAGAACGCCCGCTTGGTCTGCCCTACCGTGCGGGCAAAAGCCTCGATCTCTTCGACCGGAACGCCGCAGATCGACGACGCCCATTCCGGCGTGCGGGTCGCAAGATGCGCCTCGAGTTCTCCGGGGCAATCGGTGTAGCGCGCGAGGTACTCGCGATCGGCGTAGCCTTCGCGGAACAGCACATGCATGACGCCGCAGGCGAACGCGCCATCGGTACCCGGCCGCAGGATGATCTTGATGTCAGCCTGCTTCATGGTGTCGTTGTTATAGATATCCACCGCGGCGATCTTCGCGCCGCGCTCCTTTCGGGCGCGCATCGCATGCGTCATCACATTGACCTGGGTGTTCACCGGGTTGGTACCCCAGATCACGATCAGGTCGGAGACGCCCATCTCGCGCGGATCGACGCCGGCGATCTTGCCGGTGCCGGCGGTAAATCCCACCCGCGCGACGGTCGCACAGATCGTGGAATAGAACCGCGAATATTTCTTCACATGGGCGAGGCGGTTGATGCCGTCGCGCATCACCAGCCCCATGGTGCCGGCATAGTAATACGGCCACACGGATTCGGCGCCGAACTCGCGCTCCGCCGCATTGAACCGTCCGGCGATTTCGTCCAGCGCGTCGTCCCAGCTGATCCGGGCGAACTTGCCCGATCCCTTGGGGCCGACGCGGAACATGGGATAGGTCAGCCGATCCGGGTGGTGAATACGCTCGGCATAGCGCGCGACCTTGGCGCAGACCACGCCGGCCGTGTAGCTCTGCAGCTTTGAGCCGCGCACCCGGCCGATGCTGGCATTGTCGATCACCTCGACATCCAGCGCGCAGGCCGATGGGCAATCGTGCGGACAGGTGGAGTGCCGGATATCGATCTTGGCGCGCTGATTCATCCGCTAATGGTTAGCACCAAAAACCCGGAGAACCAGTGCAATTATCCGGCATGCGGTTGCGCAAATGGCGGGCCATGCACTACGCGCCGAGATAGGCCCCGCCATTGGCATGGATCGCCTGCCCGTTGATGTACCGGGCGCCCGGCCCGCACAGGAACCGCACCGCCGCAGCGACGTCTTCGGGCCGGCCGCGCTCGCCGGTAATGGTCTGATGGACCAGATGATGCGCGGGCTCCGGCGTGTTCTTGGGGCGCGGCGTGCCGATCAGACCGGGAACCACGCAATTGACCGTGATGCCGTCGGAGGCGAGGTCATGGGCCAGCGCGCGGGTGAAGCCGACGATACCGGCCTTTGCGGTCACCACATGCGCGCGGTCCCTGGCACCCGTATGGGCGCTCAGGCCGCCGATGTTGACGATGGCCCCCGCGCCACTCTTCTTCAGGTGCGGAAGACAGGCTTTCACGCAATGAAATGTGCCGTCGAGCGTGACATCCATGATCTCGCGCCATTCGGCGAAGCTCATGTCGGCGAACGACTTTTCGCGGCGCAGCGCCGCGTTGTTGACGAGGATATCGATCCGGCCGAAATGCCTGACTGCCGTCTCCGCCATCGCTTGCATCTGAGCCGGGTCGGCGACGTCGCCGATATGCACGAGCGCCTTCCCGCCAGCGGCTTCGATCTCGCCTGCGACGGCGTCGGCCTCGGCGCGATTGCTGCGCGCATTGACCACGATGGACGCGCCGCCGTCCGCCAAAGCCAGCGCAATCGCGCGGCCGATATTGCGGCCAGCGCCCGTGACGATGGCGACCTTGCCGTTGAGTTCAGTGTTAGTCATCACTTATCCCTCTCCACATGATGCCCGGCTTCTACGTCCGGCATCCACGTCCTCTGTCCCACAGAAAAAAGACGCAGATGGCCGGGACAAGCCCGGCCATGACAAAAACTAAGATCTCAACGCGCTCAAATCAATTCTGCCCTGATACAATCCCGCCAGCAGTTTCAATGCCTCATCGCTCTGCGATCGGCTCCAGCCGCCATGCTGGGCGTTGAGCGCGAATTTGTCGGTCACGTCCTGCCGGGTCAGCGGCTCCTTCGCGCCGCCCCGCAGATAAGGCTGCCGATCCTCGATGACGCTGCCGTCCTTCAGGGTCGCGCGGATATGACCGGTATAGTTGTTCGGATAGGGATTATCCGGATCGATCACGAATTTCACTTTTGATGCAAGGGCGAGCACGCGTTCGTCGCGGATCGCGGCTCTCCGTGAAGGCGCCGAGCCCGACGCCGCCATGCACGAAGCCGGTCGCCAGCAGATACGGCACGGCGAACTTGGCGGCGTAACCGTTGCGCGGGCGCTGCTTGTCGGCCAAGCGGCTCCCACAGCCGGTGCACGGTCCCCTCCGCCACCTCGCAGAGGATCGCCTCGACGTCTTCGGCCTTGATGCCGCGCGCGGCCAGCCGGCGGGCGCAATCGATGTAGGGCTGCGCCATGGTTCCGCAGGGGTAAGGCTTGAACGCCAGCGTGTCCGTCACCCAGCGCGTGCCGAAATCACCGGTCAGTGCGTCATAGTCGCCTTTCGTGGTATGCGCGAAGCCATGAAACAGCCCGTGCGCGCCCTCGAACACCGTGCGCGGACCGACGAAGCCCTGCCGCGCCAGCAACGCCGCGCGAATGCCGGATTGCGCCGCCCACCCCGCATGCAGCCGCTTGGTCCAGGCGCCCTCCGCGAGGTATTCGATGATGCCGCCCGCCATGCTGCCGGCGATACCGAGCGCGTCCACGATCTCCTTCGCAGTGAGCCCGAGCGCGGCGCCGACGCCTGCGGCGGCCCCCATCGCGCCGAAGATCGCGGTCGGATGAAAGCCGGCCTTGTGGACGGCCTTCGGTACCACGAGGCTCAACCGACACAGAACTTCGGTGCCGACGGCAATTCCCGTCAGCGCCATGCGGCCATCGGGATTGTGCCGCTCGCAGGCCGCCAGAACCGCCGGCACGATCACGGCGCCGGCATGGACGGGGCCGCCCTCGAACGTATCGTCAAAGTCCTCGCCATGGGCCGCGGTGCCGTTGACGAAAGCCGCGCCCGCGGCGGTCAGCGTGCGCCCGTGACCGATGACCGTGCAGGGACCGTCATCGTCGCAGCCCGAAAGCGCGCTGCGCGCGTAATCCTCGTTGCGCGCGGTGACGCACAGGCCGACGACATCGATCAGAAGGTCTTCGCATTTGCGCGTGGTCGCCGGCGGCAGCACGCCCGGCTTCAGACCTGCGATTTTTTGCGCCAATGTTTCGGCGACGGAAGTCTTCGGCAAATCAGAGGTCATGATGGCTCGAGCCTGAAATGGCTTTTGAAGTCGGGGGATCAGACGCGGAAGATCCGCGTATAGCGGGACTTGATGGCGCTACCCTGCTGTTCGACGGCTACGGGATCGTCCTTCAACGTCTTGATGTCCTTGAGCGGCGTGCGACCGGCCTTGTCCTGGGTTTGCGGATGCACCGAACGCAGACCGCCGATATCGATGATGAGCTGCTGGGCTTCGCGGCTGAAACAGAACGACTGAAACAGCTTTGCCGCGTTAGGATTGGGCGAATTCTTGAAGATGCCGTTCGGACCTATGATCATCGGCGATCCCTCGGTCGCGTAAACCGGCTCGACCGGACGTCCCGCTTCCTTCATCTGCAGGATATTGTACTCGTTGCCGTCGGCCATGACCGCCCGCTCCCCGAGGTCGAGTTTCTTCGGCGGGTCGGCCGACGATTGCACCTGCATGACGTTCTGCCTGGCGAGCTGTTCGAACCAGGTCCAGCCCAGATCACGCTGCAACTGGTAGGTCGCGGTCATGATGGTGCCGCTATAGCCGGGATGCGCCTTGACGATCTTGCCTTTCCATTTCGGATCGAGCAGATCGGCGAAGCTCTTCGGCGCGTCCTCGGCCTTCACCAGGTTCGTGTTGTAGGCGATGATGCTGAGCCAGACGCGCCAGCTTGCAAACTGGCCGTCGACATCCCTGTGCTCCGGCGGATAGAACTTGGCGACGTCCTCGGGCACGAAGGGTGCGAGGATGCCATCGCGCTTCCAGACGATGAAATGCGCCGCATCGGAGGAATTCACCACATCGACGGCGTGGATGTTGCTGGAATATTCCTGACCGATGCGCTGGAATACGCGCTCCGCCCCGGTGCGCTCGACGCGCACGGCGATGCCGGGATATTTCGCCTCGAACGCCTTTGCCAGTTTCTCGGCGACCGGCAGATCGGTCGAGGTATAATGGATGACCTGGCCTTCCTTCGTGGCTGCGGCGATCAGGGCCGGCGTGACCGGCTCCGCCGGCGGCGCGTCCGCCAGCACGCGAGTGGAGAACGCCGTGCCCGCGAGCAAACCACCCGCCGCCTTGAGCGCGTCACGACGGGAAATTTCCGGATTTTTCATTGCCCCACTCTGTCGGCGTTTGCTGGCGAAATTCGCTACACCAGGTGCGATATTTTATTCCTGCGGCAAAGCAGGAGTCCATGTCGACAGCTCGCTCCCCTTGCCTCTAGACTTGACAGTTAGACCCGAACGCTGGATTTGGCCAGCTACCGGGTCGGGAAAGAGAACAAGACGTGGAGAACAGGCCTTTGGGTTCGAGGAGATCGACATGACAGGCCCCAGGTCCAGCTCACGATTCACGTTCGCGCTGGCGGCGGTTCTACTTGCGGCTCAGGCCCTTTTTACGGGTCCGGCCGTTGCGCAGGACTATCCGGCACGGCCGATCCGGATCATCGTTCCCTTCGGCGCCGGCGGCCCGGCGGACGTGGCGGCTCGCGTGCTGGGCAACGCCCTCCAGGAGAGCCTCAAGCAACCTTTCGTGATCGAGAACCGTCCCGGCGCCGGCGCCGTGATCGGCACGCTTGAGGCCGCGAAGTCGCCGCCCGACGGCTACACGCTGCTGATGATGTCGAATACCCAGACCGCCAATGAATTGCTGGTGCCGCAGCGCAAATACGAATTGATGCGCGATCTGGTGGCGATCGCGCCGATCAATTCTTCCGATCTTGTGATCGTCGTGCACCCCTCCGTGCCGGCGAAAAATCTGAAGGAATTTATCGCTTTCGCCAAATCGCAGCCCGGCAAGCTGAATTACGCTTCGTCCGGCCAGGGCACGCCCTATCACATGGCCGGCGAACTGTTTAAGACCATGGCCGGCATCGATCTCGTGCATGTGCCCTACCGCAACAGCGGCGAGGCCCGCAACGGCGTCATTGGCGGACAGGTGCAAATGATGATCGACGCCGTGACGACGATGGCTCCCAATGTCAGTCAGGGCCAGGTGCGGGCGCTCGCCACCACGGGCAAGGCGCGCTCCAGCGTGCTGCCCGACGTGCCGACGGCCGAAGAAGCCGGCCTGAGCGGATATGAAGCGACCATTTGGCTGGGATTGATGGCGCCCGCCGGAACGCCGAAGCCCATCATCGACAAACTCAATGCCGCCATCAACGTCGCCATCATGCGGCCGGAGATCGTCAAGTTGTGGGCCGATCAGGGCGCGGCGCCGATGTCGATGACCCCGGAGGAGTTCGATAAATATCTGCGCAGCGATATCGTGAAATGGGCCGAAGTCGTGAAGCGATTCGCCGACAAGCCCTGAAGCCAAGGTACCTGATCTTCATGCCAAGCATTCGATTTCGCCTCAATGGCGTCGAGACCGACATCGACGCCGACCCCGATTCATCGCTGCTCAGCGTCCTGCGCGGGCAGCTCGGCATGACCGGCCCGCATTTCGGCTGCGGCGCCGGCGAATGCGGCGCCTGCAACGTCATGATCGGCGATCGCGCGGTGTCCGCCTGTGACATGCCGCTGTGGTCCGTCGCGGGCAAGGACGTCACGACCATCGAGGGCTTGGGAGATTCACAACGTCCGCATCCGCTGCAGCGCGCCTTCATCGCCGAGCAGGCGCTGCAGTGCGGCTATTGCGTATCCGGCATCCTGATCAGCGCCGCAGCGCTGTTGAAGCAAAACCCCAATCCTACCGACAAGGATGTAAGAGCCGCGCTCGACCGCAACCTTTGCCGTTGCGGTTCACACAACCGCATGGTGCGGGCGGTGTTGCGCGCGGCGGCGGAGATGCAGGCCCAATGACCGATCAGGCACCCTCCCCCTCCGCACCCAAATTGCCGGTCAGCCTCGCGGCAAACCCGATCCTGTCATCATGGATTCGGATCTCGCCGGAAGGACACGTGACGGTTTCTCCGGGAAAGGTCGAGATCGGGCAAGGCATCGTGACGGCGCTGGCCCAGATCGCCGCCGACGAGCTCGACGTCGATATCGCCCGCGTGCAGATGGTTCGCGCCACGACGGCGGGCAGTCCCAATGAAGGCGTCACGTCAGGCAGTCTTTCGGTGCAGCAATCGGGACGCGCGATCCGGCAGGCCTGCGCCGAAATCCGGCAGATTTTTCTTCACGCTGCCGCCGATAGGCTCGGTGTCGGAACCGAAGTGCTCGATATCGCCGATGGCACCATTTCCGGGCCCGGCAATATCAGCACCAGCTACTGGGAGCTCACGCGCGAGGTTTCGCTCGACCGTCCAGCCACGCCCGGTGCGGTGCCCAAATCATCGGCGCAGCGCAGCCTTGCCGGAAACTCCGTGCAGCGGCTGGATATTCCCGACAAGGTTTTCGCCCACCCCCGCTTCATCCACGATTCCCCCCTGCCCGGGACGCTGCATGGCCGCATGCTGCGGCCAGAGCTTTCGGCCGCGACCCTCGTCGAGTTGAAAGAGGATGCCGCGCGCAAGATCTCAGGCCTTGTCGCGATCGTGCGCGACGGCAATTTCGTGGGCGTGCTCAGCGAAACCGAGGCCGGCGCGGAAGCCGCGCTTGTCGCCTTGCGCAAGGGGGCCACCTGGTCGTCGCGCGAAACGCTGCCCGATGAAGACGCCGTCGGAGAGTGGCTGAAGGTTCAGCCGGCTGAGTTGAGCGTGATCGACAGCAAGAAGGCGTCGTCGCCACCTGAGAAGACGCGTACGATCCACCGGCAATATACCCGCCCCTATATCGCGCACGGGTCGATCGCGCCCTCCTGTGCGATGGCGCAGTGGAATGGAGACCGCGTCCGGGTCTGGACCCACAGCCAGGGGGTCTATCTGCTCCGCGCCGATCTTGCGCTGGTGTTCAAACTGCCGGTCGAGAACATCACGGTCGAGCATATGGAGGGCGCCGGCTGCTATGGACACAACGCCGCCGACGATGTTGCGCTCGATGCCGTACTGCTGGCGAAAGCGGCCGCCGGCCGGCCGGTCCGCGTGCAATGGTCGCGCGCCGACGAGATGACGCACGCGCCTTTCGGCGCGGCGATGACCATCGAAATCGAAGCGGATCTCGATGCGCGTGGCGAGATTGTCGGCTGGCGGCACAGCATCTGGGGCAACGGCCACACCGCGCGGCCGGGTCGCGCGGACATGCCGGCCCTGCTCGCGGCCACCGAACTGGCAAAGCCGTTTCCGCGCGCCATCGCCACCAATCCGCCGCAGGCCAATGGCGGCGGAGCGGACCGGAATTCGATACCGCTCTACGATTTTCCGTCGTGGCAAATCGAATCCCATCGCCTTACGACCATGCCGGTACGCACCTCCGCGCTGCGGACGCTCGGCGCGCAAGGCAACGTGTTCGCAATCGAATCCTTTCTCGATGAGTTGGCCGCCGAGCGCGGCGAGGATCCGGTTGAATTCCGCTTGCGTCATCTATCGGACCAAAGGGCGCAGGACGTGATCCGCGCGGTTGCAAAACGCGCTCGCTGGAAACCTGCCAGGCAAGACGGCGTCGGCCACGGCCTCGGCTTTGCGCGCTACAAGAACACCGGTGCCTATTGCGCCGTGATCGCCGAGGTCGAGGGCGCCGAGGACATCCGCGTCAAACGCCTGACGATCGCGGTCGATGTCGGCGAAGCCATCAATCCGGACGGCGTGATCAACCAGATCGAGGGCGGCGCGATCCAGGCCACCAGCTGGGTCCTGAAGGAGCGGGTCCGCTTCGACCGCCAGCGCATCACCAGTAACTCCTGGACCGAATATCCGATCCTGCGCTTCAGCGAGGTGCCCGAAGTACAGGTCGAGGTGATGTCGCGGCCGGAGATCGAGCCGGTCGGCGCCGGCGAAGCCGCGCACGGCCCGGTTACGGCGGCCATCGCGAATGCCGTGTTCGATGCGCTGGGAGTGCGGGTTCGCAACCTGCCGATCACGCGCGAGCGCCTGATCGAGGCGATGGACCTGACGTCATGAGCAGCTTGAAGATCCTCAGCGGCGGCGCGGCACAGGGGCTGGTTGCCAGCCTCGCGCCAGAATTCAGGGAGCAGACCGGCCTTGCCATCGAAGGCGAGTTCGGCGCGGTCGGCGCCATGGCCGGCAAATTGCGTGACGGCTGGCCAGCCGACATTGTCGTGCTGACGGCCAAGATCATTGCTGATCTTGCGGGAGAGAACCTTGTGGTCCCCGCCTCGATTGCCGATGTCGGCCTGGTCGAGACCGCGATCGCGGTCCGCGCCGGCGATGCGAAGGTCACCATCAACGACGCCGCGAGCCTGCGCGCCGCGTTGCTCGCGGCCGACGCGATCTTCGTTCCCGACACCAAGGCGTCGACGGCCGGGATTCACGTGGCAAAGGTTCTGCAGCAACTCGGCATTGCCGACGAGGTGGCTGGCCGCCTCAAAATCCATCCGAACGGCGCGACCGCGATGCGCCATCTGGCCGCGTCCGACGCGTTGCGGCCGATCGGCTGCACCCAATCGACGGAGATCATCAGCACGCCGGGCGTGGTCCTGTCGGGATCGCTGCCGCCGGGATGCGACCTTTCCACAACATATACGGCCGCCGTCGCCACGGGCGCCGTCCATGCGCGACAGGCTCAGATATTGATCGATCTATTGACGAATGCGGACCAGCGCGAATTGCGGATGCGGGCGGGCTTCCTCGACGCCCGAAAGTAGGTACAATCATAAAAAAAGAGGGAGGATTCCGATGAGACGTCGCGACTTCATCAAGGCGGGCGTCGGGTTCGGCGCGGCAACGCTCGCCCCGCTTTCGCCCGTGCCCGCGCAGACCAAATCCGTCTTCAAGGCTTCCGACGTGCAGCCCGCGGGCTACCCGACGGTGGTCGCGACCGAAAATCTCGGCAGGAAACTCGCGGCCGCCACCGATGGACGACTCTCGGTCCAGATGTATCCGTCGATGCAGCTCGGCGGCGAGAAGGAGACCATCGAACAGACGCAGATCGGCGCGATCCAGCTTTTGCGCGTCAGCGTAGGATCGATGGGGCCGATCGTCGACGACATCAACGTCGTCAACATGCCGTTCCTGTTCAGGAACACGGCGCACGCCGAGAAGATGATGGACGGGCCGATCGGCCAGGAACTGCTCGACAAGATCACGGCGAGCCCGAACGCCAACCTCGTCGCCTTGTGCTGGATGGATTCCGGCGCGCGCAGCCTCTACAACACCAAGCGGCCGATCAGTTCGATCGAGGACGTCAAGGGCCTGAAATTCCGCGTCATCGGCAATCCGATCTTCATCGACATGATGAATGCGCTGGGCGGCAACGGCGTCGCGATGGGCTACGACCAGGTGTTCAGCGCCTTGCAGACCGGCGTGATCGATGGCGCCGAGAACAATCCGCCAAGCTACGTCTTCAGTAATCACTATACCTCGGCCAAATATCTTTCTCTCACCGAGCACCTCATCATTCCCGAAGTGCTGGTCTTCTCCAGGCGAGCGTGGAGCAACCTGTCGGCCGACGACCAGAACCTCCTGAAGAAATTCGCCCGCGAGGCGCAGCTCGAGGAACGCGAGCTCTGGATGAAGTATGAAGAGCAGGCGATGCAGAAGGCGAAGGCGGCCGGCTGCCAGATCGTCGAGATCGCCGACAAGGCGCCGTTCCAGAACGCCGTCAAGCCGGTATGGGACAAATACGGCCCGAAATACCAGGACATGATCAAGCGCATCCAGGCCATCGGATAAGCGACGCGCGTGCGGTCAGCGCCGCATGCGCCTGTTCTCGGGATCGGCAATCGGGGGAAAGCCAAGGCAATGGCAGCAGCATTTCGCCGCGCGATGGATGCCCTCTATCTTCTGTGCGCGGTCGTCGGCTGCACAGCGCTGGTTCTGATTTCGGCGATCATTCCCTGGGCGGTGTTCACCCGCTACGTGCTCAACAGCGCGGCGTCATGGCCGGAGCCGCTCGCGGTTCTCCTGACCATCGTACTGACTTTCATCGGCGCCGCCGCGGCCTACCGGCTCAACCTGCACATGAACGTCTCCTATTTCGCGGACCAGCTACCGGCGAGATTGCGCGTCCTGCTCGATCTCATTGTCCAGCTGCTGATGGCGCTGATCGCGATCTTCATGATCGTTTGGGGAGAACGGCTGGTTGAAGTGACCTGGCACAACACGATCGCGGATTTTCCGTTCCTGTCGGTCGGCGTCACCTATCTGCCGATCCCCCTCGGTGGCATCTGCCTGCTGCTCTTCATCATCGAGCGGATTTTTCTTGGGGCCCCGCCCGATCCGATCCCTCACACACCCCGAAGCCGCGCCGTTCGAGTGATCCGGGAAGAGACAGACATGGATATCTTCATCCTGCTCGCGACCATGCTGATCTGCTTTCTCATCGGCATGCCGATCGCCTATTCGCTGGCGCTCGCGGCGATCGCGGGAGCCTGGTCGATCGGCATTCCCCTGGAAGCGGTCATGCTGAAGATCTCCGACGGCGTCAGCAAGGTGGCGATGCTGACGATTCCGTTTTTCGTGCTGGCCGGCGCCATCATGGCCGAAGGCGGAATGGCGCGCCGGCTGGTGGCGTTCGCCGACGTTCTGGTCGGATTCACGCGGGTGCGCGGCGGCCTTTCGATCGTCAACGTACTGGCCACCACGTTCCTGAGCGGCATCTCCGGCTCGGCCGTCGCGGACACTTCCGCGATCGGCTCGGTGATGATCCCGCAAATGGAAAAAGCCGGCTATCCGCGCGTGTTCGCCACCAACCTCACCATTACCTCCTCGGTCCAGGCGCTGCTGGTGCCGCCGAGCCACAATGCGGTGCTGTATTCTCTGGCGACGGGCGGCACGATTTCGATCAGTGCCCTGTTCATGGCGGGCGTGTTTCCCGGACTCCTGCTTGGCTTCTCGCTCATCGTCCTCTGCCTTGTCGTCGCCTACCGCGACAGGCACCCGCATGGCCAGACCGTGCCGGCAAAGGACGCGCTCAGGATCACGATCGATGCCGCCTGGGGCCTGGTGACGCTCGTCATCATTCTCGGCGGCATTCTCGGCGGCATCTTTACCGCGATCGAAGCCGGCGCCGTCGCCTGCATCTGGGCATTCTTCGTGACGATGTTCATCTATCGCGATTATCGCTGGCGCGACCTGCCGCTTCTGCTGCACCGGACGCTGCGCACGGTGGCGATGGTGCTGACGCTGATCGCATGCGCTTCCAGCGTCGGCTACATCATGGCGCTGACCCAGATGCCGGCGAAGATGACGGCATTCTTCCTGTCGATCTCCGGCAATAAATACGTCATCCTGTTCCTGATCAATATCCTGCTGCTGGTGCTCGGCACCTTGGTCGACATGGCGCCCTCGATCCTGATCGCGACGCCGATCCTGTTGCCGGTGATGCAGAATTTCGGTGTCGATCCCGTTCACTTCGGGATGATCATGTTGCTCAACCTTGGCATCGGCCTGTGCCACCCGCCGGTCGGCTCGATCCTGTTCGTTGGATGCGCGGTCGGCAAGGTCACGATCGAACAGGTGATGCGGAGGATCTGGCCGTTCTATGCCGTGATGTTCCTGGTGTTGATGTTAGTCACCTACATCCCGGAGGTATCGCTGTGGCTGCCGCGGCACGTGCTGCGGTGAAGCGGATCCCTGTCGGACTCCGTCCGGCTTGCGGGCTGCGTGGAAAAGGATGACGCGCTGGCGCCTGCGGGAATTAATTCGTTTCAGGCAGTCCGCCCAGATCCGCCCGCTGGCGGCTTTGCCCCGGGAATCCCGGGTCCCAGCGTCAATTGGCGAACCGGGCGGCTGTAGCGGTCCACGAAGTCGCTGATATGTTCGGGCACGGAGGCTCCTTCAATATCGCATCGGGTCTGGATTTCGGTGGCAATCGCTTCCGAAACGTCGTCCGACCAATGCTCAAGCGAGTTGAAGGCGATAACACGGACTGGGTCATTAAATTGGCCAGTCAGGAAATCGACGATGATGGTTTCGAAGTCCGCCCGCTCGACCTCGGTTTCGCGGTAGACGCCGCCATTTGCGCGGAATCTGTCCACAACGAGGTAAACGGTCTGATCGGCCCCATAGGGCACGAGCTGCGGTGACCAGCCAGATCCTGGCATAGACGCCTCCGACAAGCAGTATCCTGACTCTTAAGCCTCCACCGGCCAGTTAGTTCCCTCCACGCGTCCAGTCGCGGACCCGTTTCGAAGCCAATGCATGGCGGGGCGGGTCTATGGTTTCGCGATTGCCGAACCAATAGACCCGCTTGCGCGCTCGCGCCGTCGCTAAATCAGTTGACGCAGGTTTTGTCGGCCTTCAAAGCCGCCTCAGCTGATGCCTTTGTCGAGTGAGCGGCACCGACGACCTTTATTTTGCCGCCAGCAACGGGCTGGGTTTCGACGATTTCACATTTCATGGTCGCGGTGTCTTGAGACAGGTAGAACGATTGCGGCGCCTGGCCGACGGTCTTGGCTGTTTCAGCCGCGAACGAAGGTGCTGCGAATGCAAGAGTAGCGACTGTCGCTAAGAGAAGCTTTTTCATGGTGTTTACCAGTTGTCGTGCGTCCGGTGTTCGGACACAGCGCAAATAGATCCAGCCGAAGAAGGTTCCAGTCGAAGTGGATTTGTTTGGACACCAACCGAAGAATGCGGTCCTGCTCACGGAACCATTGGCTCGCGAACCTATTGGCCTCCTTGACACAATCACCATTTTGGAGAAATGCCATGAGAAATCTCGTGATCTCTCTAGCGGTCGGCGCAGGTACGCTTTTCGTCACCGCTGCCTCCGCTGCACCGCTTTCTGCTGATGTATCGGTCAAACCGGAGAGCAACATTCTACACGTTCGCATGATCTGCAATGAAAGCGGCCGTTGCTGGCGCCAGCGCGATGAAGGCCGCGTCATGATCCGTGAACCCGGTGATTCCTACGGATACGCACCTCGCGAGCGCTATATCGAGCGCCGGGGTTACGACGAAGAGCGCGGCGGAGGTATCGGTTTTCGCGCTCCTGGTGTGAGCATTGGTATCGGCACCGACCGCTACTGAGTTCGAAAGAGGACCCGGAGAACCTCTCCGGGTCGTCCCACTCGACCGGCCGCATCTACAGATGGCAGCTACCGTGGTAGGCGGCGGTCGACGAGCAAGGCAACATGTTTGGGGATCGCCGCGCGATGCGGTAACCTGCATCGATTTCAAAGCGCTTATTGCCCAATGCTCACACGGCAAGAAACTTGTGTTCCGTGTTCGTAACCACTCTCAGAAGTGATGCGGGCTGATTTCTTTCGCTCACCTTCGAAAGCCTACGTAATGATGGTCCTGGATCACTCCGTTGCACCGCTTGTTGTTCTCGTCGTTGAAGACGAAATGCTGCTGCGGATGCGCGCCGTTGATATGGTGGAAGACGCTGGCTATGCGGCTCTAGAGGCTGTGGATGCGGACCAAGCCGTCGGAATCCTCGAGTTCGCGTTCTGACATTGCGCTGCTCTTTACCGATATCCAGATGCCCGGGAGCCTTGATGGTCTGAAGCTCGCGCACGCGGTGCATGAGCGCTGGCCACCGATCAAGATCATCCTGGTGTCCGGGCAATTGAAGCTGGCGGACATCGATATTCCGGCCGGCAGCCATTTTTTCGGAAAGCCGCTTGAGGCCACGGAAATGATCGCCGAGATGCAGAACATGATCGGCCGTGCCTAAACCCCGCGCAATCGGGGCGAAAACCGTAATAATCGCCCGAATTCACCAGGAACCGCGCCTGCAATTGATCCGCACGAGACCCGACATAGGGTGATATAGTTGGCAATGTTTGAAATCGACCGCGATCAAGACCAGCGCCATGTTGGCGCGGGTTCAGCGCCTCCCCAGGAGTTTCTGGCAGCGGAGAATGTCAGCCTTCGGCTGCTGCTGGAGCAGGCCGAAATCGATGCCCGGGGCCTGCTCGCCCAGGCCGGTATCGACGCCAGGGAGCGCGAGGCTGCCGACAAACTTCAAAAGCTGATCCTGGAAGAGCTTCACCACCGCATCAAGAATACCCTGGCAACCGTCAGCGCAATTGCTTCCCAGAGCCTGCGCAATGTGCCGGGCGCGGAACATGCGCAGCACGCCATCGAGGGTCGGCTGCTGGCGCTGGGGCGAGCGCACGACCTTCTCTTGCAGGCTCGATGGACCAGCGCGGATCTCGGGAAGATCGTTCGCGGCGCCACCGAAGCTTTCGATAACCCCGATCTGCCGAAGTTCACGATTGAAGGACCTGATGTCCGGATGACATCGGGAGCCGTGATCGCGATCGCGATGACCCTCAACGAGCTTTGCACCAACACCACAAAGTTCGGCGCATTGTCGGTGCCCGCCGGCCGCGTCCAGATCGCCTGGACAATTGATCCCAAGACGCAGCGTCTGCATTTGAAATGGACGGAGCAAAACGGCCCCACGGTTCGAGCGCCGGATAAGCGCAGTTTCGGCACGCGGCTGATCGAGACGCTAGGCAAGCAACTCAAGGGCGACGTGCGGTTGACGTATGAGCCAACCGGCTTCGTTTACGCTTTCGACGTACCGCTGGCTTCTTTAACGGCGACAACATCGGAGTAGTTCTGGCGGGTCGCTGTGCAGGTGGCAATCCGGAGGCGGCCCGTTATTCAAAAGGCTGCTGCCCGTATTTGCGGTCACGCGTGGCATTTACTTTGCCCTCTTGCATCCCCATATCGTGATAATGGTTGCCTGGCAAAAAACTAACTTCACGCGAGAACCGCCGAAGACAAAGGCAGAGCTGCGCCAGATGCTGACCGAGGCCGTCCGCAATACGCAAGCGAGCACGGATCGTGAGTCCAAGCGATTGCCGAAGATCGAAAAGATCGCGGCTTTGGTCGACTAGGTCGATCATTGGATTTGCCGCGCGATAAATAACCCCGGGGCTCGCTATTCGAGCCTTTGGTCCCTATCTACATGCATCCCGACCGACCATCGAGGTTGGCCGGAATGCGCGGAGACTTCCAACGAAAGGGGCCCGGCATGTTCAAATCTCAGCAATATCGCGCAAAGGCAGCCGAGTACGGCGAACTGGTTAAGGGTTCGACCGGATCGGACGAAAGCCGCAAATTTCAAGAATTGCAGCAGCGCCTCGCCTCGCTCGCGGATAACGAGCAGGGGCTAGCGAACAACTATGACAATGCAGTGCAAGTTGCGGAGCAGGACCTATCCCGCGGCGCAGCCCTTGCGGCCGAAGAAGAGCACGTTCTGCGGTGTCTTGGCGCGGCCATCATCATGCAATGGAACGCCTTGCCGACGACGCTGCAACGGGAGATCTTCGACACCGCCGGATCGGTCGGCAGGTTATTGGAGACAGCGGCGCTCCGCGGACAGATCGCCCGATTTCTGCACAAGCACAAGAATGATGCCGGTTGCCCCCAAACCCTGACGGAAGTCGCGCGTCGCGATGCGGGATTGGGTGGCGCGGCCTTGTCGCGGTGGGACAATGAGGGAGGCGCGGTCCGCGACGGACCGTCGGCGTGAATAAGCCTGTGGCGCCTCTTTCCTGATGGCCTGCTCAAGAGTTGCGAGTGGGAGTACAGGCGGCTGCGCCGCGTGGTTCCGATATCATCATAGGAACACACAATGACCGACCGACGAACAAGCGGGAACTGCTGTCTCGGTATAGCCACTGGCAACGCATACCATGGTCCGCTGAACGCGGCGGCGTCAAACTCGTTCATTTCGAACCCATGCCGAAAAACACGACCTGGTGCATCAGAGGTAATACCAATGCAGATGTTTTTCTTCGATATGAAGGACGGCGTCCCGCTAAGGGATTTAGTCGGTATTGAATTCATGACCGGTGCAGAAGCGATTGAGCATAGCAAAAAGCTCGCACAGCATTTCCGCGACGAAAGCCTCCGCGTCGATCAGGGCCTTGAGATATCGGTGATCAACGCGTCAGGACGCGAGATTTATCGCGAGTGCGTCATCGGAAAGCCGGAGATATCGGCATCACCGCGCCTTGCGGTCGAGTGATGAAAAGACGAACGGTTGCGCCGACAGGGAAAGACGTCGACGAGAGCAAAAAGTCCGAAGAATCGAACAATCGCCTCGCGGCGCGCTATCTGGAAGTGCAGCGCCTTCGCGAACAGGTGTTAAAGGCGGAATCTGATAGACATTCTCGATGAGTGCGTCATGGAGGACCGCTGCTTTCCGAGCTACTTATGCAATAGCCATCGTCATAGCGACGATAGGATGGACGTGGCTGCTTTTCGTCAGCCTTAGATGGGCAATCGGCGCATAGTCTGGGCAAAAAGGCGGTGCACTGATCAATAGATGGCCTCAGTGTCCCCTGGCTTGAATTTCCAGCATTGGCCGGGAACGGTTCGCGGCCCGATAAAAAAGATCAGACTACGAGGCCCCTACTTGTCCGGCCTGCGCCATGGCTGCATTTCATCAGAGATCAAGGGGGGAACCTTAAGCGACACGCAAGGTTAACCCGGCGCATCTCTGATCGGACAGGGACGTTGTCCCGCATTTCCCCGCCGCGCCTAGTAATGATCCTTGCGTTACGCCGAGAACAGGACGCTAGTGTTGATGCCAGCGCGGCCCTTGCTCATGACCGTTGGAGATCGCGATGGAGCGATTCATTCATAACGAAAATATCGCGC
Organism: uncultured Alphaproteobacteria bacterium; assembly: GCA_963786045.1. Lineage (GTDB taxonomy): Bacteria > Pseudomonadota > Alphaproteobacteria > Rhizobiales > Xanthobacteraceae > Bradyrhizobium. Next base: position 97,559 of record CAWAXR010000014.1, on the reverse strand, counting down.
TTTACCTGAGGCTGATCGCGGAGAGCGAGCTTGATCCATCGCGAGACGAACAACGGCACAAAGTGCTGTTGTCGTTGCTTGCCGAGGAAAAAACGCACGTCGAGAAGCCGCCAGACAGTTAAGTCACTTGTCTGCGCACGGACGCCCCCTGTTGTGCGCGGTGCGAGGCCCCCACCCAATGTGGTTTAAGGTCCGCTAACGCGATCGCTCGATTGCAGACGGGTCCGGGATCCGAACCTTAGAATTTTACGCGTAAGACAGGCCCACGGAATCAAACGGCGGGGGCCGAAAATGATAATCGAGATCATCGTATTTCCTGGATTGGTTTTCCTTGTTGTTACGCTGGCGGCAAAGCTGATTGAGCGTCGCAACGACGTCTTGTACGGCCCGTATATTCAGGGCCGGAAACACGCTTCGGCAGGTCTTTGGGATCGGCTTGAGAACACGCTGGCATCGATTGGCTTGCGGCCGGGCTTCGGGCGCTTCGCCTTGAAGGTCGGGACCGTCAGCTATTTTGCTTCCGCGATCATTGGTTGAGCAGCGGCAAATGATCCTCAACGAGCATCCTTGTCAGGAACGGCCTGGACTCAAGGTTGTCTGCGACGCATGCGGGAATTTGTCGATCAAGACGACCGATCCGGCCAGCGCGCCCGACGATGCAAAGATCTATTGCCGTCGGTGCAACGCAGTGCGTGGAACCCTGGCTGATTTGCGCGAGCTGGCGCGGCGAAGCACCGACGTTTTCGAATTCTAGAGAAAGCCGGAAGTTCAGTTTCGCGAGGCTGTCTTCGATAACTTCGACCGGCCGCGGCCGAAAGCGCAGATGTTCGGACATCGTGTTCAGGTTTTCCCGCAACTCGACCTCGCTTTGCCTGATCCGGTTTCGGATCTCGCGGCGCTCGAACGTCGTGAGGCTGGGGCTGGCGAGCTCCCGCCAGGCGTCTCGCTGCAGCGCTTTCAGCGCATCGATGTCGCGACCTAAAACATCAGGCTCAGTCATGTTATCCGACCGGTCTTGAGGCGAAGCCGTTTCGATTTCTAACGCTGATTCTTTAAAAACAGTTAACGAAATGGGTGCGCCGCCGTCCTGGCGGCGGGCCCCCGGCTGTTCGGTTCATCTTTCTTCAAGGCCGGATGCGGTAGTTGTTGCGGATGTCACTGACAGCATCCGCACCGGATATGGTGCCGCGCGACACCGTTCCACGGCCGCTGCTGAATACCTGCCTGCTGCTGGCCATCTTCAACGCGGCGCTGCTCCCGGCGCTGTACTTCGTCCATGCCTGGCTGATCGATTCCGACGGCCGCCTGATCCCCACCGACTTCGTCAATGTCTGGGCTGCCGGCAAGCTGGCCCTGGATGGGCAGCCCGCGCTGGCCTGGGATTGGGACATCCACAAGCAGGTTCAGGTCGCGATGCTCGGCCAGAGCTACGTCGGCGACTACGCCTGGCACTATCCGCCGCCGTTCCTGTTCGTCGCGATGTTCCTGGCGCATTTTCCCTACGCCGCCGGGCTGGTCGGCTGGGCCGCGGCCAGCTTCGTGCCTTACATGGCGATGATGCGCGGCGTCGTCGGACAACGGTTTGGCCTCATCGCGGGCGCGGCGTTTCCGGTGGTGCTTGCCAATACGATGTCCGGGCAAAACGGGTTTCTCACGGCGGCGCTGCTCGGCGGGACACTGGTTCTGATGCCGACCCGGCCGGTACTGTCAGGCATTTGCCTTGGCCTGTTGTCCTACAAGCCGCAATACGGCTTGCTGTTTCCGCTGGCGCTGATCGCGGCGTCGCAATGGACCGTCTTCATCGCCGCCGCGGCTACGACCGCGGCGCTCGCGCTGGCGTCCTGGATCGCCTTCGGCACCGATAGCTGGCAGGCATTCTTCCACTGGATGCCGATGTTCTCGCAGGCCTTCTTCACCGAAGGCCGCGCCACCTTCTTCAAGCTGCAGAGCGTGTTCGGCCTGGTACGCACCGTGGGCGGCAGCGAGCAGCTGGCGTGGACGTTCCAGTGGATGACGTCCGGTACGGTCGTGGTCAGCGTCGTGATGCTGTGGCGCAGCCGCGCCGATTTCGCGCTGAAGGCCGCGGCGCTTGCGGCGGGAACGCTGCTTGTGACGCCTTATCTGTTTCTCTACGACATGATGGTGCTGGCGATCCCGGTCGGGCTTTTGCTGCGGATCGGCCTCGCGGGCGGTTTTCGGCGCGGCGAACTCATCGCGCTGGCCTGCGCCATGGGGCTATTGATCGCATTTCCGTTCTTCGAAATCCCGCTCGGCCTCGGCAGCACGCTGATCGTCGCCGCCCTGATTGCGCGTCGCGTCGTCAACCCATCGGCCAGGAATCAGGCTCTGCCGCGCGAAATCGCCGCCCTCGGATAAGACAGGCAATTATACCCGCCCTGGAAGCCCATGCACGACCGCCCGGTCGATCGGCTTCTGAACAGGGAAAACGCTTGCTATAAGAGGTTCGCCGCGAGCGCCGAAAACACTGCAAGTGAGGAAACCATGGTCGACCGACGCACCTTCACCACGCTCCTTGCCGGCACCATCGCGGCCCCCACCGCGTCGTTCGCGCAGAATTCCGCGACCCGAAATGTGTTCTATTCCGCCGTCGGTCCGGAGCTGACGCTCTACGGCGTCGACGCCGACAATGCCGCGCTCGTCAGGCAAGGTACGGTATCGACACCGGCCAATGTCCAATACGCCTGGCCGCACCCGTCGAAACGCTATCTCTACGCCGTCTCCAGCAATGGCGGCCCCGGTTCGGCGGGCGTGGCCGGCGACAGGCATGTCGCGAACGCCTTCGAGATCGATCCCGCGACCGGCGCGCTGACGCCGCATGGCGGGACGCTTACGCTGCCATCGCGCCCGATTCACTGCTGCGTCGACCTATCGGGCCAGTATCTCCTCACGGCCTACAACGATCCCTCCGGCGTGACCGTGCATCGCATCAACGCGGACGGCACGCTCGGCGAACGCGTCAATCAGCCGGCGGCGCTCGACACCGGGATATTTGCCCACCAGGTCCGCGTCACGCCGGATAACAGCCAGGTCATCCTGGTGACGCGCGGCAATAACGCACCGACCGACAACCCGGTCGATCCCGGCTCGATCAAGACCTTCGGTTTCAAGGATGGCGTGCTCACGAACCTGGCTGCGATCCAGCCGGGCGACGGCAGGCATTTCGGGCCGCGGCATCTCGACTTCCACCCGACGCAGCCGTGGGTTTACGTCTCGGTCGAAAGCCAGAACCAGCTCTACGTCTACCGGCGCGATGCCGCGACCGGCCTGTCGCGCGAGCCGCTGTTCACCAAGGACACGCTCAGCGATCCCGCGTCAAAGCTGCGGCAGGCGGCTGGTCCCGTCCATGTCAGTCCCGACGGGCGCTTTGTCTATCTCACCAACCGCGCCTGGTGGTTGACCGACTTCGAGGGCAAGCAGGTGTTCGCCGGCGGCGAGAACTCGGTCGCGGTCTTCGCCATCGACCAGACCACCGGCGAGCCGACGCTGGTCCAGAACGCCGATGGACATGCGAACTACCTGCGCACCTTCGGGATCGATCCCGCCGGGCGGATCCTCGTCGCCGCATCGGTCTGGCCGATGCCCATGCGTGAGGGAAAGAACATCACGACGCTTCCCGCCGGGATCGTCATGTACCGCATCGGCGGCGACGGCAAGCTGGCCTTCGCGCGCAAATACGAAATCGAGGCAAGCACGAAAAAGCAGCAGTTCTGGGCCGGGATGGTTACGCTGGCGTAGGCTGCGATGGTTTTTTGTCGATCTGATCTTGCAGCGGGTAAAGGAAATCCGATTTCCGGATTTCATGGCCGGGACGAGGAAGCAATGTCTGAAAACCGCGAAACAAATTTCAACCGGCTCTCGCGCCGGGCCGTGCTCGGCACGGCGGCCGCCATGGCCGCGACGCCGGCGCTGGCCGAGGGATGCCCGATCGGACCGCCGCCCCACGAAAAGGGCCCAAAGGTCTGGATGGACATGGACCAGGTCGAACTCGATGCGGCCTATGATCAATCCGCCTACGCGCCGCTCATCAACCAGATCCAGAAGCGCTTTGCCTCAAGCAGCGAGACGACGCGCGCGCGTCTGGGCGCGCCAAAGCGGCTGGCCTACGGACCGACGCCGATCGAAGCCCTCGACCTCTATCCGGCGAGAACACCCAACGCCCCGATCTTCATATACATCCATGGCGGCAGGTGGCTTCGCGGCAGCGCGAAGGACTACGGCTATCCCGCCGATCTTTTCGTCAATGCGGGGGTGAACTACATCGCACTGGATTTCATCCAGGTTGACGCCGCGAACGGCGATATCAGACCCATGGCCGAGCAAGTGCGACGCGCCATCGCCTGGGTCTTCAGGAATGCCGCGATTTTCGCAGGCGACACCACGCGATTCTACATCGGCGGGCATTCATCCGGCGGCCATCTCTGCGGCGTCGCGCTGGTGACCGACTGGCAGAAGGATTTCGGACTGCCGGCCGACATGGTGACCGGCGGCCTGGTGATGAGCGGGCTGTTCGACCTGAAGCCGGCGCGACTCTCCGCCACCCGCAGCGCCTACATCAAATTCAACGACGACATGGAGCAGTCGATGAGTTCGATCCGGCAGATCGACAGGCTGCGCGCGCCGATCATCGTGACTTATGGCACCTACGAGACGCCCGAGTTCCAGCGCCAGAGCCGCGATTTTGCCGCCGCGGTGAAGGCTGCCGGCAAACCGGTCGAGCTGATCGAGGCGCCGAATTTCAACCATTTCGAGATGTGCGAAAGTCTCGGCAATCCCTACGGCCCGAACGGCCTCGCGGCGCTCAAGTTGATGAAGCTCGTCTGAACGGGTTCTGCCGATCCCTCCGGTCGATCATAGGTGCGGTACAAAATCTATGTGATTGATTTATCTGCTTTTTTTGAGTACATTCAAGTTGTTAGGTCGCGTCGTGTGCACTCAATTCTACGTCATGGCACGACGTTTTTTCCCGCTTTTCGACGCCTCAGTGCACACGGAGCGCACACGCGTGGCAACTATCACCAGACTGAAATCGGGCTCTTGGAAAGTCCAAGTCCGACGAAAGGGGAAATATGTCAACGAGACATTTCTCCGCCGAAAGGACGCGGAAGAATGGGGCATCGATATCGAGCGGCGGATCGATCGCCAGGAACCGACAACGACACGCCAATCTCGCGACGTCCAACTCTTCGGCGATCTCATCGCGCTCCATCGCCAAGACTTGGAAGAGGTTGGGAAAGACATCGGTCGCTCCAAGGCTGCCAGTCTTATCTTCCTGGACGAACGACTTGGGGATCTTCGGCTTTCCGAGCTCGATCGCGAGCGCTTCATCAAATTCGGAAAAGCGCGCGCGCTCGAGGGAGCCGGCCCCGTGACGGTCGGCATCGATCTTGGATATATCAAGACGATTCTGTCTCACGCCGCTGCGGTGCACGGCGTCGTCGTTTTCAACTGAGCCAATTGATCTCGCCCGGATTGCTCTTGGGCGTCTCGGGCTCGTCGGAAAAGGCGATGAACGTGATCGCCGCCCCACACAGGACGAACTTGATCGTATTATCTTGGCACTAGAAACGAACGTTCGGCAACAGATTCCGGTTGGTCGCATTATCCGATTTGCGGTCGCAACAGCAATGCGACAAGACGAAATTGCAAGAGTTGAATGGCGCGACTTCGACGCCAGCGGCCGAATGCTCGTCATTCGAAATCGGAAGGATCCCCGAAAGAAAAAGGGAAACGACCAGCGAATTCCTCTGCTGGACGTATCAGGCTATGACGCATGCAGGATCATTCAGGAGCAAGGACGGTTCTCAAATGCTCGCGAAGGCCGCATTTTTCCTTACAACGGACGATCCGTCGGAACAGCGTTTCGTCGTCAGTGTCGGGAATTAAAAATCGATGACCTTCATTTTCACGATTTGCGTCACGAAGGTACGAGCCGCCTTTTCGAAGCTGGGTTTTCCATTGAACAGGTCGCACTTGTCACCGGGCACAAGGATTGGAAAATGCTGCGCCGCTACGCTCACCTGAAGCCTGAAGCACTTCATTCAATCCGCTCGGCGCGGGTCGCCTGACCTGCCTGATAACAGCGATCCTGATCGAATCAATGCATGACCGGCACGATCGCAATCGAGCTCACCCGATGCTTGCGATTAGTCCAAACAACGATCCCTCGCCTAGCGGCGTGGGTATGGTGGAATCACAATCCGGATACTTCATCAATGATTTCAACGCATTTTCTGACAAAACACCGGATTCTGTCCCTCGATTAATCAATGGGTTATAGGCGCAGTCAGAATGGACACGCCCCGTTTAGCCTGCACCTTGGTAGGTTCAAATCACGGACAGGATTTTAACCTGTGACCTTCAGGTGATGGGCCCAAGGTCCGAGGCTCAGAGCCGCCACAGCTCGATACCCGCAGGCCGTGAACCGCGATCCAGCTTCATCTTGACATCGAGGACGAGCCCCGCGCCGCCGATCAACAGTTTTTGAATAAGCGGCCAGCCATCATCGACATAACTGGCGTGTGCAACAGCAAGAATAACCGCGTCGGCAGGTTGGAGCGCGTCGAGCTCAGTTAAAGTCACACCGTGCTCATGCCTCGCCTGCGCAGCATCCGCCAAGGGATCATGCACCTGTACCGCGAAACCAAATGCCTCCAGTTCCCCGATGATATCGACCACGCGAGAGTTGCGGGTATCCGGAACGTCCTCCTTGAAGGCCAGGCCGAGTATCGTGACAACACCTCCCATAACCTTTCGCCGAAGCAGCCCCCGAACACATTCCCGTGCAATCCGCCGACCCGCGTCATCATTGATATGGCGACCGGCCAGAATAATTTCAGGATGGTAACCTACCTGTTCGGCACGAAACGTTAGATAGTAGGGATCGACTCCGATACAGTGGCCACCAACAAGCCCAGGTTCGAAGGGTAAGAAATTCCACTTCGTCCGCGCAGCCGCGAGGACATCGCCAGTATCGATATCGAGAGCCTTAAAGATCAAAGATAATTCATTCATGAACGCGATATTGAGATCGCGTTGTGTGTTCTCGATCACCTTGGCAGCCTCGGCGACTTTGATGGAGGGCGCACGATGGATACCAGCCGTGACCACCGAACTGTAAACAGCAGCAACGATATCAAGCGTTCTGATATCCTGCGCAGATATCACCTTCATGATTATTTCAAAGCGGTGTAGCTTGTCGCCGGGGTTGATGCGTTCAGGCGAATACCCGACCGCAAAGTCAACGACAGTTCTCAAATTCGAAGTTTCCTCCAGGACTGGAATGCATTCTTCTTCAACCGCGCCAGGATATACGGTCGATTCGTAGACGACGATGTCTCCCTTCTTGAGCACACCCCCGACGATGCGCGATGCCCTTATCATTGCGCTGAGATCAGGCCGACGTGCGCTGTCGATAGGCGTCGGCACGGTGACAATGTAAAAATCTGAATTCCGGATCACCACCGGGTCCGCCGAGAATGTCAGCGATTCATGGCAAAGCTCTTCGGCCTCGACCTCACGCGTGCGATCGTACCCCCTGTTCAATTCGTCTATGCGCGCGGCGTCCACGTCAAATCCGACCACCGGAACACCCGTTCTGGCAAACGCAACTGCCACGGGCAATCCCACATATCCCAAGCCGATAACTGCTATATTACGGGCGTGTGCCACTTGCAAAATATCCGATGAAATCCGCTTTTCGGACCATTGCGAATGTCGGGGCTTCATAGCCGCCAAGCAGGCGGCAACAGAATGAACCGTCGACTGACCGACCGGTGTTGCCAGTTACATTCTGGAATGCCCGTGCACCTCTCGACAAGCGAAATCTTAAGGCAGGGCTTCCGCCGCGACCGGCGCCGCCCGCGCAAGGTTCAGAGGACAGTTTTTCTGATCCACTCGACACATAGATCAGGCCAGCGCGCGACGTCGCCGCCGTGTACACCCAGGCCGAAGCCATGACCGCCATATTCAAAGACATGAAGCTCTGATGGGACATTGGCGGCGCGCAAGGCCTCCAGATATGCAATGCTATTCTCAAACTTTGCGACATTGTCGTCGCGCGCATGGACGAGAAGTGTTGGAGGGACCTTGGGATGGACTCTCTGCTCGAATGAATACCGCTTTATGATGCTGTCAGACGCATGCTTCCCGAGCAGCTTTCTCAGCGATCCGGGATGGGTGATATTCCGTTCCATCGAAATGACCGGATACACCAGAATAGCAAATGCCGGCGGTTCAATGCCCACAGAGGCTGACGCGGCCATATGGCCTCCAGCCGAGAAACCCATGACGCCTATATGGTTAGCGCTGATATTCCATTCCGCTGCATGAGCTCGGGTCAACGACAGGGCCCGATCAAGGTCCAACATCGGCCAGGGGGGTGCCGCGCCAGTGATATCCGGTTTCGGCAATCGATATTTCAAGACGATACCAGCGATCCCTTTCTTGACGAGCCACCTTGCGACGTCGAATCCCTCCTTGTCGATGGTAACGCCGGCATATCCACCACCCGGGCAAATCACAACCGCGGCGCCGTTGGCCAGACCCCTATCCGGAAGGAATACCGTCATTGTCGATCGGGTGGTGAAGCGGACCGAACGGTTCGGACGGCTAGTGCCGCGCTCCTCAATCCTGTCAGGCCCCGCTGACGCAGTTCCCTCAGCTCCAAACCGCAATTCTAACGGCAGCCGCCCGTCGCTCGTCGTCGTCCATGACGTGCTCCGTTGCAGGACTTCAAGAAAAATCAGTTGGATTTCGCGAATTGGACCCGACATGGATAGTTCAGTGGTCGCGCAATCCTTGGAAATAACTTTCCCCGAGCTCCCTTCGACGTCCGCGTTTGAGGCCACGGCATCGCGCCTGTCCGACAAGACGTAAACCCGATCCGGATTGATCTTCCACCGTGCGATCATCTGGTATTCCTGCGCCGACGAACTAACGATTACCCGCGTATAGAGGCGCCGGAAAATTCGGTTTGGCCAGCCCGGTGAGCCCCCGCGAAAATCCGACACCGCAGCAATTCCGAGCAGGCCGGCAAGAAGAGCCCCCCAGTCGATCGTCCGGGATGGCAGCGAGTACACCAGTGCCGGCCGCCGTGACCAAAGGCGCCACGCCAGACGCATCAGCGCAACCAATCCATTCCGCTGCGGCTGAAGAGCGTCCACGAATCCGACAGAACCGCAATCCGCCGCCACCTCGGCATCACTGCCCCATCGCCACAGCTCTGGCTCGAACCATGCGCGACTGAGGTGATTGATCAATTCGCCGGCGCGACACCGCGCTTCGTCGTCCGAACGCTCGAGCAATATGACGATCCGGAAAGGCGAAGGAGCATTCATCTCTGTAACATGACCCTCCGTTAAGGCGTGTCCGGTGAGTTGGAGTCGTCAGATCACATCGGCCAAGCCGCGCTTCGAGCGCATGAAGAACGCATAGCCAGCGATGGCAACGACGATGCTGGCGGCGAATATCGCGGCGAGCCGCACCCATGCGGGCGCCCGCCCCGACAGCACGGTGTTGCGCGCTTCGTCGACCAGGACAGCGAGGGGATTCAACTCAAAGAAGGTCCGGAATTCAGGCGGGACGCTGCTCACTGAATAGAAGATCGCGCTGGCGAAAAGCAGGACGACCAGCATCAGTGGAACCACCGCATTGAGATCGCGGACGAACACGCCAAGACTGGACAGCAGCCAGCAAAATCCGAGGGCGAAAAGTATCAGTGGCACAATGACCAGCGGCAGGAACAGCGCGGCGGCAGGAACGGCGCCCCGCACCAGTAGAACGCCGGCGAAAAACGGGATGAGGCTAATGATCATCTGCAGCAAGGCGGCGGCGACCGCAGACAGCGGCAAGATTTCAAGCGGAAACACCACTTTGGTCACGTAGTTCGACCTGGAAAGAACGAGCGTCGGCGCACGGCTCACCGCTTCCGCGAAGAAATCGAAGAGCACCAGGCCACAAAACAGCGACAGCACGAATTCGAGCTTGTTTGAACCGGTATCGCCTCCCAATTGGGGCTGCAGGATGAAGCCAAATACGACCACATAAACCGTCAGCATGGCCAGCGGCCGCATCAGCGACCAGAACACCCCGAGATAGGAGCCACGGTAGCGTGCCAGAACGTCACGCACGGTCCATTGCTGAAGCAACGTTCCGTGTTCGCCAAGCGCACGAACGATCTCCCAAGGCAACAGCAATTGTGACCACGGAACCCGATCGCGTGACCGCTGCACCGCTGCCATCAGGTGTCGCCCTCTGCCATTGAAATCGTGCGGTCGCACCAGTTTGGCAGTGGCGCGGGGGGAGCGCAAGGCGATAGACTGGCCCACAATCCGGAATGTTCGTTTCACATCGATCACCGGCAAGAGGCCTTGCACATGGCAGCTGGGCATCAAGATAATTTTCCCCCTTGGGCCCTGGCGCTGTCGGCTTTTGTCGCAGCTACCCTGATCGCAATGCCCTCCCTGCCAGGACGCATGAACGCCGACGCGCTGGACATGTACGGACAGGCGCTCGGCGCCACCCTTCATGACTGGCACGCGCCCATCATTCCCTGGTTATGGAGGATGATAGGAGCCTCCCCGGCTCTGGTAGCCGCGCATACGACGCTTGTCGTTTTCGTCATTGTTTATTCTGTTGTCCTCACCCTGCGCGCGAACGGCCTTTCGCCGTTCATGACGCTCCTGGCGGCGCTCGGCCTCTCACTCTTTCCACCGGTGCTGAATCACCTCGTCGCCGTCTCCAAAGACACCTGGGTGGCGGCAATTTTTCTCGCCATCTTCGCAGCGTCATCAGGGCCAAGGCGAGCTGAACTGATCTATTTCCGCGCAACGCTGGTAGCGCTCGCACCGTTTATCCGCCCCGAGACCATCCTTCTGGTACCTGTGTTGATTTGGGGCGAGTATATCCTGGCTGGGCGAAAACTCGTGGATGCCGCCCGCTATTCCTGCGCATTGCTCCTCTCAGCGGCCGTCCTCGGCCTCCTTGTGGCCGAGGTCGTGAGGCCGGAACGTCGGCATGCAGAAGCCGGAATTTTCCTGTTCGATCTGGCCGGCATTTCGATCCGAACCAATCAGCTTTTGCTGACGCCCGCGAGTTTTCCCGCCAACGATCTTGCCGTTCTGCGACGACACTATTGGCCCGACAGCCTGATGCCGATCGCCTGGGGCCAGCCCGACACCGAGATGGTCAAATTCGTTGTCGGCGACGACCTCGCCGAACTCCGTCGTGATTGGGTGACCGCGATTGTCACGCATCCGCTCCACTACCTCGCCACCCGCGCCGAAGTAGTGCACGCCTATCTGGGCGGCCACTGGCGGTTTCACCCCGGCATTGATCCGAACTCTGAAATTCATCTGTTCTGGCCAGGACTGAACCGAATGGTCGACGTTTATCTTGAGTCAGCGCCCTGGTTCCTCTCCAGCCACTGGCTGACTTTGCTCGGCGCCATGACGCTGCTGACGCTGGTCGTGCAGTTCAAGTTGCATTTGCAGCGCCCGGAATGGATGGTCTATCTGGTTGTGGCTATTGCCTACCAGCTCATACTGCTCCCCCTCATCGTGGTGCCGGATTTTCGCTTTGGATATGGTGGGGTGATCCTGTTCTTCCTGATCTTTGGGTTGTCGGTTCGCGGTCTCGCATTGACTGCACACGGACAGGCCGCGCGGCGGTTCATGCCCGGCAAGGTCAGAATTCGATCCGAATGACATCGGTCCGTCTTCAAGACGGCGTCGCATCGGCGAACGCAGTTCACTGCGCAATGTCGGGCTGCTTCGCTACCGCGTCAGCAGCCAGAAGACAGCGCGCTTGAAGGGCGAGGCCCGGCGATTTCGGCCGGCGTGCCAGTAGTCCTGCCGGAGTACCCATCTGAACGACTGCGGTTGCGCCAGCATCCGCAGGCTGTGGGGATAGGCCAACAGCCGTCGCGCGTATATGGCGCCAAATCCTTCTCCGTGCGGGATGTCGCCGACATATCGCGCCTCCGCTTTGGACGGATGCCGCAGGAACCGCTTCAATTGTGCCGCCGCTGTATCCTTGGACAAGGTGAGGTGCGGAAAGCGGGCCTTCAGCGCCAGATAATCGTCGACGAATTGCATCGCCCCCTGTTGCATGCGCACGATACTCTCGATCCTGTAGGGCTCCAGATCGGTGGAAGCTCTGACCGGAATAAAATTTCCGTCGGCGTCGCGCTCGATACGAACGATCGTGCCCTCCGTCGCCGAAAACAACAGTTCCACGACTTCGACCCCCTCCCAGATCAGGCGTCGGTAGTCATCCGGATCGCCCCGCCGGAACAGATAGGCGTCGTGGGGATATTTCTCGTCGGGCAGAACGATCTCGTGCGCGAACCCGTATGTGCCGAGATAGAGGCCAGTGATATCCGGGCAATCCCCCCTCTCGCGCAGCATATCGGTGATCGACCGCTGCATCGTACCATGCCAACCGACATCGATCAGGCCAACGCGACGGCCGCCCACCAGGCCGGAAGCGCTCAAATAGTCCAGCAAAACCCCGCGTTCCTCGCGCGCGTTCTCGCAGATCGGCCCCGCAAGCCCGAGAAACAATTGCCGCAGGCATCCATAGTCCGCTTCCGTCTTGACCTCGTGATGGGGGCCGCTAAATCCGGCCGCTCGGAAAGCTCCTTGATGCTTGCGCCAGTCGACACCAGCGCGCTCGATGAATTGCGCCGCTGTAAGCAGCGATGTCCCGCCCGACAGAAACCGGACGACATCCTCGTTGATGTCCTTGATCGCGGCTACGTTAAGCGCCCGCCTCGAACCATAAAGATAATGCGTCTCTTTGACCGCTCCATCTGCCGCGGCGGCGAGCTTGTCATAGACCTGCTGCATGACAAGGCCTTCGCGGGCCAGGAAATACAGGGCCTGCAGCCGGCGCACCTTCGCCTGTTCAATCAACCATTCAGTGAAGCCGACGAACAGCGGACCGGCCGTTACATAGCCGAAATCCTCCCAAAAGCTTTCCTCGCGCGAGACATGCACGGCGTCCCGACTTGCATGGGTGATCCGGTTTGCGATCATCCCCTGCGCGACCGACCTTGCGGCAGATGCAGGCTCCGATGTCTTCCATACCTCCGAGACGCGGCGATAACTCATATACGCGTCCATGCGGCGTCGGTAGTACCAGGTCGACATTCCGTGCTTTCGCCCCATCTTTATATCGGCACGGAGATTGTCGCCGATGTGCAGCCAGCGCTGACCTTCGCCAGGCAGACGCGCGCGTGCTTCGGCGTGGAGCTCGCCGGTCGATTTTGTCTTCCTCGAAACCGACGAAACCAGCAACGCGTCATAACCGTCATAGCCGGCATTCCGCAGCAATTCGGCGATCACCTCCTCGGGCAGGTAGGTATCGGAGATGAAGGCGATCCGCTTGGCGCGATCGCGGCACCAGCTATAGACGTCGTGAATGAATGGATTGCGCCGGCAGACGTTGAGCTCCGCCTCGATTTCCATTTGCGCGACGGCTTTGGCCAAGCCCGGCTCGATAGCCAGCGACTCTGAAAGAGTTTCGTAGATTTCGTCCAGTGTGACTTCTCGCGCGCGCTGGTTTTGCCAGGCGCGTTCGCGCGCCAGCCGCTCCGCATCGCGCCGCGCTGCCGCAAATTGCATTGAATCAGCGCCGAGCCTGCAGCGCACCGCCGGCTCCATCAACAGGAAGAGATCTTCAGGTTCCGCCAATGATCGAAGAATCGACGTATCGAAGACGTCGAACGAAACGACGTCGGCCTCATCAAGCCTGGATTGGAGTTTCGCGCCCATGGCTTCGCCTACTCAATCGTATTTTCTTCGGCCAAAAATGCCGCGAAGAAAGCCTTTTTTCTCCTGATGTCGCTTTCGGAGCCACGCCTCCAATAGGAATATCTGCCACGAAATATTGGCCAAGGTGCCGATCCCGCTGCGGCTGCTATTCAGTTCCTGACGAAGCCATTCGTTGCGGAGGAAGGCGCTGTAGTTCTCATGTTCGTGGCTCCGATCGACGACCGAATTGCTGTATTCGACCGCGTCTGCTGGCAAACGATGGTGATAATAGGCCAGACATTCGCAGAGCACTCCGATCTCGAAGGCTTGCAGGAATCTGACGTTGAATTCCCAGTCACCCAGAACCGGAAGATCCTCCCGGAACGGGCCGACCTTCTCCAGCGCATCTCGCCTGAACAGGAACGAAATTGGTGGGAACATGTTTTGCGCCAGCATGCGAAACAAATGCACCGCCGTCACCCAGGAATTGAAATCATGGCGGAGCACGGTCTCGATCCGGTCGTCCCTTATGGTTTCGACGAACTCTCTCCGTGTGGGTGATCACGCCGGCCAGTTTCGGAAATGTCGCATTCGCCTCCATATAGGCCACGGTCTTGCTGAGAAAGTCCGGTCGCCATGCGTCATCATCGTCATGAATAACGATATAGCGGCTGGATGAAAACTTCAACGCCTTGATTCGACGCGGCTTCCATGCCGCGCGATGTATTGTTGTGGATGACGTGGCAACGCCCGGCGTAACGGCCGGCACGTTCCGCGACCAGGCGATCCACTGCGGCAGGCTCGCCGCCATCGTTGACGACGACATGAACCCAATCGTTGAACGTCTGGCCGACGACGCTGTCCAGGGCACGAGGCAGCAGCAGCGGCCGGTTCTTCGTGCGCGTGATGACCGCAACTTTGCCATTCATGAACAACTTCCCTAATTCCAGACCCGGCAGGCTTAACACCCATCAATCACTGTCACGACGGAGGAATGCTCCGGCTAAGCCGAACGTACAAATCCTGAACCATTTTTCCAGCTTCGCCGCGCGCATCTTGAAGTTTTCGCTTTCCTGCCACCAGAGGTCGGTCTGCTTCTTCTGCCATTGCAGGTCGATGGCGCTCTGCCTGCGACAGGCCAGCCACTCCCCGCGATAGCGATAGCCGCGAATTTTGTCGGGCACGCCTTCGGCCAAACCGGCCCGGTACCAGCGGTCGCCTTTCGGAAAGACGATCCCGAGGCCCCACTTATTCAGAAACTCGAAATGGGGATACTGCCGCTTGATATCCGCCCAGAAGCGGGCAGATTCGTAGCCCGATGAAGGCGCAACGTCGTGGATGAGCAAAACTCCATCTTCCGCCAGCTTGGGCAGCCAAGTCGTGAAATCCTCACGCACGCCTTCGTAGGTGTGCAAACCATCGAGGTGCAGCATTCCGATTGAATCGTCCGCAAATTCGGCGACCGCCTCGTTGAAGCTGGCGCGACGGAACGAAAAACGGTCATCGGAGAAGTAGCTTTCCTTGGTCTTCTTCACCAGATCGAACACGTCGTCGTCATAAAAGCCTGCATGGGGATCGCCTTTCCAGGTATCGATCCCGACGACCCGTGACACGAGGGCGTGATCCTTGACCGCCTGGCAAAACGCGTAATACGAGCAGCCATAGTGCACGCCCAGTTCCACGATCAGCCGCGGCTGCACGAACGAAACCAGATCGTAGGCGAAATCGCGATGGCTTTGCCACGGCGAGATTGCAAGCTCCGGATTCAGCAGGTCCGCCTCGTAAACCGGCTCGGTGACCACCCAAGCCGCCTGATGCGGTGTGTCCGGAGCGAGAGCAGGCTCAGTCATATCCCACCGAACTTAGTGACGCGCCGCTGCGCCGCACATAGCCCTGCTCTTGATCATTGCTGATCGGCATGACGGCCAGGTTCGACATCGGATTGTTGAAGAGGCAATGGATCACCCGCCCCGGGCTGACGGCAGAGAACTTGACGACGTTGTGGGCCCAACACTGGATAACGTGCCGCAGGGGGTCCGCTCCTTCGCCGATGCCGATGGTGAGGGTATAGTCGCCAGGTTGGATTTCCGGCCAGTCGAAATCAAACCGCACGAAATGTTCACCGGCGACGAGCGAAAACACGCCATCGGTCAGGCTGCAAGTGTTTTCGCCGCAGACCTGATTGCCGAGGCGATCGTTGAGAATATAGCCGGCGATCACGTGCGCTTTCGCGGCAACGCAAGACAGCCAAAGCTGAACTGTAATCCGGTCCTTGGCCTGAACCGTTCCGATGGAATGAAAATCCGCGTGGGCAACTGCGACCCGCTTGATCAGGACTTCGCCGACCCCACTCAACTGCGTGGATTTGATATCGAGCCAGCAAAGATCGGCCAGGACATCCGGGTCGACGCGGGAATCCGGCGACTTGACCTGCGGGCTTCGAACCGAGCGCACGATGGGGTCTGACGCATTGTGAGACATCTTGATATAAAATTCGACCGCGTCCCTGGTACTACCTTCGAATGCGATCTCGCCGTGATCGAGCACGTAGGCATATTCGGTCACGCTCCGCACGGCTTGAAGGTCGTGCGTCACAAATACTTTGGTGACGCCCTTCATTGCATCCCGCATATAGCGGATACATTTCTGCTGAAAAAAAATGTCGCCGACACTCAGCGCCTCGTCGACCAGCAACACTTCCGGCTTCAAGCAAACCGAGACGGCGAACGCCAGCCGCACCATCATGCCGCTGGAATAGGTCTTGATCGGCTGATCGATGAAGTCGCCGATGTCGGCAAAGGCGACAATCTCGTCGAATTTCGCATCGGTCTGCCGGCGGGTCATGCCGCGAATGGCAGCATTGAGATAGACATTTTCACGACCGGTAAATTCCGCGTCGAATCCGCTGCCCAGCTCCAGCAGGGCGGCAATGCGGCCGATAACCGTGACGTCACCCAGCGTCGGGGTCAGCGTTCCGGCAAGCAGCTGCAGCAGCGTACTCTTGCCCGATCCGTTCCGGCCGAGGATGCCGACGCTCGCGCCTCGCCGGATTTCGAGCGAGACATCACGCAATGCGTAGTACTTGCGGAACGCATCATGGGACAATCGCTTGCACAGGGCACGCGTCCCGCCGGGCAGGAACGGAAGCTGGCCGAGACGCCCAAGCAGCGGCCCATGCAGTCGCGCGCCAGGCGACGACCAGACCGTATAGGCTTTCGAGACATTCTCGACTGTAATCGCGGTTGATGACATCTGCATGGACCAAAATGCGTGGACCAGGATCGAAGTAACTTCGTCAAAAAGACAACCGACTGCCTATTGCAAATATCCGGCTCACCGCCGGCCATCCCGTCTCTATCAATTGGGCTGATAAGACGATACAGTGAACAGTATTCTGTGGGTCTTGATCTGGGGCAAGCATGTTTCCCCCTAGTTGGGCGCATTTCCTGCCGGCGAAGCTTCATTTTCGGCAGACCCTGGCGGCCCAGCACGCCGGGCTTCTGGCGGGCTCCTTCACGGCTATCCCCGCTGAACCACCGTCCGGCCTACGCCGTGAACGGCTCCGCATTCACTTCTGGGCCCCGAATCCCTGGCCCAGCACCGCCATCCACGTGGAACGGGTGTTGCCGCAGCTGCGTAGCCAAGCCGCCGCCTTGGATCTGCCTTGGCAGATCACGTCCGGTGGCCTTCCGGACGCGCCGGTGGATTGGCTACTCTGTCTCAAGGCGATTCCCCCGGCGGGTCATTGCCCGACCCGCCGCACTGTCCTGCTGTTGCCCGACGATGCCGATCGGTTCTGGAGCCGCCTGAAGCATTTCGGGCACGTCGTATCGGTTTCCTCCCCGGTATTCGCCTCGCTGTTGGGCATTGTCCATCCACATGTCTGGTTCATCGAGGAGACCGAAGCGCCCGACGTCATCGAGACCGGCCAACGTGCGCTCGACCGCGCGCCTTCTTCGCAACGGACACCTACTCTCCTATGGCACGGAACACGGGAAAGCCTCGATGGGCTGTACGCTCTCAAGGACGCGCTGACCGCATTCGGCGACGAGACTGATGCAGAATTAACCATCCTCACGAACCTTCCGGAACGCACGGAGCGATGGAGTTCGCTGCGGGTGCGATATGCCGCGTGGTCGCCCAAAGCCCTGACCGAAATGTCCGCCCGGGCCCGACTCGGAAATCGTTCCCGCACGACCAACCCTGTCCGATTCCTATCTCAAGTCTGCCGGTCGCATGCGCGGCCTGTTCGCGCGAGGATGCCCCGCCATTGGCGATGCCCGGTCTCCGGACGTCGTCGCCTTCAGCGAGGCCTGCGGCATCCCCGCGGCGCATACCTGCGACCAATGGCTCGCTGCGATGCGGCAACTCTGGCAGGATCCGGCCGCTCTCGACCAGGCCGCGCACAAGGGCCTTGCCCTTGTCCGGGAGCATTACAATACCGCTCGCACCGCAACCCAGTGGCTTTGGTTCCTGGCCGGGGGCGCTGAAGGGCTCTCCCTGCGAGGCGGCCAGAGGTTCGTCGCCTCGCATCCCGTCCCTTCGGCACGGACCGGAACCGAGCGAACCCGGACCGAATGCGACGCCGCAGATGATCGTCGAACTGACGCTACGCCCGCCGATGTCGCGTCTCGAAGTCCTGTCATGAATGCCGTCGATCGCCACAACAGTCACGTGACCGGCCTTGCGGTGCAAACTCCCGACGACGTCGCACCGCTCGGCATACAGCGCGTCCGAACGCGCGCGCAGCTGCGCGAATTCATCATTCTGCCCCGGCTGATCTACGACGGCATGCCAGGCTTTGTGGCGCCGCTCGACTATGAGCGCCGGCAAATGCTTGATCCACGACACAATTCGTTCTTCAGCCACGGCCATGCTGCGTACTGGATCGCCAGTCGCAACGGCCGACCGCTCGGCCGCATCTCCGCGCAGATCGATCTCGCCGCCGTCGGACCGGATGCTTCAGATGTCGGGCTGTTCGGCTGCCTCGATGCGATTGACGATGGCGATGTTGTCAACGCCCTGTTCAAGGCAGCGGAAGACTGGCTGCGCCAGCAAGGGCGCCGGATCGCCCGAGGCCCGTTTCTGCTTTCGATCAATGGCGAATCCGGCCTCCTCCTTGACGGCCAGTTGGAGCCGCCGATGACGCTGCTACCATGGCATCCCGCTTATCTGGACAGCCGCGTCCGCAACGCCGGGTACACGCTCGCAAGATCGCTCTATTGCTTCGACTACAGGTCAGCCGATTTCCCGCCTGCTCGCCGCGTGGAGATGCTCTCCAACGTGCGCGCCCGCGCCGGCATCACCACGAGGGACATTCGCCTCGACCATCTCGATGCCGACATGGAAACAGCCCGAAAGATCTTCAACGACGGCTGGCAAAACAACTGGGGCTTCACGCCTTCGACGGAATCCGACGTTCGGGCCCTGACCACGCAATTCAAGCCGATGCTGTTGTCCGAGGCCGGCTTCTTCATCGACGTCCACGGAGAGCCCGCGGCCTTCATGCTGGCGATTCCAAACCTGTTCGATCTCACCGCCGGCATCGGCGCCGCACCGGGCATCTTCGGCTGGATGAAATTCCTGATCAGAATGAGACGCGCGCGATATCGCTCCTTCAGAGTTATCCTTTTGGGAATGACGTCGAAATACAACAAGAGCATTCTCCGAAGCGCGATTGCAGCCGTGATGTTCGAGGAAATGTGGCGGCGCGCAGCGGCTCTCGGCCTTGACGCAGGGATCGCGGGTTGGGTGCTGGACAACAACCCGCTGTCGCAGTCGCTGACGCATATGGGGCTGCGGAGGTCGCACACCTATGGCGTCTATGAGAAGAGCCTTGTACACTAGTCGCCGAAAGACGATCTCCATATCGTCGCTGGCGACGGGTGATGTTTCGGAGGCACATGTGACAGAACCATTTGTCGACAAGGATGCCCTGGCCGAGCAGATTCTCGAGGTCATCATCAGCGAGGGCAAGATCGATCGCGCCAAGGCCACCCCCGACGCGACGCTGGAAAGCCTCGAGGTGCAATCGATCGATGTCGTCATGATCCTGATGGCGATCGAAGAGAAATTCGGGGTCTATGTCCCGATCGACGGCAGCATCGCGGAAACCAAGAACCTTGGCGGCTTCGTGAAGCAAATTGAACACCGCATTCTCGTCGAGCGCGCTTGACGTGTCGCGGACTCGCGTCGTCGTCACCGGAATGGGCGCGATCTGCGCCACCGGGATCGGCATTGCTTCTCTTTGGCAGGCCGCCCGCAGCGGCCAGTCCGCCATCGGCCAATCCAGTTTCGAACGCCCTGGCTCGAACCAGATCAAGCTGGCCGCTCAAATCAAATCCTTCAAACCCGAAGCCCATATCGACGCGAAGTCGCTGCCGTTTTGCGACCGGTTTGCACAATTGGCCATTGTCGCGGCTGACGAGGCAATGGGGCAAGCGGGGCTTCCGCGCGACCCGCGACAGGGGTCCCGTACCGCCGTAATCCTCGGAACCGGCATCGGCGGCATCACCACCATCGACAACCAGTGCTTCAACGAGTACGCGCTCAAGACCCGTCTCAATCCGCTGGCAATTCCCCGCATCATGGGTAGCGCTGCAGCGTCGCATATCAGCATGCGCTATGGCTGCGCGGGTCCGACGTTTACGATCACCAGCGCCTGCGCGTCGTCGGCCCAGGCGATCGGCATCGGCACCGCGATGGTCCGTTCCGGTGCGGTCGACCGAGCGATCGTCGGCGGAAGCGAATCCTCGATGACTGCGCTCAATATTCGCACCTGGGAACTGCTGCGCGTCCTGGCTCCGGAGGCCTGTCGACCGTTCTCAACCGGTCGCAACGGCATGGTGCTCGGCGAGGGCGCGGCGATCATGGTCATCGAGAACTTGCAGACCGCGCGCAGCCGCAACGCCGCTCCGCTGGCCGAGATCGTGGGCTACGGAACCTCCAGCGACGCCTTCGACGTCCTTCGTCCCGATCCCGATGGCGCATGTTCCGCCATGCAATTGGCGATCGCGGACGCCGGAATGACGCCGGACGATATCGACTATGTCAACGCACACGGCACCGGGACCATCGCCAACGACATCGCCGAGGTCGAAGCATTGCAGCGGGTTTTCGGGGACCGGCTGCGCCGGCTGGCGGTATCGTCGACCAAACCGATCCATGGCCACACGCTGGGCGCCGGCGGAGCCATCGAGCTTGCGATCACGATCATGGCTCTGCGCGACAATATCGCGCCGCCGACGATCAACTGGCTCGGGCCCGACCCGAAATGCGATCTCGATCCTGTCGCGAACGAAGCGCGAGCGATCCCGATCCGCGCGGCGATGTCGAACTCGTTCGCGTTCGGAGGTATCAACGCATGTTTGATCGTCGCGCGAACGGAATGACGGCCGGCGGCACCGAATTAAGCGGGCTGGGCGCGGTCGAAGACCACCTCAGCATTGGCCCGATCCCTGTCCGGACCGATACCCTCGATGTCGAAGCCTTTGCGTCGGCGCTCGGACTGCATCGCGGCTACGGTCCGGTTCCGCTGACCTTTCCGATCCGCTGGCTGAGTCTGCCATCGATCCGTGGCACGGTGATCCGCCGCCTCGGCCTCGAGCAGGATGCCATCGTTCAGCAATCCCAAACCTTCGCCTATTTCGAGGTACTCGAACTGGACCGCGAGTACACCTTCGAAGTCGACGCCCGCCGCGAGCGGACGCCTACGGACAGGACGGTACTGCACGGGACAGTGCGGGATCGCGCTGGGAATATCATCGCGACCCTCGACACGCTGTTGCGCACGTTCCGACCCAGCGGCGCGCGAGTGGCCCCACCCCGCACCATACAGATCGCGGACACCGGCTTTCCGGTCATTGGGACCGGCCCGGTCGATCTGACACAAACGCAACGCTATGCGGCGGCCTCGCTCGACGACAACCCGCTCCACAGCGACCTTGCTGCGGCGCACGCCGCGGGTCTCGATGGCCTCATCGTTCATGGCATGCTGGCCATGGGCCAAATCGAACGGGCGCTGCTGCAGTGGTTCCCGGAATTTTGCGTCGACCGGTTTCACGGGAATTTTCTGCGGCCGCTTCCCGTCGGCAGCCGGCTCTTCTTCCACGGCCGCGTGGCAAGAGGGACGGCAGACGGAAAGGACAAGGATCTGGTCCTTCGCGTCATCGTCTGCACCGACGGCAATCAGCCCGTGTGCATCAGCGAGGTTGCGGCGGATAACACGAGCCGCGATCGCCGCGCGCCAGGCCTAGCTTGAAAGTCGAACGCCATGTCGTCCGCACCACGATCTATCGTCATCACGGGAGCCAGCAGCGGTATCGGACGGGCGCTCGCCATGGCCTATGCGGCGCCCGGCATCCATCTGGCGTTGGCCGGCCGCGACCAAGGCCGCCTGGTCGAAACCGCCGGGCGATGTCGTGGCGGCCGGCGCAGCCGTCACGACCGGACTGATCGACGTACGCGATCATGACCGGATGGTGAGTTGGATCCGTGCAGTCGACGACGCCAGTCCGATCGGCTTGGCCATTGCGAGCGCAGGAATTTCCGCGGGCCTAGGCATGGGCCGGCTGCGGGAAGACCCCGCGGTCGCTCGCAGCGTCATCGCGACCAACCTGTTCGGCGCCATCAACACGATTGATCCTGTGGTGGAACGGATGTGCATGCGCGGACGTGGCCGCGTCGCCGTCGTGGGTTCGATCGGAGCATTTCGCGGGCTGCCCTCTTGCCCCGCCTATAGCGTAAGCAAGGCGGGCGTTCACGCCTATGCAGAGTCTCTTCGCCCCACCCTCGCCGCCCAGGGCGTCGGCATCACGATCATCGCCCCGGGTTTTGTGGAAACCCCTCTCAACCGCGACATCGTCTGTCCCAAGCCCCTCCAGATGACGGCGGACCGCGCCGCCGCGATCATTCGGCGGAGACTAGACCGCGGAGACACCATCATTGCGTTTCCGCGCTTGCTTGCCTACGGCCTGCAGCTGACGCGGCTGCTCCCGGGACGATGGGTCGATCTGGCTTTGCACCGCATCCATGTCGACATCCCCGACCACTCGGAACCGCACAGCGGATAATTGGACCCTCGCGATGGACGCATGGTCGAGCATTGCAATCGCGGCAGCCTCCTGGTGGGCGATCTCATGCACACTCCGGGTCGTGACAATCTCGACCGCCCTGGCGCACCCTTGGACGCGGCGGTGGCTGGCGACACGACGGGATCAGCCCGCGGTATCGATTGTCATCCCCGTCCGCTGGCTGGAGCCTGACGCCGAGGCGGCGTTCGCCTCCGCGTACCGGCAGTCCTATCCGGAGACCGAAATTCTGATTTCCGCCGCCGAAGAGTCGTCGCCCATGATCGATGTCGCCCGACGGGTCGCTGCGCAGTTTCCGGTGATCGGCTCGCAGATCCTGACAGGAAACAAGCGCTTCACACCGAACCCGAAGGTCAGCAATCTCGCGCCCGCGATCGCGGCAGCCAGGCACGACCTCATCCTGATCAAGGATTCAAATATTCTTCTTGGCCCGGATCAGATCGCCGATCTCGTGAAGAACCTCACCTCCGGCGTCGGTCTGGTCTGTGCTGTCCCGATCGCCGTGGCGCCGATCGGATTTTCGTCAGAACTCGAACGCGCGATCCTGAACGGCCAGGCCGCACCACTGACGCTTGCCCTTTCCGTTACCGGGGTGGATGTCGGTTTCGGCAAGGTAATGCTGTTCGATCGTCGCAATTTTGATCGGGCGGGGGGCATCGAATTGATTGCCTCCGCGTTCGGCGACGATCACGCGCTGTCCAGGGGACTTGCGCGGCTAGGTTTGCGAACGGTCTTTGCCGAGACCGAGATCCGCCAGGTGCTCAACCGACGACCGTTCAGGGACGTCTGGGGTCGCCACCTGCGCTGGATGGTCATCCGTCGTATCCAGGCACCGCTCGCCTTCTGCGCCGAGCCGCTGTTGAGTGGCGCGTTGACCGCCGTCGCCGGCGCCTTCGGCGCTGTCGTGTTCGGTGCACCATGGTGGTCCATGGCGTTGACGACCCTGTTCGGCTGGATGTCGCTGGACCTCGCATTCTTCGCCGCCAAAGGGTGGGGCTGGTCGTGGACATCTCCCCTGGCCGGGCTCTGCCGCGAATTCCTCATTCCCGCCATGTGGCTGAAGGCCCTGGCCGACCGCAGAGTGAGGTGGGCCGGATTGCCGTTCGAAGTGCCCCTCAAAGCGGCTGACTAAGCGACGGCCTGACCGATGGCGGCGGGCGACGCCGACGCTGCCACTGCAACAAGCCGCGGCAACGCAATGCCGGAATCCATCGACCTGATCTGCTGATCGAGGCTCGCGATCACGTCACGCGAGAACGGCCCGACATGGAGGTAGAGCAAAATCAGCGACACGACCTGCTTGAGCGCCCGCGGATTGCGGATCGCGCATTCGGCGATGGTCGCGATGAACTCCATCAACAGTTCCGGCCTGCGAACGCTCACGAACCACAGCAGGCGGCCAACCGTCGCCGCGTCGTTGAGGAGGACACTCAGCGGCACCCTGACCTTGAGGCGCGCCGGGTCAAGCATCCGGGCGACCGCCCGGATCCGCCCAAAAAACGCCTCGGGCCTGTTGATCCGCTCCAGCACCGTCTTGTAGTCGGTGAGGATATCGCGCCGTGGTCGAGCCGTATCGAAATTCAGGCCCTCGGTGCACTGGTCGCCGCCACGGGCGTCGTTCATGAAGCTGAAATCCACATCGGGATGGAGCCGCCCCTCCCTTTCGAGCCGCCGCGACAATTGCGTGTTGGGCAGGGCGGTCAGCATTCCCACTATGCAGATCGGAAGCGCAGCCATCTGGATGCAGGCAACCATTTCGTCGGCGACACCGTCCTTCTCGCTGTCGAACCCGACCACAAACCCGGCCGTCACAAATAGTCCGGCCTTGTAAATCTTATGCACGCAGTCCGCCAGGCTCCGCCGCGCGTTCTGCTTTTTCTGCATCGAGACCAGCGTTTCCTGGTTCGGGCTTTCGATGCCGATGAAGACCGCGCCGAAATTCGCCTCCCGCAACAGGCCCAGGAGAACGTCGTCATCCGCCAGGTTGATCGATGCCTGCGTACTGAAAGTGAAGGGATAGCCTCGTTCCCTTTGCCAGGCGCACAAATGCGGAAGAAATTGCTTCACCGCCTTCTTGTTGCCGATCAAGTTGTCGTCAACGAAATCGATATGGCCGCGATAGCCGGTCCGGTAGAGGGTCTGCAATTCACCCAATAACTGGCCGATCGTCTTGGCGCGCGGTACGCGTCCGTAGAGTTCGATGATATCGCAAAACTCACAGGTAAACGGACAGCCTCGCGAAAACTGCACGGACAGAGCGAGATAGTGATCCACTTTCAACAGGTCGAAGCGCGGAATTGGACTCTTGGTCACGTCGACCTGGAATTTTTCCGCCTCAAACAGGCCCTGCCGTGCTCCCGCATTCCAGGCATCGACGAAGGCCGCGATCGTCGCCTCAGCCTCGCCCGGCATGCGAAAGTCCGCATGGCCGTAGACATGCGGACTCGAGGTGATATCCGGCCCGCCGACCACCACCGGCGTGCCGTGATCGCGACTGAGCTCGATCAGACGCAACGTGTCCACTCGTTGCGGAATCATGCCGCCGGTCATCACCATGTCGGCCCATGCGAAATCCGCCTCCGTGACGTCCTCGGCATTGCGGTCGATCAGCCGGACCGTCCATTGCTTCGGCAACATCGCCGCGACCGTGATGAGGCCGAGCGGCGGCTCCATGCGCCGCTTCCCGGCGATCTGGCAGGTCGTCGTCAGGCTCCAGAACGCCGCCAGGTCGAAGCGTGGATAAACGAGAAGGACATTGCACGTCGTCGCCGCCATGGCCCCGTTCTCCCGAACTGTTTCGCGCCGCCGCCCGGTCAATACCCCATCAAACCACAACAGCGGGTGCAAACAGGCATCAGCCCATCGCGCCCGATACTGCCGCGGAATTTCAGATAGGGCTCCGAATTCCACAATTCCGTGATGGTGGACGTCTTAATATTGCCGACGACATAATCGTGGTAATCGCGGCATGGCGAAACATCGCCATTGCTGTTGATCTCGACGGCCTGGAATATCGCGGCGCAATTGTCATAGCCGAACCGTGCCTGGTGATCCGTGTAATAGGTCTTTAGGTTGTCAGCTCCGGTGATCGGTGGAATCAGGGCGACGGCGGGCGACGACCATTTTGCGGATTTTTCCATCACCGCCTGCAGCTGATCGTCCAGCGCCGCCGTATCGCTCGGCTTCCAGTTTCCGACCCAACCGCGATGACGGGTCGGATAGAATCCGAACCGGCGGGAGAAATCCTGCTCGTGGGCCTCCGCATTGTCCTTGTCGATCCACCAGGACAGATAAAAGATGAACAGATCGACCTTGTCCCGGAAGGTATCGTAGATATCGTTCAAATGGTTGCAGTTCGCCTCCGAGACGACGGTCAGCGCAGCGACAAACGGCAGGCCGCGGCCATGCTTAGTCCGCGCCTCGTTCACGGCATCGAGGCCGCGGCGGAGTTCGCGGAAATTGTCGCCGCCACCGCCCGCGGCCGGTCGCAGCCCGTTGTGCAACTCGGCGGTATGACCGTCGATCGACACCTGCAACAGGAACAGCGGCGCTTTGGCGAGTCGTTCGGCCGACGCCGCCACCCGCGTTCCGTTCGTCGCGATGCTGACGGGCAGCCCAAGTTCGGTGGCGCCGTCGATCAGATCGAGGATGCCGTCGTACAGCATCGGCTCGCCGCCCCAGAAATAGACCAGCGGCCCATGACCATGGTCGACCATGTCCTGTAGCAATTCGATGTAGCGGCTTGTCGGTATCTCCCGCTCTCTCAACGACCTCATGCTGGAATTAAGGAGATAACCGTTGTCGCCCCACTGGCCGCACGTGTGACAGCGCAAATTGCAGCGGTCGGTCAGCCGGAAGCTCGCCTGACGAATCTTGCCCGCCTCGCCGGTCGCGCTGCCGATCTTGAACTTGCTGAAAATCCGCTTGTCCATCTCCATCTTGAGCAGTTTCGTACCGATCCAGGGATGGGGAAGCATTCGTCGCGCGAATCGTGCCGCGGTTACGATGCTCAGACTGCTCGTCTTCGTCATGACGACCAACCAAACCTAATCGAATTAAAACAACCAATCCCGCGATGTCTCGGCCGACGCGGCATTGTCTCGTCCGCTCAAGCCGTCGCCAATAATTTGGAAACCTCAGCAGCCGCATCTATCGCCATTCTGATCTGATCGGGCGTATGCGCGGCCGAGACACTGAACCGCAACACGACTTCCCCGTCCGGCGTCGACGGTGGCAGCAACAGATTGACGTAAATCCCGCGATCCAGCAAGGCCTTCCAAAACTGATAGCCGGCTGACAGCCCAGCCATCCGAATACAGCCGACCGGGCCCGGCTCCGCGCAGGGCTGCACGCCGATCGCAGTAAGGCCAGCATGCAGCGCCGTCGCATTGCGCCAGAGATCCTCCCGCAGCCGAGGCTGCGTGTTGATGAGACGGATAGCCTCCCGCGCCGCCACGACGACCGTCGGCGGCAACGATGCCGTGTAAAGATATGAACGGCTCATGAAGCGCAGCGCTCGGAGCGCGCTCGAACTACTAACAGCGTACCCGCCTATCCCACCGATGCTCTTGCTGAAGGTGCCGACGATAACATCGACGTCAGCCTCAACGCCGAGATGTTCCGCAATGCCGCGTCCATTACTACCATAAATGCCCAGCGAATGCGCCTCGTCGACGAGGACGACCGCGCCATGGCGCCGCGCGACCGCCGTTAAACCGTTAAGGTCGCCGAGATCGCCACGAACACTATAAAGGCCTTCGCAGACGACCAGCGTCTGCGGCCCGGGCACCTTGCTGTTGGCGAACAGACGTTCAAGATCGCCGCTATCGTTGTGAGAGAACGTTTCGACCTGCGCGCCGCTCAGGCGGCAAGCATCAAATATACTGGCATGACAGTGAGCGTCAGCAAAGATTACGTCGCCTTTGCGTGCCAGAGCCGAGATCACGCCCAGATTGGCCATAAATCCGGTACTGAAAACGACCGCGTCGGCTCGACCATAAAGCGCAGCAATATCGCGCTCCAACATGACATGCAGACGATGATTGCCTGCGGCGACGCGCGAGGCCGTGGACCCCGTGCCGTAATGCCGCGCAGCCTTTACCGAGGCCTCAATACATGCCGGGTGAAAATTCAAACCGAGATAACTGTTTGTGCCGAACATTAGGGTTGATCGGCCATCGATTACCGCCCTGACGGCGTCGACAACGTCGTCGATCACAATGCTCAGCGGATTGGTTCTTCCGCACGCGAGCTTTTCCAAGGCACCGCTGAGATTATCCGCGCGCCAAAGGATTCCGTTCACACTATATTGCATGGTCTGCCAATTTTCCTGCTGCATCGGGCGCCCCCTCCTAAGGCAAGAAACATTCATGAGTCAGCCGGAATTGTCTGCATTCCACCGCATCCCTGCATCTCAACGTATCATCTCCATTGTCATGGCGTATAACTGCCCAGGACCTGACTATGCCGTCGATTCCTGCATTCCGCCCAATCCGCCGCACGAGATCAATCGCGTTTCGCCATCCAGGACGCCAACCATGACATCTTGGACCGGCACACCTGATAGCTCGAACGGCAACGGATTTTCCTGTGCATCGAACACCGGCAGCGCGTTCGTCTGCGGTTGCTGGCCGAAGGCTCCTTTGCGCACGAACATCAGGGCCAGCCCGACTGTCAACTCCGCGCAGACGAGGCCGGCGGTAATCCAGGCCAATTGCATATCGCTGATGGTTTGTTCAATGGAGACAATGATCAGAAAGTGAACCAAAGCGACAATGACGCAAACAAGCGGCGCGCGATCAGGGCGGCGATTGTTCAGGTGGCGCCAGACCGGGAGCAACTCAAGTCCGAGCCAAGTGTGAACGATCGTGAGAATCGGGATAAAAAAACGGTTGATCGCCTCGTGAACCCAGCTGCGCGCCTCCACCGGATCAGCAAAGGCCTTCGAACACTCTTCCAGAAAGCGAAGTAACGGCAGTTCATCGACGATTGTATAGTCGCGCCTGAAGCTCGGACCGCCATACCCGCCTAAAGGAACAAACATTCGATCATAGGCGACGGCGCGCACCTGCGACTGGTCGCTGCTGAGGGTCTGGAGGGTTCCGTCGAGCAGCACAACTCCAGCGCCGGCCTCACCCCTGTCGAAAATCGCGTAACGCGCTCGAAATACGCGCTCCTCGTTGTCAGGGCGGACTTCGCGAATAAAGACCTCAGCCAATTCATTCTTGTTGATATACTTCTCGAAAAATATGACTTCGCGTCCGTGGTTGAACTGATTGAATTTGCCGACCTGAAGCAACGCGGGGTTCACTCCGCGTCGCAACGAATAAAGCACGTCATGGAGGTGTCCCGCGGTCCTCGGAATGACGAAGCAAGTCAGCGCATAGCCGAGCACCACAGCCGCCATTGCGACCGCCAGCGCAGGAAGCCGGACCGAAAAGGTTGATCGGCCGGTCGAGAAGATCGTCAACAAGATGCCTTCCGTGGCGAACCGCCCGTAGCACCAGACGATTGCAACAGCAACCAATGCCGGCAAGACGTGATAGAGGATCATCGGCCCGATGCTGAGTAGCGCAGGCCACATCAGACTTGTGAAAAGCGCTTCCTCGGGCAGATGACTGGCCAGCGATAAGAAGATCACGGGGCCAGAGAAAACCGCAACGAAAACCACCGACGCGAGCAGGATCTGTTTGGTCAAGTACCTATCGATAGTACGAAACACGATGGTTCACCCCCCGACAGCCCCCCGCGAACATGTCCGACATGTCAGTCACCTGCCTGAACCTGCTTTCTTGCCCCGTCCCCCTGCAACCGACAGTTGCCGCCTAGTTGGCATCCTCGTTGATAGTACATACAACATCAGCCCTTGGAAACGCGCGCTGAGCCAATTTCCGCATTGGGCACTTTTCTGGCTAAGTGGCGGAAACTGTTAGGAAACAATGACATTCCGCAAATGCGAAGATCGAGGATAAGCATCGGAGCGCCCCCGAACCACGAACTCTGCATCGGATCTGAGGGCTACGCGCCTTGACCGGGCACAGATTAATCCCGCACCGCCGCCGCATTATCGTTTAGAAAGCTTAGCCATTCGCGCGAACGTTGTTGTTCAGGACATGCAAGCCCCCATCAATCTCGGGATCTTCATTGACGATCTCGGTATCGGCGGAACCCAGAATTGGCTGACGTTGCTGGTGCCTGCGCTCACCGCACGAGGGTTCACAATCCGCGTCTACAGCATGCGCGCGATCTCGCATCCGGAAATCCTGGAGCGTCTCGCTCCTCATGCCCGGGTCGAGATCATCGGCGAAAGCCGGCTGTGGATGGGTACTGGACTGGTTCACTTGGCCCGGGAGCTTCGGAATTGGCCGGCGCATATCGTCCAGACCGCGCTTCCGACATCCGACATGATCGGCCGGACGCTGGCGCGGCTGGCCGGCGTGCCGGCAATCTTCTCGACGATCCGAGGCCGAAATGTCGACAAATCGAATTTGCAAAAGTGGCTGGATCGGCGGACCGCCCATTTGGCCCAAGCTGTCGTATTTAACAATCGCGATGCCGTTCCTTTTGCAATGCGGCACGAAGGCGTCCGTGCCGACCAGGTCGTCTACATCCCGAACGGCGTTCCAATCACCGATGCCCGGCGGCCGGCCAGCGAAATACGCGCCGAATTGCATACTCCCTCCGAGGCGACGGTGATCGGAACGGTCGCACGCCTACATCCCTCCAAGGGACAGGAATATCTGCTGCAGGCGTTCAGGCTGGTGCGGAATCGCCTTCCAGGCACGGTGTTTTGGCTGATCGGTGATGGCGAATGCCGGACCGCTCTGGAAAGCAAGGCGCGCGAGCTTGACATCGCAGCGGCAGTCCGGTTCGCAGGCACCCGGCGAGACGTGCGCGACATCCTCGGCGCCATCGACCTCTTTGCCTTGCCATCGCTGTGGGAGGGCATGCCCAATGCCCTGATGGAGGCCATGGCCGCCGGCCGGCCGGCGATCGCCTCGGACACCGACGCAATCCGCGAACTTGTGATCGACCGCAAGACCGGTTGGATGGTCAAGCCCGGCGACGTCGAAGGCTTGGCGCGAACGATGATCGAAATCCTCGGCGACCGCCACCAGGCTGCCGAAATCGGCCATGCCGGAATGTTATACGTTCAGCGTCATTTTTCGTTGGACCGCATGGCCGATGCCTACACGGCGCTCTACCGCGCAGGGCTGGAAAAGCGCGCACCGCGCCTGGAGGCTCAATTCCGTTGAATATCGTTCACATCCTCGACAATCTCGATCGCGGCGGCGCGCAGACGATGCTGCGCAGCGTCGTGGCCGGCCTCACGAAACGCGGCCACCATCAACACATCATTTGCCTCAACGATATCTTCAATCAGGACGTTGTCGCAGCCATGCGCGCGGCCGGAGCGAGCGTCGAGATCATAGGACGGCCGCGCCTCTACGGGCTGATCGGAATCTGGCACGTCGTCAGCGAATTGCGACGGCGCCAGCCCGATCTTGTCCACACTGAGCTGCCATGGGGCGACCTGATCGGACGTGCGGCCGCCCGCGTCGCCAACATTGCTCCGATCATCTCGACGGTGACGGCGCGCTACGTGGACAAGCCGCGTCTCCAGTTGTGGATCGACCGCAAGACCGCGCCCTGGGCGGACCGCGTAGCATTCCAGAGCGCCGAGATCGTCCCCTTCTCGTTGCAGCATGAAGGCGTCCGCCCCGAGCAGGTGCAGGTCATTCCGAACGGCGTCGAAGCCGACGATCGCGACCGTTCCGAGGCGGCTGCCACCTTGCGCAGGGTTTATGGCGGCGGAGCAACCACAATTCTCGGCATGGTCGCGCGACTGCATCCGCAAAAGGCCCACCCAGATCTTCTCACGGCCTTTGCCAGACTCGCCTCCTCTGACCTGCGCCTGTGGCTGATCGGCGACGGACCGGACCGAACGCGCCTGATCGAGCAGGCCACCGCGCTTGACATCCAGGATCGTGTGGTATTCGTCGGCGACCGGGGCGACGTGCGCGATTGGATCGCTGCGATGGATATCTTCGTCCATCCGACCCATTTCGAAGGCCTGCCGCTCGCCGTGCTCGAAGCGATGGTGATGTGCAAGCCGGTGATCACCTCGCCGATCGACGGCCTTCGTAGCCTGATCACCTCCGGCGTCAATGGCTGGCTGGTACCACCCGGTGATCCCGACGCACTTGCCGAGACGATCAGCCACGTCATCGCGCATCCGGAGGACGCAGCCCGCGTCGCCCAAGCCGGCGCGGTCCGAGCGCTATCGCAATTCGGCTCCGATCGCGTCGTCGACGCATATGAGGCGCTGTTCAAGTCCGTGCTTCAGGCACGGTCTTTGAAGGACATCGCCAGCGACCGGCAATGAAATCATCGACCGCGGCGAACACCGCGTCGTTGCCACAGAAAATGGCGCTCCCGATCGCGTGACGGTAATCGTCAAGCCGCGCCTCGAACTCATGCAACGTCCCCGACGAAAACGTCGCAATGTCGGATCGCAACCCGTATCCCAGTCGCTCAACGTAAAACGCATTCAGAAACTGCTCAAACGCGCCCTCGACCGGGATCGAAAGAACCGGCTTACCCAAGTACAACGCCTCGGAGATCACCGTATGACCGCCACCGCAGACGACGTAGGCACACGACGCCAGGTCATCTAGGAATGCCTGATCGTCGAAACTCTTGAACAGGAGGCGATGCTCACTTGGGCCTTCGCCCAGACCGTAGACGTGGACCGGCCGGTCCAGCGTCGCCAATCGCTCGGTAAACGCCGCGAATGTCGGATAGCCTTGGTAAGCGACGACATGTTCACCTTGCGTGGGCCGAAGCGCAACAACGTCGCGACGGAGCAGCGGCGGCACCTGACGGATGAGCTTGCTTTCCTTGCGTGCGGCAACTTCGAAGAAATTGCTGATAAGATATTGATCTGCCGAACTAAACAGAAGCTGTATCGCCATCGCCGTCGCCAGCCAACTCGGCCTATGCCCAAGCGGAAAGTCGATGCGCCCCAAGGTAATGGCATGCTGATTGTCGAGCGACAGGCACGGCAGATTCATCGCCCGCGCCACCTTCGGGACGAAATATTCGTAATCCGTGATGGCGCAATCCGGACCGAACGCGCCGGCCACCCGACCCACCTCACGGCTCCAGTGCGCGGAATTTGTTAATGTCGCTGCGGTTCGCAGCAGGGCAGCCGCGGCTTTCACCCGGTGCGCACCGACCGGCGTCACCGGATTGGGGCACTGGAAGACCCGGAAATGCTGCCGCAGCAACCGCGCCGCCTCTCCATGGCAGACGAACAGGAATTCGTCCCGGCTATAATGCTGCGCCACCGCTAATGCCCGCATGGCATGCCCCCGGCCAGTCCCGTGCACTCCGTAGAGAATACGCGTCATCGACCTAGGCTGTCCCCTCAGTAGATCGGCATGACACAGGTCGGCTCCACAAAAGATTATTCATTCCAACACCCGAGCCATCCATATGGCATCTCGGCTTCTCCGCAGCTGCGACGATTGCTGTCTTGCCCTTCGATCTCGCATATGGTTGCATGAAATGGCATTTGTTCAAAACCCCAGACAAAATTGTTTGCAGCCTGGAATTCCTCCTGCTTGTAACGAGTGAAAGCTGTGTCAAGAACATCCTCCAAACTCGTCAGCAAGAGCATCTTGATCACGGGCGGAGCTGGATTTATCGGATCGCATCTTTGCGATCGGCTTATTTCCGAAGGTTGCGAAATCGTCTGCGTTGATAATTTTTTTACCGGGACGCGGCGCAACATCGAACATCTTCTCGACGACAAGAATTTCGAGCTTGTCCGGCACGACGTTACGTTTCCGCTCTACGTCGAAGTAGACCAGATCTACAATCTGGCGTGTCCAGCATCGCCGATCCACTACCAGTGCGATCCCGTGCAGACGACCAAGACAAGCGTGCATGGCGCGATCAATATGCTGGGCTTGGCCAAACGTCTCAATGCGACGATCCTCCAGGCGTCCACCTCGGAGGTCTATGGCGATCCGAGCGAGCACCCGCAGACCGAGGACTATTGGGGCAACGTCAATCCGATTGGCCTGCGATCATGCTACGATGAAGGTAAGCGTTGTGCCGAGACCCTGTTTTTTGATTATTGGCGCCAGCACCAATTGCACATCAAGATTGCGAGGATATTCAACACCTACGGGCCGCGCATGCACCCGCATGACGGCCGTGTCGTCTCGAATTTCGTCGTTCAGGCACTGCTCGGCAAGGATATCACAGTGTATGGCGACGGATCGCAGACGCGATCTTTTTGCTATGTCGACGACCTCACTGACGGGCTGATGCGCCTGGTCGCTACACCTGATCACGTGACGGGGCCTATCAATCTCGGAAATCCTGACGAGGTTTCTATTTTGCAGCTCGCCAATACCGTCGTTCAATTGTGCAATTCCCGGTCCAACATCATATGCACGGGGCGCCCGCCGGACGACCCCTACCGCCGAAGGCCGGATATTTCCCGCGCCGAAGCAATTTTGTCCTGGAAGCCGACGACCCACCTCACCGACGGGCTGACAAGGACCATAAAATATTTTGATTGTATACTTTCCGATGATGCCGTCCGCAGAACGCTCCTGGACGGTGTTCACTGGCGCGTCCGAAGAGATTCGAACTCCTGCCCCCCATATTCGTAGTATGCTGCTTGACTGCATCGCGATCGCGAATACGCTCTTGCGTGAACAACAGACGTATCCGTGTCTTGCCCGCCCCGAAGCGACGCCGCCCACAACGCAAGCGTCTCTTCTATCGGACTTTGCTCGCGTCCACGATCTCCAAATCATGGTTGCCCATGGATTCAGAAGTCCGCAGACAATGTAATGTTAGGTCACGTCTCGCTATCACCGGATAGCGGTTGGTCGAGCCGCAAATTTGGGAGAAAGAACTCGAACCGCGTCTGATGCTCCTTGCGATACCGATACCATGAGCTCAAAAAGCTGATGACCGGAATAACATTCCGATCATCAGCTGCGATCGTTTGGATATTCCGGACAAGAGCATCGTAGCGCGCGCGGTAAAACGGTGGGAAGAAGCAGGCTCTGGATTCAAGCATCTGGGCTCAACCGTACGGAAGCGTGGTCCTCGCGCAGTACGGTACTACGTGAGTCTGGGCCGACGACCGATCCTCCTGAGAAGCTTGGGTTGATCCTTGGCCACGCGTGCAAACGCAGGGTGAGTTCACTACGTCCTACTCAAAGATGCGCAGCGCCGTGACAAAACACGCTATGCAGGATCGACGGCATTTGGCCGTCATCGGGGGCAATTTCGT
Source organism: uncultured Alphaproteobacteria bacterium (assembly GCA_963786045.1). GTDB lineage: Bacteria > Pseudomonadota > Alphaproteobacteria > Rhizobiales > Xanthobacteraceae > Bradyrhizobium. The sequence continues at coordinate 62,379 of CAWAXR010000014.1, read as the reverse complement.
GAGAACGAAAGTGAAAGAAAAGTAGAACTTGCGTGCACAGGATTTGCACACGACCCTCATCTAACTATTTGATTTTTATAAGCTCTCTACCCAATCCATCATCGGACCGCCCCTTCCTCAAGCAGGAGCCGCTACTTCGCGGCGCCGAGGACGATTTCCGCAGCAGCGGTCTTGGGACGCAGAAAAAACGCGCGAACGAGATTTTGCGCCGGCGCCTCGAAATAGCGATAGGCGAGATGCGAAGCCAGCAGCGTGACTGCGAAATAGCCTCCGAAAAACGTGACATCGTATAGCGGGATCGGCGCTCCGGTGACCGAAAAGCCAACGACGATCAGAAGCTGAATCGGAAAATGCAGGAGATAGCTTGAATAGGTCATGTTTCCGGCCGCCTCGACAGCCCTCTGAACGACGGCCGGCACGATGATCTCCCGGGAGAGGCAGAACAGCAGGATCGGTGTATAGGTCAGCAGCAACGGAAAATCGAACCGATCGAGATGGCCGCGCTCAAGGCTCAGAACGACAGGCGGCATCACCACCAGCGCAAGCCAGGCCCCGCCCTCGATCGCGGGGCCAGACCGCGCCGATGCAACCGCCCGCCGGGCGATCGCCGCCAGCCCACCGATATAGAAGAACGCGAGGCAGGTCGTGAGATTCCCGCTTGAGTGCAGGCAGGCAGCGCTCAGGCAGCCAACCACGACGGCCACGTTCAACAGCCACGACCTTGTCGCGAGAAGCATCAGGAAAAACAGAAAGTAAACCAGCGCTTCGACCGAGATCGACCAGATCGGCCCGTCGAAACTGTAGCCGTGCACGATGCCCCAGTCGCTCGCCATGAACAGCTGCGCGAGGAAATGCGGCAGGTCGTTGTTCTGATAGACAAAGAAATAGCCGTGCAGGCCGAAATAGACCGGCTGCAACAATGCGACGAGCAGAAGCGTAACCAGATGCAGCGGATAGAGCCGCGAAAAGCGAAGCACGAAGAATTTCCATCCGCCGACGGACTGGTCTGCGATCGCGTCGCGGTACTTCCAAAAGAAGATGAAGCCGCTGATACACCAGAAGATCCATACGCCATAGACTCCGAAATCGTGGAACGCATGAAGCCATCCGTAGAGCGGCAGGCGTTCCGGCACGAGACCAACGGCCTTGTCGGCAACAAAGGCAAAGTGGCGATAGTGAAAGACCAGAACGGCGAACGCGGTCAGGAAGCGCAGCGCCTCCAGCCCCGGCAATTTATTCGCCGCATCAGGTGACGCCGGCCTCAATGCGAGTTGCATATCGTCGACACTCCCTGAAGAATGGCGTCATCCCATGCCGCGTATCCGGCCGCGTTCAGGTGGACACCATCGATCGTGTGCGGGTTTTGCATCGGCGGCAGCGCAATGAAGGTGGCGCCGCCCTTCCCGGCCAGCGTGGGCAGCACGGCATTAAAATCGTCGATCCTGTTCATTGCCTCCGTCTGCATCTCGATCGTCACGCGCCCCTGAACATCGATCGCCGGAATGGCAAGTACACCCAGATTGTCCGTTACCTCTCGGAGCTCACCGAGCAAGGCGATGTAGCTCGTCTCGAATTGCTGCCTGCTCCGCGCCGTCAATGCGTCATTCGTTCCAAGCGCTACGACGATTGCAGCCGCGCGCCTGCCGTCGAGCGCTTCAATCAGCCATGTCCCGAGATCGCTCGCCGTCGATGCGCCGTTCAGACCGGCATTGACGATCGGGTGGCCGCAGAGCGTCCGTGGCAGCGTGGACGCCTCGACGATGCTGTCGCCGACAACGATGATGGGCCTATCGCCCCTGTTCAGCGTGTAATGCACAACAAGCTGGCGGGCTTGCCGGTGTGAATCGGCAATCGCCTCCTTCCTGAGAAACGAGAAGCCGGCCGCCAGGGCTCCTATCAGAAGGACCGCGAGTCCAATACGCGCTCCGTTCATATCCGCACTCAGATGCTGTCTTCGCCGTCCCAAAATCAGCGCCGCAGCGCAACGTTGGCTCACACGCAGGGAGCACCAGGGCACCGCCCGGCCAATTTCGTGAAAATACCCGCGGAGTATTAAGAGTTCATTCGCGCGCCGGGCAAAATCCTCGGCAGTTGGGCCCGCGCCGCGTGCCGCCGGGCCCCGGCGACGCAACTTGACAGCAAATGGCGCCTTGCCTTCACAATGCCCAACCTGACGGGACGAGAAGACGAGAGGAAGCACCATGGCGCGAAAGCTGATCGATATTTCCGTGCCGCTGCAAAACGACGTGCCGGCCGATCCGCCCGGCATCAATCCGGTCATTCAGTATCACGATCACCGGCAGAGCCTGCCGCGAATGCTGGGATTCTTCGAAGGCCTCAAGGCCGAGGATCTGCCGGACGGACAGGCCTGGGCGATGGAGACGGTGCAGCTATCGACCCACAATGGCACCCACCTCGATGCGCCCTACCATTATCATCCAACGATGAACCGCGGCGAGCGGGCATGGACCATCGACGAGGTGCCACTGGAATGGTGCCTGCAGCCCGGCGTCAAGCTGGACTTCCGGCATTTCCCCGACGGATATGTCGCCACCGCCGGGGATGTCGAGACCGAACTCAAGCGCATCGGCCACACGCTTTCGCCGCTGGAAATCGTCGTGGTCAATACCAGCGCCGGCGCCAAATACGGCCGGCCGGATTTCGTCAATTCCGGCTGCGGCATGGGCTACGAGGCGACGATGTACCTGCTCGAACGCGGCGTCAGGCTGACCGGCATCGACGGCTGGAGCTGGGATGCGCCGTTCGTCTATACCGCGAAGAAGTTCGCCGAGACCAGGGATGCGGGCCTGATCTGGGAAGGCCACAAGGCCGGGCGCCACATCGGCTACTGTCACATCGAAAAACTGCACAATCTTGAGCTTTTGCCGTCGACCGGTTTCACCGTGTCCTGCTTTCCGGTCAAGATCGAGCGCGCCTCGGCGGGCTGGACGCGGGCGGTCGCGATCGTCGACGAATGAGACTGCGGCACGCAATTCCTCGTCGGCGTGCGCGGATATCGTATGGGTCTATCGGTCCTGCGACGCAGACAGCGACAGGCGCCAGGATTTTAATCCCCCCGTAATTCATTGAACAACAAAAGAAAAACGCCCAAGCCGCGATGAATTTCGCTCCCCTTCGGCCGGGCCGGCGGGCGACGCGGCTGCTCACCACCTTGCCGCCGAAATGGCCTGCGCCCGGCCGCGGGCGATTTTCCGCCTTCACAAGGCGCTGCCCAGATCGTACCACCTACTTTAGTTTCGCCGTCGGAATGAAACCTGCGCCGGGTTTCGCTTGCTGGGGGCGCGGGCAAGGCTACAATAACATCAAGGCCGAAAAGGCCAGTGTAGTGGAGAGAAACGATATGACGACAACATCCCGACGGCCTTTTTTCCGGTCATTGCCCGCGCTGCTTGGAGCGACGGCCCTGGGCCTGCTGGCAACAGCGTCCAGTCAGGCTCTGGCCGCGGACCCGATCAAGATCGGCGTCATCGCGGAAGCGCAGGCCATTGCCGGGGCGTCGATCCCGCAGGCCGCCCAGATGGCCGCCGATGAAATCAATGCCAAGGGCGGCGTCGACGGACGCAAGATCGAAATCATCACCTACGACAACCACTCCTCGTCAGCCGATTCCGTTCGCGCGTTCCAGCGCGCGGTCAATGAGGACAAGGTCAACATCGTCATCGCCAGCTACATCAGCGAAGTGGTGCTCGCGCTGGAGCCCTGGGCCTCGCGCCTGAAGACGCCTTTCATCACGCCGGGCGCCGCGTCCAACGAGATCAGCAAGAGCGTCCACAACGACTACGAGAAGAACAAATACACCTTCCACGGCTATCTGACCTCGGCGGCGCTTGCGCTGTCGGTCTGCGACGCTGCCAAGGAATTGCTGGTCGAACAAAAGAACATGAAGACCGCCGTCATCATGAGCGAGGACGCCGCCTGGACCAAGCCGCTCGACGTCGGATACGAGGAATGCCTGCCCAAGATCGGGCTGAAGGTGCTAGACCACATCCGCTTCTCGCCTGACACCACCGACTTCACGCCGATCTTCAACAAGATCGAAGGCACCAAGCCCGACGTGATGATCACTGGCATTTCCCATGTCGGCGTGCAGCCGACGGTGCAATGGAAGAACCAGCAGGTTCCCATTCCGATGTTCGGAATCAGCTCCCAGGCCACCAACTCGACCTTCGGCAAGGACACCAATGACGCCTCCAACGGCGTGCTCTATCAGGGCGTCTCCGGCACCGGGGTCGCGGTGACGGATAAATCGGTTCCCTTCGCGGATGGGTTCAACAAGAGGTTCGGCAACTTCCCGTCCTATGCCGGCTACACCGCGTATGACGAAGTCTACTACATCGCCGATGCCGTGAAGCGCGCCGGCTCCACCGATGCGGACAAGCTGGTCGAGGCGCTGGAAAAGACCGACTGGGTCGGCACCATCGGCCGCGTCCAGTTCTACGGCAAGGACGACCCGTTCACCCATTCGATCAAATACGGCAAGGGTCTGATCACCGGGTTGATGCTGCAGTGGCAGGATGGCAAGCAGGTCGCGGTGTGGCCGAAGGAAGTCGCCAAGGGCCAGTTGAAGTTCCCAAGCTTCATCAAGGTCACCTCGAACTGATGTCCGCATGATCATGCTCCCGGGGACGCGCCCGGGAGCATTTTCACGATTGCAGTCTTCCAAAAGTGAGGCAGCGGTGCTGCTGCGGCCATATAAATGCTTGCGCTTCAAATTCTGATCGACGGTTTTGCCATCAGCGCGTTATACGCTCTCGGGGCCACCGGCTTCACCCTCATCTTCGGCGTTTCCGGCGTGCTCAATCTTTCGCACGGCGCCATCATGGTACTGGCGGCGGTGGCGGCGTGGGCGGCCGCGAGCGTGCTCCATGTCGACACGTATTCCGGCGCGCTGATCGGGGTCGCGGTGGCGCTGGTAGCCGCCTTTGCCACCTACTTCGCGGTGGTGCAGCCGATCCAGAAGTCGAGGCGGATTCCCAACGAGGAGAAGGAAATCTTCGTTCTCACCGGCACCCTGCTGTGGGGAATCATGATTCAGGAACTGATCGCGTATTTCTTCACCAACAATGCCAAGACGGTGCTTCCTATCGTCGAGGGCGTGGTCGACATCCTCGGCGTCCGCACGCCGAAAAACGAAATCTTCACCGCCGTGGTCTGCTGCCTGGTGATCGCGCTGCTCTGGCTGCTCGTTAACCGCACCCGCACCGGCAAGGCGGTGCTGGCGGCCTCGATGAATCCGCGCGGCGTCACGCTGCTCGGGCTCGAACTCGGCAGCATCTATGTCGTGGTCTGGGCGATCTACGGCATCCTTGCCGGCATCGCCGGCGTGCTGCTCGGGATGTTCCTCGGGGTCTCCTCCTACAGCGTCGGGCCGCTCACCGCGAGCGCGTTCTCGATCGTGGTGCTGGGCGGGCTGGGCAGCGTGTCCGGCTCGCTGATCGCGGCCTTCGTGGTCGGCTATCTCGAAACCGTCACCGCCTATCTGATTTCGCCGGCCTACCGGACCATTCCGGCGCTGCTGCTCCTGGTCGTCGTGATGTACATCCGGCCGCAAGGCCTGCTCGGGAGGCGTTGAGCATGGCCGATTTCTTCAAATCGCGGCTGTTCTTCATATCGCTCGCGGTCGTCATCATCGCCTCGACGCTGCCGCTCTATGTCTCCGGCTATGTTCTCGGCCTGTTGACGGTCGCCTATTATTTCGGCGTGTTCGCGATGGCGTGGGACCTCTTGTTCGGCTTCGCGGGCGAGGTGAATTTCGGTCCGACCTTCCTGATCGGCGTCGGCGCCTATACTGCCGGCATTCTCAACAACCAGTATGGATGGTCGGTCTATCTGTGCATCGTGCTGGGCGCGATGGCCTCGGTGATCGCCGGATTCGTGCTGGCGCTGCCGGCCTTGCGGGTGCGCGGTCCCTATTTCGGGCTGACCACCCTGGTTGCGGTCTTGATGCTGCAGAACTTCATCGTGGTGTTCGCCGATCTCACCGGCGGCGAAATCGGCCTGACCATTCCCGACGTGATTACAATCGACGCCGGCGCCAACTACTGGATCGCCCTCGGCTTCATGACCATCAGCGCCATCATCCTGTACGGGCTCTCGCAGTCGCCGATCGGCCTGGTACTGCAGGCCAGCGGACAGGACCCGGTTCAGGCCGGCGCGCTTGGCTTCAACATCGTCAAGCACAAGCTGGCCGCCTTCGTCGTCAGCGCATTTTTCTCCGGGCTTTCGGGCGCGTTGCTGGTGTTCTATTTCGGCACCGCCTCGGTCGGTACCGTGGTGGATGTCGCGGTCGGAGTGAACGTCATCGTCGCCGCGGTGCTTGGCGGCCGCCGCACGGTGCTCGGCGCGGCGCTCGGCGCCATCTTCCTGATCGTCGCCGGCGAATTCCTGCGGCCAACCGGGGAACTCGCGACCTTCATCGTCTCGGCCGTCGCGCTGCTCGTCGTTTTGTTCTTCCCGGGCGGCTTCCTTGGAACGGCCCTGTCGCGTGAGGCGCGCTCGTGATGGATGCCACCACCAATAACCCGCCTGTTCTCGAAGTCCGCGGCCTTACCAAGCGTTTCGGCGGCCTCACCGCGGTCAAGAGCCTCAATTTCGATCTGCGCGCCGGCGAGATTTTCGGCCTGATCGGCCCGAACGGCTCCGGCAAGTCGACCGCGATGAAGTCGATCATGGGCATCGAGCGCCCGAGCGCGGGCGAAGTCATCTTCCAGGGAGAAAACGTCGCCGGCCTGCCCGCGCACAAGATCGCGCGCAAGGGTTTCGGCATGGTGTTCCAGCATTCACGGCCGCTCAACCGGCAGACCGTGCTGGAGAACATCATGGTCGCGCTCCTGCCCGACAGCCTGTTCATGTTGTTTGCGGACAAGGCGCTGACCGAACGCGCCAAATGGATCGCCAACCGCGTCGGCCTCGGCGCCGTGATGGATCGCCGCCCGCCGACCTTGCCGTTCGCGGACCTGCGCCGGCTTGAACTCGCCAAGGCCATCGCCAGGGATCCCAAGGTGGTGCTGGTCGACGAACCCTTCGCCGGGCTGACGCTGGCCGAAGTCGGCACCTTCTCGGAACTGATACGCAGCTTCCGCGACGAGGGCCGCGCGGTGCTGCTGGTGGACCACAACGTCAAGAGCGTTGCCGCATTGGTCGATCGGGTGCTGGCGATGTATCTCGGCGAGGAAATCGTCACCGGCCGCGCCGATGAGGTGATGCGCAACGAGACGGTGCGGCGGGTCTATCTCGGCGGCGCGATCGAGACATCGGCCCGCCCGGAAACCAGCTTCAAGGACAAGGTTCCTCTGCTGCAGGTCGAGAATGTCAGCGTCTTCTATGGCAAGGCCCAGGCCTTGGAAAATGTTTCGATCCACGTCCATCAGGGCGAGTTCGTCTCGGTGGTCGGATTGAATGGCGCCGGCAAGACCACGCTGTTCAATACGATCTCCGGCTTCTTGCCCTATACCGGCGAAATCATCCGCGGTGGCGAAAAGTTGCGGGGCGTCAGCCCGGCGCGCATCGCTCGGAGCGGGGTCGTGCAATGTCCGGAATCGCGCGAATTGTTCGGCGAGATGAGCGTGCGCGAAAATCTCGATCTCGGCGGCCAGCATCTGACCGACGAGGAGAGAGAGAAGCAGCTCGCATGGCTGTTCGAGCTGTTTCCGATCCTGAAGCAACGTCAGGGCCAGTTGGCGCAGACGCTTTCCGGCGGCGAACAGCAGATGCTGGCGATCGGCCGCGCGCTGATGATGCAGCCCAAGATCCTGATCCTGGACGAACCGACACTGGGCCTGGCCCCGGTCATTCTGGAACAATTGTCCAAGGCGCTGGAGCGGCTGCGACAGACCACGCCGATCACCGTGCTGCTGGGCGAGCAGAACGTCACCTTTGCGCTTCCGCACGCCGACCGGGTGTATGTGCTGGAGCATGCAAGGATCGTCTGGGAAGGCGACCCTGGCCGCTTTGCCGCGGAAGCCGGCGCAGGCTATCTCTGAAAGGCAGCGTTTCGAACCCGGCTTGCGTCAATTGGCCTGGACGGTGCGCATTTCCATTGTCGGTCGCGCAAACTGCGTTGGAGCGACCTCGGGCATGACGCCGATGCCTGTAAACTCCGCCTGCACGGCTTCCGATATCCAGTTTGACGTAGCCGGCTGCACGATCGCCAGGCCGGCCAGCACGATCACAAAAAGCACGGGCAAGACCAGCAGTCCGCCCCATCTCTGATAGAAAGTGTCTTCATTTTTGCCGGACTTGTCGAGCGAACCATGCATGGATGCCTCCTGTGCGGATGTACCCCAAGCGTGGTTTAGCGCAGGGCGCGCCAAATGAATGTGAGCTGCTTCACATGGCGGTGCGCGCAAATCTGTTCGAAATTGTCAGTTAGTCATCTTCGCTTCCCGCCCCCGCGAGCGCCTGAAGCGGCTCGGCATCCAACACCACGATGGCGCCGTGTTCGAGACGAACCCAGTTGCGCGCCGCCCAGGCTCGCAACTGCTTGTTGATACTTTCCCGGGTCATGCCGACCATCTCGCTGATTTCCTGCTGGGTGATCGCGATCGTGCGGCCGCCCTGCGCGGCCTTGTGCCTTTCGGTAAGACGAATCAACGCACTGGCGAGCCGTCCCGGCAGATTCTGAAGGATGATCTGTTCGACCTGGTCGCTGGTCCAGCGCAGCCGCGCGCAAAGCAACTCGATGAATTTCATGGCCAGCGCCGGCTGACTTCGCACGAACGGAAGAAATTCGCGGCGATCGATGATGAAGACTTCGCAATTGGTGTTCGCGGTCGCGTCGGCGGTCCGCTCCCGTCCATCGAGCAAGGCGATTTCCCCGAAGATCTCGCCAGGTCCGATCAGATTCAAGATCGCGCTGCGGCCATCGGGTGAAGAGATACTCATCTTGGCAGTACCCGAGATAACGACATACAGGCTGTTGCCGGGATCTCCTTTGGAATAGATCGCGGCGCCCCGTTTCAGCGAGACCGGCTTGGCGTAGCGGCAAAGCTGGTCGAGTGCCTCGGAATCGAGATCGCAGAAAATCGGGTGCTTGCGCAGCACCGCCGTTTTGGCGCTCGGGAGTGGCCGAGCCTCGCGCGTCTTGTCCTCAGGCACGCCAATCAAATCTCCGGAAGCGGAGTCGTCATGATGGGGCTCCGAAACATGATCATCGTAACATCACTATCGGGCAGAGCATGTGAAGGCCGGACGTCGATGGGGAATTTATCCATCGCCACAAATCAACGAAAGATCACCTTAACGAAAGATCGCCCCAGAACAAGCGTTTGGGCACCTGGCATCGGGCTTCCGGGCGCGCGCAATGGCCATCGGCGGCTACAACAAGTTATCTAAAATTGTATTCCCGGCCACCATCAATCACGAGACGCTACGCGAGACGGCATCGGCGTCCGGCCGCCGCATCTTCGCGGGCCGTCCGGAATTGGCGATCCTGGCCGGCAACGCACCGGGGCATTGCCGCTGGCGCGGTCCGCGGATGACTTCCGAAGATTCAGCGTTTTTGAGAAGGCGCTTTTAGACGATCGGGCCGCGTTTGACGATCACCCCAGGCAATCGCTACCGCCAGCACCAGAAACATCGCGGTAACCGCCGCGCTTACCAGCATCGCATCGAAAGGCATCGAGACCTCCTTTGAAATCGAGGCTTTTTATCCTCGACGCCAGACGGCGGTCTTTGATGCGGATCAAATCATACGGACTATTGGGGGATATCGGCCCATCCCTCACGCAGCGGCGAGGGCCTCGGCGCGCGTCGGGTCGAGCAGGCAGATGCTGCCGGGCATGATGGCTATCACCCCATCGCGCTCAAATTTGGTGAAGGTCCGGCTTACCGTCTCAATGGTCAGGCCGAGATAATCAGCGATATCCTGACGGCTCATCGGCAGGAGCACCGTCCGCGAAGGGCCCATGACCTGGGCCAATCGATCGCGCCAGCTGATCAGGAAAGTCGCGACCTTCTCGTCCGCCGAACGCCGTCCGAGCAGAACCATGTGGTCCTGAGCATGGCCCAGTTCGCGAACCGCCAATTCGTTGATGCGGCGCAACAGGTCCGGCCTGCCCTCGCTAAATCGCGCAAACGCCGACCTGGAGAACCGGCAAAGTGCCACAGGCCCGATCGCGTCGGCTGAAAGGCTGTGACGGGGCGAAGCCGCCAGTCCCAGGAAATCGCCCGGCAGCGCAAATCCGACGATCTGACGGCGGCCATCGGGGAGCAGCTTGTAAAGCCGCATGATCCCCTCGCGCAGATTGTAGAAAGATGTTGTCATTTCCTCTTGGGCGAACACGGTCTCGCAGGACGCGAAATGGACATGGCGACCCAAATGCTCCAGCTCCCGCAATTCAGCGTTGTCGAGCGCCGCGCAGACGCTGAGCCGCCGTATCGTACATTCGGCACAGGGGTGTCCGTTCGGCTCGTCCGCAACCAGAGACATCGTCATGCGTCACTCCTGGATGGGCCGCGCCGCCGCCAACCTGTTGCGCGCCGGGCCCGCGGATTAGTCATATCTTACCGGTTCGCTCCGATCCCGGTTGACGCAGATCAAGCAAGAACCGCCTTCGGTGCAATATCAGGGTATTTCGGCATGCCTGGTTGGCCATGGAAAACGAACGGTAAGCAATGCTGCGATTTGCCCTGCGCCAAGCTCTCGTCACTCTGCTAGCGATAACCCCTGCATTGGCCGCCTCACCGGCCGAACGGCGCGGCAAGGCGTATGTGACCTCTCATTGCGGGCGGTGCCACGCGATCGATCGCGTGTCAAGCAGCCCGCTCAAAATCGCGCCGCCGTTTCGAACCCTGCATCTGCGCTATCCCGTCGAAACCCTTGGCGAGGCGCTCGCCGAGGGGATTTATACCGGCCATGCAGAGATGCCAGCGTTCGAGCTCACCCCTGCCCAGATCCACGATCTGTTGTCGTACCTGAAAACCCTCGAATAGGCTTGGCCCGCGGCGGCGCCTACAGCGCCTGCACGGTCCAGGCGATCACATCCTTCGCCATCCGGCCGAATGCATCGTTGAAGGCCGCAACGGCCGCTTGGGGCTCGAGCTTGTCGAACTTCTGGTCTTGCTCGAACAAATGCGAGGCGACGACTTTTCCGTTCTTGTCGACAATTCTCGCCGACAATGCGATCTGCGCCGCCGGTTGCGAATCTGTCGCAATCTCGAAATGCCTGACATCGATCAGGAGCTGGAAGTCGGCCGGGCCAATATCCGTGGTGCGCAAAGGCGCATGAGCGATATCGTAATTCTCGAAACTCTCGATCAACCGTGCCTGCAGCAGTTTTGGAATGCTGTCAGCCCACATGAATTCCGAGAAATCCGGATAGTCCTTGACCGGAGAGAACAGCATTCGCTGTGTCTGGAGCATCGCCACCGCCGTCGGTTCGGGAAGCACCAATTGCCCCTTGATCGTCCTGGCCGGGGCCGCGAAGCCCCGCGCCGCGCGCAGGTCATAGGTTATTTTTTGCGGTGACGTCCCGCCGCCCGTCATTTTTTCAACGCCGGCGATGATGCTGTCGAGCTTGGGGGTATTGCGCGCCAGCCCTTCCGAGAAAACCTTGAAATTGGCGATGGTATCTTTCAACGGCTCGGAGTTTTCGCTGAGCACGGAGTCGACCTTGCGCAATGCGTCGCGGGCGGCCTGTGTCATGCTCTGCCCGGCGCCCTGCTCGGCAATGAGTGTCGGCACCTCGCCGGTGTTCGAAAGCAGCTTGCCGCCCTCCAGCGCGATCACGGGAACGCCGGTCAGGCCCTGGAATTCCAGACCGACCTTGGTGTCGGCCCGCACCGGCGTATAGGAGGCGACGGAGATCGTCGCATTGACGCGGCGGGGGCTGTCCGGCGCAAGCGCAAGGTCCGTCACCTCGCCGACGCGAATCCCGTTGAACAGCACGCCGGCTCCGATCAGGAGCCCGGGCACCGAGCCATCGAACTGGACGTGATAGATCTTGCGCGGGCCAAGCCCGCCGGTGTTGTGAAGCCAGTACACGAAGCCAAATACGGCGACGATGGTGGCCAGCACGAAGGCGCCGACAACGACGAAGGGAGCGCGGGTTTCCATCTTTTCAGCTCGCTTTGGGTTGCAGCATCTGGGAGCGCTTGCCGTGGAAATAGGCCCGCACCCAGGGATGCTCGGATTGAAGAAGTTCGTGCATGGGTCCGATGGCGACGATCTTGCCGTCGGCGAGCGCCGCGACGCGATCGCACTCGGTATACATGCTGGCGAGATCATGGGTCACCATGAACACCGTCAGCCCCAGCGTCTCTTGCAACGTCTTGATCAGCGCGTCGAAATCGCCGGCAGCGATCGGGTCAAGGCCCGAGGTCGGCTCGTCGAGAAATACGATGGCCGGATCGAGCGCGAGCGCGCGGGCCAGCGCTACGCGCTTGGTCATGCCGCCCGACAGTTCGGCAGGAAACTTGTCGGCATCCTCCGGTGTCAAGCCGACCATTTCGAGCTTGGCGATGGCGATCTCGTCCATCAGCGCCTGCGACAGCTTCAAATTCTCGCGCAAGGGAAACTGGATATTCTGCCGGACGGTAAGCGATGAAAACAGCGCGCCCTGCTGGAACAGGATGCCCCATCGTCCGGCCGCGCTCTGGGTGCTGCGATCCTCGCTTCGCCCGATCGCGGTGCCCATGACCTCGATCTCCCCGCTTCGCCGCGGGATGAGCCCGATGATGGTTCGCATCAACACGGTCTTGCCGCCGCCGGAAGCGCCGACCAGGCCGAGGATCTCGCCCCGGCGGACGTCGAGCGACAAATGGTCGATCACGACCTGCCGGCCGAAGCCGACCACAAGATCCTTGACCCGGATTGCGAATTGCGGAGCCTCCTGCTGCATCGTCACATTCCGATCGATGCGAAGAACACGGCAAACAGCCCGTCGAGCACGATCACCAGGAAGATCGATTTCACCACCGATGTGGTCGTCTGCTTGCCTAGCGATTCGGCGCTTCCCTTCACGCGCAGGCCCTCGCTGCACGCGACGATCCCGATCGCAAGCGCCATGAACGGCGCCTTGATGATGCCAACCTTGAAGCTGGTCACGGACACCGCATCATGCAGGCGCGCGATGTAGATCGCCGGGCCCATGTCGCCATAGAACTGCGCCACCAGACCGCCGCCATAGAGCGCGGCCATCGATCCGATGAAGCTCAGGATCGGCAGCGCGAAAACCAGCGCAATGATGCGGGGCAGGATCAGGACTTCGATGGGGTCGAGGCCCATGGTCGACAGCGCGTCGATCTCCTCGCGCATCTTCATCGAGCCGAGCTCGGCGGTGTAGGCACTTCCGGAGCGGCCGGCGACCATGATCGCGACGATCAGCACGCCGAGTTCGCGCAACACCAGAATGCCGACCATGTCGACGACGTAGGAATCGGCGCCGAATTTGCGGAAATGGAAAAATCCCTGCTGCGCGATGATCGCGCCGATCAGGAAGGTGATCAGCACCATGATCGGGATCGCCTGCCAGCCCACCCGGTACAACTGATAGACCAGCGATGTCAGCCGCAGCGACCTCGGCCGGCGAAGCACGCCGACGAGGGCCAGAAAGAGCGAGCCCAGCATTTGCAGGAACACGGCAACGTCTTCCCTGGCCCCGACCGCACCGCGGCCGACGTCGTTCAGTTTGGCCACGACCGGATTCAGCGCGGGCACCGGCGCCGGATTGCGACGATTGACCTGATGAACCTCGTCGATCAGGCCGGCATAATTGTCGGCAACGCCGACAATATCGGTGGGACGACCGGAAGCCGCCGCACGCCGCGATATTTTCTCGAGCAGCCAGGCGCCGAGCGTATCGAGCTCGCGGACGCCTGCCATATCCAGCTTTACCGCCTTCGCCCGGTCAAGCTGCCCGTTGATCGAATTGGAAAGGACCTCCAGGGTCGCGGCATTGGCCGCGGTCCAGGCCCCGCCTGGACGCAGCTCAAGCACATCGCCGGACGGCGTGGCCGTTAACAAAGGGAGGGAAGCCAAGATTTGTGTTCCTCTTCAATGCAATGGCTATGTCTATGCCCTGGCGCGGCCTTCAATTTGACCTGCCTCAAGCAAGAACCGGGCGTGCCGCGCTCTTGACGCAAATCAAGTGCGGCATCCGGTACTCACCTAGACTTTTCTTAGGATGACGCAACAAAGGCAAGACCGATGTTCGACCAAGGTGAACTGAAAGACGAACTGCAGGCACTCAAAGGCGAGGTATCGCGCCTGCTCAACACTACGGGCGAAGGCATTTTCGACGCCTCGAAGAGCCGCGCGGAGGCGCTCGCGGACCAGATCAAGGCCGCCTTGAACGATCTTGGCGAAACCTTGAGCGAACAGGAAGAGCATGTCGGGAGCATCGTCTCGGAACGGCCGATCACGACGCTCGCCTCGGCCTTCGCGCTGGGTGTCGTTGTCGGTTTCATGCTGAGGAGACACTGAGGTGAATACGGAGAACATCGTCAAACATCTGCGCGTACTCTGGCGCACCGACCGGATCATTGCCGATATCCGAATGCGGCATTTGCTGGTCGGGCTTGGCCTCAAGGCGTTCGCCGCGCTGATTGCGGCCTTTGGCCTATTGATGCTGGAACTGTCGGCTTATTTTGCGCTGGTTCAGATCTGGAGCGCGATTTACGCCGCCGCCATTCTTGGCGCGGTCAACTTCGTGATCGCCGCGCTGTTGTTTCTGATCGCCGCAAGGCCGCCGTCGGGGCGCGAACTCGAACTTGCGACCGAAATCCATGGCGCCTCGGTCGATGCCTTGCAGATCGAGGCCCGCGCGCTGCAATCGCAGGTATCGGGAGCGATCCACCATCCGTTAAACAGCGTTTTGCCGTTGCTGATCATCCCCCTGCTTACCATCATCATCAAAAGCCTGAGGAAGCCGGCGGCCGCCGCAGCATCTGCGAAATCCGCGGCAGAGCCAAAATAATTGCGGCTATGGCCCGGGCCGCAAGCCTACCCAACATGGAGTTTAACCGATATGCAAACCACACACCCCAAGCCGATCCTGAACGCCTCCCTTCCGGCACAGTTTCGGCAGATCCGGCTTGAACTCGCGCGGGAACCCGGCCATCCCGAGGGCGATGCCGCCGTCGCCTATGTCATCGTCGCACCGCTCGACGCCAACGACCGGATCGACGCCAGGCTGTGGCGCGCGCATCGCGAGGCATGCCGGATTGCACGAATGCGGCCCGACCAGGACGATACCTTCGGCCATCTCGTTCACCGCCCAGGCGAAGGGTGGGCATTCCAGTACGACGCCAACGTGCCGGACGATGTCGGGGTTCACCTCGCGGACGAACGTTTCGTGCTGGGCGAATACGTCGCGATCCAGGAAGCCGGCAAGACGCACACCTACCGCGTCGCGGTGGTATCGCATCTTTAGAGGATGTCATTCCGGGGCGGGAGCGAAGCGAGCGAACTGCGATGTGCAATTGCACATCGGAGAATCCCGATGTGATGAGGTTAGCAAAACAACGGGGAGATTCCGGGTTCGCGCGACGCGCGCCCCGGAATGACGCTTAAAGCACGAGCTTCACATCGCAAATGCCGGGATCGGCCGGATCGGTCTTGATCTCGAATCCAAGACTCCGGCACATCTCCAGCATGATCGTGTTCTCCTGAAGCACGTCGCCCGAGATCATTTTGAGGCCTTCGGACCGGGCATATTCAATAATCAGCTGCATCAATGCCCAGCCGAGTCCCCTGCCCTTGAGATCGGATCTCAGCAGGATCGCGTATTCACCATTCTCGTAGATCGAATCCGAGTGAATCCGCACCACCCCGACCAACTCGTTGGTGACTTCGTCGAACGCGACAAAGGCCATCGCGCGGGCATAGTCGAGCTGGGTCAGGCGCGCGATGAATTCATGGCTGAACTCCTTCATCGGAGCAAAGAAGCGGAGCCGCAGATCATGACTGGTGACGTGCTTCAGGAACTCATGCAGCTCCGGTTCATCCTCAGGACGAATCGGACGCACGGAGACCCGCCAGCCGCCCTTGACATCGAGATGCCGTTGCCATTGCGACGGGTATGGCCGCACGGCGAAATTGGCCGGGCCTGAACCGCCGAACTTTCGTTCCACTTTTCCCACCGCCATCCGCGCATCGACCGCCAATACGCCATTCTCGTCGGCCAGCAGCGGGTTGATATCCAGTTCGCGGATCTCGGGAATGTCGGCCGCCATTTGCGCGATCTTGACCAGCACCATCGCCACGGCGTCCTGCTTGACCGCGGGCACATCGCGGTAGCCGCGCAGCAGCCGCGAAACGCGGGTGCGCTCGATCAGGCTGCGCGCCAGTTGCAGATCGAGCGGCGGCAGCGCCAGGGCCTTGTCATTGATGATCTCGACCGCCGTGCCGCCACGGCCGAACACGACGACGGTGCCGAAGGTCGGATCGTCGGCGAGGCCGAGAATCAGTTCGCGTGCCTTGGGCCGCACCACCATCGCCTGGACGATGACGCCCGCGATCCGCGCCTCCGGACGAAGCGCCTTCGCCCGCGCGATGATATCGCCGGTTGCCGCGCGCACCGCCTCGGGGCTGGTGAGGTTGAGCACGACGCCGCCGACGTCGGATTTGTGAACGATGTCCCGCGACATGATCTTGAGCACCACGGTCATGCCCTGCGCGAATAACTGCGATGCATAAACGACAGCTTGTTCGGCGTCGGCGGCCGCAAATGTCGGCACCATCGCGATCTCGTAGGCTTCAAACAGCCGCTTGATCTCGACCGGGTCGAGCCACTGGCGGCCATCGGCAAGTGCCGCCGCGACGATCTTCCGCGCCATCTCGGTCTCGGGCGCAAAATCGCTGGGCATGGCCGGCGGGACCTGCGCCAGTGCCGCCATGACCTCGCGATGCTGCACCAGATGCATGAAGCCGCGGACTGCATCATCCTCGGTGGGATAGTTGGGAATCCCGGCGCCGCTCAGCATGTCGCCGATGATCCGGTCGGCGCCGACCCAGGCCGCAAGCACCGGCTTGGCCGAGCCGCGGCACTGCTCGCGGTATTTCTTGACCATGCCGGTGACGATCGCCGCGATGTCGTCTGCCCGGGCGATCGCGGTCTGAACATTCATGACCAGGATCGCATCGTTAGCCGGGTCGGCCAGCAATATCTCAAGCGCGGCCGCATACCGCGCCGGGTCGGCATCGCCAACGATATCGACGGGATTCGATCCGGACCATGTCGGCGGCAAGACGGCGTTGAGCTTTTCGCGGATCTCAGGCGTGATCGGGGCCGGGATTCCTCCCAATTCGGAAAGCCGGTCGATCGCGAGTACGCCAATGCCGCCGCCATTGGTCAGGATCGCCAGCCGCTTGCCCGGAGGTGACTCGAGCCGCCCCAGCGTCTCGGCGCAGTCGAACAATTCGCGAAGGTCCGATACCCGCAGGATTCCGGCGCGGCGAAAGGCAGCGTCGTAGACTGCGTCCGAACCGGCCAATGCGCCGGTATGGGTCGCCGCCGCCTTCGCCCCAAGCGCCATGCGGCCGGATTTGACGACGACGACCGGCTTGATCCTCGCCGCGGCGCGCGCCGCGGACATGAACTTGCGGGCATCCTTGATCGCTTCGACATAAAGCAGGATCGCGCGCGTCCTGCCATCCAGCGCGAAGTAATCCAGGAGATCGGCGATATCGACGTCGAGCTGGTCGCCGATGGAAACAATTCCGGAGAAGCCCACCGCACGCTGCGCGGCCCAATCGACCATGCCGGTGGCAATTGCTCCCGATTGGGAGATCAGCGCCAGATGCCCCGCGACAGGCATGTGCGCGGAGAAACTGGCGTTCAGATCTGCGCTGGGCATAAGAATGCCCAGACAATTGGGGCCGATCAGCCGCATTCCATATTTGCGCGCCGCGCGTTCGGCAGCTTCCGCCAACGAGCCCGCCCCATGGCCAAGCCCGGCCGGGATAATCACCGCACCGGCCGCGCCGAGCTTTCCCGCCTCCTCGATCAGGCCGGCGACCGCCACGGCCGGCGTGGTGATCACCACGAGCTCAGGCACGAACGGCAATTGGCTCAGTCTGCCGACTGTGGCGACGCCATCGATTTCGGCATAATGCGAATTCACCAGGCCAAACTCGCCTTTGAATTTCGCGTTGCGAATATTCCGGAGAATGGCGCCCCCGACGGAGCCCTGGCGCGGGCTTGCCCCGACCAGCGCGAGCGAGCGGGGCGCGAGCAGGTCTTTCAGGCGATAGGTTGACATCGGATTTTCTGCGCTGGCTGGATTTGAGGGACGTTCACACAGTTAGAGCGGAATGGCTTTTCTTTGAATCGCCATCCCGCTCTATCATTTTGTTTGAGCATGATCTTTTCGAAAAGCCGGCGCCCACTTTTCCGGATCATGCTCTAGCGCCTATTCGCAGATCATGCACTATCGCGACATCATAACCCAGCACGGCGGTCGCCCGATGACGGTTTTGGTCGCGCCGCCCCACACGATCTCGTTCAACCGGGAATGCCGGTAGGCCCCCATGACCAGCAGGTCGATCGCGTTCTTCTTCACATAGGCCTCGAACACCTTTCCGACCGAACTGCCGTCAATCCTTATCGCTTCAAACGTCGCGTTAACTCCGTGTTCCGAGAGATGACGCACGAGGGCGGCCCCGGAATCCACCTCGGCCTGCGACTTTTCGTCGGTAGCCGTGACGATGCGCACCTCGGCGGCATCCTGAAGCATCGGCAGCGCATCGGCGACGGCGCGTGCGGCCGGCGCGGTATGATCCCACGCGATCATGACACGATCGAACACGACGGGAAGCTCCGTCGCAGTTTCCTCCGGACACATCAGGATCGGCCGGCCCGATTCAAATATCAGCCGCTCCGCGACCTCTTCCGATCGGCTGTCATCTGGCTTGATCGGAACCATCGACAAATCCGCCAGCCGCGCAGGCTCCACGAAATTCTCCGGGATCTTCGCTGAACGGGGCCGGTCAAGCCGGTGTTCGCCGCGAACCCCAAAGCGGTTTGCCGCGGCGTCAAACGCCTTCAGGAGACCGCGTGCATCCGACACGCTGCGCAATGCCGCGGCCGCCGCAGCGTTTTCGAGGTCGGAAGAGATCACCACCTTGGGCCGGACCAACAGGTCCTCCTCCACGGCAATCGCGGTAACCCTGGCCCCGAAATCGCCGGCCACCGCCATGCATTTATCGATTGCGGCGATCGCCGCCGCATTGGGTTCACCGACCAGCGGCAAGAATATATCCTTGATCGCCATGCGCGACCTCCTTCACATGCAAGCGTAGAATCTTACCGGCGATTCTTGTTGATCTCGGTCAAATTCGGCCCCCGATGCGTCCGCCATCGGATGCGCCGTGCCGAAAAATGCGCCGCCGGTCGCGGCAGCGCATTTTCCGCCCCGTTTTGAGCACTCAGGCGGCCGCCTTGATATCGATCTTCTTGGTCTGAGCCGGTGCCGGCTTCGGCACCGTCACCTTCAATACGCCCTTCGACATCACCGCCTTGATATTGTCGGCGTTCACCCCATCCGGCAACTGGACGGATCGGGTGAATGAACCATAGCTGCGCTCCACAAGATGATAGTCCTTCTTGGTCTCTTCGCGCTCGTTCTTCTTTTCGCCGCGGATTGTGAGGACATTGTCGGCTACATTCAGCTGAATGTCCTTTTCTTCAAGACCCGGCAACTCCGCCGTGATCTCGATCTCCTTGTCGGTTTCGCTGAGGTCCATGCTCGGCAGCAGTTCGTGCGACGGAAAGCCTGCGAAGCCGCGGGAGAAGCCCTCGAACAGGCGATCGATCTCCTGCTGCAGCACTGAGAACGGATTGGATGCGGCGCGTGTCAGGCCACGTTCGCTTCCGACGGGAACCAGGGATTTCAATGTCATGGTTGAGTCTCCTAACTGGAATGCATTCTGCCCGGGCCATCCCGGCCCACTGACACCCCACCACGTCTCCAAGGATTGCCCTTGATTGAGGTCAAAACTGGGCTGGCTTATCTGATATACTTGATACTGCTCTTGGCGGGCCGCCGGGTGCCTGGAGAAACATGCATGCGTGCGATGGTGTTACCGGCGCCGGGCGCGCCCCTGCAGCTGCAGGAGCGCGCGGATCCCGTTCCCGGCGAAGGACAAATTCGCGTCAAGGTAAGCGCATGCGGGGTGTGCCGGACCGACCTTCACGTCGTCGATGCCGAATTGCCAGACATCAAATATCCGGTGATCCCCGGTCACGAAATCGTTGGCCGCGTCGACCTTCTCGGGCCCAACGTCACCACCCACCGGATCGGCGACCGTGTCGGCATTCCCTGGCTTGGATACACCTGCGGCATCTGCCGCTTCTGCAAGGACGGCATGGAAAATCTCTGCGACCGGCCGTTGTTCACCGGCTATACGCGGGACGGCGGCTTCGCCACCCACGCCATCGCGGATAGCCGCTATGCTTTCCCGCTTGGCGAAGACGGCGACGACGTTTCGATCGCGCCGCTGTTGTGCGCGGGCCTGATCGGATGGCGGTCGCTGGTGATGGCGGGGGACGCGAAGCGGCTCGGCATCTACGGCTTCGGCGCGGCCGGGCACATCGTCGCCCAGGTCGCCCGCTGGCAGGGCCGCTCGGTTTACGCCTTCACACGAGCCGGCGACATCGCGGCGCAGGATTTTGCCCGCGAACTAGGCGCAGTATGGGCCGGCGCGTCGGATCGGCAGCCCGACGCACCTCTCGATGCGGCGATCATCTACGCTCCCGCCGGAGAATTGGTGCCGGCGGCGCTGCGCGCGGTGCGCAAGGGCGGCCGGGTGGTCTGCGCCGGAATTCACATGAGCGATATCCCGAGCTTTCCCTACGGTCTTCTCTGGGGAGAGCGGCAACTGGTATCGGTGGCCAATCTCACGCGCCAGGACGGGCTGGATTTCCTGAAGATCGCGCCACGCGCGGGAATCCGGACGCAGACGACCGCGTTCCCGCTGCGTGAGGCCAACGATGTCCTGAAAAAACTGCGCACAGGACAACTCCTCGGCGCCGCGGTCCTCAAGCCCTAAGGTTGAACGGCGCATGGCAACTTCAATCCCGGCCGAAACCGACATGCAGGCACGCGTGTTCGCCTTTCTGACGGACCCCGCAAAACATCCCGATGTCCAGCGCATCGACACCCATGGGGCCTCGGTCTTTCTCGAGGGCGATCGCGCCCTGAAGATCAAGCGCGCCGTGCGTTTCCCGTTCCTCGATTATTCGACGCTCGAGAAGCGAAAAGACGCCTGCGACGAAGAGATCAGGATCAACCGTCCGTTCGCGCCGCAAATCTACCGCCGCGTCATCCCGATCACGCAAGGCGGCGACGGATCGCTTGAGATCGAAGGGGCCGGCACGCCGGTCGAGTTCGCCATTGAAATGACCCGCTTCGATGAACGTCAGACTTTCGATCATCTGGCGGAGGCCGGTCCGCTCGATCCCGTTCTCATCGACGCCGTGGCCGAAGCGATCGCGGCCTCCCACCGCAGCGCTCCGCTTGCACCGGCGGAGCCCTGGATCCATTCGATCCCGGGCATCGTCGAAGGCAACACCGCGGCATTCCGGGAAGCGGCCGACTTTCCGGCTGGGGATATCGACGATCTCGGGCAAGCTTCGCTGTCAGCATTTTTGCGGCTTCGCGCCGTGCTGGAGCAGCGCGGCCGCCAGGGTTATGTGCGGCGCTGCCATGGTGACCTGCATCTGGCGAATATCGTGCTGATCGAGGAACGGCCTGTGCTGTTCGATGCGATCGAGTTCGATCCCGTGATCGCATCTGTCGACGTGCTCTATGATCTTGCTTTCACGATCATGGATTTCCTCCGGTACGACCGTCCCGAGGATGCCAACGCCCTCCTCAACAGGTATCTTGGGATCACACCCGTCGACCATCTCGACGCGCTCGCGGCTCTCCCCCTGTTCATGTCGCTGCGATCGGCAATCCGCGCCCATGTGCTGCTCGCCCGCCCTGGCCGGAATTCCCGCGACAAGGCCGACATCACGCGGTCGGCGCGGGCCTATTTCGAGCTGGCGCAACGGATGATCCACCCCTCCGCCCCGACGCTCGTCGCTGTCGGCGGACTGTCTGGAACGGGTAAGTCCGTGCTGGCGCGCGCGCTCGCCCCGGCCGTCGCACCCCGGCCCGGCGCCGTCGTGCTGCGGACAGACGTGTTGCGGAAACAGCATTTCCAGATCAAGGAAACGGATCGGCTGCCGGAAAGTGCCTACCGGCCGGAGGTGACCGGGAAGATCTACGAAACCCTCGTCCAGCGCGCGTCGCGAATTCTCGTCCAGGGTCATTCCGTCGTCGTCGACGCGGTGTTCGCGCATGTTGCGGAGCGCAACGCGATCTCGGAGGCGGCGCGCAAGCTGAATGTACGATTTTCCGGCCTCTTCCTGGTGACGGATCTTGCGACCAGACAGCGACGGGTAGGTCACCGCAAACCCGACGCCTCCGACGCGACGCCCGAGATTGCCGGACTTCAGGAGGAATATGACATCGGGGCCATCGATTGGGCGGTCGTGGACGCGTCGGGGACGCCGGAGCAAACCCTGGAGCGATGTCTGCCCCGTGTCACGCAACCGTTATGACCCTCCTGAACCAGGAGAACAGCCGCAGGTTTCTTTCGCCGGTGGTTGCCAAGCAGATTACGACGGGGCACGTTATTTCCATGTGGTTGCCGGCAACATCGAAACCAGCAAGTCAGGGCACCGCCCGCGCCGGGCGACCGCGGCCGGCGCCATCGCTCCATGCCGCGATGGCGTGCGACACGGCATTCCGGAACGTCGCGAGCCGCTGCCTCAGGGATTTGGCCGCACATCATGAAGCGACAAGCGGGGGCGATGCCGGCGCCTTGCACGAAATGCGCATCGCGCTGACGCGGCTACGAACGACCATCGCTTTCTTCTCGCCCATGGTGGCCGGCCCGCAGCAGGCGCGGCTAGCGGATGAATTGAAGTGGCTGAACACTCATCTCGGCGCCGTACGGGACCTCGATGTCGCGATCGAACGGCTGAAGGAGATCAACAAACGGCGTCAGCCGGTCGACTACCGATCCTGGAGCCGCAAGCGCGCCGAGACCCAGCGGCATCTGACGCGCGCCCTTCGCTCGGTCAGGTATCGACGGTTGATCAAGAGCATCTCTCACTGGATCGAGAGAGGCTCCTGGTCAACGAAGAGAGGACAGCAGGCGGCCAGCCAGCGCGCCTGCCCGGTTACCGAGTACAGCGCGCGCAAACTGATGCGATGGCGGGAAAAGCTGATCAGGAGAAGCCGCAATCTGGAAGAGATCGGCACCAGGAAACGGCATCGGCTGCGTCTTTTGAACAAGAGGCTCACCTACGCCGTCGAGGCCGTCGCGGACCTCGTCCCGGAGAGCGATGCTTCGAGGCTGCAGGCGACGCTGAAGGCGCTTCGCAAGGCGCAAAGATCTCTCGGGCAACTGAACGACGATGCGAGGTGCCAGTCGCTCGCGACCACTCTGGGGCAAGACGGCGAGCTATCCCGAATTTTGCTCAGCTCCAAGCGCGAAAAGCATCTGATGCGCGCGGCGGCCGCGGCCTATGACAAGCTCGCCGAGCTGAAGCCGTTCCGGATCTAGATCAGCGATGGACGTAGTCGCCGGGCGCGTCGGGCAGGCTATCGCCGTCGGCCGGCCCAATGCCCATCCGCGGCGGCTCGCACGGCGCGCCGGATTGGGCGGTCAGCCATCTCGTCCATTCCGGCCACCACGAACCCTCGGTCCGCGGCGTAGTCTTCAGCCATTCGTCAGGACCGACATAGGGAGCATCTTCAGGCTTGTTCCTGACCTGATAAAAATGGCCCTCCTCGCCCGGCGGCGCGACAATGCCTGCATTATGGCCGCCGCTGGTCAAAAGGAATGTGACGTCGGCATCCACCTGGTAATGGATCTTGTAGACCGACCTCCACGGCGCCACATGGTCGCGCACCGTACCGACCACGAACATCGGCGCGTGAATATCCGACAACGCAACAGGCTTTCCTTCCACCAGATAACGGCCCTCGGCGAGGTCGTTGTGGAGGAACAGCTTGCGCAGATATTCCGAATGCATCCGGGATGGCAGGCGCGTGGCGTCGGCGTTCCAGGACATCAGGTCGCTTGGCGGCGCCCGTTCTCCCATCAGATAGTCGTGCGCGATCCGCGACCAGATCAGGTCGTTCGAGCGCAGCAACTGGAAGGCACCCGCCATTTGCGTGGTGTCGAGAATGCCGCGCTCCCACATCATGTCTTCGAGAAAGGCAACCTGGCTCTCGTTGATGAACAGGGTCAGTTCGCCAGCCTCGGTAAAATCGGTTTGCGCCGCCAGCAAGGTGATCGTCTTGAGAGGGCCGTCGCGGCCCATCTTCGCGGCGGCGATCGACAGCAACGTCCCGCCAAGGCAATAACCGAGCGCATGGATCCCGCGGCCGGGTATGATTTCCTTAATGGTCGCGACAGCGGCTTCCACGCCAAGCTTGCGATAATCATCGAAGGCGATGTCGCGGTCGGCCGGATCCGGATTGCGCCAGGAGATCATGAACACGGTGAAGCCCTGATCGGTCAGGAACTTCACCAGCGAATTATGCGGCGACAGGTCGAGGATGTAGTATTTCATGATCCAGGCCGGCACGATCAGGATCGGCTCCGGATGCACCTTGTCCGTCGAGGGATAATACTGGATCAGTTCGATGAGATTGTTGCGGTACACGACCTTGCCGCGCGAAACCGCCACGGTTTTTCCGACCACGAACTCCTTGTTGCCCTGTGGCCTGCCGGAAGAGAGCAGCTGCATCAGGTCGTTGAACCAGTTCTGCCAGCCGAATACGAAATTCTCGCCGCCGCTCTGGAACGCTTTCTCCAGCACCTGTGGATTGGTGGCGACAAAATTGGACGGCGCGAACATGTCCAGTAACTGCCGCACCGAGAACTCGACGATCGCCTCGTTTTGCGGCGCCACGCCGCGCACCCCGGTGGTCGCCTTGCGCCACCACTGCTCCCTCAGCAGAAAGGCCTGCGCGAGCAGATTGAACGGCGGATTTTCCCATTCCGGCCTGGCAAAACGCCGGTCCTGAGGCTGTGGCTTGATCATCGCCCACGGTCCTTGGCCGGGCGAGAAAAACCGCGACGCGGTTTCGAAGAACTTCTGCGTGCTTCGCAGCGCGTCCTGGGCGATTTCCATTTGCCGCTGCGGCGCCGCCGCCAGATGCGAGGCCCAGTCGATATAGGCCAGCGACAGGGCCACCGGCGATATTCCGCCGGTAAGGCTCGCCACCACGGCGTGCAGCGCGCGGTCGGCCGGATAAGGCTCAGCCTGCTGCGGCCCGGTTTCGGGCTCTTGCCGGACGCGAGGCTCATCCGGGCTGGCGACACGGGGGGCGTCGCCGTAGCCCGGGGCATGTGCGGGACACGGCAACCTCGGTACTCGACGCACCGGCAAGGTCGATATCGGCTTCATGGAATTCATTTCATTTTGCCTGATGACTGGAGCGCAAATCCGTGACAGCCCGAAGACGGATCAAGGCCGAGGCAGATCGGCCAGCAGCTTCGAGGCGGCGTCAATCATCCGTTGACCATGCTTGAACAGTCGCTCGCTGTCGCGACGGAGGAAGTCGATCTGGTGCCGGCCGCATTCCTCGCACATCGTCCTCAGGTCCTTGACCGAATGCGATCCGGCCGTCTTCGAGACGAATTCGGACAACAGATGCGTCTCGGTTCGCGCCCGATCGAGAATCTCATTGCCGGCGAACACGATTTCCTCAACCAGCATCTTTTGCGCACCGAACAGGAATTCCAGAGCACTCTTGTTTGCCTTGGCCATTCGCGCCGCGGCATCCGCCGCCATCGGCTCAATAACGGGGCTCACGGAGGTATCCGGTATGTAAAGCTCTGGCATGACAACCTCCGATCTTCATATTATTGAAAGGATAAGCCATCCTGTTCAGCCAGCATTGAGCTGCATCAATCCGAACGCCGGAGCTTCCTTGACATGGGTCAATTCGTCGCGCACCGGCTGACCTAACAATTCTGCATCAATTTCAATCCTGAGCCCTTCGGAGACCTCCATGCGCGCCCATCAAATCATGACCCGGCCGGTCATCTCGGTCACACCAGACACCACGATTGTCGAGGCCGCAAATACCATGCTGCAGAAGCATGTGAGCGGGCTTCCGGTGGTGGACGCCACGGGCAAACTCGTCGGTATCGTTTCGGAGGGCGATTTCATTCGCCGCAGTGAGATCGGCACGCAGCGCAAGTACGGCCGGTTCCTGAAATTCATCCTGGGCCCGGGCAAGGCGGCGTCCAATTTCGTTCACGAGCACGGCCGCAAGGTCTCCGAGATCATGACGACGGAACCTCTCCTCACCGTCAGCGAGGATACCGAGCTCGAAAAGATCGTGGCGCTGATGGAAAAGAACAGCGTCAAGCGTCTGCCGGTGACGCGCGGAGACAAGGTCGTCGGGATCGTGACGCGCGCCAATCTGTTACAGGCCGTGGCAAGCCTCGCTCATGACTTTCCCGATCCGACCGCCGACGACGATCATATCCGCAACCGCGTCATCGATACGCTGGCGAAGCAGGACTGGTGTCCGTTCGGCCTCAGCGTCGTTGTGCGCGATGGAATCGTCCATCTCAGCGGCGTCATCACCGAGGAACGCTCGCGGCAGGCCGCCGTCGTCGCCGCGGAAAACGTGACCGGGGTGAAGAAGGTTCACGATCATCTATGCTGGGTCGACACCATGTCCGGGATGTATCTGAACTCGCCGGAAGACGAGGGCTACGCCAAGACGGGCTGACCGAAGACGGGCTGACCGAACCGCGGCTTGCCTCGCCTGCTGACGCGCTGGTTCAGCGCGGCACCACTGCGGTTGCCTCGATTTCGACCTTCGCGGCCTTTTCAACCAGGCGCACGACCTGCACCAGCGCCATGGCGGGATAGTGCGCGCCGAAGAGTTCGCGATAGATCTGGCCAAGCGTCTTCAGGCTGGCCAGATATTCCTCCATGTCGACGACGTACCAGGTGAGCCGGACGAGGTGTTCGGGCCGCGCGCCGCCTTCGGCGAGAATGGCTGAAATGTTGCTCAGGGCTTGACGGACCTGCGCGATAAAATCCGCCGGCAAATCGCCCTGATGATCCCAGCCGATCACGCCGCCCGTCACCACGAGGCGACCATCCGCCGTCACGCCATTGGCGTATCCCTTCGGCATCGGCCAGCCGCTCGGTTGAAGGATCCGCGGACCTGTGGAGGAGGCCTCGTCCTTCGTCACAGGCAGGACAACAACGGAAGGCCCTTTCGGTAGGCTCACTGATGGTTCTCCTTCACGCTTCATTCGGCGGCGATACCGGCCGACGCGGGACCCATTTGCGCCATCTGCCGCAAGGCAAATCGCTTCAGCTTGCCGGTTTCCGTCTTGGGCAGTTGGGTGACGAATTCGACGGCGCGCGGATACTTATACGGCGCGATAACGCGTTTGACGTGGTCCTGCAATTCGCTCGCCAGCGTGGCGTCGGCGGTGACGCCGGAAGCAGGAACCACATAGGCCTTGACGATCATGCCGCGGGCTTCGTCGGGGGCGCCGACGACGCCGCATTCGGCGACGGCCGGGTGCGTCAGCAACGCCGCCTCGATTTCGGGACCCGCGATGTTGTAGCCGGAGGAGACAATCATGTCGTCCGATCGCGCCACGAAGCGAAAGCGGCCCTTCTCGTCTCGGATGAACGAATCGCCCGTCAGATTCCAGCCCTCGCGCGCATAGTTCGACTGCCGCGCATCCGCGAGATAGCGGCAGCCGGTGGGTCCGCGAACCGCGAGTTTTCCGACCGTGCCCGGCGGTAATTCATTCATGTCATCGTCGACGATCCTGGCCTCGTAACCGGCAACCGGGCGTCCCGTCGTTCCGGCCGCGGCGTCGCCTGGCCGGTTCGTAATGAAAATATGCAGCATTTCCGTGCTGCCGATTCCGTCGAGGATCGTCTTGCCGGTCTTGCGGGTCCAACTTTCGAAAACCGGTGCCGGCAAGGTTTCGCCTGCCGAAACCGCAAGACGCAGCGACGACAGATCCGCGCCCTTGTCCATCGCGGTCATCATCGCCCGGTAGGCGGTCGGCGAAGTGAAGCAGATGGTGGCCTTGTAGCTTTCGATGATCTTGACCATCTCGCCGGGCGAAGCGTTTTCCAGAAGCGTCGCGGTAGCGCCGAACCGCAGCGGAAAGATCGCAAGGCCGCCCAATCCAAATGTAAAGGCCAGCGGCGGCGAGCCGACGAAGACATCGTCCGGCGTGACGTTGAGGACTTCCTTCGCATAGCCATCCGCGATGATCAGAAGATCGCGATGGAAGTGCATCGTCGCTTTTGGTTCGCCGGTGGTGCCGGACGTAAATCCCAGCAACGCGACATCATCCCGTCCGGTTTTGACCGCGTCGAACCGCACCGGCTTGCTCAGTGCCGCCCGGTCGAGTTCGGCATCATGATTTGACGTTCCGTCGAAATTCACGACCTGCTTGAGGAAGCCGCTGGTCTTCGCGCAGGCAACCAGTTCGTCGGCGATGCGACTGTCCGTCAGCGCCAGCGAGATCTCGGCCTTGTCGATGATCCCGGTCAATTCGCCGGCGCGCAGCATCGGCATGGTGTTGACGACGACGGCGCCTGCCTTGGTTGCCGCCAGCCATGCGGCAACCAGGGCCGGATTGTTGCCCGAGCGTATCAGAACGCGGTTGCCGGGCTTGACGCCGTAATTCTCCACCAATGCATGCGCAAGACGGTTAGACCAGTCGGAGAGTTCCTTGTAGGTGCGCTGGCGGCCATTGCCGATCAGCGCGACACGATCGCCGAGCCCCTTCTCGACGATCCGGTCGGTCAATTCGACTGCGGCGTTGAGGTATTCGGGATATTCAAACTCCGGCCGGTCGAGGAGCAGGGCCGGCCATCGGTCGAACGGCGGGAGATTGCGCCGCGTAAAATCATCAACGTGGCCCGACGGGCCAAGTGACGGGTCAAGGCCCGGAATTTTACCTGACATATCCATCGCCCCTTGCTTTCGGGATGAAAGGCTTGAGACCAAGTTCGAGGACGCCCGGCAGCGCTTTACTCCTAAACATTTTATACTTAAAATAATTCGGCGCAAGAGCCCAAGCCCAAGAGCCCAAACCGGGCCCCGGATCCGGGACCAGCCAGCGCTTCCTCGTCCGGGCGGCCGGTGCGCTTCAGCGCCCCGCCAGTTGCTTCAGCCGCAGCACCATCGGCGAATTCGGATCAGCGAGCGGGGCAATCGCCGTGAAGTGGTTGGCGCCGGGAACCGTGCCGAACCTCGTCGCGACGCCGACCTTGCCCCAGAGATCGACGATGGTCTGGCTCTGCCGAAAAAACTCCGCGCTTTCCATTTCGCCCACCACCGCATCGAGGCTCCCGCGCGCCGGCGCCTTCCAGAACAGCGGGCTCGCGGCCCTGGCGGATTCCTGATCAAGTCCCAACGCCTTGTTGAGGGTGGTCCCGATCAGCGGCCCAAGGTCGAACAGGCCGGAAATCGCATAGGCGGCAATGACGAGATCGGCAGGCAGCGAGCTCTCAAACGCCGGCCAATCGGTCGCCAGCATGCAGGCCGCCAGATGCCCTCCGGCGGAATGGCCGCTGATGACCAGAGGCTGCCCGAGCCGCGCCAGCTCCCGCGACGCGGTCCGCATCTGCCCGATGATCTGTTCCACGGTAACGTCGGGGCAAAGATCATAACCTGGAATGGCAACGCCGATGCCATGGGCATTCAGTCCGCGAGCGAGGTGGCTGAAGGATGAGCCATCCAGCGCCTGCCAGTAGCCGCCATGGATGAAGACGACAATCGGGCCTTTGCCGTCGCCGGGGAAAAAATCGATGACGTGACGTGCCCCGGGACCGTAGGAAATGGCGCGTGGCGCGCGAATCGCGCGATAGGCGGCCGCATCCCTTGCCCAACCGGCGATCAGCGCAGGGTTCTCCGGAACCCGCGCGCGGTTGTTGTACTCGGCCTCGTAGTCAACGCCGCTCAAGCGAGCCCGTGCCTTTTTTGCGCTGACTTCTGCGCGGAGGCCTTGGTCCTGGCCAACAGCCGCATCAATTCACGGACATCCCTGGACGAAAGATCCGAGAATATGTCGGCGATCCATGTCTCGTGCTCGGCGGCCATCTTCCGAAACTCGGCGCGGCCGGCTTTCGTCAGCCGTATCACCTGGACCCGCCGGTCGGTGTCCGATGTCCGACGGTCGAGATGGCCGGACTCGACAAGGCGCTCGACGAGGCCCGTGACATTGCCGTTACTGACCATCATCCGCTTCGAGACATCGGACAGCGTCATGCCGTCAGGCGCCTTGTCGAGCTGGGCCATCAGGTCGAAGCGCGGCAGCGTGACATCGAAGCGTTCGCGCAGCCGGCTGCGCACCTCGCCCTCGATCAGGGTCGTGCAGGTCAAAAGGCGAAGCCACAGCCGAAGCTCGTTGCCGTGATCTTCCGGAAGCTCGACGGCCTTGGTCTCGGAATCAAGGATCATGATGCAATCATACCCGCCTGGCGCCCGCGTGACAGCCTTGAGACCGGCATCGCATGGTCGCGCCGGCTGGACCTCTCCGCCTGTTATTTTGACCCTCAAATAATCCGGGGCTTGCCGCAAGTCAAAACGAGCATCCGGCGTAATTTGGGGGCCAGTCGCGAGTTTCTTTAGGGTTCAAATAATTGGCGCGCCGCTTGCATGTTGCTATGGTGCCTTCCGTTTCGTGCTTGCGCGGCAGGTTCGGCTTTGCGCCGCCTTGCTTGCCGCGAGCAGCATCATCGGAATAAGCTGCCGTGGCGAAGGCAGGAGTTATGAAGACCAGGGCCGTGTTGGCGTGGATCGCGGCCGAGCCCAGGCCGATCAGGAGAGAAGTGATGAAACAGCAGTTGAAGTTGGTCGGGCTGGCGGCTCTGTTTGGTGTCGTTGCCAACGCGGCGGTGGCGCAGGAGAAGCTCAAGATCGGCGTGATCTTGACATTGTCGGGTCCGGCGGCGGCCCTCGGCCAGCAGGTTCGCGACGGCTTCACGCTTGCTGTCAAGGATCTCGGCGGCAAGATGGCTGGCCGGGAAGTGGAAGTCGTGGCGGTCGATGACGAACTCAAGCCGGACAGCGCCGTGACGAAAGTCAAAGGCCTGCTCGAACGCGACAAGGTCGATTTTGTCGTCGGGCCGATCTTCTCCAATATCCTTCAGGCGATCCACAAGCCGGTGACGGATACCAAGACCTTCCTGATCAGCCCGAACGCCGGCCCGTCGAGCTATGCCGGCAAGAACTGCAGCCCGTTTTTCTATGTGACTTCCTACCAGAACGACCAGGTCCACGAGATCCTCGGCAAGGTGGCGCAGGATCGCGGCTACAAGCGCGTCTACGTCATGGTCCCGAACTATCAGGCCGGCAAGGATTCCGCGGCCGGCTTCAAGCTCGACTACAAGGGAGAGATCGTCGAGGAGAGCTATGTGCCGCTGGGCACGCTGGATTTCCAGGTCGAACTCTCCAAGATCGCCTCGCTCAAGCCCGACGCGGTATTCACCTTCATGCCGGGCGGCATGGGCGTCAGCCTGGTGAAGCAATACAGGCAGGCCGGCCTTGCCGACAAGATCCCGGTGCTTTCGGCGTTCACCGTCGATGAATCGACGCTGCCGGCGCAGCAGGATGCGGCGGTCGGCATGTTCGGCGGCGCGGACTGGGCGCCCAATCTCGACAACCCGCAGAGCAAGAAGTTCGTGGCCTCCTATGAGGCCGCCTACAACAGCGTGCCCGGCACCTATGCCATGCAGGGCTACGACGCGGCGATGCTGATCGACAGCGCGGTGAAGGCGGTCAAGGGCGACCTCGGCAACAAGGACGCGGTGGCGGCCGCCTTGAAGAAGGCCGACTTCACCTCGCTGCGCGGCAACTTCAAACTCAACATCAACGGCTACCCGATCCAGGATTTCTATCTGACCAAGGTCGCCAAGCGCGCCGACGGCAAATTCCAGACCGAGATCGTGCAGAAGGTGTTCGAGAATTACGGCGACCGTTACGCCAAGGATTGCACGCCGGGCAACTGAACAAACCGGAGCGTTTTCGAACGAAGTGGATACGGGCTCGCATGACAATCAGGTTTACGCAGGTCGCGTGGACTTATATGCGATAGAAAACGCGTCCAGATAGCGAACGGGAGAATACAGACGATGAATAGCGAGATAACCGGGATCACCCGGGCCAATGAGGGCATGCAGGGGATTTCCTGGAATATCCTCGGCCAGACCTATGTGCCGAAGAACCGCAGCGACCAGTGCTTTTCGTGGCACGCGACGCTGCCGCCCGGCACCTTCGTGCCGCCGCACATCCATCCCGACCAGGACGAATATATCTATATGCTGGAAGGCAAGCTCGACTTCATGCTGGCAGGCTCCGACGCCCAGGCGACGCCCGGCGATCTGATCCGCCTCGGCATGGGCATTCCCCACGGCATCTTCAACAAATCGGACCAGACAGCGAAAGTGCTGTTCTGGGTCTCGCCGACGCAAAGGCTGTACGACCTGTTCTGGGGCCTTCACAACATGAAGGAGCAGAAGCCCGAGGACGTCGTGGCGATGGCCGCGGAATACAACATCCACTTCCTGCCGCCGCCTCCGGGGGCGTGAGGGGCCTCACTTCGCACAAAAGCCCGCCAGATGTCCTCATGGTGAGGAGGCGCCCTTGCGCCGTCTCGAACCATGAGACCCCGATGCCGCCATCCTTCGAGACGCGCGCACGAGCGCGCTCCTCAGGATGAAGATTCGGCAGATCGCGGCTTCAGAGGTGATCTTCGCTTCGCCAATTGCTGCAGCGACGTGAAATCACCGCGAATGAAGGCTTGCTTCTTCGCTCGGCTCCATCCCTTGAGCCTCCGCTCGGCTTCGATGGCATCCGTGACACGCGTCAAACCAGTTCGGAGACAGACCAGTTCGACCGGCCGCCGGGACGCGGTGTATCCAGGGAATGTACCGGCATTCATGTTGGCCAATTCTGATCTCGAGAGACAGAGCGCGGCGTGCCGACTATAGAAACTGCCGTCGCGACATTTGACGATGGAGAGATAAGCTCCGTCCGTCATTTTGGTGGCAGCCTCAGTCCTTCGAGACGCGCGCCACAGAGGCTGCTCCTCAGGATGAGGCGACCGAGATATCTGTCAAGCCTTACCGTTGGCGCGCAGCGGCAAGCGTTCCTCATGGCTGACCGGAGGCGCAACCTGTGCGCCGTTCGAACCATCGACCACCACCGCATAACCGCGCACTATCGCCGTCGCGGGCATCGTAGCCGCGGACACCTTGATGCAGAATTGGGACGCAGGGCCGATTGACCTAAGCCCGCACCGCCGCCAATCCCGGCAGCGCGGCAAAGCCGGCCTTGTGGGCATAGCCGCGCACGATGGCTTCGCGCTGGCCGTAGCTCAGCACCTTGTCGATATCGGTGAAGCCGTCGGGGGCGAGTTGCTCGACGGCGTCGATCACGCCTTCCGGGCCGCCGCGACGGTTGGAGCGCACGATCTCCGCCGTCATCGGCAAGCGCTTCTGCTCATAGGCCATCAGCGCCTGGCGCGGATGCTCGGAGCGCACCAGCGCATCGGCAAGGCAACGCGCATCGAGAATCGCCTGCGAGGCGCCATTCGATCCCACCGGATACATCGGATGGGCGGCGTCACCGAGCAGCGTGACGCGGCCGCTGGACCAATAGGGCAAGGGATCGCGGTCGCATGTCGGATATTCGTAGAATTCCGGCGTCGCCGAAATCAGGTTCGGCACGTCGACATGGGGCACCGAGAACCGCGCGACATGCGGCATCAATTCCTCGCGCCTGCCCGGCCGCGACCAGTCCTCACGGCGCGGCGGCGGCGTATTGCCGTCGCCGATCTTCACCAGCACCGCCCAGTTGGTCAGGCGGCTGGCCGGGCTCGAGCCTTCCGCGATCGGATAGACCACGACCTTGGCATGGAGACCGCCGGCGACGATCATCGAACGGCCGGTCAGAAACACCGGCCAGTCGCGCGCGCCGCGCCAGAGCATCAGCCCGTTCCAGCACGGCGGCCCCTCATTCGGAAACAGCGTCTCGCGCACCCGCGAATGAATGCCGTCGGCGCCGATCAGGATATCGCCACGCACCGTCTTGATGTGACTGCCGGTGCGATCGAAGAAATACGCCGTGACGCCGCCCTCGTCCTGGGTGAAGGCCCCGAGCCTGCAGCCGGTGTGGATGGCGTCCTTTCCCAGCCGCTCCTCGACGGCGCGGTGGATCACGCTTTGCAGCCGGCCGCGGTGGATCGAGAATTGCGGCACGTCATGGCCGGCATCGATGCCGCGCCTTTCGCTCCAGACTTCCTGGCCATGACGATTGAGATAGTAGAGCACGTCGGTGCGGATCGCGACGTCGTCGAGCTTCTGCAACAGGCCGAGGCCGGCGAGTTCGCGGATCGCATGCGGCAGCGTATTGATGCCGACGCCGAGTTCGCGGATCGTATCGGCCTGCTCGAACAGTTCGCAACCAATGCCGCGGGCGCGCAACATCAGCGCCGCGGTCAAGCCCCCGATACCGCCGCCGACGATAATCGCCTTCATCGCTCTACTCCACTCATACCCAGACAGCTTGCGACGGCCCATAACGTCGCATGGCGCCTCACTCGGCCGCAAGCGGCTTTGTCGCCTCCGCCTTCAGCTCGGCCCGGGTCTTCGGCTTAGCCTTAATTTTGAGGTCCTCGAAATCCTGCCGGTCGCGGACGCTGTTGCGGAAAATCTGTTCCTTGCCGGGCAGATATTGGGGCGGGCAGAAGACCCCGTCGGCGGCGTACCAGGCGGCAGCCTTCAGCGTAAACGCCGGGTCGACCAGATGTGGACGCCCGAGCGCCACCAGATCGGCCCGGCCGGCGGCAAGGATGGTATTGACCTGGTCGGCGGTGGTGATGTTGCCGACGCACATGGTCGCGACACGGGCCTCGTTGCGGACCTGGTCGGAGAACGGCGTCTGGAACATCCGGCCGTAGACCGGCCGGGAATCGCGCACGGTCTGCCCGGTGGAAACATCCACGAGATCGACGCCGGCCTCGGCAAAGGCCCGCGCAATTTCTACCGCATCGTCGCCGGTAATCCCGCCATCGGCCCAGTCGGTGGCGGAGATGCGCACCGACATCGGCTTGTGAGCCGGCCAGACCGCCCGCAACGCCTCGAAGATTTCCAGCGGATAGCGCAGGCGGTTGGCAAGCGAGCCACCATATTGGTCGCTGCGCTGGTTGGTCAGCGGCGAGATAAAGCTCGCGAGCAGATAGCCGTGGGCACAGTGCAGCTCCAGCATGTCGAAGCCGCAAGCCTCGCCCCGCGCGGCAGCTCGCACGAATTCAGCCGTGACCTTGTCCATCGCGGCGCGGTCCATCTCGCGCGGCACCTGGCTGTCCGGAAAATAGGGAACAGGCGACGCCGAGATGACGTCCCAGCCGCCCTCTTCCAGCGGCCGGTCCATGCCGTCCCACATCAGCCGGGTAGCGCCCTTGCGGCCGGCATGGCCGAGCTGCAGGCAGATCTTCGCCGCCGAATTGGCATGGACGAAATCGACGATACGCCGCCAGGCGGATTCCTGCTCGTCGTTCCAGAGGCCCGCGCAACCGGGCGTGATGCGTGCGTCGCGCCCCACGCAGGTCATCTCGGTAAAAATCAGACCGGCGCCGCCGAGGGCACGCGATCCGTAATGCACCAGATGGAAATCGCCGGGCACGCCCTCCTTTGCCGAATACATGCACATCGGCGACACCACCGCGCGGTTTGCAAGCGTCATCTCGCGCAGCCGCAGCGGCTGGAACATCGGCGCCACAGGCATTTCGACATCGACGTCGAAACCTTTTGCGCGAACCTGCCTCGCGAAGGCCTTGTCGACTTCGGCAACGAAGGCCGGTGCACGAAGCGTCAGGTTGTCATAAGTGATCGCCTTCGCACGCGTCATGACGCCGAAGGCGAACTGCACGGGATCGAAGTTCCAGAACCGATCGACGTGCTCGAACCAGACCAGCGAGACGTCGGCGGCGTGCTGGGTCTTCTCGACTTCCTCGCGGCGTCCTTGCTCATATTGCAGCAACGCCGCCTCAACGGTGGGCGCCTGATGCATGGCGTCCGCCAACGCAATCGCGTCCTCCATCGCAAGCTTGGTGCCGGAGCCGATCGAGAAATGCGCGGTCGCCTTGGCGTCGCCGAGCAGCACCATATTGTCCTTGACCCAGCGCTTGCTGCGGATCATCGGAAAATTCCGCCACATCGAGCGGTTGGTCAGGAGCTGGTGGCCTTCGAGGAACCAGCCGAAGATCTCGGCCATTCGATCGGCCGATTGCTTCTCGCTCAGGCCGACAAGGCCTGCGCGCTTGAAGGTCTCCGGATCGGTCTCGAAGATCCAGGTCGAGCGCCCCGCCTCATATTGATAGGCATGCGCGATGAAGGGACCCCACTCGGTCTCCTGGAAAATAAAAGTGAAGGCGTCGAGCGGTCGGGTTGAACCCATCCAGGCGAACATATTTGAGCGCAGATCCACCTCGGGCTGGAAATGCGCGATGTATTTGTCCCGGAATCGGCTGTTGATGCCGTCTGCCAGGACCACCAGATCGGCTTCGGCAAAGCGCGCCTCATCCTCGATATCGGCCTCGAAGTTCAGGGCGACGCCGAGCTCGCGCGCCCGCTCCTGCAGAATCAGGAGCAGCCTGCGACGCGAGCAGCCGCAAAAGCCGTTGCCGCCGACCCGGTGGACCGTTCCGCGGAAATGCACGGCGATATCATCCCAATAGGCAAATTCCTGGGTGATGCGGCGATAGCTTGGGGGATCGTATTTCTCGAAATTGTCCAGCGTGGCATCCGAGAACACCACGCCGAAGCCGAAGGTATCGTCGGCGCGGTTGCGCTCGTACACCGTGATCTCGGCTTCCGGCCGCTGCTTCTTGAGCAAGATCGCCGAATAAAGGCCGGCCGGTCCACCACCGATGATCGCAATCTTCATGGGAGCCTCCGGCGCAATGATCGGGACCGTCCAAATTATTTTAAACCTAAAACATTTGGGGAGGCAAGCCCGGAACGAGGGCCTAGTTGCCCTGAAAAGCCGGCTTCACCTTGTTCGAAAATGCCTCGAAGGCGCGGGTAAAATCCGCCGTCGTCATGCATAGCGCCTGCGCGATCGCCTCCGCCTCGATCGCCTCTTCCACCGACATCGCCCATTCCATCGCCAGCATCCGCTTGGTCATGGTGTTGGCGAAGGTCGGCCCCTCCGTGATCTGCTTCGCCAGGATTTGCGCCTGCGACAGCACGTGCTCCGGCGCAACGATGCGGCTGAAGAATCCCCAGCGCTCGCCCTCCTCGGCGGTCATGAAGCGGCCGGTATAGAGCAGCTCCGAGGCCCGCGACTGGCCGATGATGCGCGGCAGGATCGCGCACGCCCCCATATCGCAGCCGGCAAGGCCCACCTTGTTGAACAGGAACGCGACCTTGGCCCCGGTTGCCGCAAGCCGGATGTCGGATGCCATCGCGATGATCGCGCCGGCGCCGGCGCAGATGCCTTCGACCGCGGCGATGATCGGCTGCGGAGCGGCCCGCATCGCCTTGACGAGATCGCCGGTCATGCGGGTGAAGGCAGTGAGACCCTTGGTATCCATCTTCACCAGCGGCCCGATGATCTCGAACACATCGCCGCCGGATGAAAAATTGCCGCCGGCGCCCGATACCACCACCGTCTTCACCGCGTCGTCCATGGCACAGGCGCGGAAAAAATCCGTCAGCTCCCGGTAGCTTTCGAAGGTGAGTGGATTTTTCCGCTCGGGACGGTTCAGCGTCACCGTCGCCACGCCGTCATTCACTTTCAGCAGGAAATGACGGGGCGAATACTGCGCCAACGGCAACGTGACGGGATTGGCTGGTGTGTTCATGGGGATCCCTATTTTGGTTTTCGTCATTCCGGGGCGATGCGAAGCATCGAACTACGATGTGCAATACACATACACACACACGCACACGCACATCGGAGAATCTCGAGATTCCCCGATGCGCAAGTGCGCATCTGAGGTCTGGTGCTTGCGCACCATCCCGGAATGGCAGTTTCAAACTGACGCGCCACGCGCGTCATACCTCTCCGCCGGCCACCGCGATCGCCTGTCCCGTGATCGCGCCGGCACCCTCGCCGCACAACCACAACACCGCGTCGGCGACTTCCTCAGGCTTTACCAGGCGCCCTTGCGGGTTATGTTTGGCCAATTCGGCCACCGCCTGCTCATGGCTGCGTCCGGTTTTTTTCATGATGTTGTCGATGCTGCCGGCAACAAGATCGGTATCGGTGAAACCGGGGCATACCGCATTCACGGTGATGCGCGTCGTGGCCAGCTCCAGCGCCAGAGAACGCACCAGGCCGACAACCGCGTGCTTTGCGGCGCTATAGGCGCTGACATAGGCATATCCCTTCAGGCCAGCAGTTGAGGCGACCGCGACAATGCGCCCGTAACGGCGCTCCCGCATCGACGGCAGCACGGCCTGAACGGCATGAACCACGCCCATGAAGTTGACGTCCATCATTCGCCTGAACAGCGCCGCATCGGACTTTCCGAATGGCGCGGATTCCGCAGCCCCGGCATTGGCGATGAGGATATCGATCGGCTGCCGCCGTGAGATTTCCGTCATCGCGGCGTTGACGGCGGCCTGATCGCCGACATCGGCCACCACGGCGAAATGCGCGGCGCCCGCGGCGATCGCCTCCTCCAGCGTTGCGCGTTGGCGGCCGAGCACCGTAACGGTCGCCCCTGCCCGCGTCAGCACGGACGCGATCTCCCGGCCAATGCCCCGCCCGCCTCCGGTAACGAGCGCATGCGGGGAATGCGGCAGTCCGGGCATACGCAGCCTCCCCCAATGAATTCATCGACCAGCGAGCTTTGCGTATATTTTAGACTTCAAGCTTTTGCAACAAATCCGCTCCCGACGCAGGCAAGACGGCAGCCGTGCTTGACAGGCGAGACGCCGCGGTTAGCGTCGTATTGACCAGGAGGAGGACGAATATCATGGCAGCGCTTGAAAAAGGCATCACGCGGAACGGAACGGGCTATTCCGGCAAGAGCTGGAATATCCTCGGCCAGGTTTACTTCCCGAAGGCAGTGACCGACTCCACCTTTGCGTTCGAGACCAACAGCGATCCGGGCCAGTATGTCCCGGTTCATATCCACCCCACCCAGGACGAATTCATCCTGGTCCAGCAAGGCATGCTGGACCTGAAGCTCGACGGCGTCTGGGTGCAGGCCATGGCCGGCGATCTGGTGCGGCTGCCGCGCGGCATTCCGCACGGCTATTTCAACAAGTCGGACAAGCCGGCGCGCGCCCTGTTCTGGGTGTCGCCGACGCAGAAACTCGAGGCGCTGTTCAATCAACTTCACAATCTGTCGGATGTCGCCGAAATCGTCCGCATCTCGGCCGAGCATGAAGTGAACTTCCTGCCGCCGGAAGCCAACGATTAGCGCTTCAGCGCGGGGCGATCTGGGTAACTGCGGCAAGGATCGACGACGACCAACGCCATTCGTCCGAGGCAAGCTTGCCGGCCACCATGATCAGCGTTGCCGCCAGCAACAGCCGTAACGCTGTTTCCGGCACGCGGGCCGCGCAGTAGCTGCCGATAATAATGCCCGGCAGGGAGCCGATCAGCAGCACGCCCATCAGTTGCCAGTCGATCGCGCCCATCGCCCAATGCCCGATCCCGGCGATCAGCGTCAACGGCACCGCGTGCGCGATATCGGAGCCAACGATACGCGACATCGGCAGTTGCGGATAAAGCAGCAGCAGCGCGGTCACGCCGACCGCGCCGGCTCCGACCGACGAAATCGAGACCAGCACGCCGAGCCCGACGCCGACAAAGACGGTCAGGCGCGCGATCGTGGCGGCGTTGTACCGCTCCAGCCGCCACTGCAGCGTCTCGAGCACCGCCTTGCGGAAGATCAGCGACATCGCCGTCAGCAGCAGCGCAAAACAAAGCACCGAATTGACCAGGTTGCGCGCGGTGTCGGCGTTGAGATCGAGCCACCAGAGAAAAGACAAGGTGAGGATGCTGGCCGGGATGCTGCCGCTGGCAAGACGGATGACCGCCGGCCAGTGGATGCTCCGTGCCCACCCATGCACCACGCCACCACCTGTCTTGGTTGCGGCGGCGTAGAGCAGATCGGTACCGACCGCTGTCGCCGGGTGCACGCCAAACAGCATGATCAGCAAGGGCGTCATCAGCGAGCCGCCGCCCACGCCCGTCATGCCGACAAGCAAGCCGACGCTGAAGCCCGAAGCGACGTAAAGGGGATCAATCACCGGACATTCAGTGGACCTCGGCATCTACACTCGATCGCGCGATCACGACGAGTAGTCGGCTGGCGACATCGCAAAACTTTCTCAGTGGGTCGACGCGGGATCGTATGACGGGCCCCCGACCGTTAACTCCCCATCAGGTAGGATCATATTTCTCAGTGCGGCAATAGCGCGGCTAAAAAAAGAATGATCCTTTCGTCCAATGCGGTTCTGTGGAGGTTTCTACCCTTACGCTGCGGTGCAGCGAAACCGGATCCCTCCACCCGATTACCGCTGAGGGGCTTTCCGGATCCGCGGCCGGCGGATACCGGCGGCATTGCCCTGCCGCGGCGACTGCTGGCCCAGGGCACGGTCCGGAAAAGCGGGCACCGGTTTTCCGAGAAAATCTTGCTCAAACAAAAAGATAGAGCGGGATGGCGATTCAAAGAAAAGCCGATCCGTTCTAAGCCGCATCCAGCGAACGGAAGGACTGAGGCTGACGTTCGAGTTCGGCGATCGGTGCCGGGCGACCGAGCAAATAACCTTGCGCGAAATTTACACCCAGCGTCTTCAGGCCCTCGAGCTGTTCGCCGGTTTCCACGCCTTCGGCGGTGACCGACATGTCCAGACCGCGGGCCAGCGTTACGATCGACGAGATGATCGCCGAGCTCTTGTGATGCTTCGACAGGTTGCCCATGAAGGACTTGTCGATCTTGATCTTGTCGAATGGGAAGGTGGTCAGGCAGCTCAGGGACGAATATCCGGTACCGAAATCGTCGATGGCAAGCGAGACCCCGATGCTCTTCAGTCTTTCCATGAAGGCATGATTTTCGGCCGCTCTTTCCAGCAGGACAGATTCGGTAATCTCGATTTCCAGCCGCTCCGGCGGCAAACCCGACTTCCGCAAGGTCGACTCGATGATATCAAACAGCTCGGCCTGCTTGAACTGGACCGGCGACAGATTCACCGAGACCTTCGTATCCGCCGGCCAGGATATCGCATCGTCGCACGCCTGCCGGATGACCCATTCGCCAAGCGGGACGATCAGTCCGGTTTCCTCCGCCAGCGGGATGAACTGGTCGGGCGGGATCAGCCCTCTGGTCGGATGGCGCCAGCGGACCAGCGCTTCCACACCTTGCCGACGGCCGGTCTGGACGTCAAAGAAGGGCTGGTAGTGCACTTCGAACAGACAGCGGGCAACGGCATCCCGCAGGTCGCCTTCAAGCGTGTTTCTCGCCTCGAGTTCCGCGGACATTGCTTCATCGTAGAGCGTGAAGCAGTTTCGTCCCGCCGATTTCGAGCGGTATAGCGCGAGATCGGCTTTCTTCAGCAATTGCTCCTGGTCGCTGCCGTGCTCCGGTGCCATCGCGATGCCGATGCTTGTCCCGATTTCGACCCGATGGCCCGGCAACTGGAAAGGCTCGGCGATCAATTTCGAAATCCGGCCCGCCATATCGGTCGAACTGGCCCGCTGATCGTGGTAGCCCGCCTGGATAATCGCGAATTCGTCGCCGCCCAGCCGCGCCAGCACGTCGCTGCCCCGCAATGCGGACTTCAAGCGAAGCGCCACCTGCCGGAGCAACGCGTCGCCAGCCGCATGCCCCAGCGAATCGTTGACGTTCTTGAAACGATCGAGATCGACCATCAAAATCGAAAACACGCCCCGCTCGTGGCGCTCGTACGAGCCGGCGTCCTTCAGTCGCTCCAGAAAGTACGCCCGGTTTGGAAGGCCGGTAAGAATATCGGTCTGCGCGAGCTCCAGAACGCGGCGGTTCGCCAAAGCAAGCTGACGCGAGTTGCGGCTGGCCAGACCCAGATACACAGTCAGGAATATGGTGATCGCAATTCCGGCCGTGAGCACGATCAGGGCGCGGTCATACCGCGCGGTCAGGCGGCCACCGGCGGCGGGAATTGCCTGCACCTGCCAGTTGGCATCGCCGATCTTCAGCGTACCCGACCAGCGCGGTCCTTTTGCGAAGGCTTGTGCCGTCTGCGCCGCCGACGGCGCCGATGAATAATCCGGAACGGATTGATGCTCAGGTCCGACGTTCACGTCCTTGTGGGACGGATAGGCGTTGATGACGATGGCAGGAAACGCCGCTGTCGTCGCCCGGATCGACTGCAGGAGTTGTGGCAGATCAAACATCCCGACGACGAAGCCGGCCAGATTGCGCCGCCGGTCGGCGACTGTCGTGCGCGACGTACCCTTCACATATACCGGCACGCTGACCAGCACGCTGTGGGTGCCGCCCTTTACGTCATGAAACAGTTTGGTGGGCACTACCGCGATCGCATCGTTATCCCGCGCGCGCTCCAGCGTCGCCCACCGGATCGGGTCGGTCGAATAATCCAGACCATAGACCAGCGAGGTCTTTGCTTCGCTCGAATAGAACACCGGAAAATAAAAATCGCTCTCTGGCGCGACGGAGACCCTTCTGCCCGCAAGCGATTTGATCCGGTAACCGGGCACGCCGTCGCTGATCGCGGCAGCCTCGTGCTCGGCGCGTTCTTTCCGATAGACCTTCGGCACCCAGCCGACGCGAAGGATGCCCGGATGATCCTCGAACAGGCGGCCGCTAAAAACCTCGAACTCGCTACGGGTGACGTCCTCGTTCGCGGATTCGAACAACGTGCGCAGCGTGGCCAGCCGGCTGAGATATTCGTTGACGCCGTTCTGCATCTCGATCAATTGGGTCGCGGCGACACCCTCAAACTCGATCCAGGTGACACGCTGCTCCCACCGACCAACGGCGTAGGCGGCGGCCAGCGACAGCAAAAGACCGATGCCTGCCGCTACCGGCGCCGCGCGGTAAAGTCCTGACCGCGATGCCGAGGCTCTTCGCCGCCCGGCCATGTCTCCCCCGCGACTGTCGCCCGGGTCCCGATCGCTCATCTTCGTCCTTCGTCAGCAACGCACAGTTGCCGCGGAACGGCTGTTCCGCCGTAGACGTTCATGAACGCGGGCTCCGGTTAAAAACCCCGAAATGTCAGGACGAAGGCCTTTTTGTTCGGATACCTTAGTTAACGATTCTTGCGACGACCGGGAGTGCAACTCGCCTGCCGGCATTTCAAGAGCTGATGGAACAAGTAAAA
Source organism: uncultured Alphaproteobacteria bacterium (assembly GCA_963786045.1). GTDB lineage: Bacteria > Pseudomonadota > Alphaproteobacteria > Rhizobiales > Xanthobacteraceae > Bradyrhizobium. Next base: position 19,006 of record CAWAXR010000014.1, on the reverse strand, counting down.
CACCAGGAGATTAGCGAGCTCTTCACCACACAGAGTTATCATTCGGCAAAAGCGGAAGATTTTTATATCACGCAAAAGTGCTATTATGAGACAACTTCAACCGGCAATTTGCGCTGGCCTCTCGCTGTTGCTCGCGGCGGCTAACCCACTGCATGCCAGAGCCGATGAGGTCGGCGTCGCTCCCAACCGCATCCTGTTCGGTCAGGCCGCGGCGCTATCGGGCCCCTCCTCGGCACTCGGCCAGGGGATGCGCCAGGGTATTCTGGCGGCCTTCGCCGAGATCAACGCAAGGGGCGGCGTGCACGGTCGCAAGCTCGAACTGATTAGCCGGGACGACGGCTATGATCCCGATCGCTCGATGGTGCAGACCGAAAAATTGCTCGAAGAGGACAAGGTTTTCGCGTTGATCGGCGCGGTTGGCACGCCCACGACGTCCGTGACCGTTCCGATTGCGAAAGCCAGGAACGTGCCGTTCATCGGTCCCTTCACAGGGGCCGCATTCCTGCGCGCGCCGGACCTGCAAAACGTCGTCAATATTCGCGCCAGCTACAGCGCCGAAGCCGAGGCCTGGGTCAAGCACCTGACCGAGGATCTTCATATCAAGCGCATCGCGATCTTCTACCAGGACGACTCCTACGGTCGCGACGGTCTGGCCGGGGTCAAGCTCGCACTGGAAAAGCGCGGCATGGAGCTGACGGCTGAAGGCACGTTCGAACGCAATACCAGGGCGGTCAGTTCAGCCGTGCGCACGCTGAAGCGCGCCGAACCCGAAGCAGTGGTCATGGTCGGCACCTACGCGCCGTGCGCCGAATTCATCAAGCTTGCCCGCAAGAGCGATTTCAATCCGGTCTTCGTCAATATCTCCTTCGTCGGTGCAATCGCGCTGGCAAAGGAGCTTGGCCCCGACGGCCAGGGAGTTATCGTCTCCCAGGTTGTGCCTTTTCCATGGGATGGGTCGGCAAAGGTCGTGGCCGAATACCAGGCAGCCGAAAAGGCCCTCGATCCGGATCTGAAGCCGGATTTTGTTTCACTGGAGGGATACCTTTCCGGTCGTCTGGTAGCCGCGGCGCTCGAAATGACCGGGCCGAACCCCACGCGCGCAGACCTGCTTCGGGTCATCCACGACGTCGGCAGTTTCGACATCAGCGGGGAGATCATCGCGTTCGGAAAGAAGAGGCGCGAGACCCCGCCCAAGGTCTTTTTGACCGTCATTCAGCCCGACGGCACGTTCAGGGCGGTCGATAAACTGAAAGAACCGGCGGAAATCTCGGCTCACGCCAGACAATAGCGCTCCTTGATCTCGTTGTCCGCCAACAGGTCCTTCGCGGAGGCCTGATGGACCACCCGCTCAAATTCGCCCGAGCGCCGTCAGGATAACCTGCGGCGTCAGTGGGATCTCCGTAATTGTCGCACCGAACGGCTTTAGCGCATCGTTGACCGCATTCGCCACCGCCGCCGCTGCCCCCGCCGTTCCGGCCTCGCCCGCGCCCTTGGCGCCGAGTTCGGTTTCGGCGGTCGGCGACACCACGTGGCCGACATCGATATCGGGCATTTCGCCGGACATCGGAACCAGATAGTCGGCCATGTTGGCGTTGGTCAGCTGTCCCCGCTCGTCATAGATGCATTTCTCGAACAGCGCCGCACCGAGACCCTGCACCACGCCGCCGCGGATTTGCTCGTCGACCAGTTGCGGATTGATGACGGTGCCGCAATCCTCGACCACCCAATGCCTGAGCAATTTGATGAAGCCGGTGTCGGTATCGACTTCAAGCCACGAAGCCTGAACGCCGTTGGTGAAGGCGAACGGGTATTCGCGGGGCACGAAATGACGCGTCGCCATCAGCTCCGGCTGAATGCCCGGCGGCAAGGTGTCCGGCCGGAAATAGACGATCCTGGCGAGCTCGCGCAGTTCGATGCGCGGCGCGCCATCGCTGGCGTTGATAACCGCATCGTTGGCGATATCGAGTTCGGTAGGGGAGGATTGCAGGATGGCGGCTGCTACATCGAGGATGTTCTTGCGCAGGATCTTCGCGGCCTGAAGTGCAGCCTCCCCGCCGATGCCGGCGCCGCGCGAGGCCCAGGTGCCGCCGCCATAGGGCGTTTGATCGGTGTCGCCAAGGATGACGCGCACGCGCTGCATCGAAACGCCGAGCACACTGCCGACGATTTGCGCCGTGAGCGATTCCGAACCCTGCCCCTGCTCGGTGATGCTGGTCTGGCATATCACCGCGCCTTGCGCGTCGAGCCGCACCGCGACGCCATCCTGCGATGAGATCTTCGCACCGCCGACCCCATAAAAGGCCGCACTGGGGTTGGTGACCTCGATGAAACTGGCGATGCCGATGCCGCGATGAATGTTCTTCCCGCGCAGCGCCGCCTGTTCGGCACGCAGCGCGTCGTAGTCCATCATCGCCATCAGCTTGTCCATCGCGGCGTGATGCGACAACAGCTCGAAGCGCAGACCGGAGGCTGATGCGCAGGGGTAAGCATCATCGGCGATGAGATTGCGCCGGCGGATCTCGACCGGGTCCATCCCGATCCTCAAGGCTGCGAGATCAACCAGGCCTTCGGTCACCGAGCACGCGATGGGATGGCCGACCGCGCGGTACTGACACATGACATTTTTATTCTGGAACACGACGCGGGCGCGGGCGCGATAATTCTTCGTCACATAAGGCCCGCCGACCAGATTGACGACCTGGTTGGCTTCGATGGCGCTGGTGCGCGGATACATCGAATAGGGACCGATGCCCGTGAGATCGTCGATCTCGAAGGCCATGATGGTCCCGTCGCGCTTGACCCCGATCCGCCCCTTGCAGCGATGGTCGCGGGCATGAATATCGGTGTTAAAGCTCTCGACTCTGTCCGCGACGAATTTTATCGGCCGGCGCAACAGTTTCGACAGCGCGTAGGTGGCCATTTCGTCGGCGTAGATGTGGACCTTGATGCCAAAGGAACCGCCGACATCCTTGCAGACCACGCGGACCTGCGATTCTTCGAGGCCCAGATGAAGTGCCGCGATGTTCTGCACCATGTGCGGCGCCTGCGTGCCCTGATAGATCGTCAGCCGCGCTTCGGCCGCGTTCCATTCCGCCACCACCGCGCGCGGCTCCAGCGTCACGCCCGTATGCCGTCCAAAGACAAAATCCGCTTCCACGATTTCGTCGGAGCCGGCAAAGGCCACATCGACGGCGCCCGCGTCGAGGTTGCGCTCAAAGGCAAGGTTATCGCCGAGTGAGGGATGAATCACCGGCGTCTGAGGATCGAGCGCGGTGCGCATGTCCGTCACCGCTTCCAATTCCCCGTATTCGACGGCGACGATTTCGGCGGCGTCCTCCGCGACGGCGCGGCTCGTCGCTACCACGGCGGCCACCGCCTCGCCCTGCCAGCAGACGCGGCCGATCGCGATTGCGTGCTGGGGGGCGGATTTGAGACCCTTCAGGTGCGACAGCACGCCGACCCATGGCGTGACGACGGAAGCGAGTTCCTCGCCGGTCACGATCGCGATGACGCCGGGCAGGCGCCTGGCCTCGCTCGCGTCGATCCCGATAATTTTCGCGTGCGCGTGCGGCGAACGGACGAACACCACATGCGCCATCCGCGGCAGTTCCATGTCGCTGACATAAACCCCGCGGCCCTGCATCAGCCGATCGAGGTTGGGTCGCGGGACCGTCTTGCCGATATAGGAATTCGGCCGATCGAGCACCGAGAGCGTTTCCGGCTTTTCGGGCGACGAAGTCATGGCTTGCGCCCCCTGCGCGTCCGCGCGGTGGTCTCGACCGCATCGATGATGGCCTGGTAGCCGGTGCAGCGGCAGTAGTTACCCGAGAGATGCTCGCGGATTCGCTCCCGGTCGGGCTCGGCCTCCTGCTTCAGCAGATCCTGCGCGGCGATCAGCATTCCCGGCGTGCAGAAGCCGCATTGCAGGGCATTGCGGTCGCGAAACGCGGCCTGCAGGTCAGCGATCTCGCCGCTGTCGGAAAATCCCTCGATGGTTTCGACGGACGCGCCATGCGTCTGCGCCGCCAGCATCAGGCAGGAACGAACGATCTCTCCGTTCACGCGCACCGTGCATGCACCGCAGACTCCGTGCTCGCAACCGACATGCGTGCCCGTCAGCTTCAGCTGCTCGCGCAGGAAGTCCGCGAGGTTAAGGCGCGGCAGAACCTGCGCATCGACGCGCTCGCCATTGACGTGCAGCGAGATAGCCAAAGGTGACGTCACGGAGATCCCCCGGCACAGAGATCGGGACGGCCGAGAAGCGTGGATACGCACCGCGCCAGCAACACCTTCGCCAGATGCCGGCGCATCGACGCGTTCGCCTGCTGATCTTCGGGTGGATCGAGTTCCCTGCTCAAGTCATCCGATGCTTCCGCCAACAACGCTGGCGTGACGGCCGTCTTGAGAAGCTTTGCCGAGGCTTTGGCCAGCACAGGCCGATCGCCAACGGCGAAAAAGACAGGCCGAAGATCGGTCAGGATGTCATTTTCCACGACGGACTGGGCGGCGAGGCCGACGATGGCGTAATCGCCATGCCTTCTGGCGAATTCGCAGAAGAAATGCCTGGAATTTTCGCGCACGACCGGCAATTCGACCGCGACCAGCAATTCCTGCGCCGACAGGACCGTTTCATAAATTCCCGTGAAGAAATCCCCGGCCGGAATTCGACGTTCGCCGGCAGGTCCGCGGGCGACGATGGTCGCGTCCAGCGCGACCATGCAGGCCGGCAACTCGGACGCCGGGTCGGCGTGCGCGAGACTGCCTCCGATCGTGCCCCGGTTGCGGATCGCCGGATGCGCAACATGGGCGACGGCGTCGGTCAACAGCGGCGCATGCGCGGCGATTTCGGAGGACTTCAGGAGATCGGCGTGGCGCGTCAGCGCGCCGATCGTGAGAATATCGCCACTGACCGCGATGCCGCGCAACTCGGCGACGTCGCCGATATCGACGATCAGTTCCGGAGCCACAAGCCGAAGATTCATCGCGGGCATCAGGCTCTGGCCGCCCGAAAGCACCTTCGCCCGCTCGCCATGCGCCACCAGCAACTCGATGGCGTTCCCGACACTGGTTGCACGGGCGTAGCTGAAAGCCGAGGCTTTCATGGATGTGACCTCCCCGGCCGGATTTTGGTGCATTTTTCGGGATTAGACGGCGGCATCCGACAAAGGTCAAGTTTGTTTATCGAACGATTATTTCTGATGACTCGACTTTCGGATTGGTCATAATGGGATGAAACGCACACACCGTTTTCGAACACAACAAAATCGGCTCCGGGGAGGAGCAGGCGATGAATCTGGGTTTCTTTACCATGCCGATCCATCCTCTCGACAAGGATTGGCAGCTCTCGCTCCGGGAAGATCGCGAAGCCTTCCTGCTGGCCGATGAACTGGGGTTCAACGAAGCCTATGTCGGCGAGCACGTCACCGACCGGGCCGAGAACATCACCTCCTGCATCGCGTTCCTGGCCTGGATCGCGGCTGCGACCAGGCAGATCAAGCTCGGCACCGGCACGATCAACATGCCGAACACCCACCCGGCGACGGTGGCGGCCACCATGGCGATGCTTGACCATATGCTCGACGGGCGGCTGATTTTCGGCATCAGCCCCGGCGGGCTGCTGTCGGATGCGGAATTATTCGGCAATCTGGACGCCAATCGTAACGAGATGTTTCTCGAATTGATCAATCAGGTCCTCGATATCTGGGCCGGCGAGCCGCCGTATAATTTCAAGGGAAAATACTGGAACATCTCGACGGAACGGACGCTGATCGAGGACATCGGCCAAGGGTTTATCGCGAAACCGCTGCAGCGGCCGCATCCGCCGATCGTCGTCACCGCAGTCGCGCCGTTCTCAAAGGGTGTCACCGAGGCCGCGGCGCGCGGCTGGGATCCGATTTCGGCGAACTTCCTGATGCCGGCCTGGGTGAAAAGCCACTGGCCGAAATATGTCGAGGGCTGCGAGCGCGGCGGCCGCCCGGCGGCCCCTGCGAACTGGCGCGTCGCCAAGAGCGTGTTCGTCGCCAAGGACGCGGCGACGGCAAAAGCCTACGCTACCGACCCGAACGGCCCTTACGTCTATTACTACCGTTCGCTGTTCACCAAGCTGAAGAAGAACGGCCGCATCGAGCTGTTCAAAACCCGGCGCGACCAACCCGACGACGAAGTGACGCTCGAGATGGTCTGCGACAAGCTGATCATCTATGGAACTCCCGATAGCGTCGCCGATCAGTTGCTGGCTTTCCAGGACGAGGTCGGGACCTTCGGCACGCTGCTCTACGCCGGCAAGGACTGGAAAGACCGCGAGCTGGGACGGCAGTCCATGATCCTGATGGCTGAAAAAGTCATGCCGCGGATTAACGCGGGCACCTCGAAACAGTCCACCGCCGCGGAATAATCCGCGGCGCCTATCGAGAAGGCACGCCGTGGCGCTCACCGATCGGATTCCCTATCAGGCACAGATCGACCGGCCGAAGCTCAAGCTTCCCGGCGGCAAGAAACTCGCGGTCTGGGTCATCCTCAATGTCGAGGAATGGCGGATCGAGAACGCGATGCCGCGAACCGTGCTCAGCCCGCCGATGGGACAGCCGCTGCTGCCGGACGTCCCCAACTGGTCATGGCACGAATACGGCATGCGCGCCGGGTTCTGGCGGCAGTTCAAGGCCCTCACCGACCGGAACATCCCGGTGACCCTGGCGCTGAACGCCAGCGTATGCAGTTCCTACCCGCGCGTCGCCTCGGCCGCGCTGGAGGCCGGTTTTGAATTCATGGGCCACGGCTTTGTCCAGGGACCGATGCACAAATTGGAGAACCAGGCCGATACCATCAAGCGGGCCGTCGATACGATCGCGAAATTCGCCGGCAAGCCGGTAAGGTCGTGGGAAAGTCCGGGCCTGACCGAAAACAACGAGACGCTCGATCTGTTGCGCCTCAACGGCATCGAATATCTGGCGGACTGGGTGATCGACGACCTGCCGCAGGATATCGACACGCCACACGGCACGATGACGACCATCCCCTATTCGGTGGAGACCAACGATATCGTCATCCACGCTTTGCAGCATCTGCCCTCCGAGCAGTTCCTCAAGCGCTGCACCGATCAGTTCGACCGGCTGTACCTCGAGGGCGCGACCAACGCGCGGATCATGGCGATCTCCGTTCATCCCTACATTACCGGCGTCCCGCATCGCATCAAATATCTGGAGGCCCTGCTCGACTATGTGCTCGGCCATGATGGCGTGGCCTTGATGACCGCAAGCGAGATCGGCGACTGGTATCGCGCCGAAATGTCGAAGTTGAAATGATCGGAAGCCGCGCATGATCAATGCCGCCGTCGTCGGGCTGGGCTGGTGGGGACAAAATATCCTCAAGAACCTGCTCGACAGCTCCGTCATCAGGCCGGTGCTGGGCGTCGATCCCCTGGATTCGGCGCGGGCAACGGCTGCGGCGCTCGGCGTCGAGACCGCGACGCGATTTGAGGATGCGCTGGCCGATCCCCGGATCAACGCCGTCATTCTCTGCACGCCGCAGGAGCGGCACGCCGGACAGATCGTCGCGGCCGCGCAGGCAGGACGCCACGTCTTCTGCGAGAAGCCGCTGTGCACGACCGCGGCGGACGCGGAAGCCGCCCTCGCGGCCGTGCGGAAAGCGGGCGTCCAGTTGGGTATCGGCCACGAACGCCGGTTCGAACCCGCCGTCATCGAGATGCGAAAGCGGTTTGCGGCCGGTGAGTTCGGCAATCCGTTGCTGCTGGAAGGAAACTTCAGCCAGGATCTGTTCCTGAAACTGCCGCCCGACAACTGGCGATTGTCGAAGACGGTGAATCCGGCCGGGCCCCTTTCGGCCACCGGCATTCACATGGTCGATCTTTCGATCGCATTTCTGGGACGGCCGACCAGTGTGTGGGCACGGCTGGCGCAGTTGGGCAGCCACTTCGAGAATGGCGACACGCTGTCGATCACGATGGCGTTTGAAAGCGGCGCCACCGCCATCCTGGGCGCGGTGCTGGCGACGCCGTTCATGGGCCGGCTTGCGCTGTTGGGATCGAAAGGCTGGATGGAGGTTCGCGACCGCAGCCATCCGCAAAATTCAACCGGATGGGACGTAACCAGCGTGCATCGGGATGAAACGCCGGTAAGTTCGTTCTTTCCGCCGCACCCGGCGGTGCGCGACAACCTCGAAGCCTTCGGCCGCGCCGCGCTGGGCCAGGCACCCTACCCGGTCACTCCGGATGAAATGCTGTCGAACGTCCGCAGCTTCGAAGCGATCCAGCGATCGGTCAAAAGCGGCGGCGTCGAGAAGATCTAGAGCGTGATGACTTTTCTTCGAATCGTCATCTCGCTCTAATTTTTTGTTTGAGCATGATCTTTTCGGAAAACCGGTCTCCACTTTTCCGGATCATGCTCTAGGCCAGCCTACACGACCGCCTTCACCGGAGAGTGGCGGACGCCGTCAACGGTGCCAAAAACCCGTTCGAAGCCGGCCAGGAAGGCATCCAGCGCATCGCTGATCATCTGCTCCCTGTCTTCGAGCACCGGCGATTCGTAGATGTATTTGCGGACGCCGTAATAGAAAATTCCGCTGTGAAACACCCACGCCATCTCAAGCTCGGCCGCGGTCGGCTTGCTTTGCACCGGCAGCCCCGCTTCATGCCGGCATTCCCGGATGATGCGGGAAAGAATCTTGTCCCGCACCACGCCGACATACCATCGGTTGATGTCTAATCCCTTCAGCCCCGAATAGAGATAGATACGCAGCCATTTGCGGGTAAAGATCACGTCGGTATAGGCCTTGTAGAATTCCTGCAGCCGGTCGCGGATCGGCCGCGAACGGTCGGCCAGCAGCTTCTCCCATCCGGTATCGAGCGGCTCGAGATAAACGGTGCGATAGACTTCCTTGATCAGATCGTCCTTGCTTGGAAAATAGCGATACAGAAGCGGCTGGGTCACGCCGAGCCGGCGGGCCAGGGCGCGCGTTCCGCCGCCAAAGCCTTCTTCCGAGAAGAATTCGGTCGCCTTGGCGACGAACTCCCTGCGACGATCGTCCGGCGACAACCGCTTCTGCTTGGCGCGCGCGCGCTTGGGTGAGGCTTTCTTGCTCATGACCCTGCAGCCACCGGGGTGCCGCCGGCACCGAGAAACCGTCCGTAACCGCCCTGCGCAAACAGCAGCGGCTCCTGGCGGTTATAGGCATAGGCCTCCACCGCGCCGAGGAAGATGACATGGTCGCCGCCGTAATATCGATTGGCGGCGCGGCATTGAAAATGGGCGACGCTGTCGGCGAGAAGCGGGGCGTCGCCAAGGCCAGGCGTCCATGTCACGCCCGCGAATTTATCCGCCGACGGCTTTGCGAACTGGGTCGCCAGCGCCTGCTGCGATGCACCAAGCACGTTGACCGCAAAATGGCTGGCGTTCTGGAAGATCGGCAACCCCTGCGAAAACATGCCCAGGCTCCAGAGCACGAGCGGGGGATTGAGCGACACCGAGGCAAACGAATTGCAGGTCAGGCCGTAAGGTCTTCCATCGGCTGTCACGGCCGTGATGATGGTGACGCCGGTAGCATAAGTGCCGAGCGCGTTGCGAAAATCCCTGGGGTCGATGGTCGAGCTGCCGCTCGCCAGCTCGTTGGCGGGATCAGGCTCGGTCGGATGTTTCGGCGCGTCGTTCATCCTCTATGGCCTCAAAGCGTCAGGTTTTCGGACGGCAGGCCGAGCGCGACGCGCCCGTAATTGGTGCCGGCCGCATCAAAATTGAATGCGATGTGCGAATTGATCGCGTGGGCATCGCGAAATTGCCGCTGCAGGGCGCCCGACGTGTACAGGCCCCGCGCGCCGCTTGCGGCAAACAGCAGCGACACGGCCTCGGTGCAAAGATTGACGGAATAAGCCCCGTCGCGCCGCGTTCGGGTCTTGGCCGCCATATCCGGAATGTGGCCGCGCCGTGCGTCGGCCATCGCCGCGATGCATGTCGAACGCATGATCAGGCGCGCGGCGTCGATCTTGGAAGAGGCCTCCGCAATCTTGATCTGCGTGGTCTGGAGGTCCCCAAGCTTGGCGCGGTTGTAGGTGGACGCGCGATGCCGCGCGAGATCGACATAATCGTCGAGACAGGCCTGTGCGTTTCCTAGCGCGACTCCGGACAGCACGTACGGAAACAGCGAGAACACCGGCAGCGCATATAGTGCGTTCGGATTGACCGCGCTCCCCGGTGTCGGGCCACCGGCGAGATCGTTCACCGCAACCGTCATCGATTCCGGAACAAACGCTTCTTCGACCTCGACATCATTCGATCCCGTTCCCCGCAATCCGGTCGCGTTCCAGGTATCCTTGATCCGGTAGTCGCTCTTGTTGAGCAGGAAGAGGCGGTACTCGATGCCGTCAGCTTCATCTTCCGACGAAACCACGCTCGCCAGCATGTTCCATTCGCAGGAGTCCACGCCGGAGGAGAACGGCCAGCTGCCGCGCAACACATATCCGCCTTCGACCTTCCGGGCGCGGCCGGCGGGAAAAATGAAAGAGGATGCAATCAGGGCATTGGGGTCCTTGCCCCAGACCAGATCCTGAGCGCGCTTGTCGAACATGCCCAGCATCCAGTGATGGCTGGAGAGATTGGCGAAGTTCCACGCCGCCGACGCGTCCGCCTGTCCGATCGCATCGGCGCAATCGACCAGCGCCACGTAATCGAGCTCGGAGCCGCCCACGCGCTTGGGCTGCACGATCCTGAACAGGCCGGCCTCGTGCAAATCGCGTTCGGTCTCCGGCGGCAGCCGCCGCAAATCCTCCGTGAGGGAAGCACGATCGCGCAAGCGCGGGATCATGGTCCTGGCACGGCTAACCATGGCCGAATAAACGCGATCATCGCTACCCGGCTCCAGGGGTAAACCCGAATTTGGCTTCAGACCGGTGCCTGTCATGTTGCGGTCCTCGCTAACTCGCCCGGCTTGCGGCCTTGAGGTGCGGCCGATCAAGATACAGCGAGGCGGCCAGGCCCTCCTCGCTCTGTTCGGCGAACGCGCTCAACAGCTTCATTTCCGGAATACGCGAGCGGTCCAGTGTCCCGGCATCGGGCCAGTCGATCTCGATCAGGTTTCCCGACGGATCCCTCAGATACATCTGAACACAGCCATCGGGAAGCTCGTTCACCGGATTGCGGAACGTGGTCGAATCGAGCGCGCCCATCGCCTTCGCCGCGTCGTAGGCCGCATGGAAGTCGTCCACATCCACAGCGAAATGCTGATAGACCGGAACGTGATCCTCCAGCTCGAAGATGTGCAATTGCAGGTCGCCGCAGCGCAGATATTTCGTCTTGAAGCCGAAATTGTAGCTGGGGATGGTCTGCATGCCCAGCACGGTCTCGTAGAACTTTACCGACTCCGCGAGATTCCTCGTGCCGATAGACAGGTGGTTGAAACCTGTGACTTTCATCCCTCGCCTCCCTTTCAGATAAGCAGTCTGCGCCGCACCGCGAGGAAAGCTGCTTGACCGGCCGGCCATTTGACGATTGTTTATCGCCCGATCACTAATTAAGGCGCGGCCCGCGTTGCCCGTCAATCGAATTCGACAGGGAGGGAACGAACTCGCATGAACAAGACTGTTGGAATCGTCGGGCTTGGCATCATGGGCGGGGCGATCGCCCGCAACCTCGTCGATCGCGGATGGCGCGTGATCGGTTTCGATACCGACCCCGCCAAATGCGCCGAGCTTGAGGCAGCCAAGATCATCATCGCCGACAGCGTGGGACAGGTCGCGCACGACGCGCCTGTCATCATGACCAGCCTGCCCACCCCCGCAGCCGTGGAGAGCGTGGCGAAAGCCATCGCCAATTCGGGCGAGTCGCCCCGGATTGTGATCGAGCTCTCCACCCTCACCCTCGCCGACAAGCTCCGCTTCGAGGCCATCCTGAAAAAAGCCGGCCATATCGCGCTGGACTGCCCGCTGAGCGGAACCGGCGCGCAGGCCAAAATGCGCGATCTCGTGGTCTATGCGAGCGGCGACAGCGATGCGATCGCCCGTTGTGGGCAGCTGTTCGCCGACTTCGCCAAGCAAAGCGCCGATCTCGGCGTATTCGGCAATGGCAGCCGGATGAAATTCGTCGCCAATCATCTCGTCGCCATCCACAACGTCGCCACGGCGGAAGCGATGATCCTGGCGGAACGCGCAGGACTCGACCCGAAGAAGGTCGTCGAGATGGTCGGTCCTGGCGCCGGCGGCTCGCGCATGTTCCAGATGCGCGCGCCGATGATGGTCGAGGGGAAATATGAGCCGGCGACCATGAAGGTCTCGACCTGGAAAAAGGACATGGCGATCATTGCCGAATTCGCCGACAATGTTGGCTGCGAAACCCCTTTGTTTACGCTGACCCAGCCGGTTTACACCCAGGCAATGGCGATGGGATTGGGCGATCAGGACACCGCGGCGGTATTTGAAGTGTTGAAGAAGACCATCGTCACCGCTCCCAAAACAGGCACAGCAAAACAGAAACCGTAAATCGCGACAAATCCTCAATACCGCACTGCATCAATGAACCGTTGCTAGGCATTCACCCTCCGGGATTGCCGAAATGCGGGACATGCCGTCGCGGCGGCGTGGTTATCACTTGATCATTTATGACTTCCATCGGATAAATCACTCAATCAACGAAAAGCACGAAGAATTCACATTCGGCTGTAATTCCCCGGGAGGATTTGATGACGGTATCGCGACGACAATTTGTCTCTGGTGTAGCCGGCGCGGGTATCGCCAGCATGGCGGCCCCCAATCTCGTTTTTGCGCAGAACTCGGGACCGATCCGCATCGGGCTGTTGGCGGCCAAGACCGGGCCGCTCGCCTCCGGCGGCATCGACATGGAACTTGCCCTGACGATGTTCCTGAAGGAGCGCGATAACACGCTCGCCGGGCGCAAGGTCGAGCTGATTGTGGCCGACACCGCCGGTGTCCCCGCCACCGCGCGCACCAAGGCGCAGGAATTGATCGAGAAGAACGACGTCCATTGCATGATCGGCCCGCTCGCGGCCTTCGAGGCGCTGGCGATCGCCGACTACCTCACCGAAAAGGAAATACCGACGCTCGGCGTCGCCGCCGCGGAGGACATGACCCAGCGGCATCCGAGCCCCTGGTTTGTCCGCCTGACCTCGACCTCGGCGCAATGCGCCTACCCGCTGGCCGACTACTCAGCCAAGGAACTGAAATACAAAAAAATCGTGACCATCGCCGATGACTTTGCCTATGGACATGAAATGTGCGCCGGCTTCCAGCGCGCCTTCGAGGACAATGGCGGCAAGATCATCCAGAAAATCTTCACCCCCCTGGCAACGCCCGACTACGGCAGCTACGTCGCCCAGGTGAAGAGCGCGGATGCGATCTTTCTCGGCACCGCCGGCTCAAACGGATTTCGCTTCCTGCGCCAGTTCATCGAATATGGCCTGAAGGACAAGATGGCCGTGATCGGCGGCATGACCGCGCTCGACGAATCCGTGCTTCGCAACATGGGCGATGAGGCGCTGGGGATCCTGACCACGAGCTGGTATTCGGCGGAGCTCGACAATCCCCTCAACAAGGCCTTCGCGCCGGCGTTCCGCAAGCAGTTCAAATACGATCCCGGCTATTATGCCGGCTCAACCTACGTCTCGGGCGAGGTTCTGGAAGCCGCGCTCAAGACCATCAAGGCCAACGCGGAAGACAAGAAGGCGCTGATGGCGGCGATCCGCGGCAACAACGTGCAGACGGTGCGCGGACTCGTCAAATTCGACGAATTCGGCAATGTGATCGGCGACGTCTATATCCGCAAGGTTACGAGAAGCGATAACCGGCTGGTGAATTCCGTTATCAAGACCTATCCGGATGTCAGCCAGTTCTGGACCTATGACAAGACCGCCTTCCTGAAGAATCCGGTCTATTCGCGCGACTACCCACCGGCAAAAAACCTGGAACCATAACCTTGCTTGAGTTGCGGGCCGACGAATTCCGCAACACCTCGAACAAGATCGGTAGCCGATGCAATTTTGGATCATCCAGGGTCTTAACAGCCTGTCGCTTGGTGGCTTGCTGTTTCTGCTCTCGTCCGGCTTCTCGCTGATCTTCGGCCTGATGCGGCTGGCCAACCTGACGCACGGCGCGTTCTTCATGCTCGGTACCTATTTCGGGGCGATCACCCTGCGCGCCTATAGCGGCTTGAATATCTGGATAACCGCGCTCGGCGCCGGAATAGCGGTGGCCGCGCTCGGCGGCCTGTTCGAACGGCTGGTGCTCACCCGGCTGAAGACCAATCCGCTCGGACAGGTGCTGGTGACGCTCGGCATGTCCTTCATCATTTCCGACGCCTGCCTGGTGTTGTGGGGTGGCGATTCGATTCCGGTGCCGACGCCGCGCAATCTGCAGGCGCCGACGCGGATGTTCGGATTCGTGTTTCCGACCTACCGGCTGGTGCTGGTGGGATGCGCCATCGTTGCGGCGATCGCGCTGTATTTCCTGATGGAGCGGACGCGGCTCGGCGCCATGATCCGCGCCGGCGTCGACGACCGGCAGATGGCGCGCGCGGTCGGCATCCCCGTCTCGAACCTGTTCACTATTGTGTTTTGTCTCGGCGCGGGCATCGCCGGCGCCGGAGGCGTGCTGGGCGGACCGATACTCTCCGCCTATCCCGGGCTTGACGCCGACATGCTGCCGCTGGCGCTGATCGTGGTTATTCTTGGAGGCATCGGAAGCCTGCTGGGCGCGTTTGTCGGCAGCTTCATCATCGGTTTCATCTATACCTTCGGCACGGCGCTGTTTCCGGAACTCGCCTACATCATCCTGTTCCTGCCCATGATCGTTGTCATCGCATTCCGCCCGCAGGGCCTGTTCGGACGCGTCGGCGCATGAAGTGGATTGCCGCCGCCCTGCTCGCCGCGTTGTTTCTCCTGCTGCCGTTCTTCGCAGGCGATTTCTACATCAACCTCGCCAGCCAGATCCTGATCGCGGCGATCTTCGCGCTTAGCCTCAACCTGCTGGTGGGTTTTGGCGGAATGACCTCGCTTGGACACGCGTCCTATCTCGGAGTCGCCGCCTATTTCTCCGCGCTGCTGACAAGCCGGTACGGATTTGGCCATGGCCCGGCCGCGGTCATCTCGATCGCCGGCACGATCGCGACGGCTGCCTTTTTCGGCATCATCGCGCTGCGCGCGACGGGCCTTGGCTTTCTCATGATCACGCTGGCCCTGTCACAGGTGCTGTGGGGCCTTGCCTATCGCATGTCGAATGTGACCAACGGCGATAATGGCATTGCCGGACTCACCCGGCCGACCCCGTTTGGGATTTCGCTCGACAGCGCCGCAGCGTTTTACTGGTTCGCCCTGATCGTGACGTCGGTTGCATTCCTGATGATGGCGATTTTCGTGTCGTCCTCGTTCGGATCGTCGCTGAAAGGCGTGCGCGACCAGCCGCGCCGGATGGCCGCGCTCGGCTTCAATCCCTGGATGATCCGCTGGATCACCTTTATCTATGCGGGGTTCTGGGGCGGCGTCTCCGGGCTGCTGTACGTCTATTACAACAAATACATTCACCCGACCTCGCTTTCGACCACAAGCTCGGCGGAAGCGTTGCTCGGCGTGATCGCGGGCGGATCGGGCACGCTCGGCGGCCCGGTCGTCGGCGCCACGCTGGTGCTGCTGTTGAAGAACTACGCCTCGGCCTATATCGAACGCTGGAACATGCTGCTCGGCCTGGTGTTCCTGTTCATCGTCCTTGTGATGCCGACCGGGATCGTTCCGGGCCTGAGCAAATTGGGCGCGCGCTGGCGGAGGGGATCGAAATGATTCCGCTGACGCCAAATTACGCACTTGAGATCGTCGACCTGAACAAGGCGTTCGGTGGCCTCAGGGTGACGCAAGGCGTGTCGCTCGCGATCCGGCAGGGCGAACGCCGCCTGATCATCGGCCCGAACGGCGCCGGCAAGACCACGTTGTTCAACCAGATCAGCGGCGACATGCGGCCGAATTCCGGACAGATCAAGCTGTTCGGGGCCGACGTCACGACGTTGGCCCCTTACAGGCGCGCGCATCTCGGGCTGTCGCGAACCTACCAGATCATCACGCTGTTTACCGGCGATACGCTCGAGCACAATGTGACGCTCGGCCTGCTCGGCCTGCTGCCGTCGCGCTGGCAGATGTGGCGGCCATTGTCGTTCTACGGCGACCTTGCGCGTGAGGCCCGCCGGACCCTCGATACGGTCGGACTTCTGCATCTGGCGGATCATCCGATATCCGAGATCGCCTACGGCGAGAAGCGCCGGGTCGAGCTCGCGATGGCGCTGGCGCAAAAGCCTCGCGTGCTGCTGCTGGACGAACCGCTGGCGGGTCTGTCAAATTCCGAGCGATCGACCGTGAAGTCCCTGATCGCCTCGATCCCGCGGGAGACCGCCGTGATCATGATCGAGCATGACATGGATACCGCCTTGGATCTCGCCGAGACCGTGACGCTGCTCAACTACGGCCGCGTCATTGTCGATGGCGAACGCGATGTGGTGATCGCGGACGAGCGAACGCGTGAGGTCTATCTTGGCGCCTGAGGCACTCAGTCTGACGAACGTGCACGCCTTTTATGGTGACAGCCATATCCTGCACGGCGTGGGCTTTACGTTGCGGGCGGGTGGCGTGCTGGCGTTGCTCGGGCGCAACGGCGCGGGAAAGACGACCTGCATTTCGACCATCGTCGGTTTCCTGAAACCGAAGGAGGGAGAAATCCGCCTGTTTGGCGAGCCGATCGAAGGACTGAGCCCGGAACGCATTTCGCGCCTCGGGATTGGCCTGGTGCCACAGGGGCGCCGGATCTTTCCCTCGCTCACGGTTCGGGAAAACCTCGTCGTGGCGCAGCAGCGCGAAGGCAGCACCGAAAAGCCATGGAATGTCGAGAAAATCTACGAGCTGTTTCCCCGGTTGCGCGAGCGCCATGCGCAATTCGCAGGCACCCTCTCCGGCGGCGAGCAGCAGATGCTGGCGATCGGCCGCGCGCTGATGGGCAACCCCCGCGTGCTGCTGCTCGACGAACCGTCGGAGGGTTTGGCCCCTCTGATCGTCGCCGAGGTCGGCCGCACCATCAAGCGGTTGAAGGAGGAAGGACAGTCCATCGTCCTGGTCGAGCAAAACCGCCAGCTGGCGCTCGAGGTTGCGGATCAGGCCGTCATCCTCAACACCGGGCGCTGCGTGTTCGCGGGAAACGCCAGCGAAATCTTGAACGATGAGGCGCTGATTACGCAAAATCTTGGCGTTTTTCACGCCCATTAGGTTAAACGATCCACCCTTGAGGTCAGAAAAATGAAAATCGGCGTTTGCGGAACTGGACGAATGGGAGCATCGATCGCGGAGCGATTGATGTCGGTCGGGCACGAGGTCGGCGTCTGGAAATCGCAATTCAGCGAAGACCAGGCCTCTGGTCGACGCCGGCGCAAAGGCGTTCGCTTCGCCGGCAGCACTCGCGGAAGGCTGCGAGACCGTCATCGCCATGCTGCTGAATGACGCGGCCACCGAGGCGGTTTACCGCGGCCCCAACGGCCTTCTGAACGCGAAGCTCGCCGGCAAGCTCGTCATCGACATGAGCACGGTTCGCCCGGACACGATGATTTCGGTGGGCACAGCGGTGGCGCAGCTGGGCGCAGCCTTTATCGAATGCCCCGTCGGCGGCAGCAAGGTTCCGGCGAAGGAAGGCAAGCTATTCGGCCTTGTCGGCGGCGCGAACGCCGACGTGGCACGGGCCATGCCGCTCCTCGAGCAGATGTGCCGCCGTATCGAGCATGTCGGACCGCTCGGCGCCGGCGCGACCATGAAGCTGGCCGTGAATCTGCCGCTGCTGGTTTACTGGCAGGCACTTGGCGAGGCCTTGACGATCTGCAAGCCGCTCAATCTTCCGCCCGACCGGCTGATCGATATCCTTTCCGACACCGCCGGCGCGCCGGCAGCGATGAAAGGGCGCGGCGCCATTATTGCAAAGGTTTTGGGCGGCGCGCCGCTCGGCGAAACCGCATTCGGCATTACGGCCGCGAAAAAAGACCTGGCCACGGCCGTGCAATTCGCGGCCTCAATTCACGCCGAGCTTCCGGTCGCGGCAAGCGCGCTGGCCTGTTTTGAGGAAGCCGAAGCCGCGGGCCTTGGCGAGGCCGACGCCACCACGGTTTCCGTTCGCTGGACCCAGCGTCAGGCCACGACATCCAGATCCTGAATTGCACGCCATTCACCATGCCCCGAACAACCAACGCAACAGCAGAGAAAATTCAATGATCGATCGCAAGAACCGCTATGGCCGCACTGCCGCTCGCATCCACGACGCAGACGGCCTTGCCCGGCGCCCGTCATCCACCACGATCGACATTCACGCCCACATCGTCGTGCCGCAGGCCGCCAAGCTGGCGCAACCCCATGTCGATCTCAGCCGGATCTCGCTGGCGCATTTTGCCGATGCCGCCACCAGGGAGATCAATGCGCAGCAGGAAAAGGATATCGGCGAGGTCATGACCACGATCGATCGTCGCCTGTTCGATCTCGACAAGATGGGCATCGACATCCAGGTCGTGGCCCCGGCGCCGCCGCAGTGTTACTACTCGGTCGATCCCAAGATCGCGGAGCAGGCCCACCGTCTCGCCAATGACGGCGTAGCCGAATATTGCGCGCGCAAGCCAGACCGGTTTGTCGGGCTCGGGTCGTCACCTTGCAGGAGCCGGAACTGGCGGTGCGCGAACTCGACTATGTGATGAAGGACCTGAAGTTGAAGGGCGTCGAAATCCTGACCAATGTCGACGGCCAGGAATTATCCGACCCGAAATTCCGCCCCTTCTTCGCCAGAGCCGAGCAACTCGGGGCATTCATCATGATGCACCCGAACGGATTTACCCACGGCGATCGCCTGACCCACTTCTATTTCAACAATGTTCTCGGCAATCCGCTCGATACGACGCTCGCGCTTCACAACCTGATCTTTTCGGGAACGCTGGCGCGCTTCCCCGATCTGAAGTTGATGGCCGTGCACGGCGGCGGCTATCTGCCG
>CAWAXR010000013.1:0-199633 GCA_963786045.1 uncultured Alphaproteobacteria bacterium | reverse complement strand
CCGCACGGCATCGCGAATTTCAGCGACGAATGCGCCGCCCTTGCCGCCATGCTTCAAGAGCTTGCTGGTCTGGTCAGAATCACCCGTCGTTTCGAACTTGACGATTTCGACATCGATACCGGGTACGGCCGCGGTCAAGCGCCGGGCGATTTCCTCGGTCTGGGCCAGGGCCATAGCGCTCTTGCGCGTGCCGATCCGTAGTCGAATTGCCACCACTCACGCTCCAAATCGATGCCCCCCGCAGGAATTGCGGCTGCCGGTGGCCCGGAAGATAGAACGCGCCGATACCGGAATGCAAACGCCTCCCGCGGGGCGTGCCTGGGCTACCCCGCCATCCTCCAAAATCATGTCGGAGGCTTTCTCCGCGATCATGATGACCACGGCATTCGTATTGCCCGACACAAGGTCGGGCATGACCGAGGCGTCGACCACGCGCAGCCCCTCGATCCCGCGAAGGCGAAGCCGCTGATCGACGACGGCGAGCGGATCGTTTCCCATGCGACACGTCGAAGTCGGATGATAGATGGTGCTGCCGCGGGAACGGCAATACGCCAGCAACGCCTCGTCGCTCACGACCTTTGCGCCGGGATCGACCTCCTCGACGACATAGGGGCTGAGCGCCTTTGCCTGCAATATCTTCCGCAACATCTTCAGGCCTTCGACATTGGCGGTGCGATCGACCTCGGTCGAGAGATAGTTGATCCTTATCTCCGGAGGCGCGGCCGGGTCAGCGCTGCGGATGCGAAGCGAGCCGCGGCTCTCGGGCCTCAACTGACAGACCGAAGCGCTGAATCCGGAAAACGAATGCAGCTTCTCTCCCATCTTGTCGGTAGAGAATGGCAGGAAATGAATTTGGATATCCGGCGTCGCCAGACGGGGGTTGGTCTTGAAGAATGCCCCCGACGTGCCCGCGGCGATCGTCAGCGGACCGGTCCGGAACGCCGCATACTGCAGCCCGGTCAGGATCTTGCGCACGGGGTTGTTGACGATATCGTTGAGCGTGATGGCTTGCGAAGAACGCATGACCACCCTGACCTGGAGGTGATCCTGCAGGTCGTGCCCGACGCCCGGCGCATCCAGCACGACATCGATGCCATGCCGGCGCAACAAGTCCGCCGGGCCCACGCCGGAGAGCTGCAACAATTGCGGAGAATTGAACGCCCCACCAGAGATCAGGATTTCCTTGCGCGCCCGCGCCGTTTTCAAGACCCCTGCCTGGCGGTACTCGACCGCGTCGGCGCGACGTCCATCGAACACGATGCGCTGCGCCGGGGCGGAAGTCTCGATCCGCAGATTGCCGCGGCCCCTGGCGGAGCGAAGATAGGCGACCGCCGTGCTCGCGCGTCTTCCGTGCCGTGTCGTGGTCTGGAAAAATCCGGCGCCTTCCTGCGACGCGCCGTTGAAGTCGCGATTGACCGGCAGGCCGGTCTCGGCCGCGGCCGTGATGAAGGCCGCGGAGAGCGGATCGGGATGCCCCAGATCGGAAACCGGCAGCGGGCCGCCGGTGCCGTGAAAATCATCCGCGCCGCGCTGCTGGTCTTCGGCTTTCTTGAAATAGGGCAGGACGTCGTCAAAACCCCAGCCATGGTTGCCATGCTGGCGCCAGCGATCGTAATCCTCGTGCTGGCCGCGGATATAAAGCAAGCCGTTGATCGAACTCGATCCGCCCAGCACCTTGCCGCGCGGCTGGAACACGCTTCGTCCGTCCAGTCCCGGCTCCGGCTCGGTCTGGTACATCCAGTTGACGGTCTTCTCCTTGAACAGCCTGCCATATCCGAGCGGCACGTGAATCCAGAGATTGGTATCCCTTGGACCTGCTTCGAGCAGCAGCACCGAATTTTTTCCATCCGCGCTCAGACGATTGGCGAGCACACATCCGGCCGAGCCCGCGCCAACGATGACGTAGTCGAATTCCACGGCTTCACCCTTGACCGGACGAAAGGAGGTTTCACTGTTCATTTTCTTGTTGCTTCACTTTGTTCGGTTCAAGACGCGCGGCCTTCCCTCACGCGCCCGGGACATGCGGCACCGACTGCCGCGCGGCAACGCGGCGGATCAGGCTGGCGGTGCTGTCGGGCGCGGTCACCGGCAGCATGTGACCATGCTCGTCCATCAGCACCAGATCGAGCGCCGGGCATTGTTGTTTCATCGCCTCGCCCTGCCTACGGTAGTCGAGGATCAGGTCGCCCTTGGCGAACAGCATGCCGAGCGGAATGGTCAGCCCGCCATAGCGTTTCATCATGCCCGGCAGATCTTCATTGACTGCGACGAGGTCGGAGGAGGTGTTGTAGAAACTCTTAGGCCGCAGGCCGAGCAGCCCGGCGCCACGTGTCGGGAAATCCGCCGGCACCGCGTCCGGCCCGAACACGACCTTCATCAGTTCCGGCGCGTTCCGGATCGACATTGGAATGGCCAGCGTCCAGGCGATGATCTTGCGCATCACGGGCGAATTGACGACCAGCCCCAGGAACGGTTTCGGCACCTCGTCCTGCGCTTGCGTCAGCGGCGCGATCAACGCCAGCGCGCCCGCACAGTCCGGATGATCGAGCGCGATCGCGAGCGACAAGGCGCCGCCCAGCGAATGCCCGACCAACAGCGGCCGCTTGAGCCCCAACGCGCGCATGAACTTCGCCAGCGTATCAGCCTGCGCACTGAGTTTGGCCGGCGCACCGTCTGCGCGCGCCGAATAGCCGGAGCCGGGCCGGTCGACCGCGATGACCCGGTACTCGCCCGACAGCTTGCCCACCAGCGCATAGGTGTAGTTCCACAGCGTACCGCCGAGGCCGTGAATCATCACGATGGCCGGGCCCGTGCCTCCGGTGTCGACGTAGTGCAGCCGCTGGCCATCGATCTCGATGAACCGGCCGCACGGCGGCACCGCGGCTTCGACCTTCCGCGCGGTGTTGGCGGCGAACAAGACCAGACCGGCAACGATCAAGACAACAATCAGAACCAGCGTCAGGAGAATGCTCATGTGCAGCGCACCAGTGTAATTCGTCGTCAAACGCCCGGTTTCAGCGACCAGCGGAAGACAGCGGCGAAGGTCCGCCGGCTTGAATTTGAACCATCCCAACCTGATTTGTCAGACTGTTTGCCATCACGGGGTTGCCGTCGGGCGTGACGTCCATGTTGCGCACGATGTCGCCGCCGCCCGGGATCGCCCAGCTCTGGAATTTTTCCGTACCTGGATCGAAGCGAACGATGGTGTTCGGCTTGGCATTGGATTCGCTGTACCACACCGCGCCCCTGGTAAAGACCATGCCGTAAGGTTCGGACTTCGGACCGCTCGGCGAGGGCCACTCCCTGGCCGCGCCCGTCGCCAGATCGAGCTTGCCGATCATTCCCCGCGCAAAGTCGGCGTACCAGATCGTGCCGTCGGGACCGATCGCGAGGCGCCGCGGTCGCGCGCCGGCATCGGGCAGCGTGTATTCCTTGATCGCGAGTGTCTTCGGATCGATGGTGGCAATTTTGTTGGTGCCGAATTCGACAAACACCGGAATACCCTGGGCGTTGATCTTGATCCCGTAAGGGCGCGATTTCGGCGTCGGCGAGGTGAGAAGCTTGATCGCGCCGGTCGCGGGATCGAGCCGCCCGATCATGTTGGCCTGTTGCACGGTGAACCAGAGAATCCCGCTCTGGTCGAAATTGAGGGTGTGCGGGTCCTTCGCATTCGCATCCGGCAGCGGATATTCGGTCACAATGCCGGTGTTGGGATCGAGCTTGCCAATCATCCCGCTAAGGTTGCCGGTAAACCAGATATTGCCGGCCTTGTCCTCCACCAGCCCATGGGGCCCGGTGAACGCCGACTTCAGCGTATATTCCCGGATGGCGCCGGTCTTCGGATCGACCCGGCCAAGCTTGTTGGCCAGTTGGGCGGCCCACCAGATTGAGCCATCCCGGGCAGCGAGCGGATCGTGCGGACGCGCCCCCTGGGTCGGCACGTCCCACATCTTGATATCGACCTTCACCGGACCATCGATAATGGCCGCCTCCGGGCGCTTGCGCTCGGGGAAACTCTTCATGAGGTAGTCGGTCAGAGGTCCCCATTCCTGCGCAGGCACCGGCGCCTGCATGTTTTGCATCATGCGCACCACCGTCAGCCAGCCCTCCGGGGTGTAGCCGATACGGACCCGATTGATGTCGTGGCAACCGTTGCAGGTGTCAACGAACCTTTGCTTGCTCGGGCCGTCCGGCCAGTCCTTTGCCGCGTACTGCGCCTGCGCGCCGGGCGTTCCGAGGGCGACCATGGCCGATAGAAACAGCAGTGATTTGCCGCGCATCGTTCGTTCTCCCCAAGGGCTTTGCCAGACCAGGCCGCCTTCATATTGATTGACGTCAGCTAAGCGGTGGCGCCGGCATCCGTCAAGCATTCGGCAGGCACGGGCGTGCGACGGGGGCGCGAAAGGCGCCCCCCTTTCGAGGCTTTGATGCGTCTCAAAAAGCGCGGGCCGCGCCTGCCGTTTTGACCTGGTGCAAGGTTCGGACAAGCTTCTCATGCGTTAAGAGTAGGCCTATTGGAATATGAAGACCGACCATCCTCCATTCCTGCCGAGCAGCGGTTTGCCGGGAAGATCTGACCGAACCCGCTCCCGTGAAGCTGGGATCCTGAAGGTCCACGAGATGAAATCCGTGCCAGAAAAAGCGCCTGACGAAAACGAGCTCCTCCCGGTCTTGGAGCAACGCCTGGGACGGCTGTACGCGCGACAACGTCTGGGAATTGAAACCGATCATGAAGCTCAAATCTTTGGCCAGGGCCTCAATTTTTTTCACATCGAGAACTGGTATTCCGTTCATTCAGTCATACGAGCGATACTCAAGCTGACCGGTTTGTATTGGCGCGGGCGCAGGAACGCGGAGCGCATTGTCGTCAGGACGAACAACATCCGATCCGCAAGGTTGCCGCGTCTCTTTGACGGCTTCACCATCCTTCACATCAGCGACACCCATGTCGATATGAACCAGCTGGCGATGCAGCGGCTCGGCGAACTGGTCTCCGGGCTGCGATATGATTTATGCGTCCTGACAGGCGACTATCGCGGCAAGACTTTCGGCGCGTACGATGCTGCGCTGAAAGGAATGACGCGAGTAGTGAGTCACCTGAGACAGCCTGTCTTCGGTGTGCTCGGCAATCACGATACGATCCAGATGCTGCCGGGGCTGGAGGCCATGGGCATCAGAATGCTGCAAAATGAATGCGAGGTAATCCGACGCGGCGATCAGGCGATATATCTCGCCGGAATCGACGATGCGCACTACTTCAGGGTCGACAATATTGA
The DNA here is from genome assembly GCA_963786045.1 of uncultured Alphaproteobacteria bacterium. Lineage (GTDB taxonomy): Bacteria > Pseudomonadota > Alphaproteobacteria > Rhizobiales > Xanthobacteraceae > Bradyrhizobium. Next base: position 194,357 of record CAWAXR010000013.1, on the reverse strand, counting down.
AAAAGCCGGGTCGCAGATTCCCGAAGACGCATTCTCCATCCTGTTGTCGCATACGCCCGAAATCTTCCGCCAGGCCGCGCATGCGGGCTTCGATCTGCTTTTGAGCGGGCACACGCATGGCGGCCAGATCTGCCTGCCGGGATCAATCCCTCTGACACTCGAACTCGGTGCTGCCGCGGCGGATGGGTGCGGGAGCCTGGCGCTACGGCGATATGACCGGCTACACCTCCACCGGCGCCGGATCGAGCGTGGTCGCCGTTCGTTTCAATTGCCCGCCGGAGATCACCCTGCATCGTCTCCACTGCGACTAACGATGAAATCAGTACGGCTCGTCGCGGACGTGCAGATCGTAAAGCAAGCGGGACAGGTCGCCGACGACGACGATGCCGACACCGATCGCCACATCGATAAACGTCAGCGAAAGCGTTTCCTTGCGAGACCGATCGAGCGGCCAATTTCCTTGGTGGGCATCAGAAGTCAGCCCAGCGACGGAACTTTGGTTTCCACGATCGAGGCGTCGAGCGCCTCGAAATTCTTCAAGCCGATCAGCTCGCAGAGCTCAGCCCAGGTCTGCATCTCTCCGACGATGTTGTGAGTGCCGCCGTCATGATTAAGGGCCGCAAACAGATGGGCCTGAGCCTTGTTCGCGACTCGCAGCGAGGAGACCGGCCATATCACCATGCGATAGCCCACTCCTGAAACTCTGAGGCCGTGAAGAATGGCGTGCGACCGAACTCTGTCATGTTGGCGAGCCGGGGCGCGTTGGGTATTCGCTGCGCGAACTTCCGAAACATCTCAACGCTGGTTAGGGCCTCTGGGCAGATCGCATCGGCGCCTGATTCCAGGTAGAGCTTCGTTTCTTGGGTAGCAACTGATCTTCGATGTGAACGGCACCTACGCCCGCTTCCTCGAAGCTACGAACCATGCGCACCACATTCCGAGCCTCGCCGTACCCGGCGTCGCCGTCCACGAGAACGGGGAGCCCGCGGCTCGTCCGGATACGTGGCACCAGAACAGAGAATCGTCCTTCCGTTTCATGATGCGCTCGTCGCTATAAATTCCCATCTCGCGCATGATGGGCACCCCGCGCGCGCCGATCGTCTCGAACTCCGCCGGGGTCGGATAGAGCAATTTGAGCGATTGTCCCTTGAGCTCGCCGTGAGCGTAACCAAACATCCCGCTCAGCGCCACGTTGCAGCATTGAATCACACGTTCTCTTGAAACGATCAGGCCGACCGGCGCAAGATCGAACGCTAGTCGAAGATCGTGGTCCGTGACGGGCGAGACCATCCTGTCATCCTCCGATATGGGCGCCAGCCCTTAGCCTGACGTAGTTCTACGAATTGCTCCATGGCGCCGCAAACCGATAGTTTTGTGCCAACCCCATTGGGCCAACAACGACTTCGGTCCGGGCAGCCGAAAATGGGCGCAGGGGTCAATGCCGGGGGCAGCACGTCATGAATCTGGCTCACCTTTTGGCGCGTTCGGCGCGCGTTTTCCCGACTGCTCCGGCACTCTTTCGCGACAAAAAGCTGATCGTTGACTACAGGGGTCTCGCGATGCGCTCCGCGCGCATAGCCGGCGGCCTGAAAGAGGGCTTGCGCCTGAAGCCGGGCGACCGCATCGCCTTGTTCATGGAGAACTGTCCGGAATATCTCGAAGCGCTGTACGGCATCTGGTTTGCCGGGCTCGTTGCTGTACCGATCAACGCCAAACTGCATCCGCGTGAAACGCTGTTCGCACTTCAGGACTCCGGGGCCTCGGCGCTGTTCGTCAGCGAAGCGCACTCCACCGATCTCCTAGCTTTGCTCGGCGGCGCCCCGGCCCTCAAGCGCATATTCATCCCGAGCCAGAACGAATATGCGAGGCTGCGGGCCTCCGAGGCGGTCACGGAGCCGCTGCACCGCGCTCCCAACGATCTCGCCTGGCTGTTCTATACCTCCGGAACGACGGGCCGCCCCAAGGGCGTAATGCTCAGTCATCGCAACCTGTTGGCCATGACGATGTGCTACTTCACCGACGTTGACCCGGTCGTGCCGCAGGACACCGTCGTATATGCCGCGCCGATGTCCCATGGCGCCGGCATGTACAATTTTGCGCATGTTCTAGCGGCGGCGCGTCACGTCGTACCGGAATCCGGTGGCTTCGATCCTGAAGAACTCGTCGCGCTCTCTCGTCATCACGAACGGCTCGCGATGTTCGCCGCGCCGACCATGGCCAAGCGGCTCATAGACCACGTGGAGCAAAGTTGCGCTGATCCAAGCGGTTTCCGGACCATCGTCTATGGCGGCGGCCCGATGTATGCGGAGGACATCCGTCACGCGCTCGACGTCATGGGTGACCGCTTTGTGCAGATCTACGGCCAGGGCGAGAGCCCAATGACAATCACCGCGCTCTCACGCGCGCATCTCGCCGCACGCGGTCATCCGCGATACGACCAGCGTATCGCCTCGGTCGGCGTCGCGCAAAGCCTGGTCGAGGTCCGGGTCGGTGATGCCGAGGGTCGGCCGGTCGCAACCAACGTGGTCGGCGAGGTTCTGGTCCGGGGCGAGACCGTAATGCAGGGCTATTGGCAAAATCCGGAGGCAACCGCCGCCACGATCTGCGATGGCTGGCTCATTACCGGCGACGTCGGTAGCCTGGACGAAGATGGATTCCTGACACTTAAGGACCGGTCCAAGGATGTGGTTATCTCCGGTGGCAGCAACATCTATCCGCGCGAAGTGGAGGAAGTCTTGCTCCGTCACCCCGGTGTTGCGGAAGTATCGGTGATCGGCCGCAGGCACCCGGAATGGGGAGAGTTAGTCGTGGCCTTTATCGTCGCAAAACCAGGTGCGGCTCCGAGCGAAGCCGAGCTTGACGGGCTCTGTCTCGAACAGATTGCCCGCTTCAAGCGCCCCAAAGCCTATCGCTTTGTCGCGGTACTTCCGAAGAACAACTACGGCAAGGTGCTCAAGACCGAGCTGCGCGAACTTGACCAAATACTCGAAAAGGGAGCCTGACCATGCTGAAGAATCGTTGTGCTTTGGTGACAGGTGCAACACAGGGGATCGGCCGGGCCATCGCGGACCGCCTTGCGCGCGCCGGCGCAGCCGTGGTGCTGCATGGCATTGAGCCCTTGGAAGCCGGCCAACAAATCGCAGCGGAGCTTTCGCGGGAGACTGGCACAAAGACCGCCTACGCAAGGGCCGATCTCGCCGATCCTTCGGCCGCCGCCGGCCTCGCTGGCCAGGCGACCTCCCTGCTCGCACCCCCGGACATCCTCGTGAACAATGCCGGCATCCAGTTCACCTGCCCCATCGAAGAATTTCCCGCGCAACGCTGGGACGCGATCATCGCCGTCAACCTGTCGGCTGCCTTTCACACGATGAAGGCTGCGCTGCCAGGGATGCGCCGGAAAGGCTGGGGGCGGATCATCAATATCGCATCGGTCCACGGGTTGGTCGCTTCCGTCAACAAAGCTGCTTACCTTGCCGCCAAGCACGGGCTGATCGGCATATCCAAGGGGGTGGCGCTCGAGACCGCCGCGCAAGGCATTACGGTCAACTGCATCTGCCCGGGCTGGACCGATACCGCCATCATCCAGCCGCAGATTGAAGCACGCGCCGCAGACTTCGGAGGCGATCGCGCAGCCGGCATTCGCGACCTGCTCCGCGAAAAGCAACCCAACTTGACGCTGTTGCCGCCCGAACAGATCGGCGACGTCGCCGTGTTCCTGTGTTCCGAAGCTGCTGCAGGCATCACCGGCGTCGCCTTGCCCGTCGACGGCGGCTGGACCGCGCAGTGATTCGGCGCAGGGGGTGAGCCTCGATGATCGCGGGTGTCAGAACGAATGTGTAAGCAGGTTTCTGTGAGCTACCTGACGAGGAGACTCACATGACGACCGACACGAGGATTACACCGGAACGGCTGGATCAACTACTTGCTAACCACGAGAGGCCCAGGGGACGTCACAGGTACGGAGCCGCTTTTCAAGCAGCTGAAGAAATACTGGATCGAGCGTGGTCGCCGTTCGTTTCAACTGCCCGCCGGAGATCACCCTGCATCATCTCCACTGCGACTGACGATGAAATCAGTACGGCTCGTCGCGGACGTGCAGATCGTAAAGCAGCCGGGACAGGATCAGCTCGCCGACAATGAAGATGCCGACAACAATCGCCACATCGAGAAATGTCAGCGAAAGCGTTTGCCGGCACACCAGCAGCGGCAACAGGGATTCGGGCACTTGATCCAGCCCGATGGCCTGACTGCTGGACGGAAACCTCAGGCGGCGTTTCACGAAGCTGGAGAAGAGATCGCCGATCATGGCCAGCGCCGCCACGAGACCGCCCGTCGCGAGGCTCAGGCCAAGCAGAGGCGCGACGACGGCCGTGGTGACGACAGAAGCCACGACGCCACGAACGGTCTTCGACGGCCCCAACCATGGCCGCCCATCCAAAAAACGCGCGCCCGCGTCCAGCGGAAACGCAAGACGGGCTCCCAGGAGCTTTTTGGCGACGACGGGCGCTCCGTTCGCGAGCGTCAAGAGCAAAACCGATTGCAAAAGTGGCCAAGTCTGCATTGAGGTGAACTTTATGCCTGCTTCCCCGCGGCACTCGACGATTGCTGCTTCTGCAATGAACGTTGCGCCCCTTTGCAGGCTGCGTATTAAATAATAAACACCCCGGCGACATCGTGGCCTTTGATCCGGATCAAACGGCCGAGCGTGGGAAACGCCACGGTCGCCGTCTATCTTCACAAGAAACAATGTCTCAGTTGGGCCCGTTGATTTGAATCAATATGATTTCAGTGACAGCCCCATAGGTTTTATCAGCCGATAACAACTAAGCACGTGATTTACGGTGCCGTTGTCGTGACGGCTCAAGATTCCGACAGCTGATCCAGCTCAATGATTGACCTGTTCACGACGCCAGACCCCGGCAGCAAGGCAAGCGTACAAAAAGGAATCCCGGACAATGAATCGCAACATTCTTTACCTCGTTATCGGCGGGCTCGCCGTCGTCGCTGTTGTATTAGGCTATCAATTCTACCAAGAGCGGCAAAAAACCACTGGCGTCGAGATCAATATCGGTGAACGTGGCATTTCAATTCAAAAGAAGTAGTGCGGCATTTCCCCGGCAACGCCGCCGACAGACGTCAGCGGAAACATGAAGATCAAGGCCTTACAATCGGACTACCAAGGGACCCAATATTAAGTTCACCAAAGGAGCAAGACGATGTCGCTCGGACTTATACTGATCATTATTCTCGTCATCTTTCTGCTTGGTGGCTTCAGTAGCCGGTTCGGCGGCTACGGCTACGGCTTCGGTCACGGTGGCATCGGTGTCATCGGTGTCATCCTGATCATCCTCGTTGTATTGCTACTTATGGGTCGGCTTTGATCTGCAGGTGTCGGCTGGCCCGATCGAGCGCCCTCGCCCCAGGCTTCTATCAGGACGTACTGCGATCCAACGAGCCCCCACCCGGCACTTGGTCGTGGCTTTCCCGTTCGCTGTAACTTCATGTCGGATTCGACGTCAGGGAATCGCTTTGAGCTTTTCTGAGCGGCAACAAGGTGGAGCGCGCGCCTGGCCTGCACTTCTCCGGCTTGCCTGATGGAACGTCGGTATGCGCACTATTGAAGACAACGTGCTTTTGTTGCTGACCATTGCGATATCGCTGGCCTTCGCTTGGATCTTATTGCCGTTTTATGGAGCGGTTCTCTGGGGAACCGTCACCGCGATATTATTTTCTCCGTTGTACCGGCGGCTGTTGAAATCAATGGGGCAGCGGCGCACCCTTGCTGCCTTATCTACTGTCCTGATCATCTTATCGATCGTGATTTTGCCAATGACGCTGATAGCCGCCTCATTGACGCAGGAAGCATTAGGCTTTTACAGAAAAGTCCAATCGGGCGAGCTGGATCTCGTCCGATTCTTTCAGCAGGTCCATGACGTCTTGCCTGCATGGACAATCAATCTGCTCGATCGCTTCGGCCTTGCGAGCCTCAGCGCCGTGCAGCAAAAGCTTTCCGCCGCCCTTATGACCGGCAGCCAATACATCGCCAAACAGGCACTTAATATTGGCCAGAGCACATTCGACTTCATCGCGAACCTGTTCGTCATGATGTACCTATTGTTCTTCCTGCTCCGCGACGAGGACGCGCTGTCCAGGCGCATTAGAGATGCTATTCCGTTGCACGCCGAACAACAGAGCGCCTTCCTCCTTAAATTCACAATTGTCATCCGTGCCACGGTCAAGGGCGACATGCTCGTCGCCCTCCTGCAAGGAGCGCTCGGGGGCCTGATCTTCTGGTTCCTTGGGATTAGCGCCCCGCTGTTATGGGCTGTTGTGATGGCCGTCTTTTCATTGTTGCCCGCTATAGGGGCAGGCCTCATCTGGATTCCGGTTGCTCTCTATCTTCTTGTGACCGGTGCTATCTGGCAAGGCATGGTTTTGATAGCGTTCGGCGCGCTCGTCATCGGGCTTGTAGATAACTTCCTGCGTCCTATCCTGGTGGGCAAAGACACAAAGATGCCCGACTACGTCGTTCTTATCTCCACGCTGGGCGGAATCGCTACCTTCGGCCTCAACGGATTTGTCATCGGTCCGGTGATCGCGGCCATGTTCATCGCGACGTGGGACATATTCTCGGCAACGAGGGAAATCGCTGAGAACGATGGCACCATTCGTTAAGCCCGCCCGCTGCTCTGCTCAGGCCGGTTATGTCCACAATATGCCGCAATTGAGTATTTGACCCGTGGCAAAGGGACGATGCGCTCTTCGCCTGGAGGGCGCGGTTTAGGGAATATGTGGAAAATCCCCTACCGAGGCCCGTTGGCTTACTCGGTCGACGCATTTCTTTCTGCGCGACAAAGAGGCGGCCTACTGAGGCGGACTAACTTCCCCTGACGAGCAGCACCCACGGCGAAGATGTTTCGTATTCTACTATGTACTGATCGACGTTATTGCACTTTGTGCATTCGAATGTGCGCAGATCATAGCCTGGCTTGTCTGGCTCGATGCGAGCAAGCGTCATTTTCGCGCCGCACTTCGTGCATGGTGCTTCCATCAGGCAATCGCGGAATAAGGCGGGGGCTCGGGGAGAACCGGGCATGAATGCACTCCAGACTAACTGGGGGGCCAACAGTGTTGTGCCTACAATCAGAAGTCCTCTCGTGAGGGTGCGAAGAATCAGCGCCTGAACAGAATGACCAAAAGGACGATCACGAGTATCAGGCTAAGCCCCCGCCGTAGTAATGGAATGGAGGACCATCACAAAAGCCACCACCACCGAAAAGAAGAATCGGAACAACAAAAAATAGAATCAGCCCCATCTTTTGCTCTGTAGGACGAGAATCGATCATTTCCCTTCGCCTTAACTTTCGTCGGCCGTGTTAGGCCTCAACGAGGCAGCCAATAAAAGTAACCCCGCCCAATGCGGGGGCCGTACTGAGCGGGGCACTTACACTGAACTCCGGACCCGGACTGGCTGCCCAATATAGTCAGAATTAGAGATGGGGCCTGAGTGCAAATGTATTCAATGCTTCCTGAGCGACGGTTCCTTGATGCAGATCAACGCGGCTTGAGAATGCCATTTTTCGGCAGAGGCTCTTTCTTTCGCCTCCTCATCCGCCAGCCCGGCGACGGGGGAGCGGCGGTCGATCGAGGTCTTATAAAATGCTGATTTTATTGTGGTAGCGGGAGAGGGACTCGAACCCCCGACCCCAGGATTATGATTCCCGTGCTCTAACCAGCTGAGCTACCCCGCCACGGCGTCGGCAAGCGCGGCCAGATATGCCGCAGTCGCGAACGCGCGGCATATAAGAAGCAGGTCTTGGCCCTGTCAAGCAAACCCGCACCCTTTGCCAAGTACCTGCGTCTAACGGCTATTTTGGCCGGACGTCGGGATTGCCGCCGGGGCTGCCGGGCGGCGGGATCACCGGCGTATTGCCGGTATCGGGCGTCGGTGCGCGGATTTCCGGATCAACGCCCTCGGGCGGACACAATACGCCGCCGGATTTGGCCAGTCGATCGCCGAGGGGTTCGCCTCGCTGCCCGGTTGTCGTGCCCTCCGGGGCGATCGTGCCGCGCGGCGGCACCGGCTGCATCGGCGCGCAATTATTGACCGAAGCCGGGGCCGTCGGGGCCGGCGGCGTCGCAGGCAGCGGTGGGGCTTGCGCGCCCGCCGCCTCCACCGAGGCCATCAGCACACATGAGAGAAAGAGCGCATGTTTCGACATGCAAGGAAAACGGACGGCCCGGACGCGGGTTCCACGCCGGCGGATCACAGTTTTCAGGCTTTGCGGTAGCGGATCAGCGAGAAATGCCCCATCGGCGGCATCGGCCGGCGCTCGGTCAGGCTGACGCCGCCATGTCTGGACGCCCAGTTGACCAGACGCGCCCATGGAAATTCGGGCCGCCAGCCGAGCCGGCGTGCCAGCGGCGCGAACGCCAGCTCGAAGAGACGGCGGAAGCCGCTCTCGGCACCGATGTGATTGACCAGGATGAGTTCGCCGCCGGGCTTCAGCACGCGAATGAAATCATCGAGGGTGGCTTCGGGATCAGGCACCGCGGTGATGACATATTGCGCCACCACCGCGTCAAAAACCGAATCCGCGAAAGCCAGATTCCTGGCATCCATGACCGCGAGCGTCTCGACATTGCGAAGGCCCAGCGCCCGCACGCGGCTCTGTGCCTTGCGCAGCATCGGTTCGGAGATGTCGACGCCGCATAATTTCGTGGTGGGAGAATAATCCGACAGCGACAATCCGGTGCCGACGCCGACGTCGAGAATCCGTCCGCCGATCCTGTCGGCTTCCGCGATCGTCGACTGGCGGCCGTGATCGAATACCTTGCCGAACACCAGATCATAGATCGGCGCCCAGCGCCCATAGGCCTTTGCGACCCCCGCGCGGTCGATATCTGACGCCATGCCCCCTGCCCCGAAAACTATCCGCGCATCGCCTCGACGAGCGGCGGCGCTTCGACAGTTCCCCTTGCCGCGGCCTTCTGCGAGGCGATCTTCGCAGTGGCGCTCTGGATGAACCCGCCGCCGAGCACCCGAGCCTGGCCCGAAGGTCCTTCGTAGAACACACAGGCCTGGCCGGGTGACACACCCTCTTCACCCGCAACCAGTTCGACCTCATAGCCACCGCCATCGGCCGCGCGCAGCCATGCCGGCTGGGGGCTGCGGGTCGATCGCACCCGCACGAAAATCTCGAGACCCTCGCCGACCGCGCGATCAAGCGGGCCGTCGCCAATCCAGTTGATGTCGCGCAGCGCGATGCGATCCATCCGCAGCGCCTCGCGCGGGCCCACCACCACGCGGCGGCTCGCCGCATCCAGCCGCACCACATAGAGCGGCGCAGTGGATGCAATGCCCAATCCCCGCCGCTGGCCGACGGTGAAATGAACGATTCCCTGATGCCTGCCGATGACGCGGCCGTCGAGGTCGACGATATCGCCGGGCTCTATGGCATTGGGCCGCAACCGGCCGATGATGTCGGTATAGCGCCCCGTCGGCACGAAGCAGATGTCCTGGCTGTCATGCTTGTCCGCGACTTCAAGCCCGAAGCGCCGCGCCAGATCGCGCGCCTGCGGCTTGGTCATGTCGCCCAGCGGAAAGCGAAGAAACTGGAGTTGTTCGCGGGTGGTCGCGAACAGGAAATAGCTCTGGTCGCGGTCGGCGTCGGCGGCGCAGACGAGCGCGCGCGATCCGTCGGCCATCCGGCGCGAAGCGACGTAGTGTCCGGTCGCCAGCGCGGAAGCGCCGAGTTCACGCGCCGTCGTGAGCAGATCGCGAAACTTGATCGAGCGATTGCATTCGATACAGGGCACCGGTGTCTCGCCCAGCGCGTAGCTTTCGGCAAAATTGTCGATCACCGACTCGCGAAAGCGGTTCTCGTAGTCCAGCACGTAATGCGGGATGCCGATCCGCTCGGCGACATTGCGCGCGTCGTGGATGTCCTGCCCGGCGCAACAGGCGCCCTTGCGGTGGGTGGCGGCGCCATGATCGTAAAGCTGCAGCGTGATGCCGACGACGTCGTAGCCCTCCGACTTCAACAGCGCAGCCGTCACCGAGGAATCGACACCGCCGGACATGGCGACGACGATCCTTGTGTCCTGCGGACGGCCTTCAAGATCCAGACTGTTGAGCATGGTTCCGGTCATTGATGCGATCGCGACAGCGTCAAGCGCTTGAAAAGGCGGGTTCGCCTCAGGGGAGCGGCTGAAAAAGTCACTCTCTAATATAGGCCGTATTCCCGTGAGGCAATCACGCCTCACCCCTTTTGCGCGCGGCAAACGGCAAATCTTGCCGCCGGGCAGAAATGGGAGCGCCATCAGCCGGCCTGAACTGGTCCGCCTCCGACGTAAGATATTGAAATAAAATGGGTATTTTTAAAAACGTGAGATGGCCCGGTCCTTGCTGATTGGAGGTCCAGTTTCATTGCGGAGGCCGTCCTGTGTTCAGCGTCACTTCAGAAGCCGCGGCAAACGCGGCGTACCAGGCCGCGCCGCAGTGGTCCCTACGGTCCGGCCAGCCGCCGGCAAACGATCTTTTCGGGGCGCTGGTCAACCAAAACACGGCCGCCGACAGCGCTCCGGCTCCGGCACCGCCGCCTCCCCAGCGCCGCACCGACGCCGCGCCCCCACCCACCGATAACGCGGGGCCGGCGAACGCCGCGTCCAATCAGGCGGCCAGCAACGATCCAAACAGCAACGCCAATGCCGGGCCGCCCTCCGACGCCAATGCCAACAATGGCAACAATGCCGACGCCGGCGGCCCACCCAGCGCTGGTACAAACCCGCCATCCCAGACGAAGTCCAGCGACGCCCCGAAAACCGACTCCACGAAATCCACGGACAAGTCGGCCAGCGGAGATACGTCTGCGACGGATCTGACCGCGCTGGTCCAGCAGGCTGGTCTTTCCGCGACGACGCCGAACCCGGTCGCCGTTGCAATTCCGGTTCCCTCCGCACCGACGAATGCCCCTGCGGCAACTGCATCAGGCAATTCCACAGCGCCGCTGGCGATTGCTGCGGCTGCAATCGCATCCAGTACACAAGCGGTCTCCGCACAGGCGGCCTCATCAGCCCAAATCAAGACCGATTCGAATACGGCCGTTGCCGATCCGGCAGCAGCAACGGCAACGGCAACCGCCTCCGGCACCGCAACTGCAACCGCAACCGCAAAGATCGCAGTCCCAGCGGCAGCCAGCGAAGCAGTCGCCGCGCCCGTGATCCAGCAAGCGCCGCAGGCCGTTGCGACGCCTGCAAATCCGGTCGCGTTGACGAGCGCGGCGGTCGCGACAGCGCCCGTCACACCGAAGGCCGCGCCCGGAAAGTCGCTGGCGGCAACCGAGGGCTCGACGACGACGTCAGGTACCACCGATCCGTCAGCAACCAGCGCACCGGCGGGAACTGCTCAAGGCAGCCTCCTGCTGCAACCGTCGCCCGCAGGAAAGCCCGACATGAATGCGGCCGTTGAAGCGGCAGCCGCAGATGCAGCCGGCACTTCAACGCCAGCGACAACGGCCCACGAACATTCGCCTGCCGCCAGTACCGGACCTGCGCCCTCCAATTCAACGAACCCAGGCGCTCAGACGATGGGCGCGTTCCAGCCGCAGCCCAACATCCCGGTAGCCGCGGCCGCACCGGGGGGAGCTCTGAGCGTTACGGCGGCGACCAACGGGCCGGTACCCTTGAGCGGGCTCGCGCTGGAGATCGCCGCCTCGGCAAAGAGCGGCAAGAGCCGCTTTGAAATCCGGCTCGATCCGGCCGATCTCGGCCGCATCGACGTTCGCATCGATATCGATCGCAACGGCCAGATGACGTCGCATTTAACAGTTGAAAAGCCGGAAACGCTGTCGATGTTGCGCCAGGACGCACCACAGCTGCAGCGCGCACTGGATGACGCGGGGTTCAAGACCGATAGCGGAGGTCTGCAATTCAGCCTGCGCGACCAGTCCTCTTCCGGCCAGAACAACGGCAACGGCGCGAGCCCCAACGCCCAGCGGCTTGTGATCAGTGAAGAAGACACCATCCCCGCTTCGGTCGCGGGACGAACCTATGGCCGCGCGCTCGGACCGAGCAGCGGCGTGGATATCAGGGTTTGAGGAGATAGACATGACAACAGCAGCAGCAGGCACTTCCAACCCGGTCGTATCGGGGACAACAACCCAGCCGGCCTCATCCGGTTCCTCGGGCGCGGCCGCAAACGCGCTGGCTTCGTCCCAGATTGCGGGCAACTTTCAGAGCTTTCTGACCCTGCTGACGACGCAATTGCAGAACCAGAATCCGCTCAGTCCGCTGGATACCAACCAGTTTACCCAGCAGCTCGTCGAATTCGCCGGCGTTCAGCAGCAGCTCAACACCAACGATTCGCTGGCAACGCTGGTATCCCTGCAGCAGACCGCACAATCGACACAGGCGCTGGGATTTGTGGGCAAGACGGCCGTGGTCAATGGCAGCACCACAGCAGTGACCAACGGCGCAGGGACATGGCAGCTCAGCGCCGCCTCGAATTCGACCGTCAACATCACGATCGCCAGCAGCAACGGTCAGACCGCCTTCACCGGCAATTACGCCATGAGCGCCGGCAATGACCAGCCGTTCACCTGGAATGGCAAGGGCAACGACGGCACCCAATGGCCTGACGGCAATTATACGCTCACGGCTACAGCAAAGGACTCCTCGGGCAACACCGTCGCCATCAGCACCCAGGTGGAGGGCGTGGTCAGTTCTGTCGATCTCACCCAGTCACCACCCCTGCTGTCGATCGGCGGCCAAACCTTTACGGTCAACCAGATCCAGAGCATCGTGAACTGACGGCGGCACGTCCCAATCGTCTGGTATCACCGAATTGCGGCCCGCCAGCGACGCGCGGGACCTACAGACCAGCCAATCCTGGCGCCAAAAAGGGCGTCCGGACGGTCGCTATCGAGTCATTTTCAAGGAGATTCGTATTCAAGCCTTGGGCTTAGGTAAATTTTAAGTCACGGGGCGTAGGTTAACTGCCGTGAGTTCAGTGGTTGATGAGTTTGTGAGTACGCCATGACAGAACCCCACCGCCCGAGGGTAAAATACGTCATCGGGCCTGACGGTAGTCCGTTAACAATTGCCGATCTGCCCGCTCCCGGGACCAAGCGATGGGTTATCCGTCGCAAGGCCGAGGTCGTTGCCGCGGTTCGCGGCGGCCTGCTCTCCCTTGAGGAAGCCTGCAGCCGATACACGCTGACCGTCGACGAATTCCTGTCCTGGCAGTTTTCCATCGATCAGCATGGCCTTGCGGGGCTGCGCACCACCCGGATCCAGCAATACCGGCAATAGGCCCTTTTCCGAACAAACGTCATTTAAGGAAAATCGGCTTCGCTCCGCGAAGCCGGTTTTTTCCATTTTTGAACTTTCGCGCCGACCCTTAACCGTCGTTAACCATATCGAAACCATCCCATAGGCAATAATTGCCCAGTCGGTTCTTTGAGCCGAATCTGAGGGACGGTTGGTTTTGCAGAGTCTCGTAAGCTTCCTGAGGGGCCTGGGCGCTTCGCGGTTGATGGCGATGATCGCGGTGACAACCGCGCTGATCGGCTTCTTCGCGTTTGTCATCATGCGCGTCACTACGCCGCAGATGACCACCCTCTTTACCGACCTCAGCATCGAGGACTCTTCCGCAGTCATCAAGGACCTGGAACGCCAGGCCATTCCCTTCGAAATTCGCAACGACGGCGCCGTGATCATGGTGCCGAAGGACAAGGTCACGCGGCTGCGGATGAAACTGGCCGAAGGCGGCCTGCCCAAGGGCGGCGGCGTCGGTTACGAGATTTTTGACAAATCCGACGCACTCGGCACCACGAGCTTCGTCCAGAACATCAATCATCTGCGCGCCCTTGAAGGCGAGCTCGCCCGCACCATCCGCGCCATCGACCGCGTCCAGGCGGCGAGGGTCCATCTGGTACTGCCCGAACGCCCGCTGTTTTCGCGCGAGACGCCCGAGCCATCGGCCTCGATCGTCGTGCGCGTCCGCGGCACCCTCGAGCCGCAGCAGATCAGGGCCATCCGCCATTTGGTCGCTTCCGCCGTCAACGGCCTGAAGCCGCAGCGGGTGTCGATCATCGACGAAGCCGGTCAATTGCTGGCCGACGGCGCCAGCGGCGCGACCGATAACGCCATCGGGGACGAGCGCCGCGCCGGTTTCGAAAAGCGGATGCGCAATGAAGTCGAGGCGATCGTGTCATCGGTGGTCGGCGCTGGCCGCGCCCGCGTCCAGCTCTCGGCCGATTTCGACTACAACAAGATTACCCAGACCTCGGATCGCTTCGATCCCGAAGGCCGGGTGCTGCGCTCGAGCCAAACCCGCGAAGAATCCAGCGCCACGGCGGAGAACAACGGCCAGGTCACCGTCAACAACGAACTGCCGGGCAACCAGGCCCAGAACAACGCGGCGCCGGCCGCGCGCGACCAGAGCAAGAAAACCGAAGAAACCAACAATTACGAGATCTCCCGCACCACCAAGACCGAAGTAACCGAGGCCGGAAGGGTCAACCGCATTTCGGTCGCCGTGCTGGTCGACGGCAGCTACGCCAAGAACGAAAAAGGCGAGATGGTCTACCAGGACCGCAGCAAGGAGCAGCTGGATCGGATCGCGGCGCTGGTGCGCTCGGCAATCGGCTTCGATCAGAAACGCGGCGATCAGGTCGAGGTCGTCAACCTCAAATTCGCCGAAGCCCCGGTCGTCGCGCCGCTCGCAGAGCCGACGGGACTGTTCGGGATGCTGCAGTTCACCAAGGATGACGTGATGTATGTCATCGAACTCGGCGTCATGATGCTGCTTGGCCTGGTCGTGCTGTTCATGGTGATCCGGCCGCTGGTCAAGCGCATCATCGCCTCCGAGGAGATCGCCCCGCCCTCCGGCGATGGCGCGGTGGCGGCGCTGACCGACGGCAGCGCCCAGGCCGCCGCCACGACCGGCCAGAACCTCGTGCCCGGCGCCAACACCACCGCGCAGCTGATCGACGTCGCCCAGGTTCAGGGCCAGGTCCACGCCCAATCGGTACATCGCGTTGGCGAGCTGGCCGAGCGAAACCCCAACGAAACCGCGGCCATTGTTCGTCAATGGCTTTCCGAAAACGCCGCGTGATCTGACATGTCCGTACCTCAAACAACCAATGCGAACGATATCACCAGCGTCATCTCCTCGCTGGCGGCCCGGCAAGGCAACCGGAAGAAAAGCGCCCCGCTCAGCGGCCCGAAGCGCGCCGCGATCCTGATGCTGGCGCTCGGGGAGCAATATGGCGGCAAGGTCTGGTCGCTGCTCGACGACGACGAAGTGCGCGAATTGTCGATTCACATGTCGACGCTCGGGACCGTCGAGGCCGACGTCGTGGAAGACATGCTGCTCGAATTTGTGTCGCGGATGTCGGCATCCGGGGCATTGATGGGAAATTTCGACGCCACCGAACGGCTGCTGCAACAATACCTGCCCTCCGAGCGCGTCACCGGCATCATGGACGAAATCCGCGGGCCCGCCGGCCGCAACATGTGGGAGAAACTCTCCAACGTCCAGGAAGAGGTGCTGGCCAACTATCTCAAGAATGAATATCCGCAGACCATTGCCGTGGTGCTGTCAAAGCTCAAGCCGGAGCATTCCGCCCGGGTGCTCGCGATCCTGCCCGAGGACATGGCGCTCGATGTGGTCAACCGGATGCTGAAAATGGAAGCGGTGCAGAAGGAAGTGATCGAACGTGTCGAACAGACGCTCCGCATCGAATTCATGTCGAATCTGTCGCAGACAAGGCGCCGTGACGCCCACGAGGTGATGGCCGAGATCTTCAACAACTTCGACCGCCAGACCGAGACCCGTTTCATTACCTCGCTGGAGGAGGAAAACCGCGAATCCGCCGAGCGCATCAAGGCGCTGATGTTCACCTTCGACGACCTCGTCAAGCTCAACTCCGGGTCGGCGCAAACGCTGATGCGCAATGTCGACAAGGACAAGCTCGGCGTCGCGCTGAAGAGCGCCAACGAGGATGTCCGCGGCTTCTTCCTCGGCAACATGTCTTCCCGTGCCGGCAAGATGCTGCTCGACGACATGGCCGCGATGGGGCCGGTGCGGTTACGCGATGTCGACGAGGCGCAGGCGCTGCTCGTCAACCTCGCCAAGGATCTTGCGGCCAAGGGTGAAATCACCCTGACCAAGAATCGCGCCGACGACGAGCTGGTGTACTGATGGCCGCCCCCGCAAAATTCCTGTTCGATACGGATTTTTCCGCACCCAACAAGACGCGCGAACGCGCCGCCACGCCGTCGGAGATCGCCCAGAAAATCGCTTCCGCCGAGGCCCGGGCCTATCGCGACGGCTACGATGCCGCGCTGCGCGAGACAAAGGTTGAAAGCGACCGCCGCTCCGCGCTGGCGCTGGAGGAGATCGGGATTGCCATCAAGAGCATCGCCGCGGGCTTCTCCGGCATCGAGACCCGGATGGAAACCGAGGCCGTCGATGTCGCGGTCGCCGTGGCGCGCAAGCTGTGCAGCGAGTTGATCGCCCGCGAGCCGCTTGCCGAAGTCACCGCACTGGTGCGCGATTGTCTTTCGCAGCTGGTTTCAGCGCCACATCTCGTGGTCCGGATCAACGATTCCCTTTACGAGGCGGCGCACGAGCGCATCGACCGGCTGGCCAAGCAAAGCGGCTTCCAGGGGCGCCTCGTGATCCTGGCCGAGCCGGAGATCGAGACCGGCGATTGCAGGATCGAATGGGCGGACGGCGGCGTCGTGCTGGAGCGCGCGGCGATCGAGGCGAAGATCAGCGAACTCGTAGGGCGTCACATAGCGTCCGGCAGTCAGGCCTGAGCCATGGCCAGGAGGAATGAACCATGAGTGATACCGACGCACAGGTTCCGCTCCCCGATCTCAACGCCGCGCACGCGCCGGCGGCGGATGACGTGGCATATCATGAGGACGAGAATGCCGCGCGCATCGCCGCAGATCTCGAGGCCGTGTTCGACGTGCCGGTACAGGTCTCCGCGGTACTCGGCCGCTCCAAGATGGATGTCGGCGAATTGCTGAAGCTCGGGCCCGGCACCGTACTCGAACTCGATCGCCGCGTCGGCGAAGCCATCGACATCTACGTCAATAACCGGCTGGTGGCGCGTGGCGAGGTGGTTCTGGTGGAAGACAAGCTTGGCGTGACCATGACGGAAATCATCAAGGCGGAACGCACTTGAGGCTCTTTCTAACGATCCGCGCGTGACCGGCGCGAACAGACGAACAGGAGATTACCATGCGGCTTCTCATCGTTGGCACATTGAAAGGCCAGCTCACGACAGCCACCAGGATCGCCATGGACAACGGCGCTTCCGTTACACATGCGGAGGACCACGAACAGGCCATGCGCGTGTTGCGCGGCGGCAAGGGAGCCGACCTGTTGCTGGTCGACGTTGGCCTCGACATCCGCGATCTGGTGATGCGGCTTGAGGCCGAGCACATTCACGTGCCGATCGTCGCCTGCGGCATCTCCAACGACGCCCGCGCGGCCGTGGCCGCGATCCATGCCGGCGCCAAGGAATACATCCCGCTGCCGCCCGATCCGGAATTGATCGCCGCGGTGCTCGCCGCCGTCGCCAACGATTCACGCGACCTGATCTACCGCGACGAAGCGATGGCCAAGGTGATCAAGCTGGCCCAGCAGATCTCCGGTTCCGACGCCTCCATCATGATCACCGGTGAATCCGGCACCGGCAAGGAGGTGCTGGCGCGCTATGTCCACACCCGCTCCAACCGCGCCAAGCGGCCGTTCATATCGATCAATTGCGCGGCGATTCCCGAGCACCTGCTTGAATCCGAACTGTTCGGCCATGAGAAGGGGGCGTTCACCGGCGCCGTCGCCCGGCGTATCGGAAAATTCGAGGAAGCCACGGGCGGCACCCTGCTGCTCGACGAAATTTCCGAGATGGATGTGCGGCTGCAGTCCAAATTGCTGCGGGCGATCCAGGAGCGCGTCATCGATCGCGTCGGCGGCACGAGGCCGGTTCCGGTCGATATCCGCATCATCGCGACCTCGAACCGCAACCTGGCCGACGCGGTGCGCGAAGGGACCTTCCGCGAGGATCTCCTGTTCCGGCTCAACGTCGTCAATCTGAAAATACCGCCGCTACGCGAACGCCCGGCGGATATTCTCGAGCTGGCGCAGCATTTCGCCAAGAAATACGCCGACGCCAACGGCGTGCCGCTGCGACCGCTCTCCGCCGAGGCCCGCCGCGTGCTGACGTCCAACCGCTGGCAGGGCAACGTCCGCGAGCTGGAGAACACCATCCATCGTTCCGTGCTGATGGCGCAGGGCGACGAGATCGGCGTCGACGCCATCCTGACGCCGGACGGAGACCGCCTCGATACGCCGAAGACCGTGCCCGCCGTGGCGCACGCCACGTTCGCCGCCGAGCAGGTGACCCGCGCGCTGGTCGGTCGCACCGTTGCCGATGTCGAGCGCGATCTCATCCTGGAGACCTTGAAGCATTGTCTGGGCAATCGCACCCATGCGGCCAATATCCTTGGCATCTCGATCCGCACGCTGCGCAACAAGCTGAACGAATATGCCGATGGCGGCTTGCCGATTACCCCGGCAGGAGCCGGCGATCTGCATCGGGCCAGCGCCACGGCGTGATCGCCTGCTGCGGCCGCATCCCCGCGGATGCTCCGCATCGTCGGGAGAACGCCGAACCGTGGCGGGACTTGATAGCGTCACGAATAATCCGGCGCGTCGGGCTTGCGGAAGATGTGGATCGGATCACCGGGCTGCGGACCGCTCCCGGTGAAGGTCGCATAGGCGTAGAGCGCGAGATAGGCGATCGCGAGTGCGCCAACGGCGTAAAAGGCAAGGGCTGCGATACGTTTCATCGGGTCAGGGATCAGCCGGCAAAGACGCTTACCAGCGCGCTTTTAGGCCGCGCGCGGCAAAAAGGCCACCCATCGGCACCGCCGGGCTAACAATCCGAGGGCTTTTATGGCACACCGTAGCGCAGCCTGTGGCGGCTGAAGAACCCACTGCTTTTCGAGTTCAGCATGCCCGCACCCAAGCCGCCCGCCTTTGACACCCTGAGCCTCCATGCCGGCCAGCATCCGGATCCCGTGACGGGCGCTCGTGCCGTCCCGATCTATCAGACCACTTCCTACGTCTTTCAGGATTCCGAGCATGCCGCGGCGTTGTTCAATCTGGAACGCGCCGGGCACATCTATACCCGGATTTCCAACCCGACCACGGCGGTGCTCGAGGAACGGCTCGCGGCGCTGGAAGGCGGCGTCGGCGCGGTCTGCACGGCGAGCGGCATGGCGGCGCTGCATCTGGCGATCGCGACGTTGCTGAACGCGGGCGATCACATCGTCGCCTCTTCCTCGCTCTATGGCGGCAGCATCAACCTGCTCACGCACACGCTGCCGCGCTTCGGCATCACGACCACGTTCGTCAAGCCGCGCGCGCTGGACCAATTCCGCACCGCGATCCAGCCCAACACAAGGCTCGTGATCGGGGAAACCATCGGCAATCCCGGTCTCGAAGTGCTGGATATCCCCGCTGTTGCGGGAATCGCGCACGACGCGAAAATCCCGCTCTTGA
Source organism: uncultured Alphaproteobacteria bacterium (assembly GCA_963786045.1). Taxonomy (GTDB): domain Bacteria; phylum Pseudomonadota; class Alphaproteobacteria; order Rhizobiales; family Xanthobacteraceae; genus Bradyrhizobium. Next base: position 174,772 of record CAWAXR010000013.1, on the reverse strand, counting down.
TCGACAATACATTCGCGACCCCCTATCTCAGCCGACCGTTCGAACTCGGCGCCGACATCGTGATGCATTCGACCACCAAGTGGATCGGCGGCCACGGCATTGCCATCGGCGGCGCGATCGTCGACGGCGGCCGCTTCGACTGGCGAGCTTCCGGAAAATTCCCGGTACTGACCGAGCCCTATGCCGGATATCACGGCATTGTCTTCGACGAGCAGTTCGGCCCGGCGGCGTTCGTGATGCGGGCGCGCACCGAAGGCCTGCGCGACTTCGGCGCGTGCCTGTCGCCAACCAATGCCTTCCAACTGCTGCAGGGCGTCGAGACGCTGGCCATTCGCATGGAGCGCCATATCGCCAATACGCATGCAGTGCTTGCGGCGCTCGCCGCCAACAAGGCGGTCGACTGGGTTCTGCATCCCTCGCTGGAAAGCCATCCCGACCACGAACTTGCCAAACGATTGCTGCCGCGCGGGGCCGGATCGATCGTCAGCTTCGGCATCAAGGGTGGCCGGGCAGCCGGCAGGAAGTTCATCGAGTCCTTGCGGTTGATCAGCCATCTGGCCAATGTCGGCGATGCCAAGACGCTGGTCATTCATCCCGCCAGTACGACCCATCAACAGATGGACGCCGCCCAGCTCCAGGCTGCGGGCATTGGCGAAGAGCTGGTACGGCTGTCGATCGGAATCGAGTCTGCCGCCGATATCATCGACGACCTCGGCCAGGCGCTCCGTCTATCGCAGAAGGCTTGAACGATGCAGCTGTGCGTGAACGGAATTGATACCTTCGTCGCGACTGGTGGCCGCAAATTCGATTCCTCGCAACCGACCATCGTGCTGCTGCACGGCGCCGGCTTCGATCATACCACCTGGGCCCTGCACAGCCGGTGGTTCGCGCATCACGGCCACAGTGTGCTGGCTCCCGATCTGCCCGGCCACGGCCGATCCTCCGGCGCGCCTCTGACCACGATTGCCGATATGGCGGACTGGACCGCCGCCCTGCTCGACGCCGCCGGCGCCGCAAAGGCGTGGCTTGTCGGTCATTCCATGGGTTCGCTGATTGCGCTTGAGGCCGCCGCGCGGCATCCGGCAAAGGTCTCCGCGCTCGGTCTGATCGGAACGGCGGCCACCATGACTGTCGGACCCGATCTGCTCAAGGCCGCCGAGGCCAACGATCACGCCGCCGTGGATATGGTCTCGATCTGGGGTCTTGGCTATCAGGCCGAACTGGGTGGCAGCCTTGCACCGGGCTTGTGGATGCACGGCGGCGCCGAGCGCGTGCTTGAACAAAGCCGGCCGGGCGTGCTGTTCAATGACCTGTCCGCGTGCAACGCCTACCAGGGCGCGCTGAGCGCCGCCGCAAAGATCACAGTCCCGACCACTTTGATTCTCGGCGAACGCGACATGATGACTCCTGCAAAGGCTGGCCGAGCGCTCGCCGCGGCGCTGCCGAATTCCCGCACAGTGGTGTTGCGCGGCGCCGGGCACATGATGATGGTCGAGCGGCCCGACGAACTGCTCGCGGCGCTGCAAGGCTGATCAGCCACGCTCTTTGCAGCAACTGGAGAGCGGGCGCACTTACCAGGCCGGAAGAATGGCTCCCTTGAACTTCGCAAGAACGAAGTCACGAATCTCCGGCGTCTGATAGCTTTGGACCAGAAGCTTGACCCAGGGCTTGTCCTTGTCGGCGGTGCGCACCACGATGATATTTGTATAAGGTCCCTTGGGATCTTCGCGAAGGATCGCATCCTTGACCGGGTCGAGACCAGCCTGGGTGGCATAGTTGGTGTTGATCCCGGCGGCATCGACGTCGTCGAGGGTCCGCGCCGTCTGCGCCGCGTCGACCTCCACGATTTTGAACTTCCTCGGATTTTCGATGATGTCCGCGACGGTCGGCTTGAATCCGACCCCCTGCTTGAGTTTCAGGACGCCCTTGTCCTGCAAGAGAAGCAGAACGCGACCGCCATTGGTCGGATCGTTGGGGATCGACAGCGTTGCGCCCTGCGGCACAGCATCCCAGCTCTTGTATTTCTTCGAGTAGACGCCCATCGGAAAATTGACGGTGAGGGCGACCGTTTCGATCTTGTATCCGCGGTCTGCCTTCTGGTTGTCGAGATAGGGCTGATTTTGAAACGAATTCGCCTGCAGGTCGCCGGCATCCAGCGCGGCGTTGGGAATGACGTAGTCCGTGAACTCGACGATTTGGAGGTCGAGACCGTTCTTTGCGGCAATCGGCTTTACGGCTTCGAGGATCTGGGCGTGGGGACCGGGGGTGACGCCTACTTTAACGGTTTCGGCGCGGGCCGCGCTTGCAGCAAGCGCGAGGACGGCGGCCGAGACCACGAGATGACGTAGCAGCATGATTTTCGTTCCTGTTAATGAATTGACTCATGAATTCCGGGTGCGCTTGTCGAGCCGGCGCGCGATCGCCTCGCCCAGGGTTTGTACGCCCTGCACAAGCGCGATCAGCACGACTACGACGGTGGCCATGACTTCCGGCATGAAGCGCTGGTAGCCGTAGCGAATACCGAGGTCGCCCAACCCGCCGCCGCCCACCGCTCCGACCATGGCCGAATAGCCGAGCAGACTGACAACCGTCAACGTCAATGCCAGCGTCACAGCCGGCATGGCCTCCGGCAAGAGAACCTTCTGCACGATCTGCAGGGGGCTGGCGCCGAACGCGCGCGCGGCCTCCACCAGCCCCTGATCGACTTCGCGAATGGCGGCTTCGATGACGCGGGCGATAAAGGGAATGGCGGCAAGGGTCAGAGGCACGACCGCCGCGCGGGTACCGATCGAGGTTCCCGCAATCAGCCGGGTGAGCGGAACGATGGCGACGACGAGAATGATGAATGGGGTAGAACGCGTCGCATTCACGATCAAGCCGAGAATGCGGTTGGCCGCCGGCGCCGGAAACAGTTCATTGGCCCGGCTCGTGGCCAGAAAGATACCGAGCGGGAGTCCCAACAGGGTTCCGAACAAGCCGGATAGCCCCACCATCACCAGGGTATCCACGGTCGACCAGGCAATGAGCTGGAGGATCTCAGGAGACATAGCCAAGGTGCTCCACGGTATTTTGACCTGCCCTCAATTCCTCGACGGTCCCGCGCAAGATCTCCGGCTCGGCCGAAACCGAAATGAACAGCGATCCGAAGGGATGACCCGCTATCGTCTCCACTTGCCCATGCAGGATGTTGACATCGATGCCAAGGCTTCGCGCCAGCCGCGACAGAACCGGCTGGTCGGCCCCTCCACCAACAAATGCAACGCGCAATACCGCGCTGTCGCCGGCGCGGCGCTCAGGCTTTAGTTTTGCAATCAGCCATTCCGGCACATTGCCGCCGGTGACCGAGCCGACAAATCTCCTCGTCGTTTCATGGCGGGGATTGGCGAAAATTTCGTAGGTCGTTCCCTGCTCGACGATGCATCCGCTTTCGAGCACGGCGACCCGGTCAGCGAGCTTTTTTACAACCGACATCTCGTGGGTGATGAAAACGATGGTCAGCTTCAGCTCGGCATTGATCGTCTTCAACAGCGACAGGATCTGGTCGGTGGTTTCCGGATCGAGCGCGGAAGTGGCTTCGTCCGACAGCAGGACCTTCGGCCTGGTAGCGAGCGCGCGGGCGATGCCCACGCGCTGCTTTTGCCCGCCGGACAATTCCGCAGGGTACCGGTCGCGCTTGTCGGACAGTCCAACCATCGCCAGCAGCGGTTCGACCACGCCTGCTATCTCGCTTTTGGCGACACCGGCAATTTCCAGCGGCAGTGCGATATTCTCGAAAGCCGTTCGCGACGACAGCAAATTGAAATGCTGGAAGATCATGCCGATGGAACGGCGGGCCTGACGCAAGCCACGTTCGTCAAGCCCCGTCACATCGGTTCCGTTGACCAGCACGCGACCGCTGCTCGGATGCTCCAAACCGTTGATCAGGCGAATCAGCGTCGATTTACCCGCGCCGCTTTTGCCGATCACCCCGACGATGGCGCCCTCGGGCACTTCCAGATTAATATCATCGAGCGCCACAACCTCCGCCGATTCATTTCGCGAAGGGTAAACCTTGCTGACATCGGCGAACGCGATGATGGAGCGAGGCTGCGCGTTGCTCGGCGGCGGCACGGGCGCTCCGGACAGGATCGGGGATCGAGCGTTCATAAACGACTAATTCTGCGTGGATGGGAAGATCAAGCTGGGCCTGACCGACAAATAGCCAGACGGGCGGCGCCGAAGCAATAGCGCTGGAGCCGCCTTGCCGCCGCCGTCGCCGGCAAAACCCGCGTTTGCCGCTACAACTTGATGGGCACGAAATGGTTTACGGCGATCAGGAATGCCAGCAGGCCGATGCCGAGTCCCAGAACTCCAGCCAATCAGCTTCTTCTCGACCGGCAGCAGCGGCTCGACTTCCGCGGCGTTGATTTCGTCTCTCGGATCGGATCGCGACATGCGGCTTTCCCCCTCGGCTAGCTGACAAGCGGCGGCCTGAAGCCGCTGAAGAACAGCCATGAAATCAACAGTCCGACCCAGATCACGAATCCAAACAGGCTGACGAAATAGACCGCCGCGAGCTTGCCGAAACCCTGTTGCCAGAGCTTGCGGAAATCCGACAATACGCCAATCGAGAAGAACGTCAGGACAAAGAAAATCACCCGGAAGACGTTCGCCTCGCCGGCGGCAGCGGGAAGCGCTTTCGCGATTCCCGGCGTCGACCCCAGCGCGAGCCAGAGCGACACCGCGAAGACGAAGATGAAGCCGAGAATGAATTTCGGGAAGCGCTGCCAGATTTCGGACGGCTTGGCCTTGTCCGGCCCCTTGTCGATATGATTGGTCCAGATGTAGCCGAGAATGAACGCCCATATGCCGATGAAGATATCGATGAAGATCTTCACGGTCGCCGTGGTCGCGAGAATCCAGCCGGGCTGGTAGTTGATGCCTTCCGCCGCAGCTTTGGCCACGATCAGCGACTCGGTGATGCCGCCAGCGGCGACCGCCGCGCCGTCGGTCTTGATAGCTAGTCCGATCCAGGCGCCCGCCACCAGCGGCTCCTGCCACAGGAAGGTTTGCGCCAGAAACGGCAGAATGAGAACTTCAACGACCGCGAACACGACGACCAGGGACGACACCAGGATCGGCACCGCCGGCCTCGCCCTGATGGCGCCGCCGGTTGCGATCGCCGCCGCCACGCCGCAAATCGAAATACCGGATGCGAGCGGAACCGACCATTCGCGGCTGAACCCGAACCATTTGCGCGCGATGTAATAGATGACGGCCCAGTAGATCAGGTAGGCCTCGACGATCGCGGCCGCGCCGCGCAGCAGCAGCGAGGATGCGAGGTTCAGCCGGCCCGCCGCGGTGACGGCGACGGTGGCGCCAAGAATAACGATCGCGATCTTGATGTAGAGCTCGGGTCGTATCGCCTCCTTCAGCCAGTCGGCGAAGCGCGGAAAGAAATTGGCGATGATAAGCCCCGAAAGGAGGGCCACGATGAAGCCGCCCTCGTTGGTCAGTTTGAGCGACCATGAAAGACCGAATTTCTGCTGCTCGGCCGGCGTCACCGCGGCGACATAGGCGTAGCTTCCGGCGATCCAGCTCGCGTAGGCGATCGCAAACACCGCGGTGAACGCAAGGGCGAATTTCCGGGCGTTCCCACCGAGCGTGACCACGCCGGCACTCAGCACGGCAAGCAACGCCGCATAGGTAGCGAACAGCGCGCCGCCGCCACCGAGCCATGCATAGGCCTTGGCAAAGGGATTAAGCGCCTGTGCGATGTCGCTATAAACCGAGGTGGTGACCGCCCAGCCCAGCAGATCGGTCCCGCCGATGCTGGCGAGCGCCGCTCCGAAAACCAGCAGACCGATGACGAAGGCGAGCCAGTCCTCGTTCAATCGCCCCCGCAACGCAATGGGCTCCGAGACCTTGACCGCGATATCCGACATTCCAATTCCTCGAGCTGGTCCTTAAACGGGGGGCTCCGCACTCCGTTGACAGAACCAAGCATGATGCCGCTCGCGGCGGGTGTCGAGGACCCGGCAAAAATAGCGATATCCGCCCTGTCGCATCCGCGACGGACGCTGTGTTTGTTCCAATGGTCCGATGAATCGCAGTCTAATTCTTTTCCGCACGAAGGCGGGTTTTCCCGCCGAAAAATCCCGCTATCCCGCCGCCGCGGAAGCCGGTTTCGCCGGCGCGGCGCCGGCCGCCAGCTTGCCGTAGCGATCCGTGAAGGCTTCGGTGTCGATTTCTTCGAGCTTTATCGCGCCGCTCATCACGCCCGCCTTCCACGCATCGTGTTCGCCGTCTTCGCGGAATTCCGGAATCACTTCGCTGGCAAACAGTTCGAGGGATTCGCAGATGTGCTCGTGGCTGTTCTTGCCGGCCTGATTGAGCAGGATGACCTGATCGATGTGGGAAGTACGGAACCGCCGCAATTTTCTCCGAAGGGTTTCCGGCGAGCCGATCAACCCGCTGCGCAGCGCCGCCTCGTGCGCCTGCGGATTTTCGCGTTTCCACTTGTTGTATTCATCCCACATGTTGACGGTGCCGGGCGCCGGACGCTGGCGATTCTGCGAGGCGCCGTAAAAGCGCAGCGCGAACTGGAAGAATGTCGCACCCTCGGCGCGCGCGCGGGCCTCCTCGTCGGTTTTGGCGCACATGAAGAACGACACCAGCGCCATGTTCGGATTGATCTGGTAGTCCGCGAGCTTCTTCAGCCGTTTTGTAATCGCGTTGTAATAGGCATGCACCCAGGCATGCGCGGCATCGGCGCTGACGAACTGGAATCCGAGCGCGCCAAAGCCGTTCTGGCCCGCGCGCTCGATGGTCGGAAGCTGGGAGCACGCCATCCACAGCGGCGGATGCGGCTTCTGAACAGGTTTGGGCACAACGTTGCGCAGGGGAATATCGAAATACTTGCCGTGATGCTCGCTGCCCCCATCCGCAAACATCGGGAAAATGGCGCGGACGGCCTCCTCGAATATTTCCTTCTTGGTTTCCATGTCGCGACCGAACGGCGTCAGTTCGGTGATCGAGGCGCTTTCGCCCATCCCGAATTCACAACGGCCATTGCTGAGGAGATCGAGCACCGCGACGCGCTCGGCGACGCGCGCGGGATGGTTGGTGGTAAGCTGAAAAATGCCGTGGCCGAGCCGGATGTTCCTGGTGCGCTGGCTGGCGGCGGCGAGAAAGGATTCCGGCGACGGCGAGTGCGAGTATTCCTCCAGGAAATGATGCTCCACCACCCAGGCATGGTCGTAGCCGAGCCGGTCGGCGGTCTCCAGTTGCGTGAGCGCGTCCTGGTAAAGCTTGAGTTCATCGCCGGCCTGCCAGGGGCGCGGCAGTTGCAGCTCATAGAAGATGCCAAATTTCACGACTTCTCTCCCGCAACCGGCTTTTTGTTCCCGTGAAGTGTATTCACCGTGGAGGCCAAGTCCAGCTGCAGCCCATTCCGCGCGGCGGAAGCCGGCTTGCGCCTGTCGCATGAATGGTTAGTTTCGGACTTCGTTTGAGTTGTCGCCCCGCGCACGGCCCTGCCCCACCCAGACCCCAAGACAATCTTTACGTGACAACCTTTACGCCACATCAGGATTCCGCGCTCAAGGCCGTTGCCGACTGGCTGAAGGCGAAGCCCGGCAGGAACGGCACGCCGCCGGTGTTCCGGCTGTTCGGCTATGCCGGCACCGGCAAGACCACGCTGGCGCGGCACATCGCCGACGACGTCGACGGCGAGGTGAAATTCGCGGCCTTCACCGGCAAGGCGGCGCTGGTGATGCGCAACAAGGGCTGCGACAACGCTTCCACCATTCATTCGCTGATCTACCGCGCCCGCGAATCCGGCGTCGAACAGCCGAGTTTTGAACTTTGGGACGATGCGCCGGCGTCCAAGGCAAAACTGATCGTGATCGACGAGTGCTCGATGGTGGACGCCGAACTCGGCCGCGACCTGATGTCGTTCGATTGCCCGCTGTTGGTGCTTGGCGATCCCGCGCAGCTGCCGCCGATCCAGGGCGGCGGTTTCTTCACCGATTGCGAGCCCGACGCCATGCTGACGGAAGTGCACCGCCAGGCGCAGGACGATCCGATCGTGCGGATGTCGATGGATATCCGCGAGGGCCGGGAACTCGAGATCGGCCGCTACGGCGAAAGCGAAGTGGTGCCGCGCGCCGAGCTCGATCCCGACCGGGTCATGAATGCCGACCAGGTGCTGGTCGGACGCAACAACACCCGCCGCGCCTACAACATGCGGGTGCGGCAGAGGCAGAACATCGAGGATCCCTTGCCGGTCGCCGGCGACAAGCTGGTCTGCCTGCGCAACAACCGCAAGAAGGGGCTGTTCAACGGCGGATTGTGGCGCGTGAAGTCGCGCGCGCAGTCGAAATCGAAGATCGTCACGATGCGGCTCTCGCCGGACGAGGATTTCGGCCACAAGGTGACCAAGGTTTCCGTGCGCGGCGACTGCTTCGGCGGCGCCATCGAGACGATCCCGTGGGAGCAGCGCAAGCCTTACGACGAGTTCGATTACGGCTATGTGCTCACCGTGCACAAGTCGCAGGGCTCGCAATGGGACGACGTGGTGCTGTTCGACGAGAGTTTTGCCTTCCAGGACAGCCGCGCCCGCTGGCTCTACACCGGCATTACCCGGGCGGCGAAGCGGCTGAGCGTGGTGGTCTGAGATCCCTCGCCTGCATCCGTCTGCGCCAACGCCCGTTTTCAGGCCCGTCGCGCTGAAATGCGCTGATTTTACTCACGAACTCGTGTGGATCCGGCGGTAACAATATCCGCTTTGCCGCGTATGTTCGGAGATCGCGCAAGCAGGCCGATTGCGAACCGCCGTTGCCGCTCTAGACTGAATTTCTTCCGCGAGCCTTAAAGATCCGTCGAGCCCAAGAGGAAGCCCCCATGTCCCGCAGCCGATTCAGCCGCCTTTCGCTTTGCGCCGCCGCCATCGGCGCCCTCGCATGCACCTTCGCGCCTTCGCTGGCCGCGGAAGACGCCGTGATGGTTCCGCCGCCCGCCGTGGACGTCCGTGCCGCAAGCGGCATCCAGACCGCCGTGCTTGCGGGCGGATGTTTCTGGGGCGTACAGGGCGTGTTCCAGCACACCGCCGGTGTCGTCAACGCCGTGTCCGGCTATGCCGGCGGCAGCAAGACGACCGCCGACTACAACACGGTCTCCACCGGCACGACCGGGCACGCGGAATCCGTCGAGATCAAATACGACCCGAACAGGATCAGCTACGGCAAGATCCTGCAGATATTCTTCTCGGTGGTGCACGATCCGACGCAGTTGAATCGCCAGGGACCGGACTCCGGCACGCAATATCGCTCGGCCATCTTCACCATCAATGACGAACAGAAGAAGGTCGCGGATGCCTATATCGCTCAGCTCAACGCCGCGAAGGTTTACAGGAAGCCGATCGCGACCAAGGTCGGAGCGCTGGAGGGGTTCTATCCGGCGGAGCCCTATCATCAGGATTACCTGACGCTGCACCCCAACCAGCCCTATATCGCCTATAACGACATTCCGAAGGTCGAAAACCTGAAGAAGATTTTCGCCGAGAACTACATCGAGAAGCCGACCCTGGTGAGCAGCGCAAAGGTCACCAACTGAGCAGGAGGAGATTCCATGGCAGACGCCAAGACGATGCCAAAGGTCGAAAAGAGCGAGGCCGAGTGGCGGGCCGAACTGACACCGATGCAATATGCCGTGCTCCGCGAGAAGGCGACCGAACGGCCGTTCTCGGGCGAATACGAGCATGAGCACCGCCCCGGCAATTATGTCTGCGCCGGCTGCGGACAAACGCTGTTTGAGTCCGACGCCAAGTTCGATTCCGGCTGCGGCTGGCCGAGTTTCACGCAGCCCGCGGCGAAGGGCCATATCGACGAAGAGCGCGACATGAGCCACGGCATGATCCGGACCGAGGTGCTGTGCTCAAGCTGCAATGGCCATCTCGGCCATGTGTTCGAGGACGGGCCCGCCCCGAACGGATTGCGCTACTGCATCAACTCCGCGGCGCTGAAGCTGCAACCGAAATAGGCCCTGGGTTCCTTCGATGGAACCAAGGGGCGGGTTGTGCTTTACTCTCCGGGCGAGGTGGCCGATTTGCGTCCGTCGCCGCCCACCGGGGAGTACGCCATGTCGCTCGGAACGATACTCATCATCCTCGTGATCATTTACCTGCTCGGCGGGTATAGCGGGCGTTTTGGCGGTTACGGTTACGGCCTCGGCCACTCCGGGATGGGCCTTGGCGGCGTCATTTTGGTCGTGCTGGTCGTCCTGCTGCTGCTCGGCAAGCTGTAAAACCCCCAAGTCATTGTAAATAAAAGATTTATATCCGGCCTGACGGGAGAGTTCCCGGATTCATCATCAGGCCCATCAGGAGTCGCAATTCTCGCAAACGAGCCCTATATTAAGGTCATCCTGAAATGACGTGTACCGGCGCGCTTGGCTTGATTTTGCGCCCGTGCGATCTGTTCGCGATTTTGTTCGCGTTCTCACTAAAAAGAACAGAGGTCCGTGACCATGGCTTCCTTCAGCTTCAACACTGCTGCCGAATTGTTTCCTGCCGCGATCCGAAAGAAAAAGCGGGCGGGTTTCGCTTATCGGCGATTTGGCACCGCGGCCGAAGCGGTTCGCTTCGCGATCGAGGAGTTGCCGGCGGATTCGCTGAACGGCGCCTATCTGCAGGTCGATGAGGCCCGCTTTGACCAGAGCGGCATCCGCACACTGTATGAGAGCCAGGAGTTTCCGCTGCCGCGCCGGCCGCGTGCGCCCGAGCCCGCACCTGCCAGCGAAAAGGCAGACACCGAAGCCGCGTAACTTCGCGTCAGGCAATACGCCCTCGGATCATGTCCGAGGGCGTATTTTTATATCAAGCGTTAGCGCGGCTGCTTGTCCATCCAGCGCCGCAAGAGCCGCGCGTTGCGCATGTTGGCGCGGAACAGCACGTCGAAGGCATCGCCCGCGACCGGCACCATTCCGACCACCCCCTGGATCGCGACATTGCCGAGCATCCGCGTCGTGACGTGCCAGGGCGCGCCGAGCGCACGCGCCTCGCGCACCAGCCACAGCGACAGCGCGGTTGCGATGATGTCGCCGACCACCGGGATCAATCCGATGATGCCGTCGATGCCGTAGCGGATGTTGGTGCCGGGCAGGATGAAGGCGATATCGAGAAGCTTCGCGACTGCATCGAGCCGCGCCAACCGCTGCTCGCGGGTGAGGTTGCCGAACAGGCTGGCGTTGGCGTCGCCGAAATCGAACCGGAAGCCATAGGCCTGCTCCCCCAGCGATTCCGGAGGGATTTCGCGGCCGTCCTGATCGATGATCGGGCCGCGCGCCTGCGCGCGGCTTGTTCGGCCGGAGGCACTCCCGGAACTTCCGCCCCGGAAATGTGTGTTCGGAATCAGGATTTCTTCGTTCGACATCGCCATCACATGGGTAACGCGCAAGGCCTGCGCAAGTTGCGTCACGCGGTCGCGATCTCGTTCTAGCCCGTTATCTTACGCCACCGCCGGCTTGTCGATCGCCTCATGCGCCAGCCACGACGACACCGCCCCGGGGATAAGACCGACCAGGCCATAAAGGATGAACTGGACCGCGCCGCTGTCCGGTCCACGCGATCCGTAGAGGAATTCGGCGGCGGCGAAGGCGATCATGCCTACGATCAGCATCCGGATGACGGGCACAATTCGTTTAATGTGAAAGAGAATATCGTCCACCGCGCCGATCATCAGCGCCGGCAGGATGCCAAACAGATAGCTGTACTGCAGCGTCCCGGCGAACATGGTCAGCAGCTTTTCCGCCTCCGACAAACTCGGAGGGTGGCTCCAGTAGCCGGCCACCACGGTCGTCGTCAGCAGAAGCCAAAACCCGCCGAGCAGCGGCCCCAGCGCCGCGAAGATCACATACCGCTTCATCCCTCACCTCGCGCGTTTCGGCGCAGCATAGCAGTTTTGTTTCGGCGAAAAAGCTCGCGCCTTTCGGCCTGATCTGGGTAGCGATGATCACGAGCGCCGACAACGCCCCATGGTCCTGCGATGTCACGATCGTCGATCTCGCGCGTGCCGGCCTCTACGCGCGGCGAAGATTGCCTGCATCGAACCTGCACGGATCGAACGCCGTGCCGGACGCCTGGACAAGGTGACGGCGAAGGCGCTTGCCCAGAAGTTAGAGGGATTTCTGGGAGGCGCGTGAAGCCGGACCATGATCCGAAAAAGCAGGCACCGGCTTTGCGAAAGGATCATCCTCGAACGGATCGTGATCCGATCTACTCTGACCTGGCGCCGGCGTGACTCCGCCCCCTACTCGCCCCAGGCCGCGAAGGCCTCGTTGAAGGCGCGCTCGCCGGGGGCGCCCTTCTCGATGGCGATGATGGCGCGGCGCTGGTTGACATAGACCAGCGGCACGTCGAACCACGAGCGCTCCTTCAAGAGCTGCAGGTTGCGCGACCGATCGGCATCGACGTTCGACAGGCCCACCAGGAAGAAGCCGTCGGTGACCTTGACGGCGAGGCCTGCGAGCGGCGTGCCGCGCGCCTGCTCGTTGGATTTCATCAAAATGCCCGGCACGTTGCTGACGCCGCCGCCGGCGAAATCCGGCGGCAGGATGAAGGTCAGTTCCGCGGTATGACTAGCCGGCAGCGAGGTGTCGGTGTTGCGGCGGAACGACATCGTCATCTTGAACTTGCGGTCCGGTATCTCGATGTCGGCGCGCACGGCGATATCGGCCTTCTGGTTGCCGGAGGCCTTGATCTGTTCGGTGCGCCAGATCACCGAGCCGACATATTGCTTGCCCTTGGGATCGGAGGGATCCTCGTCATACAGCACCACGCGCTGCGCTACGGGTGCGACCTGGTCTGAAGACGATGGCTGGCCGACGCGATCGGCGATCTTCGGCTTCGTCAGTGGCGCGCCGGTATCCCTGGGCGCTTCGACCACCGTCGACGATGATTTGAACAGGCCGCTCACCGTCGTGACGAGCGACTTGCCCCAGAGGATCGCCGCGCCGACCAGGATCAGAACGACGCCGACCGCAATCGCGCTCTTGAACGGGAACAGCGTACCCGATCGAATGTCTTTTTTCGGCTCCTGCGCCAGACGCGGACGCGGCACGGGCGCATGCGCCGGCGCGTAGCGTCCGGCTTCATCGACGGACTCGTCATACGAATAGGGCGCGTCGGAATCGGCGCCCCGGTTCTCCATGCTCGGCTCGAGCCGGTCGAATTCCGGCGAGGGCGACGGCACATTGGCGTAGGTTTTCCGCGCGGCACGGCTGGCTTGTGCCGCGGCACGGCCGAGATCATCGGCATCGGCGGCGATGTCGCGGAAGCCGCGCATGCCCGGCGCCTGCGGAACCGTATTGTCGGGGCCACGGCGCGGCGCCCCGATCCGTTCGCGGGTCGGCGGCAGCTGCGGCTCCTGCATCGGGACCTGCGGCTGGCGTGGCGGCGCCTCGGGGCGGGGGGCGCGCGGCGATGGCTCGTCTTGCCGGTCTTCCTGTCCGAGCGGCGGCCGCTCGTTGCGCTGTTGCGGGGGCGATGGCTGCGGCGGCGCCGAAGACGGGGCGAGCCGGTTCGGCCGGTCGCGCGCCGGGACGGGTGCTGGCGCGGAACGAATCGCCGGCGCGGGGGCCACCGCGCGAAGCATCAGCATGGCGGGTAGCGTCCCGGGCGCGCTGAGCGGCCTCGGACTCCACCTTGCGCACGGCCTCTTCCAGCGACAGCCGTTCGCGGGTGATTTCGGATTCGCTCAACGGCGGCTCGACGCTGCGCAGCTGCGTGATCAACGCGGCGCGGGCCCGCTCATAGAGCGCACGGCGGCTCTCGCCGGGAGCACTGGGATCCAGTCCGGCGATGGCACGGGCAATCAGCGGGTAGTAATCAGCCATCTCTACTCAACAATGCAGGCCTTCCGGTAACATCACGTTAAGCCTCGAACGGGTTCTGGACCAAGATAGTATCCTCGCGTTCCGGGCTGGTGGAAAGCAAGGCGATCGGGCAACCCACCAGTTCCTCGACCCGGCGGACATATTTTATCGCCTGCGCCGGCAAATCCGCCCAGGAACGGGCGTTCGCGGTCGGCTCCTTCCAGCCCTCGATGGTCTCATAGATCGGCACCACCCGGGCCTGGGCGCCCTCGCCGGCCGGCAGATGGTCGATTTCCTTGCCGTCCAGCATATAGCCGATGCAGACCTCGATGGTGTCAAAACCATCGAGAATATCGAGCTTGGTCAGCGCCAGGCCATTGATGCCGCAGGTCCGCACGGTCTGGCGCACCAGCACCGCGTCGAACCAGCCCGTGCGCCGCTTGCGCCCGGTGTTGACGCCGAATTCCTTGCCGCGGCGGCCGATCTCCTCGCCGATCTCATTGCGCAATTCGGTCGGAAACGGGCCCTGGCCTACCCGCGTCGTATAGGCCTTGCAGATCCCCAGCACATAACCGACCGCGCCCGGGCCCATGCCGGTGCCGGTCGCCGCCTGCGCCGCGACCGTATTGGACGAGGTGACGTAGGGATAAGTGCCGTGATCGACGTCAAGCAGCGCCCCCTGTGCGCCCTCGAACAAGATCCGCTTGCCCTCGCGCCGCCTGAGATCAAGCAGCCGCCATACCGTTTCCGCGTAGGGCAAAAGCTGGGGCGCCAGTGCCGTCAGCTCCCGCAAAATGACAGCGCCGTCGATCTCCTCCAGTTTGAGCCCGCGGCGCAGCGCGTTGTGGTGGGCGAGCAGGCGATCGATCTTGTGCGGCAACGTGTCGAGATCGGCAAGGTCCATCAGCCGGATCGCGCGGCGGCCGACCTTGTCCTCGTAGGCCGGACCGATGCCGCGCCGTGTGGTTCCGATCGCGGTCGCCGCATTGGAGGATTCTCTCAGCGCATCGAGTTCGCGATGCAAGGGAAGGATCAGCGTGACATTCTCGGCGACGCGAAGATTTTCCGGGCTGACCGCGACGCCTTGTCCCTTCAGTTTTGCCACCTCATCGAGGAATGCCTGCGGATCGAACACCACGCCGTTGCCGATAACAGCGAGCTTCGAGGGCCGCAGCACGCCGGATGGCAGCAGCGCCAGTTTGTAGGTCTCGCCGTTGATGACAAGCGTGTGGCCCGCATTGTGACCGCCCTGGAAACGAACGACGATATCGGCCTGCTCCGACAACCAATCGACGATCTTGCCTTTCCCCTCGTCGCCCCACTGGGCGCCGACGACGACAACGTTGGCCATTTCGCGCGTATTCCCTCTGCAACTAATCTTTGTTCGAGCACGATCGGTTCGAAAAAACGGTCCCTGCCCTCGGATCAAACCCGAGGGCATGCTCTTCCGGATCATGCGCCCAGCCTAAATCACGGCCGGAGCCGGTCGCTTGCGAGGCACACCATCGGATAAAGGATGCGGGCTATTGACGCAAGCAAGAAGGCGCCCCCAATAAGGCACGGAGGCCAGTTCAACCCATTGATATCCCCGGAAAATTTTTGGCGGGCCACAGCTGGCGGCCGATGGGCCCCGGGGATAGCCCGGGATGACCGGCAGGTGGCGGCAGCGGACAGCTCCGTACAACCTCCTGCCTGGCCTGTGCGACAAGAAATCGACCGGCGATTTCGCGACAGGATCAGATGGAACAGGCCGCACGGACTAACAGCAGGTGGCCCGCGCCTTGCCCGATCAGCGATCGCGCCAATGCCAGAACCGGCCGCCATGGGGGAGCGCATTGAGGCGCGCTTTCTGCTCGTCGCTCAGCGTCGCATAGAGCGCCTCCAGCGTGGGCCGCACCGTCCGGATCGCCTGCAGCATCGTCTCCATGCGCTTCTCCATGGCTTCGGCGCGGGCGACGATGGTATCGGCAACGTCGGCCTGACACGTATCACGCATGGCCTCCGCGGCCTTGATCGATGCCGCCTTGAATTCCTCGAATTTGGGGCGCTGCGCGTCGGTCGGTTTGATCAATTCGGCGATCCGGTCGGCTCGCCAGCCGGAGAAGCCGGCCCCCCCAGCATTGCACATTCCGCCGGCGCCGCGGCCGCCCATCATCCAGGACCCCATGATGCCACGGCCCATCATCCCGGATCCGGGACCATAGGGCTGCGCGGTAGCTGTCGCCAGCATCGCGGCGATGCCCAGTGCCGCCGACGAGATCAGGACAATTCTGAATTTTGCTGCCACATCACGCCTCCGTGAAATTCGGGTACCCGGGACAGGACCATCTTCCGATGCTTCGTTAGCTCTGCGGCTTGGCGGAACAGGTGGAAACGCCGAACAGCGCGTAAGCAGGACAATAGGCAAAGGTCGCGGTCAGCAGCGGCACGACACCGATCCAGCCGACCCAGTTCCAGCCGGTCTGGGGGAAACCGAGGGGGATAGCGAATGCGATGAGCAGAAGCCCCACCACGAACCGCACAACCCGATCGGCCGATCCAACATTGCTCATGACGCCGTAATCCCTTCTGAATGGTGAGACCTGAAATTTCTACACTGGCCCACGCCGGCCGGTCATTGACGTGGGTCAAATCCATAAGCCAGAGGGAGCGGGGATTACCGGGTTCCGGCACAGAGAGCCCCCGCCGGCATGGTACAAACGCCGCCATGTCGCCCTGTCCGGGACCTGCTAACCGTTGAACTCTCGCGAAATGAAAACGGAGCGATCGCGCCGTGTCGAAAACCACCCGCGCGACGCTGGCGCTGACGAGACTGGGCGTCGACTTCGTGCTGCACGCCTACGACTACGATCCCGATGCCGAGCATATCGGCCTTCAGGCCGCCGAAGCGGTCGGCATCGAACCGTGCCGCATGCTGAAGACGCTGATGGCGGAAGTCGACGGCAAGCCGGTCTGCGTCGTGGTGCCGTCGGATCGCGAAATCAGCATGAAGAAGCTCGCGGCGGCGTTTCGCGGCAAGACCGCCAGCATGATGCGACCGGCCGATGCCGAACGACTGACGGGATATCATGTCGGGGGCATCAGCCCGTTCGCGCAGAAGAAGCGGGTTCCGGTGGCGATTGACCAGGCGGCGCTGACGCAGAGGAGTGTGTATTTGAACGGCGGACAGCGCGGATTGCAGATCGAGCTCGATCCCAACGACGCCGTCAGGGCGCTCGACGCGGTCGTGCAGGCGCTGACGGCTTGAGCCATACGGTGGACCCGGCGGGGCGCTGCCGCCGGTCTCCGCACGGCCGCGCGGTGGGTTTTAGCCCCGACGCCGACGGTTCCCTGCGTCCTTTTCCGGCGTGCCCCCGGGTTGGCCGGACCGGCGCATGGTCGCGATGCATCCTTCGCCATTGATCCGTCGCGAAAATCTGTGTCTGTGAAACAGCCGGGCAAGAAGATGCCGGCCGGGTGTCTCACGCCGGGCCGGGCCGCGGCGTCATGAACCAGGCCGAGAACTGCTGCCGCATGTCTGTTTCCGATCAAGCCTCCGATGCCGCTTCGCCAAGCGGCTGGCTCGCCAATCAACCCTATTTGCTGCTCTCGATCGCCGCGCTGTGCTGGGCGGGCAACGCCATCGTCGGCCGCCTCGCCGCCGGCCATATTCCGCCGGTGACACTGTCGTTCCTGCGCTGGTCGCTGGCGTTCCTCGTCATTCTTCCCATGGCCCGGAAACATCTCAAACACGACTGGCCGACGATCCGGGCCTCGCTCGGCATCATGATCTTTCTCTCCGTCACCGGGATCGCGGCCTTTAACACCCTGCAATACTGGGCGCTGGAACATACCCAGGCGCTGAACACGCTGCTGTTGCAATCCGCGCTGCCCTTGTTCGTCGCGGTTTGGTCGCTGACTCTGCTCGGCGTCCGGCTGACGCCGGCACAGGCCGTCGGGGTCGCCGTATCGCTGACGGGCGTGCTGGTGATCCTGCTGCATGGCGACCTCACGGCGCTCACCGCAATCGCGTTCAACAAGGGCGACATCATCTTCACGGTGGCGCTGGTGATCTTCGGACTTTATTCCGTGTTGTCGCTGAAGCGTCCGAAGATTCACGGCCTGTCGTTCGTCGCCTTTACTTTTGGCTGCGGCGCGGCGTGCCTCATTCCGCCGTTGATATTGGAACTGCTCTTGCGCCCCGTGATGCAGCTGACTACAGCCAATCTGCTGTCGCTGGCCTACGTCGCGGTATTCCCCTCGACGATTGCCTATCTATGCTTCAATCGCGGGGTGCAGTTGATCGGCGCCAACCGAGCCGCGCCGTTCTTCCATGTCGTGCCGGTGTTCGGATCCGTGATGGCAATCGTCTTTCTCGGCGAGCGTCCGCAGCTGTTTCATTTCATCGGCTTTGTTCTGGTGCTGATCGGCGTTTTCATTGCGTCACGCAGGACATCCGCGCCATCCGGCTGAGCCGGTTTCGCCACAGACGATCCCTTCAGCGAACCGTCGCGACGGCCGATCAATAGTCAGGACATTGTAGCAATGCAGGCGCCGCACTTGTCGCGTCAGGCGAATTCGTCACATCCTTGCCCGAAGCAATGACGATTCCCGCCCAGCCGCCATCCGCAGCCGATCCGGTCCGATGGCTCAACCATCAGCCCTATCTGCTGCTGAGCCTGACCGCGCTGTTCTGGGCCGGCAATATCGTGCTCGCGCGCTATGTCGCCGGGCACCTGCCGCCGTTGACCCTGACCTGCATCAGATGGATTGGCGTGTTTCTCATCCTGTTGCCGTTCGCGCGGCCCCACCTGAAGCGCGACTGGCCGGCGCTGCGTGCAAACCTGCCGTTGATGGTGCTGCTGTCGGCGATCGGCTTTGCCTTCAACAATGCGATTTCCTACTGGGCCATGCAGTACACACAAGCGCTGAACGCGCTGCTGATCCAGTCCTCCGGACCGCTGTTCGTCGCGCTATGGTCGATGGCGTTGTTCGGCGTGCGCCTGACCCGGGCCCAGCTTGCCGGTATCGTCATCTCGCTCACGGGCGTATTGACGATTATCCTGCGGGGCGACCTCTCGGCACTCGCCAGCATCCGTTTCAACAAGGGCGACGTGATGTTTGCGAGTTCGCTGCTGGCTTTCGGCCTCTATTCGGCGCTGATGCCGAAGCGGCCGGTGATTCATCAATTGTCGCTGATCGCGTTTACCACCGGCTGCGGCGCCAGTCTGCTGCTGCCGTTCTCGATCTGGGAGTACACGACCGGCTTCACGCTGAAGCTGGATACGATAACGGTCGTTACCCTTGTCTATGTCGTAATTTTTCCATCGACGCTGGCATATCTGTTTTTCAACCGCGGCATCGCGCTGATCGGGCCGAACCGCGCCGCGCCGTTCTTTCATCTGGTACCGGTGTTCGGCTCGGCGATGGCGATCCTGCTGCTCGGCGAAGAGCCGCGGCTGTTTCATCTCGCCGGATACGTACTGGTACTCGCCGGCGTGGTGATCGCATCGCGGCAATCCTCCGCAGCCGGTTGAGGTTCCGGCTGCGGCGCGATATCGGCAGCGGATGGCCTACGCCGCGCGGACCTTGACCAGGAACTCGTCAACGGCTGAACGCAGCAGTCCAGACTGATTGTCGAGTTCGCGGGCGTTGGACAGCACATCCGAAGCTGCCTTGCCCGTGGCCGCCGCCGCCGTGGTCACGCCGCCGATATGGGCGCTGATCTCGTTCGATCCGGTCGCGACCGACTGAATGTTGCGCGCGATCTCTCGGGTTGCGTCGCCCTGCTGCTCGATCGAGGTGGCAATGCTGCCGGTGATCTCGCTCATCTGCGCGATCGTTTCGGTAATCCCGCCAATCGACTGAACCGCCTGGCTTGTGGATGCCTGCATGGCGGCGACCTGTGCCGAGATTTCCTCGGTGGCCTTGGCGGTCTGGTTCGCGAGCGCCTTCACTTCGGAGGCAACGACGGCGAAGCCGCGGCCGGATTCGCCGGCGCGCGCGGCTTCGATGGTCGCATTCAGCGCGAGCAAGTTGGTCTGGGCGGCGATCGAGTGGATCAGCTTGACCACCTCGCCGATCTTCTCGGCGCCGGTCGACAATTCCCGCACGGTGGCGTTGGTGCGCTCGGCGTCCCCCACGGCCTTGGTCGCGATCTCGCTCGAACGGGTCACTTGCCGGGAGATCTCCGTGACCGAGCTCGACAACTCTTCCGCAGCGGCCGCGACCGTTCCAACGTTGTTCGAGGCGCTGTCGGACGCAGCGCCAACCGTCGCGGCGCGGGCGCTGGCGTCGCTTGCGGTCGCGGTCATCGACTGCGCCGTCGTCTGCATTCCCGCCGCCGCCGTCGCCACTGAGCCGACGATGCCCTTGACGCTGCGCTCGAAGTCGCTCGCGATATTTTCCATCGTCGCGCGACGCTCGGCCGCCGCGCGCGCTTGTGTTTCTGTCTCGACCTTTTCCAGCCCGCGAATGCGCAAGGCATTGTCCTTGAATGTCTGGACGGTCGCCGCCATGGCCCCGACCTCGTCGCCGCGTTCGGTACCGGGAATATCCCCGTCAAGCGCCCCGTCGGCCAGTTCCCTCATGCGGGCCCCGAGCTGACCGAGCGGCCGGCTGATGCTGCGGCCGATCAGCCAGGCGAAGCCGCCGGAGACGAGAGCAATGACGAGGGTGGCAAGACCCAGCATCCAGATGATCGGCTTCAGCTTGGCGTCGAGATCGTCGAGATAGGCGCCGGTGCCGAGAAACATGTTCCAGCCGGGGACCGCGACGGCATAACCGATCTTGCGGACCGGCTTTTCCTCGCCCGGTTTCACATATTCATACGTCAGCAGGATTTCGCCCTTGGCCTTGACGCCATCGAGCAACTCGCGGGAAATCATTCTGCCATTCACCACCAGATCCATCCGGTTGGTCCCGATCTGCTTGGGATCGGGCGACAACACCGTGATGCCGTCATACGACGTGCCGAACAGATAGCCGGCGCCGTTGTCGTAGGTCATGGAACTGGCGCGCCGGCCGAATTCGGCGAGCGCGGCTTCCTTGGTGATCTGCCCCGCGTCCACCTGCTTCTGCAAACCGAGCGCCAGGTTTCGGCCCATCTCCACGATCGAACGAACCTGCTCGATCCGGGCATT
The DNA here is from genome assembly GCA_963786045.1 of uncultured Alphaproteobacteria bacterium. Taxonomy (GTDB): domain Bacteria; phylum Pseudomonadota; class Alphaproteobacteria; order Rhizobiales; family Xanthobacteraceae; genus Bradyrhizobium. The sequence continues at coordinate 153,800 of CAWAXR010000013.1, read as the reverse complement.
CAGCATCTCGCGCTGCATCAGGTAGGCTGCAATGGCGCCCGCAACGCAAAGGCCGAGCAGAGTGATGCCCAACAAAATGCCAAGTTTGGGGGCGATCTTCAGATTGTTCAGCTTCAACGGACTTCTCCCGATTGCGTGCGGAGCGCGCGATTGGCGGAAACGAGTCCGGTCACGGTAGTGTGAATCCCCTTAGCGCTTGGTTACGAAAGCCGAGGCGCAGAGGGGAAGCTGCAATCGAATCAATTACCTATGGTTGCAAAAGGCGCCAAACGATTCGGGCGGAGAGCAAACACGTCGCGGCGCGGACGTCTTAAAACGCCAGCACCTTGACCTGCTTCACCTGCGGCAGCGCCTGCACCTTGGCGAGCAAGTCCACCGGCACCGCGCCGTCGACCTCGACCAGCGCGATGGCATCGCCGCCCTGCCTGGTGCGGCCGAGATGGAAGGTTGCGATGTTGAGCTTGGCGTCGCCGAGCAGGCTGGCGAAGCGGCCGATAAAGCCCGGCTTGTCCTCGTTGGTGACGTAGATCATCGACTTTCCGAATTCGGCGTCGACACGAATGCCCTTGATATCGACCAGGCGCGGCTTGCCGTCGGCATAGACCGTACCCGACACCGAGCGCTCCTGCCGTTCGGTGGTGACGGTGACCGTGATCAGGCTTTCATAATCGCTCTGCGCCGCGCGTGCGATCTCGTCGACCACCATGCCGCGCTCCTTGGCGATGACCGGGGCGGACACCACGTTGATGTCGCCGAGCATCGGCCGCAGCAGGCCCGACAACACCGCCGAGGTCAGCGCCTTGATCTTCATTTCGGCGACGTGGCCCTCATAGGTGATCTCCACCTTCGCGATACCGGTCTCGGTGAGTTGACCCGCGAACGAACCGAGCTTTTCGGCGAGTTCGATGAATGGCTTCAGCTTTGGCGCCTCTTCCGCCGTGATCGAGGGGAAATTGACGGCGTTGGAAATCGCGCCACTCAGCAGATAGTCCGACATCTGCTCGGCAACCTGCAGCGCGACGTTCTCCTGCGCCTCCGTGGTGGCCGCGCCCAGATGCGGCGTGCAGATCACGTTGGGGTGGCCGAACAGCACGTTCGATGTGGCCGGCTCCTCGACGAACACGTCGAACGCCGCACCCGCGACATGCCCGGAGTTGAGCGCATCGACCAGCGCTTGCTCGTCGACCAGTCCCCCGCGCGCGCAGTTGACGATGCGAACGCCCTTCTTCATTTTCGCCAGCGCCGCCGCGTCGATGATGTTCCGGGTCTTTTCGGTCAGCGGCGTATGCAGGGTGATAAAATCAGCGCGCTTGAACAGTTCGTCGAGTTCAACTTTCTCCACCCCGATATCCTTGGCGCGCTCCGGCGACAGGAACGGATCGAACGCGATCACCTTCATGCGCAGCCCGAGACCGCGGTCGGCGACGATCGAACCGATGTTGCCGCAACCGATCACGCCCAGGGTCTTGCCGGTGATCTCGACGCCCATGAAGCGGTTCTTTTCCCACTTGCCGGCCTGGGTCGAGGCATCGGCCTGTGGAATTTCGCGCGCCAGCGCCAGCATCAGTGTAATCGCATGTTCGGCCGTGGTGATCGAATTGCCGAACGGCGTGTTCATCACGATGATGCCCTTCGCGGTAGCGGCGGGAATCTCCACATTGTCGACGCCGATCCCGGCCCGGCCGATCACCTTGAGCCGCGTAGCCTTCCCGATGATCTTGGCGGTTGCCTTGGTGGCAGAGCGGATCGCAAGGCCGTCGTAATTGCCGATAATTTCGGCGAGCTTGTCCTTGTCCTTGCCGAGGTTGGGCTGGAAGTCGACATCGATGCCGCGATCCCTGAAGATCTGCACCGCGGCATGCGACAGCGCGTCGGAAATAAGAACTTTGGGTTTTGTCATTTTGTGATTCCTTTTGGAAAAGCGAGACGTCGTCCCGGCCGAAGCGCCGCTTGCGCGAAGAGCCGGGACCCATACTCCGTGACGGTGGTCATGGGTTCCGGGTCGCGCGGCGCAGGGCCGCCTGCCCGGGACGACAATCGTGAAAAATTACGCCGCCTTCGGAAGCAAAGCCTTGGTCTCGGCGAAAGCCCAGTCGATCCACTGCGTCAGCAATGCAACGTCGCTGGCTTCCACCGTGGCGCCGCACCAGATACGCAGGCCCGCCGGCGCATCGCGATAATGCGCGAAATCGTAGCCGGCGCCTTCCTTCTCAACCAGCGCAACGAGCTTCTTGGCAAAATCCGCCTGCGCGTCCGGCGTCAACGACGTGATCGCGGGATCGACCACTTTCATGCACACCGAGGTATTGGACCGGATCGCCGGATCCCTGGCCAGGAAATCGATCCACGGCGTTTTCGACTTCCAGTCGGCAAGCACCTTGGCGTTGGCGTCGGCGCGGGCGATCAGGGCCTTGAGCCCGCCGACCGATTTCGCCCAGTTCAGCGCATCGAGATAGTCCTCGACGCACAGCATCGATGGCGTGTTGATGGTTTCGCCCTCGAAGATGCCTTCGTTGAGCTTGCCGCCCTTGGTCATGCGGAAGATTTTTGGCAGCGGCCATGCCGGCTTGTAGGTCTCGAGCCGTTCAACCGCGCGCGGTGAGAGCACCAGCATGCCGTGCGCGGCCTCTCCGCCCAGCGCCTTCTGCCAGGAGAACGTCACCACATCGAGCTTGGCCCAGTCGAGAGCTTGCGCGAACGCGGCCGACGTCGCGTCGCAGATGGTAAGACCTTCGCGCTTGGCGCTGATCCAGTCGGCATTGGGGACGCGGACGCCTGACGTGGTGCCGTTCCAGGTGAAGACGATGTCGGAAGCCGGATCGGCCTTGCTCAGATCGGGGATCTCGCCATAGCCGGCGTGCAGCCTGGTCACGTCCTTGAGCTTCAATTCCTTGACGATATCGCTGACCCAGCCTTCGCCGAAAGACTCCCAGGCGATGGTGGTCACGGGCCGCGCACCAAGCAGCGACCACAAGGCCATCTCGACGGCGCCGGTATCGGAGGCCGGCACGATGCCGATCTTGTAGCCTGCGGGGACTTCAAGCACCTCGCGCGTCAGCTCGATTGCAAGCTTGAGCTTGGCTTTGCCGACTTTCGCACGATGCGATCGGCCAAGCGCGGCGTCATGAAGATTTTGGGGATTCCAGCCGGGGCGCTTGGCGCAGGGGCCAGAGGAAAAATGCGGCACAATGGGCCGCGAAGCGGGCTTCGCTGCAGTCATGATCTATCCTTCCAGATAGCAAGCCTCCCGTTGGGGGGAGGTGTCCCGCCGCGGTACATAGGGGGATCACCCGGAATCGTCAAGGAACTTCGCTGGGCTCGCGCGCAATTGATGGTTCGGCGTCGGCCTGTTGCGCCGGCTGCGAATTCAACAATTCAGCCGCATCCGTGACGAGCTGAGCCGCCTTTCGCCGGCTCGCGATTTTCAAAATACTCTTGTCGCCCGCCCGCACGACATATTCATCGCCGATCCTGACGATCGAATAATTTTTCATTTGAGGTCCCCAAGCTGCCCAGCCCGATGGGGGGATGCCAAAGTGTCGCGGGTTGTTCCACCGAAAAAATGAGGGATGATCCGATTAGTTTATCGCGCCTTAACCGGAACGAACCGCAAAGCCCGTTTCGCAGTGGCAGCAATGGGCCGCATCAATCGACGATGAACAACAGGTTGTATCAAAACCGCAATGTCATCCCGACATGGCTCGGCTGAAATCCGAGCCGCTTGTAAAAACGCTGCGCATCGACGCGGGTGTGATGCGTGAGCAGTTCGACCAGTTTGCAGCCCCTCGCCCGCGCTTCGGCGACGGCCCACCGCACCATCATCTCTCCGATGCCGCGGCTGCGGCAATGCGCGGCGACGCGAACGTCCTCGATCAGGCCGCGCGAGGCACCCTGCGAGCTCAGTCCCGGCAGGATACAGAGCTCAAGGCAGCCGACGACGGCACCGCCATCGTCCTCTGCGACCACAAGCTGGATATGCGGATCCTGGTCAACCGTCTCGAATGCCCCAAAATAGCACGACGGCAGTGGCTGCTCGATCCGTTCACGGCCGCTGCCGAGCGGATCGTCCGCCAGCATTCGTACGATAGCCTCGACGTCCTGGCGTCGGGCGCGGCGGATGGAGACAGCCGAGGTCGCAGTCATGATGATTCCGATAAAATGTTCTAGCGCGCCGGCGGCAAGCCGAGAGATTTCTCGGTATCGCCGATCCAGCGCCGCAACGAAGCATAGCCGTCGAGGTGAAAGCCACCTTCATGCGCGACCCTGGTATAGGCGAGCAGCGCGACATCGGCGAGAGACAGCGTATCGCCCACCAGGAATCGCGTCGTTGCGAGTGCGTGTTCCATCCGCGCCAGCGCCGCGTAGCCACGCTTGATTTTTTCGGGGTCGAGATCGGACGCCGGCTTGCCGAGATAGAGCATCTGGAAACGGCAAACGGCGATATACGGCTCGTGGCTATATTGTTCCCAGAACAGCCATTCGTCCATCTTGGCGGCCACGAAAGCGTCGGCTGGAACGAGACCGCTGCCCTGGGCGAGATAACGAATGATCGCGTTGGACTGCGCCAACGTGCGGCCATCGTCGAATTCGACCACAGGCACCTGCCCCGCGCTGTTGAGCTTCAGGAACTGCGGGGTCCGGCTCTCGCCCTTGAGCGTATCGACGGCGATCCAGGTGTAAGGCAGCGCCAGCCTGTCACAGACCCACTTCACCTTCAGGCAATTGCCCGAATTGGTATCGCCGTAAATTTTCATGGCTCGCCGCTGTCCTCAACGGAACGACAGACCAACAGGTGGGGTAGATGATGTCAACAATTCCGACCGGTGGGGCGATACGCGAAAATCCCGCTCAGAACTTGTAACCGAGGCCGGCGCGCACCGTGTTGATGCTGGTATCAACCTGGTCCGTGAATCGAACATATTCCCACTCCGCGCGCATGAAGAGACCACCTATCAAATTGATGTCGATACCAAGACCGGCCGTGTAGCCGTAGATCATGTGATTGTGCATGGCATCGTCGGCAGCCAAGGGCTGCTAGACTGGGTGTAGGAACCAAACCTTGTGGTGCTGACGGCGTCCGTGACCAATACAGAGCGCGAGATGTTGGCATTGCCGAGCGCTGAACCCGCCGAAGGCATACGGAAGGAAACATCCGAACGAATATGCCGCCCGGCCGCGGAACGTCGCCATATCCGAAATCGCGATCGAAGCCGATGACGTAACCGAAACATCATGATAGAGGTTGTCGGACAACGGGCCGCCGACGAGTTCCTTGAAGGCGCTGGACGTGCCTCCAAATGAGCCGTGAAGATAGGACCCTTCGACGCCGAGGACGACGTCATCCCATTGCCAGTTATATCCAGCGAAGGCGCCGTAACCAGGCGCGCGTGCCGAGTCCTTGCCGAGCCCAAGATTCCACTGTGAAACCCCCATCTGCTGGATGACGTTATCGGAAATCAAGGCGAGCGAGCATGTTCGTGTTCGAGCCGGAGAAATTCTCGTCCGATGATCCGTAGCCGGCCTGACCGCCGACATAGAACCCACGCCAGTTGACGGTGGGCGCGGGTCCCACCGAGCCACGAAGATAATCGGGCATGTCGGCCGCCTGCGCGCAGGACACCGCTCCGAACATTGCCATCGCCAGCAGGACTTTACGCATCAAAATACTCCCATCGGACACTTGCGAGCTTGGCGCCGATCATCGCCCGTTAACCTTAACCAATCGTTGTCGCGGCACTCCGATTGGCATGATCTTGTCCGAAAACCGGTTCTCACTTTTCGGGGACATGCCGCGCGCAAAACAAAACGGCGCGGAAAGTCCCGCGCCGTTAGCAAAGATTAAAAAATCGGATTGCGATTAGCCCTTGGTGACCAGTGGCGGCGGCTCATAGACCTGCGGGCTTTCAAGTTGCCAGCGTACGCCTAACTTGAGGTCCTGCGAGGTGATATTCTTGAGGGTGTACACGTGCCCGCCTGCCGAGCGATCAAATGTAGTATCCACACCGGTCGTGCCGTCGCCGAGATTGAGATAACTATAGCCGAGTTCAACGGTCATGTTTGGGCTGACCCGTAAGCCAGGCCGGTATGAAGCGCCCATGCGAAGTTCCACCTGGAGCCGGTTTGGGCAGACACGAGGCCCGGGCCTACGCCGCCGCCAGGCAGCGAGTTGATACCGAGATCCGTGAAATTCGCGACGGTGACGCGTGAAGCGCCGATGCCAGCGCCGATAAAGGGCGTCACGCTCCACCATGTACCGAGATCGACATAGGCGTTTGCAAGCAATAGCCACTCGGACTTGCTGCCGCTGTAGGTATCCGAACCGTATCCGACAGCACCGCCGTTTGGAAAGCTCAAGAGGTCAAGGCCGTGAAGATTCGCGCTGCCGCGATACTGTCCGATGATATCAGCGCGGAGCCAGTGGTTGAACTGATAGCCGGCACCGATTCCGAAGATGCCGCCAGTGTCAAACCCGGTTTGCTGGGTCAGGGAAAGCAGGTTGGCATAAAGCGCCGGGTTGGTATTTCTTATGTTCTCAACCCTCTGATTGCTGAATCCGATATCGCCGCGCAGATACCAGCCACCGAAATCGGCGACCGGGTCCGCATAGGGCATCGGCGGCGCGATGGCCATGTCGGCGGCGAAGGCCATCGACGACAACAGAGACGCCGCTCCAGCGGCGATGAGAGACTTAACGGTACGCATTGACTTCGTCCTTTTGACCGGTGAGGCAGACAACACGGGCCCCACGTCGAAAAACTCACGGCCGGACGATGCCATCAAATGCTTAAGCGCCGCTTAACCCTAATTTTTAAGGTTGATAATCCGTTGCACGTGATTTTCGCCGATCGCGCTCCGAATAGAAATTGTGGCCGCGAAATCCAGGGCCACATGCCAGACCCCGCCAAATCGCTAACAATTTATTGACGAGAACCGGGAAGTCTCCGCGCGGCCAGGCCGCTTCAGCGCCCGGCCCGCGGCATCTTCGGCAGGAACACCGCGAGCAGCCCGATCGCCGGCAGGAACGAACAAACCTGGTAGACGAAGGCGATGCCGGTGTGGTCGGCGACTTTGCCGAGCACGGCAGCGCCAAGCCCGCCGATGCCGAATGCGACGCCGAAGAAGACGCCGGAGATCATCCCGAACCGATGCGGCACCAGTTCCTGCGCAAACACGATGATCGAGGAGGTGGTCGACGAGATGATGAGACCGATGCACATGGTCAGCACCGCACCGGCATGCAGGCCCGCATATGGCAGCGCCAGCGTGAACGGCAGCGCGCCCAGAATCGAGAACCAGATCACGATCTTGCGGCCGAAACGATCGCCCAGTGGACCGCCAAGGAATGCGCCGATCGCATTGGCAGCGAGGAAGATAAACAGATAGATCTGCGCCGCCTGGGTCGAGACACCGAACCGGTCGATCAGATAGAAGATGTAGTAGCTCGACAGGCTCGAGACGTAGAGCTGCTTGGAAAACAACAGCGCCACCAGCACCGCGAGCGCGACCATGACGCGGCGCCGGCTCGGGGCTTCCGGATGCGAATAGACCGGCGCAGCCTTCCTGGTCGTGATCTGCGGCTTGTACCACTGACCGATCCGCCAAAGGATGATGATCGCGAGAAATGCAATCGTCGAGAACCAGGCGATGCTGGGCTGGCCGAAGGGCACAACGATCAAGGCCGCCAGCACCGGACCCATCGAGGTACCGAAGCTGCCGCCGAGCTGGAACACCGACTGCGCGAAGCCAAAACGCCCACCGGACGCAAGCCGGGCGATACGCGCCGATTCCGGATGAAACACCGCGGAGCCCAGACCTACGAGTGCGGCGGCGATCAGGATAACGGTATATTGCCGGGCGACGCTAAGCAGCAGGAGGCCGAAGAAGGTCGAGGACATACCGATCGCCAGCGAAAACGGCTGCGCCTTCTTGTCGGTGAAATGACCGACCACCGGCTGCAGCAGCGAGGCGGTGAACTGGAATGCCAGCGTGATCAATCCAATCTGCGCGAAGTCCAGCGCATAATTGTCCTTCAGGATCGGATACACCGACGCGATCAGCGATTGCATCGTGTCATTGAGGAAGTGCGAGAAGCTGATGCCGGCAAGCACGATATAGGCCGGTCCCGCGGCCGCTTTCGCAACGGTGCGCGAGTTCACGTCCGGCACAATCGCCGGAGCGAGAGCGGTTTCTTCGGGGACGGCCACGGACTTGTTCAAGCGGCGACTTCCGGAAAATTCGCAGGGGCAACAGACATTCTCTACGGCGGCCATGCCGCACCGACCAGCGCCATTAGATAATGGCTGCGATGCGCCCGGCAGCGGGGATGCACGCGGCACGGCATCGGTGCCGTGCGCGGGCGAAACGGACCTGCCCCTACGCCGCCGCGGCGTGGCCGAGCGCGGAGACGATGTGATCGACCACTTCCTCGACCAGTAACCGATCGTCGCCCTCACCCATCACGCGGATCACGGGCTCGGTGCCGGAGGAGCGGACCAGCAGCCGGCCGTGGCCGTTGAGCCGCTTCTCGCCGGCGACGATGGCCGATTTGACATCGTCGTCGTCGAGCGGCTTGCCACTGCGGTAACGCACATTCTTCAGGATCTGCGGCAACGGATCGAAGCGATGGCAGACCTCGGACACCGGACGGCGAAATTTTTGCACCACCGCGAGCACCTGAAGCGCCGCGACGAAGCCGTCGCCGGTGGTGGCATAGTCCGACAGGATAATGTGGCCGGAAGGCTCGCCACCCAGATTATACCCGCCGCTCAGCATCCGCTCCAGCACGTAACGGTCGCCGACCGGCGTGCGGATCAGCTCAATGCCGTGACCTTCAAGAAAGCGCTCCAACCCCAGATTCGACATCACCGTGGCGACGATGCCCGGCCTGGCAAGCCGGCCATCTTCCTTCCAGCTTTGCGCGATCACCGCGAGCAGCTGATCGCCATCGACAAGGTGTCCGCGTTCGTCGACCAGGATGACCCGGTCGGCGTCGCCATCGAGCGCGATGCCGATGTCGGCGCGCATTTCGCGCACCTTTCGGCTCAACGCCTCCGGCGAGGTCGATCCGCATTCCTTGTTGATGTTGAAGCCATCGGGATCGACGCCGATGGAAATGACGTCGGCGCCCAGTTCCCACAGCGCCTCCGGCACCACCTTGTAGGCCGCGCCGTTGGCGCAATCGACCACCACGCGCAGGCCATCGAGGCTGAGATCGCGCGGCAGCGTTCGCTTGGCGAATTCGATGTAGCGGTCATGGACGCCGTCGATGCGGCGGGCGCGCCCGAGGCTCGCGCTCTGCGCCAGCCGCTTGTCGAGGCATTCATCCAGCAGCAACTCGATCTGCTTCTCGACGTCGTCGGACAGTTTAAACCCTTCCGGGCCGAACAATTTGATGCCGTTGTCCTCGAACAGATTATGAGAGGCGGAAATCATCACGCCGAGATCGGCGCGCATCGATTTGGTCAGCATCGCCACCGCCGGCGTCGGCATCGGGCCGAGCAGCAGCACATCCATGCCGACCGAGGTGAAGCCGGCCACCATCGCGTATTCGATCATGTAGCCGGAAAGACGCGTATCCTTGCCGATGACGACGCGATGGCGATGCTCGCCGCGCTGAAACACCAACCCGGCCGCCTGCCCCACCTTGAGCGCCAGCTCCGGCGTGATCAGACCGTTGGCGAGACCTCGAATCCCGTCCGTCCCGAAATATTTGCGGCTCATATGACCCCCAGCATCGTCCAGACCTCTCGAATCACCCGGCGAGAAGCCCGAACGCCAGCCCATCCTAATGTGGAGGCGGTTATAATGCCTTCGATGCTAAAATGACTTCAAAAAATATAATAAATCATTTCGGCCCGCCATTCCATCGATGGGACCATAAGCCATTGATAAGACAACAATTAGCTGATTCCCGCCGATGAAAAGTTCCCGGCTAATCCTTGCGCTTGACGTGATGGTCCGCCTTCGAGGGCGGCGGCTGGGTGACATTGACGGGGTCTGATCCCGGAAAGGTCTCCTCCAGCCCTTCCTCGAGGGCCTCGTCGAGCCGGCGCTTTTCCGGGTCCTTGGCGTCGGTTGGCTTGTTGCGCGGTCCGGTCATGAGAGCCTCCCTTGAATGCTCGCCTTGAGTTTGCCGTGAAGCGATTTTGCCAGCGCCACAAGCGTGCTAGATGAACGGCCAAAGTGGCAATTACAAGAAGGGCCGGGAGCGTCCATGAAACACATCACCTGCATCGAGGATCTGCGCCAGCGCCACAAGCAAAAAGTGCCCAAGGCATTTTTCGATTATGCCGATCGCGGCTCTTATGCCGAGGAGACGCTGCGCGCCAACCGCGACGATCTTCAGGAAATCAAGTTCCGCCAGCGCATCCTGGTCGATGTGTCGAAGCGCGATCTTTCCACCACCATTCTCGGCGAACCCGCGTCGCTTCCGCTGATCCTGGCGCCGGTCGGCCTGACCGGCATGCAATATGGCGACGGCGAAATTCACGCCTGCCGCGCGGCGCAGGCCGCCGGAATTCCCTACACGTTGAGCACGATGTCGATCTGTTCGATCGAGGATGTCGCCGCCAATGTCGACAAGCCGTTCTGGTTCCAGTTGTACGTCATGAAGGACCGCGGCTTCATCAAGGAACTGATCGAACGCGCCATCGCGGCCAGGTGCAGCGCGCTGGTGCTGACCGTCGATCTGCAGGTGATCGGGCAGCGCCATGCCGACATCAAGAACGGCATGACGGTGCCGCCGGAATGGACGCTGTCGAAGTTTTTCGATTTCGCCACCAAGCCGGCCTGGGTGGCCGGCGTGCTTCGCGGCAAGCGCCGCACCTTCGGCAATCTCGTCGGTCACCTCAAGGGCACCGACGATATCACGGCGCTCGGAACCTGGATCGGGACGCAGTTCGACACCACGCTGAACTGGAAGGATGTCGAATGGATCCGCAGCATCTGGCCCGGCAAGCTGGTGCTGAAGGGGATTCTCGACGTCGAGGACGCTGAAGAGGCGGCAAAGACCGGCGCGCAGGCGCTGGTGGTTTCCAATCACGGCGGCCGTCAGCTCGACGGCGCGCCTTCCTCGATCGAAGTCCTGCCGGAGATTGTCGACGCGATCGGCGACAGGATGGAAATCATGTTCGACGGCGGCATCCGCTCCGGCCAGGACGTGATGCGCGCGCTCGCGCTCGGCGCCAAATCCTGCATGATCGGCCGCGCCTATATTCATGGCCTCGGCGCCTTCGGCGGCCCCGGCGTCGCCAAGGCGATCGACATCATCCGCAACGAGCTCTCAACGACCATGGGCCTGTGCGGCGTCAACACCATCGCCGAGATCGACGATCACGTATTGGCGGTCTAGCGGCGAACCATTGAAAATCGATCGTCGTCCCGGCCAAGCGCCTTCGCGCGAGCCGGGACCCATAACCATTGACGGATATATTCATAAGGCCGTGGCCACTGCCCGGTGCAGTAACAAACAACGGTGGTTATGTGTCCCCGCGTTCGCGGGGACGACTCGTTGATAGGCTTACGCTCCGCGTCACATCGGCGGAGTGATGCCGTCGCGGCCGATATTGACGCGGTTGGCTTCCAGCACGCCGTCGTCTTTCTTCACCGCGCCGAAGATGATGATCTTGGCGCCCGGCTTCACCTCGGATTTGTCGCCGGCGACGAAGGTGACGATCGGCGTGCCCGGCGGCACCACGACTTTCTTCTCGCCGTCCTTGTATCTCACCAGGATATTCTGGCCGTCGGTGCCCTTGACCGTCTCGGCGACGGTGGCATTGGTCATGGTCGAGTTGGGCCGGAGATCCCACGGCCTGAAACCCTCGGCCGCACCGCGCTGGCTCTCGGGGAAAATGTGGACGGCGAGCGCCTTCTGGGTGCCGTCGGGTTCCGGCATTGCCGATACCCCGATGTAGGACCCCGGCTTTATTTCGGACAACTCGGTCCTGGCGACGCCGAACACCGCGACGTTGTCGGTCATGCGCACCTTCATCTCGGTGCCTTCGCGCGACTTGATCGTCAGCATGGGACCGTCGACGGTCTCGATGGTGCCGCGAATGCGAACCGGCGGCGGCTGCTGGGCCCATGCCGCCGAGGCGAACACGGATATCACCGTCAGCGAGGCCACAAGCGCGCGCGGCATCCACGAAGAGATTTTCGGCATGGTCTTTCCCTCAAGGTTGATCGACGAATCCAAGGAGTACCCCGCAAAGGTGGCGGTTATTCCGGGATGACGAAGCCGTGAAGCCTCGTTCGCAAATCGGTGAAGAGCGGAAATCCTTACATGGGAGGCGTCAGCCCGTCGCGGCCGACGCTGACACGATTGGTTTCGAACGACCCGTCCGGCAGTTGCTTGACGAAGGCGATGATCCTGGCGCCCGCCTTCAGTTCGGATCTGTCGGCGGGGACATAGGTGACGACAGGCGTATCGGGCGCCGACCACGACTTTCTTCTCGCCACCCTTGTATTTGATCATCAGGGTCTGGCCGTCATTGCCCGCGACAGTCTCGGCGACCGTCGCATTGGTCATGGTTGAGTTGGGGCGCAGATCGTAGGGCCGAGATCCCTCACCCGTGCCGCGCATGTCCTCCGGAAAGACGTGCACCTCGACCGCGTTCTGGCTGCCGTCCGGTCCGGGCACCGTGGTGGCTCCGACGAAAGAGCCGAGCTTGATGTCGGACAGCGCAATCTTGATGATTCCAACTACCCGCAGGTCGCCGGTCATGCGCAACTTGACGTCCTCGCCGCTGCGCGATTTGACGGACAGCACGTCGCCGTCGACGCTTGCGATGGTGCCGCGAACCCGCGACGGCGAAGGCGGTTGTTGGGCGATCGCAAAGCAAGAAGAGGCAGCCACCATCGCCATGGCGAGTAATGGATGAGCGAGCGTAGAACGATAACTCGGCATGAATTGTTCTCCAGGAACCCCAGCTTAACCAGAGACACCGACGCTTTCACGATATTCCGGACCAAACATGCGCAATCAAGCGCTTGTGAGATCAGCCTCGACCAGCGCGCGGAGCTCTGGTGTCACTTCAGGACGGCGTCCGAACCATAATTCAAATCCGCGCACCGCCTGGTGCAGCAGCATACCCAGACCGTCGGCTGTCTTCAGGCCGCGCGCCCGCGCCGCCGCCAGCAGCGGCGTTTCCAGCGGGACGTAGACGAGGTCGGCGACCAGCGCATGGGATGGAAGCAGGCTCGCATCGAGATCGAGGGCCGGCTGGCCGTGCATGCCGAGCGACGTCGTGTTCACCAGCAGTCCGGCGTGCGGCAGAGCCTCGCCAATCATCTCCCACGCGATGGGATGCACGGTTTCACCGAATTGACCGGCAAGCGCACGCGCCCGCTCGATGGTCCGGTTCGCCAGATACACGCGCTTGATGCCGCGCTCGACAAGCCCGAACACCACCGCGCGCGACGACCCGCCGGCGCCCAGCACCAGCGCGTCATCTATGCTGTCCCATCCCTTCGCGCAGGCGTCGAGGTTATTGATGAAGCCTTCGATGTCCGTGTTGGTCGAGCGCAGCTCGCTGCCCTCGTACCACAAGGTATTCGCCGCGCCGACCGCGCGGGCGCGCGCGTCGGGCACCGAGAGCGCCAGCGCGCGCTCCTTGTGCGGGATGGTGACATTGGCGCCGACAAAGCCATGCGCCGACAAATGCAGCACGAATTCGGCAAAGCCTTCGGGCGGCACTGCCTCGATATTGTAGCCGCCCTCGATGCCCAGCGTTCGCAGCCAATAGTGATGGATCAGCGGCGAGCGCGAATGCGCCGCCGGCCATCCGATCAAACATGCCGCGCGAGGTTTGGTCATGGCCCCATTCGCCGATGCTGTTGCAGCGCCCGCGCAATGGACGCCGTCACTTTTCAAATCGGGCAAGCCGGGTTCTCTGTCAATGCTGGAGGCCGAGGCCGGCGCCGACATGGATCTGGTGCACCGCATTCTGCGGCCTTGATTTGAGAACCGAAACTCCAGCCACGGCGCTCATGAAAGCGGTTTCCTTCGGCAATGCGTCCACCCCTCAGATTAGATATCTGAAATATCACTTATTGACATTCTAACATCATTAATTACCATGCAAAGATGATGTCTGATATCGGCTAGGGTCCCGACAGCGAGGCAAGTCGATGATCACCGCAGCTCAACTGCGAGCCGCCAGGGTGCTCCTTGGCATTGATCAGCGCCGGCTCGCGAAACTATCGGGACTTTCCGTGCCAACCATTCAGCGGATGGAGGCCTCTGAAATGATGATCCGGGGCAATGTCGATTCGCTGGTCAAGCTGATCGCCGCATTCGAGGCGGCGGGGATCGAGATGATCGACGAGGGGGCTGTCAGCCAGTCGCAGGGGCGCGGGGTACGACTGAAAGCAGGTTCGGGTTCGGCCAGGCCCGTTCCGGGCGCTCGATCGGAAAACAAGGCGTCAGGCCGAACAAGGGCGCGCACGTAATGTCGGGCGTCATTCTGCAAATGACGTGTGTTGCCGGATTGCTTGGATTGGCGGTGCTGGCGATACTTCTAAGCCGCTCAAAGATCGCCACCGCCGCCATCTATGGCGCCACCTTGGTCGTGTCCGTTGTTGCGTTGACCGGATCCTTGCGGTGGCTGCTTGGCGACACTGCAAGCGCCGCCGATCTGATGCTGCCGATCGGATTGCCGTGGCTCGGCGCCCATTTCCGCCTCGACGCGCTGGCCTCGTTTTTCCTTGTTGTCGTCAATCTCGGAGGGGCAGCGGCGAGCCTCTACGGTCTCGGCTACGGCCACCATGAGGAAGCGCCGCACCGCGTGCTTCCCTTCTTCCCCGCCTTTCTGGCCGGCATGAACCTCGTGGTGCTGGCGGATGATGCGTTTTCCTATCTGCTCTGCTGGGAATTCATGTCGCTGGTCTCCTGGGCGCTGGTCATGGCGCACCACCGTGAAGCCGGCAACGCCAAGGCCGGCTACGTCTATCTGGTGATGGCAAGCTTCGGCACGCTCGCACTTCTGCTGGCCTTCGGCCTGCTGGCGGGACCGGCGGGAGACTATGGATTTGCGGCGATCCGCGCGGCGCAGCACACGCCCTACGCGTCGGCGCTGGTGTTGATCCTGATGTTGCTTGGCGCCGGCTCAAAGGCCGGCCTCGTGCCGTTGCATGTCTGGCTGCCGCTCGCTCATCCCGCGGCTCCCAGCCACGTGTCGGCGCTCATGAGTGGCGTCATGACCAAGGTCGCGATCTACGGTTTCATTCGCGTCGTATTCGACCTCCTGGGACCGCCGACATGGCCGGCGAGCGTGATCGTCCTTTTCCTTGGCAGCATCACCGCCGTGATGGGGATCCTGTATGCCATGATGGAAAAGGATCTCAAGCGCCTGCTCGCCTACTCGACGATCGAAAACATCGGCATCATTTTCGCCAGCCTCGGCCTTGCGCTGGCTTTTCAGGCCAACGGCCTGAAACTGGCGGCGGCGCTCGCCTTCACGGCCGCGCTGTTTCATGTGCTCAACCACTCCTTTTTCAAGAGCCTGCTGTTCTTCGGCGCCGGCGCCGTACTGACCGCGACCGGCGAGCGGAACATGGACAACCTGGGCGGCCTCATTCACCGCATGCCGTTCACCAGCTTCGCCGTCCTGGTCGGTTGCGTCGCGATATCGGCACTCCCGCCGTTCAACGGTTTCGTTTCGGAGTGGCTGATATTCCAGGCCGTGCTGCAGAGTCCGGATTTGCCGCAATGGGCCCTGAAGATCATGGTGCCGGCGGTCGGGGCGATGCTGGCGCTGGCAGCGGCGCTGGCCGCCGCCTGCTTCGTCAAATTTTTCGGCATCACCTTTCTCGGCCGGCCGCGGAGCGTGGTGGCGGAAGCCGCTGACGAAGTCGACCGCTACTCGCTGTCAGCGATGTTCATCCTCGCCGCGCTTTGCTTGCTGGCCGGAATTCTGCCGGGACTGGCGATTGATGCCCTTTCGCCCGTGACAACCGCGATCCTCGGTAGCCGCATGCCGATACAGGCCAATGAAGCCTGGCTGTCGATCGCGCCGATCGCGGAGAGCCGCAGTTCCTACAACGGATTGCTGGTGATGGTGTTCATCGCGATATCCGCCTCGCTCGCCGTCTTTTTCATTCATCGCTTCGCCTCTCATGCGCTGCGGCGGGGACCGGCCTGGGGCTGCGGCTTTAACGATCCGACCCCCGCGGCCCAGTATTCCGGCGACAGCTTCGCCCAGCCGATCCGCCGCGTTTTCGGCGCGCTCGCGTTCCACGCCCGCGATCACGTCGAGATGCCGGCCCCGGGAGATATCAGGCCGGCACGGATCAGGATCGAACTCCATGATCTGATCTGGGAGGGAATGTACGCGCCAATTGCAAGCGCCATCAGCCTGTCCTCCGAACGGCTCAATCGTCTGCAGTTCCTGACCATTCGCCGTTATCTCAGCCTCGTCTTCGCCACCCTCGTCACGCTGCTGCTGGTGCTTGCGATATGGTCGTGATCCCGGACATCCTCGTGCAGGGCGCGCAGATGCTTCTGGTGCTGCTGCTCGCGCCGCTGTTGACGGGCTTCGTGCGCAAGATCAAGGCGCGGCTGGTGCGTCGCCAGGGCGCTTCGATCTTCCAGCCCTATCGCGATCTGTTGCGGCTGCTCCGCAAGGAAGTGGTGCTCGCCGAAAATGCCTCCTGGCTGTTCCGCGTGACGCCCTATGTGACGTTTGCCGCGATCTGGGTCGCCGCAGCACTGGTGCCGACGTTCGCCACCGGCCTGCTGTTCAACTGGACCGCAGACCTGATCGCCATCGTCGCCCTGCTCGGAAGTGCGCGCTTCTTTCTGGCGCTCGCCGGGATGGATGTCGGCACCAGCTTTGGCGGCATCGGCTCCAGCCGCGAAGTCATGATCGCGGCGCTTGCGGAGCCGGCGATGCTGCTGATCGTGTTTTGCATGGCGCTGGTCGCCGGCTCGACCCAGCTTTCGACGGTCGCAAATTTCATAGCCTCGTCCTACATCGGATTGCGCGTGTCGCTGGGAATGGCCCTCATCGCGCTGATCATGGTGGCGCTGGCCGAGAACGGGCGGATTCCCGTCGACAATCCGGCCACGCATCTGGAACTCACCATGGTGCATGAGGCCATGGTTCTCGAATATTCGGGACGCCATTTGGCGATGATCGAATTCGGCGCGTTTCTCAAGCTCCTGCTCTATATCTCCCTGATCGCCTGCGTGTTCCTGCCCTGGAAGATAGCCGTCTTCGGAACCGGCCCGCTGGCTTACGCCGTCGGCGCCGGCGCCTATGTCGTCAAACTCGCGGTCGCCGGCTTCTTCCTCGCGCTGTTCGAGACCGCGACCGCGAAAATGCGGGTCTTCCGCGTTCCGCAATTCCTCGGCGCGGCGCTGATGCTGGGATTGCTCGGTACGCTGCTCCTGTTCGTGTCGAGGAGCTTCTGATGCAGATGCACAGCCTGTCCTTCGACGTCTCCCATACGCTGGCCGGCGGACTGGTCCTGATCAGCTTCATGATGCTGTATCAGGACCGGCTCTATTCGCTGCTGAACGTGTTTGCGCTCCACGCCCTGGTGCTCACGCTTTCCGTCGCCTGGCAGGCCTATGTCCAGAACGCGCCGCATCTCTATATCACGGCCGCCATCGCCCTCGTGTTCAAGGCGATCATCATTCCGGTAGCGCTGCATCGCATCGTCAAGCAGCTCGGAATTCATCGCGACATCGAGTTAGCCGTGGGCATCGGGCCGACCATGCTGGCCGGAATGGCGCTGGTCGCCCTCTCCATGGTCCTGATGCTGCGGGTCACCCCCGAGGCCGATCCGCTGGCGCGCGAGGATCTCGCCTTCGCGCTGTCGGTCGTGCTGCTCGGACTTCTGGTCATGGTGACGCGCCGCAACGCCGTCAGTCAGGTCGTCGGATTCATGTCGCTGGAGAACGGGCTGGTGCTGGCGGCCACCGGTGCCAAGGGAATGCCGCTCGTCGTGGAGATCAGCGTGGCGTTCTCGATCCTGATAGCCTTCATCGTCATCGGCATCTTCCTGTTCCGGATTCGCGAACGTTTCGATTCGGTGGATGTCTCCGCACTCGACGACTTCCGGGGTGAGCGACGATGAGCGCGTATTCCTTCGATGCCGTTGCCGCCGTCCTCCTGATTCCGATCGGCTCGGCGGCTTTGCTGGCGGCGCTGCCGGGCTACCGCCTGACCTCGCGTTTGAATGTAATCGCCAGCCTCGCGACATTTCTCGCCGCCCTCTCGCTATTCGTGGTCGAACGTCCGCAACCGGGGCCGTATGTGCTGATCGACGACCTGAACATCGTCTTCATCGTGCTCAACACCTTCGTCGGGTTCACGACCAGCATCTTCAGCGCGAGCTACATCGCCCACGAGCTCGAAACCGGCAAGTTGACGCCGGTCTACCTGCGTTTTTACCACGCCATGTACCAGATCATGATGTTCGGCATGAACCTGGCTTTCGTGTCGAACAATATCGGCTTGATGTGGGTCGCGGTGGAAATCGCGACGCTGACGACGGTGCTGATGGTCGGCATCTATCGCACGCATGCGGCACTGGAAGCGGCCTGGAAATATTTCATCCTCGGCAGTGTGGGAATCGCGTTCGCCCTGTTCGGCACCATCCTGGTTTACATGGCGGCGCGTCCGGTCGTCGGTGAGGGGCAGGACGGCATGGTCTGGACGATCCTGATCGAACATGCCGCGAATTTCGATCCCGCGCTCCTCAATGTCGCTTTCATCTTCCTGTTTCTCGGCTACGGCACCAAGGTCGGCCTCGCGCCGCTGCACGCCTGGCTTCCCGACGCGCACGCCGAAGGTCCGACGCCGATATCGGCGGTGCTGTCGGGATTGCTGCTCAACGTCGCGCTCTATGCGCTGTTGCGCTTCAAGATATTGCTGGCCGCCAATCCGGCGGCGATCGCGCCCGGCCCGCTGATGGCGACGATCGGCCTGATTTCCGTGCTATTCGCAGCGTTCATGCTCTACCGCCGGCGCGACATCAAACGACTGTTCGCCTATTCCTCGATCGAACATATGGGCATCATCGTTTTTGCGTTCGGGATGGGCGGCCCGCTCGCCAATTTTGCCGGGCTGTTGCACATGGTCATGCACAGCCTGACCAAGTCGGCGATCTTCTACGCCGTCGGCCATATCTCGCAGATCAAGGGCACGCAACGGATCTCCAGGATCCGCGGCCTGACCGTGACCCATCCGGCGCTGGGCTGGGGTCTGATTGTGGGGGTCGTCGCGATCGCCGGCTTGCCGCCGCTCGGCATCTTCATGAGCGAATTTCTGGTCGTCAGCTCCACCTTTGCCAGGGCTCCCTTGCTCGCGATCGTGCTGGTGTTCGGGCTGCTGCTGGCCTTTGGCGCATTGACCCTGCGCCTGACCAGCATCGCATTCGGCGAACCGCGCGGCAGCACGGCGTCAGCCGAGGCCTCCTATGTGCCGATGTTTGCGCATCTCTCGCTGGTTCTGATCGCGGGAATCTATCTTCCCGCGCCGTTCGTCGCCTGGTTTCAGCACGTGGCTCGCCTTCTTGGATAGGAGCTGGATATGTCGTCGCTGACTGATCTCGTGCAGCAGGACCGCAAGGTGCCGCAACATCGTCCATGGCCGCGCGCGGTGGTCGGTGCTTCCGAGTGGAATCATGCGGCAAACGCGCTGGCACAAGGCAATTGCAGTCTGCTCGGCCTCTGGGGCGAGCCTTCGACGGTGCACATGGCGATCATCGATGCGGCTACGACGGAAGTCGCCGTGCTGAGCCTGGATTGCCCCGATCGCGCCTTTCCTTCGGTCGGCCTGCACCACCCGCCGGCGCTTCGCCTGGAGCGGGCGTTGAATGATCTGTTCGGGTTGTCCGCGGAAGGCTTGCCCGATAGCCGCCCCTGGCTTGATCACGCCAATTGGGGCGTGCGATTTCCGCTGGGAGATCGCCTCGACGCGTCGCCGACGCGCGGGCCCTATCGTTTCCTGCCGGTTGACGGCGGTGGCGTGCACCAGATCGCGGTCGGCCCCGTGCACGCGGGAATTATTGAACCCGGACATTTCCGGTTTACCGCAAGCGGGGAGACCGTGGTCCGGCTGGAACAGCGGCTGGGATATACCCACAAGGGCATCGAGGGGCTCATGACGGGAGCCGATCTCGAACGCGCCGTCGAACTCGCCGGGCGGGTGTCAGGCGACAGCACCGTCGCCTATGCCTATGCCTTTTCGAAGGCCGCCGAGGCGGCGCTGGAACTTGTGGTGCCCGATCGCGCGGTTTGGCTCCGTGCGCTGCTCGCCGAGCTCGAGCGGCTTGCCAATCATCTCGGCGATATTGGCGCCATCTGCAACGATGCATCCTTCGCGCTGATGCACGCGCATTGCAGCGTGTTGCGCGAGACCGTGCTGCGCGCCGCCAATACCGCATTCGGTCATCGATTGATGCGGGATGTCATCGTGCCCGGTGGCGTGAGCCGTGACCTCGACGATATGGGCAAGCAAATCATTCGGGCCACGCTGGACAATATCCGCCTGCGCTTCCCGGCCCTCGTCGAACTCTACGACAACACCGCTTCGCTGCAGGACCGCACGGTCGATACCGGCGTGCTCAAACCCGCATTGGCCCGACAATATGCCGCCGGCGGCTATATCGGCCGCGCCTCCGGCCGCTCGTTCGACACGCGGCGGACCCTCGCCTATCCGCCATATGACAGCTTGCGCTTCGAGGTTCCGGTGCTGAACGAAGGCGACGTCAACGCGCGCGTCTGGATCAGGGTGCGCGAGGTCGAGCAGTCACTCTTGCTGATCGACCAGATACTGGACCGGCTTCCCCTGGGACCGTCGAGAGCACCGGTGAAGCACCGGGGAGAGGTACTGGAAGGCATGGCGATCGTCGAAGGATTTCGCGGCGACGTTCTGGTCTGGCTCCGGTTGCGGGATGGCCGGATCGAGCGATGCCATCTGCGCGACCCCTCCTGGTTTCAATGGCCACTGCTTGAGGCGGCCATCGAGAACAACATCGTTGCGGATTTTCCGCTCTGCAACAAGTCGTTCAACTGCTCCTATTCGGGCCATGACCTCTGAGGAAGGCACGAGATGCGCAAGCTGCTTTTTCAAAGCCTGTTCCGCCGGTCGTTCACCGAGCCGGCACCATCGCCCGACGATGCCGCGCTGAGCGAACTCGCCACGGCCGTCGGACGCGCCGCGCGGCGGCGTCTTGGCCGGAGTCTCTCAATACGCGAGGTGGACGCAGGGTCTTGCAATGGCTGCGAGCTGGAAATCCACGCGCTCAACAACGCCTTCTACGATATCGAGCGCTTTGGCCTCCGCTTCGTCGCCTCGCCGCGCCATGCCGATGTCTTGATGGTGACCGGCCCGGTAACCAGGAATATGCGTGAGGCGCTGGAGCGCACCTATCACGCGGCCCCCGATCCCAAATGGGTGGTCGCGATCGGAGATTGTGCGCGGGATGGCGGCTGCTTCGCCGGCAGTTACGCGGTGGTCGGAGGCGTCGGCGAGGTCGTTCCGGTCGACCTGCACATTCCCGGCTGCCCCCCTACGCCAACAGCGATGCTGAAAGGCCTTCTGGCGCTGCTCGATCGGGTGGATAAAGGGCGCGTCACAGCTTGAATTTTCCGCGGTGAAACTTCTTGCGATCCTGCCAGGATTTATCGAGTCCGCTCCACGGCTCTCGAAGAAGACTGCTTGGGTTGCCTGACATTCCTGGTCTTCGGGTTTGCCACATGCTCCCGCAGTCGGACGCCCCGGCCCCCAGACGCACTCGTAGCGCCCGGATTGATCAATTCGATCCCCGCGTTCTCAAGAGCGGAAACCAGCTTCATGAGAGAATCGACGTTGGCCCGGATGACGCCGTCGCTGGCTTCCATGCGCTGAATGGTCGGAACTGAAAGGTCGGCCAGATCCGCAGTTTGCCGCTGATCGATATTCAAGAGAGCGCGAGCGGCCCTGAGCTGATTGGCGGTAATCATGGACAAGGTGTCTCCGGTTCCGAGCCGAGTGTAATTATATCCCTATAAATTACTGCTTCAAGCATCAATTTAGAGGTAAAATATATCATCGAAGGGTGCGCCACTGCGGCGCGACTCGTCACCAAAAGGATATCACGTTGGCGGAGCCCTCCTCCGCTTCGCCCGGCAATCACGAACCGTTCGGCACACGTCGCATCGGCGGGATGATTGGCATCCCGCATATTACAGGATAAAAGATGCGCTATACATATCATTTAATGTTCGGTGTGGGTTGTGCGGCTGCTGGGGCGCTATCAGGGCAGGAACGGCGAGATCGAGATCGTCGAATGTTCGTGGGACGGGACCCGGGTCTATTTCGAGGAGGGCGTGCGGCAGAGCCAGGCGACGCCCGATGGCGAGAGCGTCTTCACCTACGTCAAGCTCATGGAGGAGCTTCTGTCCCGCCCGGCCAACATCCTTGTCCTGGGATGCGGCGGCGGCAACCTCGCCACCCGGCTGGCCCGGCACGGAAAGACGTTGACCATCGTCGACAACAATCCGATCAGCTTCATGATCGCTCACAAGTTCTTCGGGCTGCCCGACGATCTCGCCTGCATCGTCTCCGATTTCCGGAAGTTCATCTATCAGGACGACGCCCTCTATGACGGCATCGCCGTCGATATCGGCGGCCCGGGTTTCCGGTTCGGCGATGAATTCGATGCCGAGACCTGCGACGCCATCCGCGCGCGCCTGAAACCGGGCGGTCGCATCGTGATGAATGCGTTGGCGATGAACGATATCGATCCGACGCCCGACCGGATCGCAGCACGGCTCGCCAGCGATGCCTTGCAGGTATGGATCGTCGACGAGCAGGGCATCGAGGACCGCAATGCGATCATCGCCTGCCTGCCGGAAAAGCAGTTGAACGGTCGGCCGGGGCTGCACGAAGTCATGCGCAACACCCACGAGCGCTGGTCGATCCGGCCCGGCAGGCTGCGGGGCCGCGATCTCGCGAACGGACCGCGCTAACGGTGAATCACGCAACCCTGCCTGTCAGCAGATCCGCGTTTGGCTTCAGGCACGATGACCATGCTTGTCGGTTCGGCGACAAGCCGCTATGCGCGCTTGCACGAAGCGTGACGCCGCCATAAATCACGCCGCGTCGCGATGCGCGGCGATGATCTGATCGGCGGCGCGGCCGGTAACCTCCGCCATGCGGTCGAATTGCCGTGTGAAGCTGCCGGCACCGGCGGTCGCCGATCGCAATTCGACGATCAGTTCGCCGATCTCGGCTTCCGGCATCATGGCGCGCACGCGATCCCAGCCCGGCCAACCCTCACGGGTGTCGAAGCCCAGAATCTGTCCGCGCCGTCCCGACAGGAGGGCATTGATCTTTGCCGTGGCATCGGTGGGACAGACGATCTCCACCACATGGATCGGCTCCAGCAGCACCGGCTGGCACTGCGGCAACGCCTCGCTGACGCCGATCCGCGCCGCGGTGCGGAAGGCGAGATCGGAGGAATTGACGCTGTGATAGGATCCGTCGGTCAGCGTCACCTGCACGTCGATGACGGGAAAGCCGAGCGGCCCGCGCATCAGCCCATCGACGACGCCCTCTTCCACCGCGCCGATGTAATTCCGCGGAACCGCGCCGCCGACCACCTTTTCCTGAAATTCGAAGCCGCCGCCGCGCGGCATCGGCTTGATCTCGAGCACCACGTCGCCGAACTGGCCGTGTCCGCCGGATTGCTTCTTGTGCCGGCCCCGCTGGGTGATCGCCTTGCGGATGGTCTCCTGGTAACCGATCGCCGGCGGATGCGATTTGACGTTGACGCCGAAGCGGTCGCGCAGGCGTTCCAGTGCGACACGCAGATGCATCTCGCCCTGCCCCCACAACACGGTGTCGTGGGTGCGCGGGTTCTGGACCATGGTCAGCGACGGGTCTTCCTCGTTCAGCCGCAGCAAGGCCTGACCGAGTTTGACGTCGTCCTTGCGGTCGGTTGCCGACAGCGCCATCGCCAGTACCGGAGGCGACGGCTCAACGGTCACCAGCGCCTTGGGCGCGGTCTTTCCGCTCGACAGCGTGTCGCCGGTCTTGATGGGATCGAGCTTGCCGAGCGCGACGGTGTCGCCGGCCTCTGCCGAAGCGCGCTTGGGGTCATGTGCGCAGTTCATCGCGGATAGGCCGGACACGCGGCCGGTTTCGCCCGATGAGGATTGCAGCATTGCGCCGTCATCGAGATGTCCGGCCAGGAGGCGGGCCAGCGACAGCTTGCCGCCGTGCTGCAAATGCACGGTCTTGAATACATAGGCCAGCGCGTCCCTGGTCGCGGGCACACCGAGGCGCCGGGCGGTTTCGGACACGCCGGGCGCTTCATGCCGCAGCGCCTTCATCAGGCGCAGCACGCCGTTCTCGCGCGCGGCGGAGCCAAGCAGCACGGGACAAATCAGCCCTTCGCGCAATTCGCGGGCGAGATCGTCGAAGATGGCGTCGCGCGGCGGCTGGATGTCCTCGAGCAATTGTTCCATCAGCGCATCGTCGTGATCGGCGAGCTTCTCCAGCATCGAGAAGCGGGCCTCCTTCTCGCGGTCGAGATCGCCGCCTTCCAGCGTCACGACCTCGGATGCCTTGTGCTCGCGATAGACAAAGGCGCGTTCCAGCGCCAGATCGACGAAGCCCGCGATCAAGTCGCCGTTCCAGATCGGAATCTGCCGCAGCACCAGCGGAATTCGCGACGCCGGCTGCAATGTCGCAAGCGTCTCGCGGATGCGCTTGTTGGCGCGGTCGATCTTGTTGAGAAACAGAAAGCGCGGGATGCCGAGGTCTTCGAGCTCGCGCAGGATGATCTGAAGCTGCGGCAGCTTGCGTTCGTCGGCCTCGCAGACCACCACCGCGGCGTCCACGGCCGGGAGCGCGGCACGCATGTCATGCGCGAACTCGATTGAACCGGGACAGTCGATAAACGTGTAGCTGTCGCCCATGAAGCTCGTGGTGGCGGCGGTGAGGCCGACGCCCATCTTGTGGCGGCGGGCTTCGGGGCTGGCGTCGCCGATGGAAGTTCCGGCATCGACGCTGCCGGCACGGGGGATCGCGCCCGTGCGCGCCAATATCGCTTCTAAAAGGGTGGTTTTGCCGCTTTGGAAAGGGCCCACCAGCGCGACGCACCGTGGACCACAGGGACTTCTGACGTCCTGTCCCATTGCCGCCTCCTCATCTGGAGCTCGGCCCTTGATTGGGTCGGCAAATGAATGCTCCCCCTACATCGAGGATTTGGCAAGCCGGAAAAACGTCGCTGCGGCGTATCGTTGAGACGGAGGTACCTGCCGCCGTCATTGCCGGCGCCGGCGAGGCAATCCAGCATCACAAGGGAAGCGCTGGATCGCCTCGTCGCTTTCGCTCGTCGCGATGACGGCTAAAGTAACCTGCCTTACCGGCCCGGCCGAAGTTCCAGGCTTTCCAGCCCGGCCGCGACGCTCAGGCCGACCTGCCCCTGAACGCTGAGCGGCTGCAGCGCGATCGAATTGTTCGAGCCACCGACCAGCACATTGCCGCCGGCACCGACGCCGATCGCCGCGCTGCCATCTACGCCGGCGTAATTGCCGGAGAGGTCGCCGGGCCCGAGCCGGGCCGATGGCGCGAAGACGCCCCAGGCGAGCGCGGATTCTTCGGTGATGCCGAGATCGAGGCCAACCTTGCGGATGGTCGCGACGTAGCGGTCCTCCGGCATGCCATCGACGCGCAGCACGCAGCCAAGATGGGTCACCGAGCCGACGATAAAGCCGATGCTTGCGCCGCCGCGGCATTCGAGAATGCCGACCTGGACGCGCTGCATCGGCTGCTGCGCATAGGTGCCAGCGAAAGTTGCAACCAGCATCGTGGCGGCGATACCGGCAAGGGTTATTGAACGGCGCATGAAGAAATCTCCGGCTGTAAATTTGTGATGCGAGCAGAGAATCAGAATGGCGCCCTACGCTGGGCGCTTCCGATCTCTATGACACAGCTTCCGAGGCCGTTCCAGATTGGGCTTCGTCTCGTCATTTGCGGGATGGCGTGATGGACCGGACCTCGGACGTGCAGTTGCACATCCGGAATTGGGTCGCTTTGAGGAAGCCCCGTCAAGACATCGGAAGTTCGAACGCAGTGCGTTTCGACTATCTTAATTCGACTATCTCAAATTGCCGCAAAAGCGCTGGATGCGTTTGCAGGCATCTTCGAGATCGGAGGTCTTGGTCGCGTAGGAAATCCGGAACGCCGGCCCAAGTCCGAATGCCGAGCCCTGCACCACAGCAACGCCTTCCGTCTCCAGAAGCTCCGTGACAAAGTCCTCGTCGTTGGCGATCACCTTGCCGGACGGCGCGGTCTTGCCGATGGTGCCCGCGCAGGACGGATAGACGTAGAAGGCGCCCTCGGGCCGCGGACAATCGATGCCCTTGGCCTGGTTGAGCATCGACACCACGAGGTCGCGGCGCTCCTTGAACACCTTGTTGTTCGCCGGGATGAAGTCCTGCGGCCCGTTGAGCGCCTCGACGGAAGCCCATTGCGCGATCGAGCAGGGATTGGAAGTCGACTGCGACTGGATCGTCGCCATCGCCTTGATCAGTGCCGCGGGGCCGCCGGCATAGCCGATGCGCCAGCCGGTCATGCAATAGGCCTTCGATACGCCGTTCACGGTCAGCGTACGATCGTACAATTGCGGTTCGACCTGCGCCGGCGTCGCGAACACGAAGTCGTCATAGACCAGATGCTCGTACATGTCGTCGGTCATCACCCAGACATGCGGATGCCTCACCAGAACGTCGGTGATCGCTTTCAGCTCGGCACGCGTATAGGCGGCGCCGGTCGGGTTCGATGGCGAGTTGAGAATGATCCACTTGGTCTTCGGCGTGATCGCCTTTTCAAGCGCATCGGGCTGCAGCTTGAAACCCTGCGCCGCCGTGCAGACGACCGGCACCGATTCCCCGCCGGCGAGCGCCACCATTTCCGGATAACTGACCCAATAGGGCGCGGGAATAATCACCTCGTCGCCCGGATTCATCGTGGCCATCAACGCGTTGTAGAGCACCTGCTTGCCGCCGGTGCCAACGATGATCTGGTTCGGTTTGTAGGTGAGACCGTTCTCGCGGGCAAACTTGGCGATGATCGCCTGCTTCAGTTCGGGGATACCGTCCACCGCCGTGTATTTGGTCTTGCCGGCCTCGATGGCGTGGATCGCCGCCAGCTTGATGTTGGCGGGCGTGTCGAAATCGGGCTCGCCCGCGCCAAGGCCGATGACATTGCGCCCGGCCGCTTTGAGCTCACGTGCTTTATCCGTTACCGCGATGGTCGCGGACGGCTTCACACGATCGAGCGCTGCGGACAGGAACGGCATCATCATCTCCGGTTTTCGATAAAAAGGCGCACAAAGCGCCCGGTGTTTCTAGGACTGTTGCGGTGCAGCGGCAAGCGAAAAACCGCAGTTTTTCAGCGGTTTTACCGCCCCCCGCCGGATCGCGGATTAACGTTCTGCAAAGATCACCTTGCTATGGGTTGGCACTCCCTGGAAAGCACGCGGGAACGTCGATTCATGAAATCCGGCCTCGGTTATCTGGCGCGGACCGATCTCGCAGTCTGGACGACGATTGGTATCATCGCGATGGCTGTCGCAGGCTTCGCGTCGATAGGAACTTTTGAACTGGACTTGCGGTCCTTTCTGCTTCCGACGGCCGCCACCGCCCTGCTCACCGCCGGCGGCTGGTATTATCGATCTGTCCGCAATGAAGAGCGGCTGGGGGCGATCCTCTCCAGCACGGCACATATAACCGGCTTCGCTGCGGTAGGCGCACCGTTGTCCTATATCGCAGCGACCTCCGGCTTTCCCTTGCAGGATGCCGCGCTGGAGGCATGGGACCGCCATCTCGGTATCGACTGGACAGAGCTGCTCGCCATTGTCTCATCGCATCCCGGACTGCAGAGCGTATTGGCCGTCGGCTATCTGAGCTTCGCGGTGCAAACGGTGACCACCGTGCTCGTCCTCGGAATAGCCGGACAACTCGCCCGGCTGAGCACGTTCATTAGCGCGTTTATCGCAACGACCCTGATCATCATTGCGCTCTCCGCGATCTATCCGGCAGCGGGGCCCTGGCTGTTCCTCGCTATTCAACCGGAGAGCGCGAATGGCTTTCTGCCGGCGTCATCGAACAGCTGGCCGGTCTTCCTCGGACTTCGCGACGGCACGCTGCATACGGTCTACGGATTGAATTCCGAAGGAATCATCACGTTTCCGAGTTTGCATGCCGCGCTCGGCGTTCTGTTTTCCGCCGCGCTCTGGCGCGTAAGCGGCGTGCGATGGATAGCGCTGGCACTGAACGGCTTGTTGCTGATGGCCACGCCGGCCTATGGAAGCCACTACGTTGTTGACGTCATCGCCGGGATCGCCGTTGCGGCAGCGTGCTGGATTGCCATCGCACGCATGACCGACGTCGCCTCTCGGCCGCGGCCGGAGCAGATCTCGACGATTCACGATCCTCCCTCGATCGTTCCGGAAGCGCTGCCGGCGTCAGCCCCGCTGGCTCTCTCACGGGAATTTGAATCTTCCTGAAAGACGGCTCTCCGCCATATGAGCCGGTTCGTTCGCGCGCTCGATCTTCCGCGCGGTTGCAGTGCGGTAGGGTTTTAGAGCTTTTCCACGTTCGGCCCTTGCGACGCCTCCGTATCGGCATCATTGTTTAGCCGTGTTGCGGGGGGACAAGACGAACTTCCCTCGACGCGCGACGCCCGTCCAACCGGTCGAACCATTTTCGAAATGTACAAGCTCTATTCAATGCAGCGTTCCGGAAACAGCTACAAGGTCCGCCTTGCGCTGGCGCTGCTCAACGCGCCCTACCACGCAATCGAGATCGACATTCTGCGCGGCGAGAGCCGCACCCCGGATTTTCTCGCGAAGAATCCAAGCGGACAGGTTCCGCTGCTCGAAGTCGCCGAGGGGCGCTACCTCGCCGAATCCAACGCCATTCTCTGGTATGTCGCCGGCGGCACTTCGCTCGCCCCGGAATCGCGGGTCGAACGCGCCGAAGCGCTGCAATGGATGTTCTTCGAACAGCACGCGCTGGAACCCAATATCGGCGCCGCCTATTTCTGGCTGGCGCTGGTCAGGGGCGGCCGCGACCTGCAGACTCACGCGCTCGAGGACTGGATGGAGCGCGGCTATACCGCGCTGCAGGTGATGGAGAATCATCTCAAGAGCCATGAGTATTTTGCCGCCGGCCAATTCACGGTCGCGGATATCGCGCTCTACGGCTACACCCATGTTGCCGACCAATGCGACTACGACCTTTCGACCTTCCCGGCGATCCGCGGCTGGCTGCGGCGGGTTGAGCAAACCCCGGGCTTCGTGTCCATGGACGGGCGGCCCGGCGCTGGGGTCGATGAAGCGGCCGGACTGGTTGCCGAGGCTTAGAGCCCCGATCGGTTCTGTCTGAATCAGACCCGGGGCTGCTATTTTTGGCGCGCTTTCCTTGCGAGAACCGGCCCCCCTTTCGCCCGAAACGCTCCTGGAACGCAAAATAGCGGGCATAGCCGGCAGGATGGCGGGCATAACCCGGCTTTTCGCCGCCATTTCGCCGTTTTCCGGCATGCCCCGCCGCAATATTGCCGGCGATTGTTGCCAAAAAACTCTTCGCGCGGGGGGTGATTTGCCCGCGTCTTGAAGGGTTTAGAGCATGATCCGGTCTTCAGGCGCCGTGGGCTTTAGCGGGCGCTTCGCGCCCGTTGCCTCACCTCGGCTGACCGACGCCGTCGCGGCATCGCTTGCGATCGGCTCGCTGTCGCTTGGCCTGATCGTCAGCCTCGCGGTGTTTTCGATCGAGGTCAGCAAGGCATTGCCGATTCCTGTGTAACCGGAAAATCAATTTCCCGAAAATCCTTTTCCGAAAAACCCGTTCGCAAATTTTGCGACAACACGCGATGAGCGGCATCGCGATAGGATAACGATGAATACACCTGTCGCACTTGTCGCCGCGACGCTGACGGCGGCGATCCTGCTGGCGGCGACGCTCCTGATCGCCACGGGAACGCGTGGCGAAGGCGCGCTTCCGCCCGCCAGCCATTCCGCGCAGACCGCGCCGGCATCGCCTGTCTCGAAGTGAGGGAACATCCAGCCGCGTCGCGGCTCTGAAACGTCATCCGGCGCCAGACGGCTGCGGCTGGAATCCGCCCCCTCGTCACGACCATTTGTGAAAAATGAAAAACGCGCCGAGCGCGATCAACGCAAATCCCAGTCCGTGATTCCATCCCAACGGCTCCTTGAGATACAAGACCGAGAAGCCGGCAAACACGATCAGCGTGATC
The DNA here is from genome assembly GCA_963786045.1 of uncultured Alphaproteobacteria bacterium. Classification (GTDB taxonomy): domain Bacteria; phylum Pseudomonadota; class Alphaproteobacteria; order Rhizobiales; family Xanthobacteraceae; genus Bradyrhizobium. Next base: position 123,543 of record CAWAXR010000013.1, on the reverse strand, counting down.
ACTTCCTGCATGGTCTTGAGCTGCGCGGCGGTATACACCGCGCTGCCCCAGCGATTGGCAGGCACCGCCAGCCAGTACTCGAAGAACGCGATCCCCCAGCTCACCAGAATCACCGATGGCAGCCAGCTGCTCTTGAATTTCAGGTGACCGTACCAGGCGAACGTCATGAAAACATTGGAGGCAAACAACATCAGGACCGGCAAGATCGGCGTCGGAATGGTCGGCATGGATATCCTTTCGAAATGTCGGCGCTAACACGTGAAACTGGTAGCCGGTTCCATGCTCGACCGCGAGACCGGCGTCGCGGCACCGCACCGCCAAATCAGATTGATCGCGCTCGCCTGCGTCTCTAGGAAAGTGGCGCACGGCTTGCGGTATCGCCTGATCAATCCCCCTTTTTTACGGATGAAGACAATGTCTGACGATCTCACCATCCGCTTTGTGGCCCGGCAGGACTACGACCAATGGCTCCCCTTGTGGGAAGGATACAATGCGTTCTACGGGCGATCCGGCGCGACCGCGCTTGCCGCCGACATTACCCGGATGACGTGGGCGCGTTTTTTCGACGCGTATGAGCCTGTCCATGGTCTTGTCGCGGAGAGCGGCGGACAATTGCTCGGCCTGACGCACTATTTGTTCCACCGCAGCACGACGGCCATCGGGCCGGTCTGCTATTTGCAGGATTTGTTCACCGGCGAGGCCGCGCGCGGAAAGGGCGTCGGCAGAGCACTGATCAACGGGGTTTATGAACAGGCCAGGCGTGCCGGATCATCCCGCGTCTATTGGCAAACGCACGAGACAAACCACACCGCGCAACAACTCTACAACAAGGTGGCAGAGCCGTCCGGATTTGTGGTCTATCGCAAGCTGTTCTGATGCGTTTCGCTATTACCCCGCCCCGGCTGCGCCTTTTCAATCCGCAGCGTGCGGCCGGACAACCTGTGGATAAGTACGGCTGTCACGGCTGCGTTACAAAGCAGGGTTAGGTTGCGGCTGCGTCTGATCAGGCCCCCCGTCAAGGATCACACGCCCCAAGCGGTCCCCGTCAGTCGCCGCGTCTGACCGGGGCCGCATTTTTTTGTCGCACCATCGATTGCGTTGCAATGACCGTCGCGCGCGGCGGCTCCTTGCGCCCCGGCGGCGCGCGGGCCAAAATGACGATGTCATTGTCCGCGACACTGTTTCCCACGGAATCGATCCATGCAAATTCGTAACCTCGGCGGCTCGGGCCTGCGCGTTTCCGCCGTCGGCCTCGGCTGCAACAATTTCGGCCAGCGCACCGACCTCGAAACCTCGCGCAAGGTGATCCACAAGGCGATCGACCTCGGCGTCACGCTGTTCGATACCGCCGATATTTATGCGGGCATCGGCGGTTCCGAGACGGTGCTCGGAGAGGTGCTCGGCGATCGTCGCAAGGACATCGTGCTGGCGACGAAGTTTTCCAAGCCGATGGCGACCGACGGCACCAAACAGGGCGCCTCGCGGCGCTACATCATGTCCGCCGTCGAGGCCAGCCTGAGGCGGCTGAAGACCGACTACATCGATCTCTACCAGCAGCACGACTACGATCCCCTGACGCCGATCGAGGAAACCCTGCGGGCACTGGACGACCTGATCCGGCAGGGCAAGGTGCGCTACATCGGCAATTCGAACTTTCCGGCCTGGCGCATCGCGGAAGCCGAGCATGTCGCGCGGGCGATGAACGTCAGTCATTTCGTCTCCTGCCAGGACGAGTACAGTCTGGTGGTGCGCGAGATCGAGAGGGATCTGCTGCCGGCGGCACGGCAGTACAATCTCGGACTGTTGCCGTTCTTCCCGCTCGCCAGCGGATTGCTCACCGGCAAATACAAGCGCGGCGCCGCGGCGCCGGCGGACACGCGCTTCGCCAAGGCCCCGGGCTTGCGCGACCGCTATGCCACGCCGCGCAACGAGGATATCGTCGAGAAGCTGCAGGCTTTCGTACAGGCGCGCGGCCACAGCATGCTCGAACTGGCGTTCTCATGGCTGGCGTCGCGGCCGCAAGTGGCGAGCGTCATCGCCGGCGCCACCCGCGTCGAGCAGATCGAACAGAACGTCAAGGCGATCGACTGGGCGCTGAGCGCCGACGATCTCGCGGAGATCGATGCGATCACAAAAGGGGCGTGAGAAACGCCGCAAAGTTTCGGTCCTGACCATGACCCATCGGTTGGAAAATCCTCCCTCGCGCCGCCTCGCCTGTTCCCGGTGCGGAACGGAATTCACCTGCGGCCTGTCCGGGCCGTGCTGGTGTGCCGAGGAAGTCGCCCGCCTGCCGATGCCCCTCGATGGCGAGGATTGCCTGTGCCGCGATTGTCTGCGCAAGGCGGCCGGCGAAGTATCCGAAAGCCCGCAATCCCAAGCATGATCGTCATTGCGAGGATTGGCGATTTTTTGATCTGGAGCAACACCCACAGGCCCGTTTTAGCGCCCTATGCGGCGAACAACGGGAGATCAGCGCGATGAGTACCCTGACAAAACTGGCGCTTGGCGCGATGGGGCAACTGCGCCCGAAGCCCGCGCAAGGCAATGCCGCCGCCAGGATTGCGCTGCCCGTCCCCGGCAAGACCGGCGGCATGCCGCTGATGGAGGCGATCGCGGCGCGGCACTCGGCGCGCGAATTCTCCCCCAGGGAACTGCCGCCGCAGACGCTTTCCAACCTGCTGTGGGCGGCCTTCGGCGTCAACCGCGCCGACGGCGGAAGAACCGCGCCTTCGGCGATCAACGCGCAGGAGATCGACGTCTATGTCGCGCTGCCGTCGGGCGCCTATCTCTATGATGCGGCCGCGAACGCGTTGCAGCTGGTCGCCGGCAGCGACCTGCGCCGCGTCACCGGCTATCAGGACTTCGTCGACGACGCCGCGCTCGACCTGGTGTACGTCGCGGACCATGGCCGCATGAAGCTGGTGCCGGCCGCAAGCCGAGAGAGCTACGCCTCGGTCGCCGCCGGCGCGATCACCCAGAACGTCTATCTGTTCGCCGCCGGCAACGGGCTCGCCACCGTGATCCGCGCATGGATCGACCGCGACGCCATCGCCAACGCGCTGGGGCTCGGCCACGATCACCAGGTGCTGCTGTCACAGACGGTGGGCTTCCCGAAGAACTGACGGCAAAGCGGCGGGCCGGCCGCCGCACGATGGCGCCGGCGGAGCGCCATCGTGGCTTGTCGTTAAAAAGCTATTTTACCACCGCCGCCGTCTGCCCGAACAACAGCTTGCGCTCTTCCTCGGTGCGGATCGCGGGCTGCCCGTAATTCGGATTGACCTCCTTGGCGAGCGCGTAGGCGCGCTCGGTCGCCGGCCGCTCCCGGATGGTCTCGAGCCAGCGCTTGAGGTGCGGAAAATCGTCGATGTTCTGGCTCTGGTTCTTGTACGGCACGATCCACGGATAGCAGGCCATGTCCGCGATCGAATAACCGCCGGCGATGAATTCACGATCGGCGAGCCGCTTGTTGAGCACGCCATAGAGACGGTTGGTCTCGTTCACGTAACGATCGATGGCGTATTTGATTTTTTCCTGGGCGTAGTTCGAGAAGTGATGGTTCTGCCCGGCCATCGGCCCGAGCCCGCCCATCTGCCAGAACGTCCACTGGATGGCGTCGTAGCGGCCGTAGATATCGGCGGGCAGGAACTGGCCGGTCTTCTCGGCGAGGTACAACAGCATCGCGCCGGATTCGAAAATCGAGATCGGCTTGCCGCCGCCTTTGGGCTCGTGATCGACCAGCGCCGGAATCCGGTTGTTCGGCGCGATCGCCAGGAACTCCGGCTTGAACTGATCTCCCTTGCCGATGTTCACGGGGAGAATTTTATACTTCAGCCCGGTCTCTTCGAGAAACATCGTGATCTTGTGGCCGTTCGGCGTGGTCCAGTAATAGAGGTCGATCATGGCGCGTTCCTGTTGTCCGGGAATTCGGGCGCATCGCGAAATGGATGCGGATGCATGAATGTGTTGATTGCGCCGGGGCAAGTCAATGGCGCCGGCATCGCCTTTTAATAAAGCGATCGCGCACAATCCACGCCGGATGACATCGCGCGGCCGGTTTCGCCCGGTCCGAAAGATCCGCCCGAGATGTGAACCAGTTCACACGCGTTTGGGGCGGACTCATGTTTTCCTTGGGCATTCAAAGTTTCCGGGGACGCGCCATGAACTATGCCGGCTTTCAAATCGAGACCTTTGAGGCCGGAAAAGGCCTCTGGCATGCCAGGATCAGACGGGCGGATTTCAAGCCCGTCATCATCGACGGCGTTTCGTTTCCCGAGCTCGAAGTCGGTTTCGCCTGGTCCAATGCCGATGCGGCGGTGGCCGACGCGAAGACCCGTATCGACTATCTCAACCAGCGAAGCGCAGGCGTCGAACCGAAGCGGAGGGTCGCCCATGTATGATTCCGAAGTCAAATCCCCCGCCACGGTGCGATCCAATTGCCCGGAGTGCAACGGCCAGCTGAGAGTCCTGCGCGTCATCGCCGGGCGCGCCGGGTCGGAATACTGGACCATGCGATGCATCCGATGCGGTGGAATTCACCTGGACATCGTCAAGGGCTTCTCGCCTTCCCCGTCTCCGGCGGCGTAGGCCCCGGCTTGCCGGTGAACGAACCGCTTAGCCCTCGAAGGCCTGCGCGATCGCGGATTGGGCCTCATGCTGGATCTGCTTGAGGTGAATCTCGCTGCGAAAGCTCTCCGCGTAGATCTTGTAGACGTCTTCGGTGCCCGAAGGCCGCGCGGCAAACCATCCATGGTCCGAGGTGACCTTGATCCCGCCGAACGACTGGCCGTTTCCGGGAGCCGCGGTGAGCGTCGCGCGCACCGGCTCGCCGGCGAGTTCCTTCATGGCGAGCTTCTCCGCCGACAGCGCCTTCAATAGATTCTTCTGCTGCGGCGTCGCCGGCGCGTCGATCCGCTCGTAGAACGGCTGGCCTAGTTCGCTTGTCAGGGAATCGAACAACTGGCTCGGATCGCGGTTGGTCCGCGCGGTCATCTCGGCGGCCAGCAGTCCCAGGATGATGCCGTCCTTGTCGGTGGTCCACACCGATCCGTCCCGCCGCAGGAACGAGGCGCCGGCGCTTTCCTCGCCGGCGAAACCGAAGGAACCGCCGATCAGTCCATCGACGAACCATTTGAACCCCACGGGGGTTTCCACCACCCTGCGGCCGAGCTTTGCCGCGACGCGGTCGATGATCGCGCTTGAGACGATGGTCTTGCCTACCGCGCTTTCCTTGCTCCATTGCGGGCGATGTTCGAACAGGTAGGCGATCGCGGCGGCAAGATAGTGGTTCGGATTCATCAGGCCGCTGGAGCGGGTCACGATCCCGTGCCGGTCGGCGTCGGTGTCGTTGGCAAAGGCGACATCGAAACTGTCGCGCATCCCGATCAGCCGCGCCATCGCATAAGGCGACGAACAGTCCATCCGGATCTTGCCGTCCCAGTCGACCGTCATGAAGCGGAACGTCGGATCGACCGTGTCGCTGATGATGGTCGCGGCGAGACCATAGCGCTCGATGATCGGCTGCCAGTAGCGCACGGCAGCACCGCCTAAGGGATCGATGCCGATTTTTACGCCGGCGGCGCGGATCGCCTCCATGTCGACGACACTGGCGAGGTCGGCAACGTAAGGTGCGATGTAATCATGACGATGCACGCAGGATGCCTTGCGCGCCCGCTCATAAGGGATGCGTTTGACGCCCTTGAGGCTGTCCTCGAGATAGCGGTTCGCGGCACGCTCGATTCCAGCCGTGATGTCGGTATCCGCCGGACCGCCGTTCGGCGGATTATATTTGAAGCCGCCATCTTCAGGGGGATTGTGCGACGGCGTGATCACGACGCCATCGGCGAGGCCGTCGCCGCGGCCCTTGTTGTAGGTCAGGATCGCGTGCGAGATCACCGGCGTCGGCGTGTAGCCGTCATGCGCGTCGATCATCACCTCGACGCCGTTGGCCGCGAACACCTCGAGCGCGCTCGCCAGCGCCGGCTCCGCCAGCGCGTGGGTGTCGATGCCGACGAACAGCGGGCCGGAAAGCCCAACCTTGCGGCGATGATCGCACAGCGCCTGGCTGATCGCGAGAATATGCGCCTCGTTGAAGGCATTGTTGAACGCCGACCCGCGATGCCCCGAGGTGCCGAACGCCACCCGCTGCGCCGGCACGGACGGGTCGGGTTGGCCTTCAAAATAGGCCGTCACCAGCCGCGGAATATTGGCCAGCATCGAGGGAGCAGCGGTCTTGCCGGCGAGCGGATTGATCTTGGCGGACACGTTTTCTCCTCAGGAATTCGTCGGGATAATCGGGCACGGGATTGTATCGTCGTCATTGTGAGGAGCCAATGGGTCGCAAGGATGCGAAGTCGTGTCGGCGTCTGGTCGTGGCTTATCCTTCGAGACGCGGCCTGCCGGCCGCTCCTCAGGATGAGGTCGAAACAAGCGGCGCGAAATCAGACCCTCATGGTGAGGAGGCGCGCCGCGCCGTCTCGAACCATGAGGCCGCCATGCTGACACCTGCTGACAGTAAACGTGGCGCGGGCGCGCGTAGCCTTTGCCCTTTTCTCCCCGCCGAACTCATCCCATATTCGCCGGATGGCGAAGAATCCAGACAATCCCAAAAAGCCCGGCAAGACCCCGAAATCGAAGGCCCCAGGTTCCAAGGCGTCAAGGCCCGACGTGCGGCCGATCGGCCCCGCGCTGGCGGAGCTGCTCAATCCCGCGATCAACCGCGGCGAAAGCGGCGTTGGTTCCTCCACCGGCTTGCAACCGCCGCCGGATAATTCCTGGGACCGCCGCGCCGGCGGCGAGGCCGCCGCCCACCGCGCCCGCGCATCGACGAAGGGCACCAGCGGTGACGTGGCCAACCGCGATGCCTCTGGCGCGGATGGCGCGGCTTCCTCCGGCTTCTCCGAATCCCCGCAGCGCGAATTCGCGCCGGCCAATTACGGCACCTCCGCCACCATTCCGACGCTCGATCCGGAACTGGCGAAGCAACTCGGCTTCACCACCGAGGAGGAGGACGCCGCCGCCTTGGCGCGCCCGCCGCGCAACAAGATGGAAGCGCTCGGCGTCGCCGCCACCGCGGACGCGCTGGAGGCGCTGATCCGCGACGGCCGCCCCGAATTCAAGGGCGACGACGGCCAGGTGAGGATCTGGACGCCGCACCGTCCGCCACGCCCGGAAAAGTCCGAAGGCGGCGTCCGCTTTGTCATCAAGTCGGAATACGAGCCGAAGGGCGACCAGCCGACCGCGATCGCCGAACTGGTCGAGGGCATCCAGCGCAACGACCGCACGCAGGTTTTGCTCGGCGTCACCGGAAGCGGCAAGACCTACACCATGGCCAAGGTGATCGAGGCGACCCAACGCCCCGCCATCATCCTCGCGCCCAACAAGACGCTGGCGGCGCAGCTCTACGGCGAGTTCAGGAGCTTTTTCCCCGACAACGCGGTCGAATATTTTGTCTCCTATTACGACTACTACCAGCCCGAAGCCTACGTCCCGCGCACCGACACCTACATCGAGAAAGACTCCTCCATCAACGAGCAGATCGACCGCATGCGCCATTCGGCGACGCGGGCGCTGCTGGAGCGCGACGACGTCATCATCGTGGCGTCGGTGTCGTGCATCTACGGCATCGGCTCGGTCGAGACCTATACCGCGATGACGTTCGCGCTGAAGAAGGGCGAGCGCATCGACCAGCGGCAATTGATCGCCGATCTGGTGGCGCTGCAATACAAGCGCACGCAGGCCGACTTTACCCGCGGCACCTTTCGGGTGCGGGGCGACGTCATCGACATCTTCCCGGCGCACTATGAAGACCGCGCCTGGCGCGTGAATTTGTTCGGCGACACCGTGGAGAATATCGAGGAGTTCGATCCGCTCACCGGCCACAAGCAGGACGAGCTTGAATTCATCAAGATCTACGCCAACTCGCACTATGTGACGCCGCGCCCGACGCTGGTGCAGGCGATCAAGTCGATCAAGTCCGAGCTGAAGCTGCGGCTCGACCAGCTCAACAACCAGGGCCGCCTGCTGGAAGCGCAGCGGCTGGAGCAGCGCACCACCTTCGATCTGGAAATGATGGAAGCCACCGGAAGCTGCGCCGGCATCGAAAACTATTCGCGCTATCTCACCGGCCGCCGCCCCGGCGAGCCGCCGCCGACGCTGTTCGAATATGTACCGGACAATGCGCTGGTGTTCGCCGACGAAAGCCATGTCACGGTGCCGCAAATCGGCGGCATGTTCAAAGGCGACTTCCGCCGCAAGGCGACGCTGGCCGAATACGGTTTCCGGCTGCCCTCCTGCATGGACAACCGGCCGCTGCGCTTCGAGGAGTGGGACATGATGCGCCCGCAGACGGTCGCGGTGTCGGCGACCCCGGGCGGCTGGGAATTGAACGAAAGCGGCGGCGTGTTCGTCGAGCAGGTGATCCGCCCCACCGGCCTGATCGACCCGCCGGTCGATATTCGTCCGGCGCGCACCCAGGTGGACGACCTCGTCGGCGAGGTCCGCGCCACCGCGCAGAAAGGCTATCGCTCGCTCGTCACCGTATTGACAAAACGGATGGCGGAAGACCTCACCGAATATCTGCACGAACAGGGCATCCGTGTGCGCTACATGCACTCGGACATCGACACCATCGAGCGCATCGAGATCATCCGGGATCTTCGTCTCGGCGCGTTCGACGCGCTGGTCGGCATCAACCTGTTGCGCGAGGGCCTCGACATTCCCGAATGCGCGCTGGTCGCGATCCTCGACGCCGACAAGGAAGGTTTTCTGCGCAGCGAGACCTCGCTGATCCAGACCATCGGCCGCGCCGCGCGCAACGTCGACGGCAAGGTGATCCTCTATGCCGACCAGATCACCGGCTCGATGGAGCGCGCGATCGCCGAGACCAACCGCCGCCGCGAGAAGCAGGTCGAATACAACACCGCCAACGGCATCACGCCGGAGAGCGTGAAGAAATCGATCGGCGACATCCTCAATTCCGTTTACGAGCGCGACCACGTGCTGGTGGAAGTCGGCGGCCACGACATGACCGACGACATCATCTCGATCGGGCACAATTTCGAGGCCGTGCTCGCCGATCTCGAAACCAGGATGCGCGAAGCCGCCGCCGACCTCAACTTCGAGGAAGCCGCCCGCCTGCGCGACGAGGTGAAACGCCTGCGCGCCACCGAACTCGCCGTGGTCGACGATCCCACCGCGAAACAGCGCACCGTGCAGGGCAAGGCCGGCGCCTATGCCGGCACGAAGAAATACGGCGAGGCCGCGAACCTGCCGGCAAGCGCGATGAAGAAGCGCGGAGGATCACCCTCCCCGCGCAGCGGCGCCTCTTCCCCCTCGCCCCGTTCTTCACGGGGAGAGGGTCGGGGTGAGGGGCAATCCACGGGCGGTGCCTCCACCGCCTCCCGCGTCCACAAGCCCCATCTCGACGAAATGCACGGCCCGGAGTCCCTGCCCTTCCGCCCCGACCGCGCGGCCCCGCGCAAACCTTCGCGCGACGACACCGGCAGCGGCAGCAAAATCTTCCAGCCAACCAACTCGCGCCAGTCCGGCCCGGAGTTCGGACCCGCCCCGCGCTCCAGCGGCGGCGCGCCGGGGCATCGGGGCGGGTGGAAGAAGAGGTAGGTATCGGCCAAAGCTGGCAATTTGAACCGGATTCGTTACGCTGGCTTTATGAAACTCGAGTTCGACGAACCGCAATCTTCCTATTCGAGCGGCTCACAAAGCGCACGCGCATGGACGGAAGCCTGGGTCAGCGCTTGGGCTTATTGCCCGCACTGCGGCAATGCCAAGATTGCTGCCTTTCCCAACAACAGCCCGCTCGCCGATTTCTTCTGTACGTCCTGCAGCGAAGAGTTCGAGCTGAAGAGCCAGAAAGGCAAATTTGGCGCGAAGGTCCTCGACGGAGAATTCAAGACCAAGTGCGAACGGCTGGCCGCCAGCAACAATCCGAACCTTCTGCTTATGAACTACGACCTCAAGTCGCTTGCGGTCGTGAACCTGTTTATCGTGCCAAAGCATTTCTTCGTCCGCGAGATCATCGAGGAGCGCAAGCCGCTGGCGGCGACCGCACGCCGCGCCGGATGGATCGGCTCGAAAATCCTGCTCGACCGCGTTCCCGAGTCCGGCAAGATTCATATCGTGCAGGGCGGAATAGTTCGGCCGAAGGAAGCTGTCCTTGCCGAATGGCAGAGAACGCTCTTCCTCAGGAATGAATCGCCCGATACACGCGGATGGCTGCTTGATGTCATGAAATGTGTGGAATCGCTGGGGAAGCGCGACTTCACCCTTGACGAAGTCTACGCGTTCGAACGGCATCTCGGCGATCTTTATCCCGGCAACCAGAACGTCAGACCAAAGATACGTCAGCAGCTTCAGTATTTGCGGGATCGTGGATTCATCGAATTCGTGTCTCGTGGTAATTATCGCTTGCGAGCCTAGACTCCACAGGAGCTTCCGTCATTGCGAGGAGCGAAGCGACGAAGCAATCTATGCACCGCTGTATTCCGCCAATGGATTGCTTCGCTGCGCTCGCAATGACGATACCGGATATATTATTCTACTCGCTCCATTTGGATCATACTTGTAGGGGGATTTTGCATGGCCTGGTTCCTCAACATCTACCGATGCGCCCGCTGCAAGCGGACATGGACCGATGAATGGTCGTGCATGTGCGACGACGACTGCCCGCACTGCGGCGCGCGGCACATGTCGCCCTGCCATAGCGAAGACGTGACCGAATTCATCGAGCGAGATGGCGACGAGTTTGTCGCCATCCGCTCACCCGACACAGCCGAACACGATCCTGACTACCGTGAGCTCGGCCGCTTTTCTTCGCGAGAGAAGGCCGAGGAATTTCTGGCTTCGATTGACGCAACGTAGTCGTCATTCCGGGGCGATGCGCAGCATCGAACCCGGAATCCAGAGATTGCGGCGCGAGATTCCGGGTCTGGTCCTTCGGACCATCCCGGAATGACAACCAACCCTTGACACGTTTTCCGGCACGCAACCTGATTTGCCCGTCGTGCCAACGTGCCGCAGGTCGGCGCGATTGCGCGCTGTCCCAAATCAGAAGCATCTTCTCCGCCATCCCGTCCCGCTCGAGGGGCGTTTCGCGATCGTCACGAACGTTGGAACGGGATGCGGTGGACGCAGGGCGCGCGACTGACGAGCGCGCGGCGTGCGGACGGCGAAGTCGTGTGGTCCTGACACCCCGACGCTGGTGTCAAGTTGGCGAAAACAAGTTTTCGCCGGCGATGGTGACAAGAAAGCCCGGTCACCAAGGAGAGTACGAAGGAAACCGTTAAAACCATTGCGCAGGGAAGGCCGGATTGCTCCGGTGAACCTGTGGTGACTAACGCGTGTGCTTTCTACACACCACACGCGGCCGCGGGTGCCACCGGCACCCGGCTTTCCCTGCGCCCTCGTTTTCGAGGCGAAGGTCAAATGCACAACTCGGGCGCGATCCGCGCCGCGAGAATGCGGAGTTGCGACTTCTGCTGTTTGAAATTTGAATCAACCATCTCCGTCGTCCCGGCCAAGTCACCGGGTCGGCGCAAAGCGCCGCCCGATGACAGGCTTCGCGCGAGCCGGGACTCGTCAAGCCGCGAATACGCACGTTGCGCGGCGCCGCGGCTCGATCTGCAACAGCGGCCGTACACAGCAGCGATGCCCGCGATCATGTCGGCGCGTTGCCGACATTTGCGCGAAACGCCGCCGAAAATACACCTCATGATTGTGAACCGTCCCGGTTGTTGTGATGACCAATCGCGTAACGGGACCTGAAACCCTTTTGCCGATTGATCCCGGCGCAATTCGGTTCACAATGAACAGCGATTCACAGGTGAATCGGGTCCAGCGGTGGAGAAGGACATGGCCGAGGATAGTCTCCGGCAGCGTGTGCTGAATTTTCTCGATGTGCTCTACTCCGGCGACATCGAGGCGGCGCTGTCCCGCTGCAGCGACGACATCGATTTTTTCTCCAACGCGCCGATCGATATCCTGCCGCATCTGGGCCACCACCGCGGCAAGGCCGAGGTCGGGAAGATGTGGCAAACCGTGCACGCCCGCTATTCCGGCATGCGCTATGAGGTGCCGATCATGGTCGCCGAAGGCGACAAGGTCGCGGCCAATATCCGGGTGTTCTTCCGCAAGAGCAGCAACGACCGGATCGTGCAATTCGACATGGCCGCTTTCTTTACCCTTCGCGACGGGAAAATCGCCAGGATTCGCGAGATCATCGACACCTTCGATCTGGTTCAGCAAGTGCTTGAACGCGACATCGCCGCGGTTCTGACCGAAACCAGCCCCGACAAGATCTAGCCGCCGGGCGTCATTCCCCACGCAAGCGCGAAGCGCTTGTCGCCGGGGCGCGTCGAAGACGCGAACCCGGAATCTCGAATTCCGGGTTCGCTCGTTTCACTCGCGCCCCGGAATGACATTTCAAAGCCGCCGCGTTGGACCTCGCGGCCTCCTGCGGCAGCCCCGCCACAATTTCGCGGCGATGTGCGTCCATCGTCGGGCAATCGGGCTGGCGGACGGGGTTATGATTTCCAGAACTGGATACGGTTTGGCGGGGCTGCTGTTGCTGGCGGCCGGCATCGGCTTGGCATCCGGGCCGGCGAACGCGCAAGCCGCGCCACCGACCGACAAGGAGGATGCCCCGGCGATGGCAACGGAGGCCGCCGCCGACCTTGACGATGCCAGGGATACCGATATCAGCGATGCCGACATCAAGGATCCGGAGATCGACTGGAGCCAGCTCAACGTCGACGCTTCCACCCTGGCGACGAGCCCCGCGAAGGCACCCGTTGCTCCGCGCAAGGCAGCGGCCTCCGACACGAGTTGGTCGTCGCAGGACAAGGCGAACGGGTCGGCGGTGTCGGTGAAGCAACCGATATCGCCGTTCTGGGATACCCGGATCGGCGCCGACATGACCGTGACCCGGCCGCCTTCGACGATGTCCGAGCTGCTGTCGGAAAAGATCGCCAATGGCGGAAGCGAGCCGCAATCCTCCGGAACGGCATGGGCGGCGATCACGGCCCCCGGCGTCGCCACGATCTGGGACAAGACGGCGATCGAAGCCCGCCTCGATCCCTCGCAGGATCAGAGCAGGCTTGGCACCTCGTTGAGCAAGTCGCTGTCCCTCAGCGAGCAATATTCGCTCACCCTGCAAAACGGCTACAATGTGATCCAGCAGGGTACGGTTCCGGTGCCCGGGCTGACCGGGCGCACGACGCGGAATTACGAAACCGGACAATCGGCGAAGCTGAGCATCGCGGAGACCGGCACGAGCTTCAGCGCCGGCCAGACCCTCTCCTCCGCCGACGACAAATGGCTGCGCAGCATCGGCGCCGAACAGAAATTATTCGGCGGCGTCAGCATATCCGGCTCGATCAGCGAGACGCCGTTCGGCACCTCCAGCAAGAGTATCTCCGCCGGATTCAAACAGAGCTGGTGACCCAAACATCATCGCGGCCATTGTGCGACAAATTGCGCAAAAAGGTCGGGCATTGCCGCACAATGGCCGCGATGTGGTCAAAATCGGAAGCCCTGATGGCCCTTCTTTACTTCCGTCGTGCGGCGGACAACCACGCCCGCCACACACCCGAAACAGGGAAAACAGCCGATGAATGTCATTCGTTCGGAAAAAATTGAATCAACTGAAGCGGATACCAACCTCGCCGCGGTTTCCGAGGTCGAGGCCGGCATCCGCGATTTCGTCCGCAACGACATCGCTTATCTGCGCCGCCCGGCGCCGGGTACGGCCAGCGACGCCCCGGTCGAGCCGAGCACCGAGGCCGCCGTCAACAACGTCAACTCGCTGATTCAGCGCGTCGCCGGGACCTCGCTGGCGGAAATCGAGAACCTGATCTCCGAGCTGGAAAGCCTGCGCGACCTGCTGCATGCCGAAGGTCAGCGGGTACAGCGCGAAATTTCCGGCTATGCCCAGCTCAGCCAGGCCGCGATGAAATCGACCCGGATGATCGCCGACAATGTCGCGCAGTGGAAGCGAGCCGCTGACGGACTCCGCAACAGCTGATCCTGCTATCACTCCCGAGACTTTACCGCCGCTCTCCTGAACGGAGCGCGGCGGTTTTGTATCATGATCCGTGTCGCGGAGGCCGGCCGAAAATACCCGGGATTTCGCGGCTATGGTTAGCGAAGCCCGAATGACTGGACCGCGGCCGGGTCGCCCTCGAGCGAATAGGCGCCATCGGCGTAACCCTTCACCACCATTCCGGTGGCGAGCATGACCGTGAGCGTCACGGTCGCGAAGATAAAGCCCAGGAATTTCAAACCGCGGCGGTCTGCCATGATCGTCCCCTCAATGCTGTCCTTACAGGCTGTTTGGCAGGCACTGGTTCAAAATCAGTTAGCGATGAATCGTTTCGTCCGCCCGTTCAGGCGTTGCTGTCCCGCCGCGGCACAAAGGCCGTCGCCAGAACCGAGAAGACCAGCTCGCCCCGCTGGTTGGTGCCGGTATTGCGGGCCTCCAGGATGCCCCATTCGGGGCGGCTTGAAGAGGAGCGCCGCGATTCAACCTCGCTCGCGAAATGGATGGTATCGCCCGCCAGCACCGGCTTGATCCAGCGCAACTCGCGAAATCCCGGTGACGGCCCCCAGATCGCAATTTTCTCGCCGCGCGCCGCGGCCTCCCTCGGCCTCGGCGCTGGCCATCGGCCACCAGGAGTTTCATGCAGACCGATCCGACATGCCAGCCCGACGCGGCGAGGCCGCCGAACAGCGATTTGCGCCCTTCCTCCTCGTCGAGATGAAAGGGCTGTGGATCGAACTGGGCCGCGAATTTCTTGATCCCGTCAGCGGTAAAGGTGAACGAGCCGAGTTCGCGCCGTTGCCCGATTTCGATATCCTCGAAGAAACGCATCAGACCGCCTCCCCCACGGCGGCACCATCGCGTCGCCGCACGATGATCGGCGAGACCATTTCGCACAACGCCTGTCCGGCCGCGTTGCTCACCACCGCCTTCAACGTCACGATGCCGGTGGTGGGACGGCTGCGGGAAATCCTTGCTTCCGTCACCTCGACATCGAGCGTGAGATCGTCGCCGGGCCGAAGCGGCGCGAGCCAGCGCAGTTCGTTGACCCCCGGCGAGCCCAGCGATGCCGTGCGACCGATGAAGCCGTCAAACATCATCCGCATGATGATCGCGCAAAGGTGCCAGCCCGAACCGGAAAGTCCCTTCAACATCGACCGCGCCGCCGCCTCTTCGTCGAGATGCATGGGCTGCGGATCGAACTCGGCCGCAAAGACGAGAATTTCGTCGCGCGTAACGCGGCGCGGTCCGAATTTGCCCAAATGGCCGGGCTTGAAGTCTTCGAAGGCAAGCGTTGTCATGACGGGGGACATAATGGAAAGAAGCCCGATTGTGGCCGCACTTTGCGGCAATCTCAACCCGCCCATGCGCATGGCTCGTCCCCGACTTGCCCGAACCGACATTCGGAGCTAGCCCTTTGCAGACAAGGCACAGGTTGGACGCGAATCAAATTCGACTTGCCGGGAGAACCACCCATGTTCAATTTTCAGGATCTGTTTCAGTGGGACCGTTTCATCACGCCCACCATCATCAAGACATTTTACTGGCTGGTCATCGCGTTAATCGGACTGTTCGGCATCGCCGGCATCTTTTCCGGCCTTGCGGCGATGGCGATCAGCCCGTTCGGCGGATTCATCCAGCTATTGTCCTCGATCGCCAGCGTCGTCGTCGGGATCATCTTTTCTCGGATCGCGGCGGAATTCATCCTGATCGTGTTTCGCATCAACGAGCATCTCGGCGCGATCCGCGACCAGGGAGCAGGACATTAGAGCGTTTTCAAGCGAAGTAGCGACCGGTTCGCGTCAAAGAAAACGCGTCAAATCAAGAATCTAGAACCACGTTTCGATTCAATCGAAACGGAAAAAGGCTCTGGAATCAATTATTGAACCTGAAATGCATGACGTCGCCGTCGGCGACGACGTACTCCTTGCCCTCCAGCCGCAACTTTCCGGCATCGCGGGCGCCGGCTTCGCCGCCGAGCGCGATGTAATCGGCGTAGGCAATGGTTTCGGCGCGGATGAAACCCTTCTCGAAATCGGTGTGGATCACGCCTGCGGCAGCGGGCGCCTTGGTGCCGCGGTGGATAGTCCAGGCGCGGGCTTCCTTCGGGCCGACGGTGAAATAGGTGATGAGGTCCAACAGCTGATAGCCGGCGCGGATCAGACGGTCGAGGCCGGCTTCCTCCAGCCCGAGCGTTTCAAGAAATTCGGCGCGCTCCTCGCGCGACAGCGTTGCGATTTCCGATTCGATCTTGGCGGAGATGGTCACCGCAACCGCGCCTTCCTTTTTGGCGCGTTCGGCGACGGCTTCTGAAAACTTGTTACCCCTGGCGGCGGAGGCTTCCTCGACATTGCAGACGTACAACACCGGCTTGGACGTCAACAGGCCGAGCATGCCGAAGGCGCGCTCTTCCTCCGGCTTGCGCTCGAGGAACCGCGCCGGCTTGCCCTCGCGCAACAGGACCAGCGCACGGTCGACGAGGTCGAGCTGTTCCTTGGCCTCCTTGTCGTTGCCTTTTGCCTTTTTGGTCAGGTTATCGACGCGCTTTTCCAGGCTATCGAGGTCGGCAAGCATCAGCTCGGTCTCGATGGTCTCGATGTCGGCCAACGGCGCAATCTTGCCTTCGACATGGGTGATATCGGAATCCTCGAAGCAGCGCACCACATGGGCGACCGCATCAACCTCGCGGATGGTGGCGAGAAACTGGTTGCCGAGGCCCTCGCCCTTCGAGGCGCCACGCACGAGGCCCGCGATATCGACGAAGGTCAGCCGTGTCGGAATGATTTGCGCGGATTTGGCAGTCGCCGCCAACTTGTCGAGCCGGGGGTCCGGTACCGCTACCTCGCCGACATTCGGCTCGATGGTGCAGAACGGATAATTCGCCGCCTGCGCCGCCGCAGTCTCGGTCAGCGCATTGAACAGCGTCGACTTGCCGACATTGGGCAACCCGACGATACCGCATTTGAATCCCATGATGTGTCCTGAATAGTCCGTATCGTGACCGCCAGCGCGTTATGCGGCGCCACCGCTGTCCTTGTCGAAAAATCCCTTGGCCTGCATCGCAAGATGCACCTTGTTCTGGAACGTCGAATCCTTGCCGCTCGCGAGCAGACCGGCATTGTCGGCGATCGCCGCACACAGCGCCTCGACCCACGGCGCGTCGCTCTTGGCGAAATCTGACAGCACGTGGCCATGCACCAGTTCCTTGACGCCGGGGTGACCAATCCCCAGCCGCACGCGGCGATAATCATTGCCGATATGCGCGGACACCGAACGCAGCCCGTTGTGGCCGGCGATGCCGCCACCGACCTTGACGCGCACCTTGGCGGGAGGCAGTTCGAGTTCATCCTGAAACACGATGATCTCGCCCGCCCCGAGCTTGAAAAAATTCGCAGCTTCCTGAACCGCGCGCCCGGACTCGTTCATGAAAGTCGTCGGCCGAAGCAGGACGACCTTCTCGTGGTCAAGCGCACCTTCCGAAGTCTCGCCCTGAAAGCGGCGGCGCCACGGTGCGAAACCATGACGCCGCGCGATTTCTTCAACGGCCATGAAGCCGATGTTGTGTCGGTTATGCGCGTACTTCGCGCCTGGATTGCCGAGACCAACAAAGAGCAACATGACGCGGCATCCCGCGCCCGGTTACTTCTTCTTGTCGCCGCCGGCAGGCGCCTTGGCGCCGGCCGCGGGCGCCTTCGCACCCGCTGCGGGAGCAGCCCCCGCCGCAGGCGCAGCCGCAGCACCGGCGGCCGGAGCCGCACCAGGCGCAGCCGCGGCACCGGCAGCCGGACCGGCGGCTGCAGCGGCTTTCATTTCTTCGGCGTAACCGGACGGCGGCACGATGGTCACCAGCGTCACATCTTCGCGCGACAGCGACTTCACGCCAGCGGGCAATTTGATATCGGAAAGATGCAGCGAGTGGCTGATTTCCAAACCGCCGACATCCGCCTCGACATATTGCGGAATGTTATCGACCGAGCACTCCAGGTCGATGGTGTGGGTGACGATGTTGACGGTACCGCCGCGCTTCACGCCGGGTGCGGATTCCGCGTTCTGGATGTGCAGGGGAACGCTGACGCGGATGGTCGCGCCTTCGCCGAGCCGCATGAAATCGACATGGATCGGAAAATCGCGCACCGGATCGAGATGGAAGTCGCGCGGAATCACGCGGTGCTTCTTGCCTTCCAGATCGATGTCGTAGATCGTGGTGAGAAACCGGCCGGCCAGAATGCGCTGGCGCAGTTCGGCATCATCGACCGAAATGGTCACGGGGGGCTGGTTGTTGCCATAGATCACTCCGGGCACTCTCCCGGCGCGACGCTCTGCCCGGGCGGCCCCCTTGCCGCTCTTCGGACGTGCGGTCGCCTTCAATTCCTTGACGGTCGCCATTTGCCTAAGTCCTTGTTTTCTAAAAGTTAAAGGCCGCATCGCGGCCCGTTGGGTACTCGCAGCAAGCCTCCAGGGGTGCGGGGGCTGCGGACGTGGCGGCGTTCTAGCCCCAAAGGCCGGAAATGACAAGGAAATGCGGGGATTTTTCTGGGCCCTGCCTCCCCGGCCGGAAAGCTCCGAATGCCCCTCAAGTCCGTCGGCTAGGCTTTTTTCAAGGGCTTGGGTTTCTGCGGATGGATGGTTTGTCCCTCGGCCAGCATCGTGACATATTTCTCGATGCGAGCGATCCTGGTTTCGGGCTTTTTGGCATCGTGGATCCGGTGAAGGATTGCGTAGCGATTGGTGCGATCAAGGGTTTCGAAGAAGCTTTTTGCCTCCTTGTTTTTTGCCAGCGCGGCACAGAGATCATCAGGCACCTGCGCCGTGCTTTGGGGCGCATAGGCGGCGTTCCAGCGACCGTCCTTTTTGGCGCGTTCGATCTCGCTCAATCCCGCAGCCCGCATCCGCTTCAACTCCACAAGTTGAAGCGCCCGTGCGCGGTTTTTTTCAGACCATTTGCTGGTGGACTGACGCGGCGTGAAGCGGATCAGCCAATAGCGGTCGTCGAAACTGTCGAGTTGGCCATCGATCCAGCCATGACAAAGCGCCGTATCAACGGCTTCCTGCTTTGAAACGCTGGCTATCCCCGATGACTTCTTCGCCAGTTTCAGCCAGAGGCCTTTCGAGCGAGCGGGCTGCGACGCCAGCCATGCATCCCATGCCAGCTGCGACTTGAAAGCAATAACCGGCAGATCGCGCTTGGCTTTTACCATCCGGCAGAGGCGATCAGCCGTCCGTCTTCAGGCTGCCGACATCCGGCGGCGAATGAGAGACACCGAGCTTGGCTTCCAGCACAGCTTCCAGCACCCCGATGCGCGCCTTCAGCGCCTCGTTTTCCTCGCGCGCCAGCCGCGCCATGTCCTTCACGGCCTCGAACTCCTCGCGCTTGACGATATCGAGGTCGCGCAGGATTTTTTCGGCCTGATTGCGAACCATGGTGTCGACCTCGCGCTTGACGCCTTGGGCGGCGCCAGCCGCATCGTTCATCAGACGCCCGATCTCGTCGAAAAACCGATTGCTGGTCTGGGTCATCCCTCAAGTCTCCGGTCGGCTGCACAGGGTCGGCAGAACAAGACAATGGCGATCCGGGCGACGCTGTTCAAGACCATCCTTGTTCCCCAATGGGCAGGTCGCCTTGTCACGCTCCGGTTTCCTTGTAATCGTATCGCAAGCCGGGCCAGGACACCACAAATCGAAAAGCGAAGCGCCGCATGATCGACCAGCAGATCGAAATTCCGACCAAAGACGGTCGCGCCACCACCTTCATTACCCGGCTGCTTTCGCTGTACAGCCGCAATCTCTGGTCATAGGAAGGCACGATGCCCTTCCTCATCATCGCCTTTCCTGTGTTCGATCCGGTCGCCATCGCGATCGGGCCGATCGCGATCCGCTGGTATGCGCTGGCCTATATCGGCGGCATCGTACTCGGCTGGCTCTACGCCCGCGCCTTGCTCAAGAACGAGAGGCTTTGGGGCGGGCCGGCGCCGATCACGCTTGTGCAAATGGACGATTTCATCCTGTGGGTAACGCTCGGAATCATTGTCGGCGGCCGCACCGGCTACGTGCTGTTCTACAACCTTTCCTTCTTCGTCCAGCATCCAGCGGAAATTTTAGAATTGTGGAAGGGCGGCATGTCGTTTCACGGTGGATTTCTCGGATGCGTCGCCGCTGTGATCTTGTTCTGCCTCAGAAACAACCTTCCCATCCTGTCGCTTGGCGACATCACCACCGCGGTTGGCCCGATCGGATTGTTTCTCGGCCGGCTGGCCAATTTCATCAACAGCGAGTTATGGGGCCGGCCGGCGGACTCAAGCGTGCCCTGGGCAATGGTGTTCCCCAATGGCGGGCCGCTGCCGCGACATCCGAGCCAGCTTTATGAGGCGACGCTTGAGGGTATCGTGCTGTTCACGATACTGGCGGTGATGATTCGGATGGGTGCCTTGAAGCGCCCAGGCATGGTTCTCGGCAGCTTCATCGCGATTTATGGCGTTGCGCGTATTGTTGGCGAGTTTTTCAGGGAGCCCGATCCGCAGCTTGGATTTTTGTGGGGCGGGCTGACCATGGGCATGCTGCTTTCGGTGCCGATGATCATTGCAGGAGCTGTTATCATTGTGGTGGCATGGCGCCGCAAGACCGTGAAGCAGGTAGCGCCACCCCTTCAAGGAACGTCGTGACCGAGTATTCGCCGCTGCAGTCCGAGATCAAGAAGCTGATCAAGTCGTCAGGCCCGATGCCGGTTTGGCGTTATATGGAACTGTGCCTGATGCATCCCAGGCACGGCTATTACCTTTCCCGCGATCCGCTGGGGCGCGAGGGCGATTTCACCACCGCGCCCGAGGTAAGCCAGATGTTCGGCGAACTGCTGGGGCTGTGGGCGGCGTCGGTATGGAGGGCGATCGGTTCCCCGCCTCTGCTGCGGCTGATCGAACTCGGACCCGGCCGCGGCACCATGATGGCGGATGCGTTGCGTGCGCTGCGCGTGCTGCCGCCGCTCTATCAGGCGCTCAGCGTCCATCTCGTCGAGATCAATCCTGTGCTGCGGGAAAAGCAGAGAGCCACGCTGTCGGGCTCACGCGACATTTCCTGGCTCGACACGATCGACGACGTGCCGGACGGCCCCTCCGTCATCTTCGCCAACGAATATTTCGACGTGCTGCCCATCCATCAAATGGTGAAGCGCGAGACGGGCTGGCACGAGCGCACCGTCGAGATCGACAGCGACGGCCAACTGGTATTCGGCGCCGCCTCCGAACCGACCCCGCGTTTCGACACCCTGCTGCCGCCGCTGGTGCGCGCCGCTCCGGTCGGCGCGGTGTTCGAATGGCGGCCGGACACCGAGATCATGAAAATCGCAAGCAGGGTGCGCGATCAGGACGGCGCGGCGCTCATTATCGACTACGGCCACTTGCGCAGCGACGCCGGTGATACGTTTCAGGCCATCGCTCGTCACAGCTTCACCGATCCGCTGAAAAATCCAGGGCAGGCCGACCTGACGGCACATGTCGATTTTCAGGCCCTGGCACGCGCCGCCGAGGATCTCGGCGCGCGGATCCACGGCCCGGTGTCGCAGGGGGATTTTCTCAGGCGGCTTGGCATCGAAACCCGCGCGGTGACCCTGATGGCAAAGGCCACGCCCGAGGTTTCAGAAGACATTGCAGGCGCGCTGAAACGGCTGGTCGGCGGCGGCCGCGGCGGCATGGGATCGATGTTCAAGGTGCTGGCGGTTTCCGAGCCAAATCTTTCTTCGCTGGCGGGGTTTGCCGACAAGACGCGCGACGCCGAGGCCGAAACGTCATGAAGCTGGGATCGCCGCTGCTCTCGGCCGTTCCCGGCCTGCGTCACGCTTTCTTCAGCCGCGATGGCGGCGTCTCCGGCGGCATTTATGCCGGCCTCAATGGCGGCATCGGCTCGAGCGACGACCCCGCCAGTGTCGCGGAAAATCGTCGCCGGATGGCGGAACAGATGGGCGTGACTGCCGATCATTTTCTCACCCTGTTCCAGGTTCATTCACCCGACGTCGTTGTGACGTCAGCGCCGTGGGCGACCTCCTCGCGCCCGCGCGCCGACGCCATCGTCACCCGCAGCGAAGGCCTCGCCATCGGCGTCACCGCGGCCGACTGCGGACCGATCCTGTTTGTCGACCCCAACGCGCGCGTGATCGGTGCGGCGCATGCCGGCTGGAAGGGAGCGCTGACGGGCATTGTGGAATCCACCGTCGAGGCCATGGAAAAGCTCGGCGCCGAACGCGCTGACATCGTCGCCGCGATCGGCCCTCTGATCCGCCAGCCCTCTTACGAAGTGGGAAACGAATTCGTCGAGAGGTTTGTGGACGCCGACGCGGAGAACGCCCTGTTCTTCATTCCCGCCGCGCGCGCGGGCCACGCGATGTTCGATCTCGCGGGTTTCATCCGCAGGCGGCTTGAGAATGCGGGGGTATTGATGATCGACGACATCGGCGTCGATACGTATTCCGATGAGCGCTTCTTCAGCTACCGCCGCTCGGTGCATCGAAAGGAACCGGATTACGGCCGGCACGTCCACGCGATTGTGCTGGAGGGCGGCTAGCCCCTTCCCCGACCCCCGAGGCGGGCGAGACCGTGGCGCCGCCCGGACCCTGCCCTAGACCTTAACGCATTTTAACGATATCGCTCTTGGCGTGATGAGGGACGCGTCAGCAGCTTTATCCCGGATCTGCCGGACGGCGCCGCGCGCCGCGATGGCCGCTGTTCTTCTGGCAATGGCCTGCGGGCTCGGCGGCTGCGCCGGTGGCGGCGCCGTCAGCGGCTCTTTTGCCATGGCCAGCGCCGGAAACGGCCCCACCGTCGCCTTCGAATCGATCGACGGCCCGCCGCCGCCGGTATTCGACCGGATGGTCGGCGTGCTGGATAGCGAATCCAAACTCCGCAGCCTTTCCATCGTCTCCCGCGAAGCCACCGCCTCCTACCGGGTGCGGGGCTACCTCGCCGCCGAGGTCAACCGCGGTCGCACCGTGATCGCGTGGGTCTGGGACGTCTATGACCAGAACCAGCAGCGTGCGCTGCGCCTTTCCGGCGAGGAACCGGCCGGCAAGGCCGGGCGCGACCCCTGGGCCGCCGCCGACGATCTCGTGCTGCGCAAAATCGCGCAGGCCGGATTGAGCGGTCTCAGCGGCATGATCAATGGAACGGCCCCGGCTGATACGCCTCAGCCTGCCCCCGTGCCAGGCCTGCGCGGGCCCGCGGTGGCGAGCGCCGATCAGCCATCGTCGGCTCCCGGAGCATTCAGCGTCAGCTCGCTCAGCTACACCGGCCATTAGCCAAATCGCCTGAGAAGGCGCCATTTTTGCCCGGGAAAACCGGGCCAACGGGTTGCCATCCGGGCCACCGCCTTGATATCACCTCGCTCACCGAAACGCGCTTATTCCGTGGGATTGCTATATGCTGAACATTGTCTCCAGCAAGGCGCGGGGAGAAGCCTCGATGTCGGCCAAGAACGGCTCCATCAAGCTCGTTGCCGGCAATTCCAATCCTGCGCTGGCGCGGGAAATCGCCAAGGGCCTCGATCTGGACCTCACCAAGGCGGTGGTCCGGCGCTTCGCCGACATGGAGATCTTCGTCGAAATCCAGGAAAACGTCCGCGGCTCGGACGTCTACATCCTGCAGTCGACGTCGTTTCCGGCCAACGACCATCTGATGGAACTCCTGATCATCACCGACGCGCTGCGCCGGGCTTCGGCGCGCCGCATCACCGCGGTGGTCCCCTATTTCGGCTATGCCCGGCAGGATCGAAAGTCCGGTTCGCGCACGCCGATTTCGGCCAAGCTGGTCGCGAACCTGATCACCCATGCCGGCGCCGATCGCGTCATGACGCTCGACCTGCATGCCGGGCAAATCCAGGGCTTCTTCGACATCCCCACCGACAATCTCTATGCCTCGCCGGTGATGGTGCGCGATATCCGCGATAACTTCGACCTCGCCAATGTGATGGTGGTGTCGCCCGACGTCGGCGGCGTGGTGCGGGCGCGCGGGCTGGCCAAGCGCATCAACACGCCGCTCTCCATCATCGACAAGCGCCGCGAGCGCGCCGGCGAATCCGAGGTCATGAACGTGATCGGCGACGTCGCCGGATATACCTGCATCCTGGTCGACGACATCGTCGACTCCGGCGGCACGCTGGTGAACGCCGCCGATGCGCTGCTCGCCAACGGCGCCAAGGAAGTCTACGCCTATATCACCCATGGCGTGCTGTCCGGCGGCGCGGTGACGCGCATCGCCTCGTCGCGGCTGAAGGAGCTGGTCATCACCAACTCGATCCAGCCGACGGAAGCCGTCAGCAAGGCGCCGAACATCCGCACGCTGCCGATCGCGTCGCTGATCGCCGAAGCGATCAGCCGCACCGCGTCGGAAGAGTCGGTGTCGAGCCTGTTCGACTGAGGCCTTCACCTCCCCTTGAAAGGGAGAGGTGAAGCCAACCGAACGTAGCGTCATTGTCGCACTTACCTCTGTAACGACCGCCGCCTACGTGCTTTTTCGCACCGAGGCCTTCTTCTTGCTTGCGGCAATCCTGTGCGGCGTGCCGGACGAGCCGGGCTTGATGGCGCTGATGACGAGCGGGGCGATCGGCGAACCAAGGCCCGTGCAGGCGTCCCAGCCGGGACCCGCCTTGAAGTCGCCATTGCCTCCCAAGGTCGTATCGCGGAAGGCATTCTTGTTCCTGGCGGCATAGAGCGCGGGCTGAATGAATCCGGCGCGCTTGCCATTGTGCTGGTTGGCGACCGCGATGAGCCCGGCCCACAAGGGCGCAACCGCGCTTGTGCCTCCGATCACCATGGTCCTGCCGTCGACCCGGATGACATAGCCGGTCGCGGGATCGGCATCGCCGGCGACATCGGGAACGCCTCGTCCTCCCGCCGGAACGCCAGGTTGCGGAACCTTCGCGCCGGCTTGCCAGCTCGGCAACGGGAATACATCGCTGACGCCGCCGCCGGTGGCGCCGCCGCCCTGCGACTGGCCATCCCAAACAACCTCGGCCGAGATGCTCGAGCCGTTGCCATGCAGATTGGTCCCGCCGCAGGCCAGGACGTGCGGGCTCGAGGCTGGAAAATCGACATGATTCTTCCCGTCATTGACGCCGTCGGACGAGCCGTTGTCGCCCGCCGCCGCCGTGATGGTGACGCCGAGCGCCGCCGCGGACTGGCAGGCGGCGTCAAGCGCCATCATGGCCTGCGTGGTCCACTGGATTTCCGCCGCTCCCCAGGAGATCGAGATGACGCTGGGCTTGTGTTTGGTATCGTGGATGGCATGGGCGATCGCGTCGACGAAGCCCGCGTCGGTGTTGGGCGCGAAGTAAACGACGATGCGCGCCCCCGGAGCGACGGCGCCGGCAACCTCGATGTCCAGCATGACCTCGCCGTCCGCCCCGTTTGGATTATCCGGTTTGTTCTTGCCGGCGCCAACCGGCACGGCGATCACCTTGGGCGGCTTCTGCCCCAGCGATTTGAAATAGGCGGCGATATCGGCCTGGCGAAAACCACCGCCGAGCTCGATGATGCCGATGGTTTGGCCGGCTGCGGACACACCTTGCGGGAACTGGTAGAGCCGTCCGACCTGAACCGGCGTGAAAGAGGAACCGTTCCCGGCGTGAGGACGCGCAAAGCCTCCAGCCTGCGCGGCTTCGGCCGCGGCCACGCCCTGCTCGCCAAGAACACGGAAGTGGGGCCTGGCCTGCGGACGATTGTCGAGTCCGAGGACGGCGACGACATAGCCCTGAAGTTCCGAGGGAAGATTGATGCTGCCGTCGCGAACGCGGTAGGACACGCCCTCGATCGTGCTGTGCGACAACGAGACGCCGAACGCCCGCTGCATTTTTGCAACGGTACCGGTGAGCTTGACGGTCCGCCGTCCGGGCGCCGGCGTGCCGGCCTCAACCTTGAGGCCAAACTCCCCGGCAAAACGTTTGACAAGCGCCACCGCGGCGGGGTCGGCCGCATGGTCGGCGTTGAATCGCGCGTGGGTAAGGCGTTGCTTGCCACCGACATGTGCCGGCGCCAGCGGGCTCTTGCGCCGGACGATGACCGACACCGTTACTTGTTCGCCGGCGGTTGCGGGCCTTTTCCCGACCGCCAGCGCAACGGGACGCTTTTCGCTGCCGGATAATACGGTGCGGCTCTGGGCCGCGAAGTGAGGATGAAGTGTTTGCTGTGCCATTTGACGCTCCAGGAAAGACGGACTGAAAAATTTGTCGAAGTCCGGCAATTCCAGAATTTACTCGGGCTTCGACGGTTCGGGGATGAACCCACCGGATTCAAAAATTCGAAAACGGGGTCTCTGAAATGGCGCCCGAACGGATCGCTCGAGCGCGTGAGACAAGTCATCGGGTGAGGCGTCGCATTCTCATTATTCGAGTATTTTTTTCATAAGCCAGCTTTCTCGTCCAGCAATGGAAGGGTCAGCAATGCCTACCTAGTCAGGTCGCGACACGGACATTGAAAGCACGGATTCAAATTTCGGACTGTGGCGTGCTTCACAAACCGCTTCGTGCGATCTTGCCGTGCATGCGCGTCTGACAAGTCGTCATACCCCGCGCAAGCGGAGTACCCGGTATTCCACCGACGTTCGCGATAAAGCCGGGACGCTACGGCGCGCGAGATCATTCGCTTTCGCGGATTGACGGCCGGGATGTGTTACGGATTCGATTTTCATACGGCTACGTTCCATGCGCAGACACGGCTTCACGGTCTCGCCGCGCCTTTCGCGCGAGTTTTGCGTTGAAGTCCCGCCCTCTCGATGAGAGGGCGCAGGGAATGCCGGGCGCCCGATGCGCCCGCAGCCGCGTGTGTATTGGTAGAAAGCACACGCGTTAGTCACCACGGTCACACCGGAAACACCCGGCATTCCCCGCGCAATGGTTTTAACGGCTTATAGCGCGCTCTCCCTGGTGACCGGGCTTTCTTGCCACCATCGCCCCAGAGAAGCTTGCTTCTCGCGAACTTGACGCCAGCGTCGGGGCGTCAGGACCACACGACTTCGCCGTCCGCCTTGCGCGCTTTTCGTCTTGAAGCGTCAAAGCGTCCACCGCATCCCGCGCTCAACGTTCGTGACGATCGCGAAACGCCCCTCTGTGAGGCGGGACGGCGCGGAAAGATGCCGGTGATTTGGGGGTAAGATCAATGTCACTGGGCCGCGGCAGATTGGCACGACAGGCAAATCAGGTGCGCGGCAAAGCCGGAGCACGGAACGCAAGCTGTCAAGAGCTGTCCGCATGAGCGCAGCGACGTCCGGGAACCATTGCAAATGCGAAGACCCCGGATATCGCTTCGCTCATCCGGGCTACACTCGCTACTTCTCATGTGGGTCGTTTGCTTCGTCACCTTCTTTCTGAGCGCCGTGCTCGATAATTTGACGACGACGATCGTCATGATTTCCCTGATGAAGAAGCTGTCAGGCAGCCAAAACGACCGCTTGTTTTTTGCGGCCATGATTGTAATCGCCGCGAATGCCGGTGGCGCCTGGTCACCCATTGGCGATGTCACAACCACCATGCTCTGGATCGGCGGTCAGGTCACGCCGCTATCCATCATCAAGAGCTTATTCCTGCCCTCGCTGGTCAATCTGCTGCTTCCGCTCATCGTCGTAAGCTACGTTCTTATGGGGAAGGACATTGCCCCGCCGAGCAATCGTGAAAGCACGACCGGCCGGACAAGTCGCTTCGAGCGCAATCTGATCTTCTTCCTGGGGTTGGGTCTTTTGGTCGCGGTACCGGCTTTCAAAACCGTCACGCACTTGCCGCCGTTTATGGGGATGCTTTTCGGACTCGGCATTCTCTGGGCAGCTGGCGAATTGCTACACCGCGGCAAGGAGCCCGATGAAAAGAAGCCACTGACTTTGGTTCACGCCCTTACGCAGATCGATATGGCTGTGATCGTTTTTTTTCTCGGCATTCTGATGGCGGTGGCCACCCTGGAGCATACCCACATCCTGGAGACACTGGCTCAATGGCTTGATCGGCACGTTGGCCGTCAAGATGCGATCGTCATGTTGCTCGGCCTTTTGAGCGCCATCATCGACAATGTGCCACTCGTGGCCGCATCCATGGCTATGTACAATCTTGCGCAGTATCCGACTGACAGCTTTCTCTGGGAATTCATCGCCTATTGCGCTGGAACTGGCGGCTCAATCCTGATCATCGGCTCGGCGGCGGGAGTGGCTGCGATGGGTCTCGAACAAATTCATTTCTTCTGGTACGTTAAGCGTATCAGCGGGCTCGCACTGCTTGGCTATTTCGGAGGTGCAGCCGTCTACTTCGTGCAGCGCGGGCTGCTTTATTGAGGCTGAGGCGACAGGCGCGGGAGCACAATTGTTGGCTCCCCGCCATGACGGAAGCGAAGGTCCGTAGGGCGGGTTGGAGCCTCACGGTTCCCAAGGCGATGCGAAGCATCGTCCGGAGACGGCGCTTGCGCGCCTCCTCACCATGAGGGTTTGATCTAGTGACGCAGCAAGACTAGCCGGCGATCAACCCGGCCATCGGCTCCGGCGCGCTCTTGCCACGAATGAAATCGGAAGCCTTGTCGGCGATCATCATGGTGGAGGCGTTGAGGTTCGCCGAGATCATGCGCGGCATGATGGAGGCATCGACGACGCGCAAGCCTTCAAGCCCGTGCACGCGCAACTGGTCGTCGACCACGGCCCATGAACTGTCGGCCGGGCCCATCCGGCAGGTGCAGCCGGGATGGAACGTCGTGGTGCCGCGCTGGGTGGCCGCGGCAAGGAGTTCGTCATCCGTCTGCACGCCGGGGCCGGGGAAATCCTCATACGCGTAATAGGGCGCCAGCGGATCGGACTTGAGCAGCCGCCGCGCCAGCTTCATGCCGGCGACGACGACGCGGCGATCGAGTTCGGCGACCAGATAATTGGTCTGGATGATCGGCGGCTCGAACGGATCGGCCGAACGGGCGCGGACATAGCCGCGGCTTTCGGGGCGCTGCTGCCAGGACGCGACCGTCATGCCGGGCTCGTCCTCGAGCTGGCCCTGCACGCCCTCCTTGTAGCTCGCGGGCGTGAATGTCAGTTGCAGATCGGAGCTCTCGGTGGTCTCGCCGGAATGCCAGAAGCAATAGACCATGGTCGGCGACAGCGAGAGCAGGCCGCGCCGCGTCGTGGCCCATTTGATCGCCTCGCCCACCAGGCTGAGGCCGCGCCGGCGTTCGTTGATGGTCCGGATGTTCTTGACGCGGGCGACCGAACGCGGTGCGTAATGGTCCTGCAATCCTTCGCCGACGCCGGGCAACGCGTGGCGCACGGCGATGCCGAGCGAGCCCAAAAGCTCCGGCGAGCCGACGCCGGACAATTGCAGAAGCTGCGGTGAATTGTAGCTTCCGCCGGAAAGGATGACTTCCTTCCTGGCGCGCACCTCGTGCGGTGTGCCGCCCCTGCCGCCCCTGACGTAGCGCACGCCGACCGCGCGCTTGCCCTCGAAGATGATCTCGGTCGCATGCGCGCGGGTCCGCACATGGACATTGCCCCGCTTCTGCGCGGGGTGCAGAAAGGCGGTCGCCGCGCTGACGCGCAGGCCGTTCTTGATGGTGCGCTGGGCGTAGGATACGCCCTCCTGGATCGCGCCGTTGTAATCGGGGTTGCGCGGAATGCCGAGGCTGATGGCGCCCGCCATGAATGCCTCGCAGAGCGGGTCCTTCCAGTCCATGGTGGTGACGGTGAGATTGCCCTCGCGCCCGCGATAGGTGTCCTCACCCTCGCCGATTCGCCGCTCCAGGCGCTTGAAATAGGGCAGCACATCCGGATAGCCCCAGCCGCGATTGCCGAGCTGGGCCCAGGTGTCGAAATCCTGACGCTGGCCGCGATTGTAGATGTGACCGTTGATCGAGGATGAGCCGCCGAGCGTCTTGCCGCGCGGCGCGTAGATGCTGCGGCCGCCGGTCCAGGGACCGGGCTCCTGCTGGTAGGCCCAGTTGATGCTCCGCATATGGAAAGTCTTGATGAAGCCCGCGGGCAGATGGATGTAAGGATGCCAATCCGAAGGCCCGGCTTCGAGCACGCAGATGCTGGCAGAAGCATCCTCGCTCAGCCGGTTCGCAAGCACGCAACCCGCGGAGCCCGCGCCGACGATCACATAATCGAATGTATCCATAGTCTCGCTTTCGGCGTTTCTTGTTTTGACGCGTCTTCTTCACGCGAACCGGTACCCACTTCGCTCGAAAACGCTACTTCCGTTTTGACGCGTGTTATGACCGCGGCTTTTCGTTCAATTGATAATTCAAATGCGCTTTCACCGTCGGCCATTCGGCAGCGATGATGCTGTAGACCACGGTATCACGCAGCGTGCCGTTCGCCGCGATCTGGTGGCTGCGCAGGATGCCGTCGAGTTTTGCGCCCAGCCGCTCGATGCCGCGCCGGCTCTGATGATTGAAGAAATGCGTGCGGAATTCGACCGCGATGCAATCGAGCTTTTCGAACGCATGCGCCAGCAACAGCAATTTGCACTGGGTGTTGAGTGCGCTGCGCTGCACGCGCTGGGCATACCAGGTCGAGCCGATTTCGACGCGCCGGTTCGCGGCATCGACGTTCATGTAGGTCGACATGCCCGCGATCCGGCCTCCCGCATCGAACACGGTGAACGGCAGCATCGCGCCCGCCGCCTGCAGGCCGAGCCTCCGGTCGATCTCCTTGCGCATGTCATCGGGCTTTGGCACGAAAGTGTACCAGAGCTTCCACAACTCGCCGTCCTTCACGGCCTCGGTCAGCCCGTCGATGTGTTTGTGCGACAATGGCTCAAGCCGCGCATGCGGACCGCTCAGCGTTGCCGGTTCAAGCCAGGGCATTGGTTCTCCTTCTCATCATCCCGTCCTTCTCCTCATCCTGAGGAGCGCTTCCCTTGAAGCGCGTCTCGAAGGATGAGCTCATGGTTCGAGACGCGTCGCAAGTGCGACGCTCCTCACCATGAGGG
The DNA here is from genome assembly GCA_963786045.1 of uncultured Alphaproteobacteria bacterium. GTDB lineage: Bacteria > Pseudomonadota > Alphaproteobacteria > Rhizobiales > Xanthobacteraceae > Bradyrhizobium. The sequence continues at coordinate 92,570 of CAWAXR010000013.1, read as the reverse complement.
TGACAGCCAGCCTCGCCGTCACCTGTTCAAGAAATTCAGCGGCAGGCCGGGCCGCGCCCAGTCCATCGCGACCAGTTCGCCCCTGCCGGACAGCGTGATGTAGGCCGTCTTCAGCTCCGGCCCGCCAAAAGCGATGTTGGTGGTGACGCGGTCGCCGGTCGGCACCTGCTCCACGATCGAACCGTCGGGCGCGATCACCGTGATGCAGCCCGAGATCAGCGTCGCGACGCAGATATTGCCGCAGGCTTCCACCGCGAGCGAATCGAACATCTGGTAACCGCCGAGCCCCGCGATCGGCTTGCCGCGCTCACCGCGATAGATCACCTCGCGCGGCTTGACCTCGCCGGGCGCGGCGAGATCGAAGGCCCACAGCCGCGCCGTCGGCGTTTCCGCGACGTAGACGGTGTTCTCGTCGGGCGACAGGCCGATGCCGTTGGCCGGCAGCATGCCGAAGGAGCCTTCGACGATCTCCGCACATCCGGGCTTGATGTAGTAGAACGCGCCGACATCCATGTCGCGGGCGCGGCGCTTGCCCAGATCGGTGAACCAGAGACCGCCGCGCCGGTCGAACACCAGATCGTTCGGCCCTTTCAGCGGATGCTCGCCGCATTTGTCGAACACGGTTTCGACCTTGCCGGTTGCGAGATCGACGCGCTGGATCGAGCCGCCGATATATTCATGAGGCGCCGGTGCGCCCGGCATCATGGTGCCGCGCGAGGGAATCCAGCCGAAGCCGCCATTGTTGCAGATGTAGCATTTGCCGTCGGGGCCGATCGCCGCGCCATTGGGGCCGCCGGGAATGGACGCGACCACTTCCTTGCGCCCGTCCGGCCACACCCGCGTCAGCCGCTGCCCGCGGATTTCGACCAGCACCACCGATCCGTCCGGCATCACCACCGGCCCTTCCGGAAATTCCAGACCTGTGGCGAGAACGCGAACATCGGACATGAATTTCCCCCGAGCTTTTCATCAGATTTTCTTGGACGCGGGCGGACTTCATGTTGATTCCCGCCCGCGCGACAATTTCGTTGCGCGACGTTAAGGCAAAGTCGCCATCGCTTGCAAGCAATCACGGGGCCTGTGACTGCGCAGGGCTGCCAAGCGTTCAAGAGCGTTTTCGAGCGAAGTGGCTACGGTTCGCGTAAAGAAAACGCGTCAAAACAAAAGCCTACTCCCTGACCGGCATCCAGATCTCGAACCCGCCATTGCCGGTGAGCGGATCGAAGCTTTCGCCGTAACGCTCGAAGGTGGGCGCGTCGGCGGCTTTCAATCCAGACGCCGGCAGCCAGTGATTCCAGATCGTGTTGACGGTGCGGCGAATCGTCGAGATGTGGTCCTTGTGGGTGAAAACCGCGTAGCGCTGTTCGGGAATCCGGACGCCGGAGAACTCTCGCGGCAGATCGGAAAAGTCGGACACCTCGACGCCCGAGATGTAGTCGAAATTTCCGGCATCGTCGCCGTTGCAGCAGACGCCAAAGGCCACCTTCCCGATCCGGCCGGGAATTTGTCCGACGGATTGATGAAAGCGCTGCCACTGGCCGGGAATGCCGGCGCCGTTCTCGCAGGAATAGCGCTCGCCGAGGCCTGCGACGAGAAATGGCTTGCCGGTTTCAAAGCGCGGCGCCTGAAGATTATCCGTAAGGGTTGAGTCCATCTGGATCGGCTCCTGAAGCTTGACGTGGTTGATGCGCGCGCGGCTGCGGACCGCTTCGGGCGTGACCCCGAAATGATCGCGAAACGCGCGGGTGAATGCTTCGTGAGAGCCGTAATCCGCATCCAGCGCCAGGGTCAGGATATCGGGCGCGCCGGCGGCAAGGGCACGCGCCGCTTCGCTGAGGCGGCGGGCACGCACATAGCGCATGACCGACAGCCCCGTCGCGGCGGCGAACGCCCGGACCATGTGAAAGCGCGAGATCCCGGCAACGTCCGCGATCTCGTCGAGGGACAATTCGCCGGCCAGGTGACTTTCGATAAACCAGAGCGCCTTCTGGGCAGGATTCATGGACGACCAGCCTTCGTTCGAAGCACGCCTATCATGATGGCTTCGCGCGCGCCGCGTTTGACAGTCCTTGCGCTCTTTTCCGTTGGAACCGGATGAGCCTTTTTCGCGGCTTACGGAATATATCGAGAACTACTTCGCGCCCTCCTTCGCCGCAGCCGCGCCATCCCTGGCCGGCGGCGCATCCGCCTTCTTTTTCAAATCCTCCGCCGTCTTCCTTTGCGCCGCCTGCAGATCGTCCACCATCTTTTGCAGCGAGACGACGGTCGTCTTCAAACCCTCGATCTGGCGGTTGGCGGCATCGAGCTTCTGCGCATGGTCGGAGGCGAGCCTTCCGATCGTCTTCTGCAGGAAATCAACATTGCTCTGCAGGCAGCTGGTGCGGCGCTCCATGGTCTTTTCGACCGTGCAGATTTCGATGCCGGGAACGTCCTGCGCGGGAGCCACGGCGGATATCAGCAGGCAAGACGCCAGGACCGCTGACGCGAGAACGATTCGGCCGATCATCGGGAGCCTCATTGAATTTCCGCCATCGGGTCAAATTGTTGCGAGCGAGGTGTATGGCAGCGAGGATACCACACTGAAACCTCATTCGCGCGTAGAGGTCTTGTGGCGCGCATCCGGGCCCGAGCCGATACGGCAGGGCGGACTGCAAGCGGAACTGACGGAGAAGGACGCAAAATGGCGACGCGCGAAAAACGGCTGGCCCAATTCAACGGCGAAGGGGAACCGCCGCCGGATCAACCGGTCCAGGTGTTGTGCGAAGACAAAAGCGGCACTTACCAGCTGCCATTCGCCTGCCGCTTCACCGAAGGCGCCTGGCGCAACCATGAGTTGGGCGACACCGTCGAGGCGACCGTGGTCGGCTGGCGGCCGCGCACCCCCTGAATCCAGCTGTGCCAAAACGTAACGAAATCCAGGGCGCATCTTAAGATCTGGAACGCGCGCGGAACGAACCGCGCCCGAATCAGCGGATGCGCCGGGTACGCCGATGTTCACGGCTAGATATCGGTCTGGATGGCGCGCAGACGCACCACATCCAGCTCCGACAAAATCAACCGCCGCCATCGAGGATCGAAAAACGTTAATTTTTCGGCGGTCGCGCGAGGGCGCTGCTTCCAGGCCGGCCCCCTCCAAGCCAGCCCCCTTGGCACGATACGATTGCCCCCGTAATAGTGCCCGACCGATCAAGAGCCGTCCCGGGAGGAAGAATGATGAGCTTCATATCCGCCAAATTCCGCACGCTTGCGCTCGGCATTGCCGCCGCCCTGTGGCTCACGGGCACCGCAAGCGCGGCCGAGGTCCGGGTGATGATCTCGGGCGGATTGTCGGCGGCCTATAACGCGCTGGTGCCGGAGTTCGAGCGCGCGACCGGGCACAAGGTGATCACCGCCTACGGGCCTTCGATGGGGACCACGGTCAATGCGATCCCGGTCCGGCTGGAGCGCGGCGAGCCTGCCGACGTTCTGATCCTGGTGGGCTATGCGCTTGGCGACCTGATCAAGCAGGGCAAGGTCGTTGCCGACAGCCGCGTCGATCTCGTGAAGTCGCCCATCGGGGTTGCCGTGAAATCGGGCGCGCCGAAGCCGGACATCTCTTCGCCCGAGGCGCTCAAGCGCGCGCTGCTGGCGGCCAAATCGGTCGCCTATTCCGACAGCGCCAGTGGCGTCTATATCTCGACCGAGATGTTCAAGAAGCTTGGCATCATGGACGAGATGAAGGACAAGGCCAGGAAAATTCCGGCTACGCCGGTAGCCGAAATCGTGGCGCATGGCGACGCCGAGATCGGCTTTCAGCAGATCAGCGAATTGAAACCCGTGGCCGGCATCGACATTGTCGGGCCGCTGCCGGACGAGCTGCAAAAGGTCACGGTGTTTTCCGCCGGCATCGCCAGCGTGTCGAAAGAGCCAGACGCCGGAAGAGCGCTGATCAAGTTCCTCTCCGCGCCGGCGGCGAGAGACACGATCATCAAGAGCGGCCTTGAGCCGATCGCGGCGGGCGGAGCGAACTGAAACGATCTCCGGCCAAAGAGCGCTCCGGACATGATCCGGGGCGTTCGCGCTATTGCGCGCGGAGCGGCGTGTCTTTCAGGCCGTTATTGTCGAAGGCCTTCCGCAACATGCCGTTCGCCCTCGCCTCGGTCATGAATTTGGTCGCATATGCCAGCGCCAGCGGATGATTCAACGGCACCGCGACCGCGGTCACGGTCTGCTTGAAGGTTTCGTCCAGCACCCGCGTTCCCGGGATCTTCTTCGCCATGGCCTCGAGCTGGCCGCGCGACAGCGCGAAGGCGTCGGTCGCGCCGTTCTTGAGAAGATTGAAAATTTCGTCATAGGTCTGGTAGCCCGTAACCTTGGCGTTCTTCAGATGCGCGATCGCGCCGCGCATCGTGGTGGTGTTATTGACGGCCGCGACCCTGACGCCGGGCCGGTCGAGCGTTGCGAAATCCGTGATCGCAGACCCCGGCTTGACGATGTAAGTGGCGTCGGTGACCTCGTAGATCGGCCCGAACGACATCTTCGTCTCCCGCTCCGGGTCTTTCGGCAGGAAGCTGACGTCCCAGACGCCTTTCGACGCGGCGTCGGTGATCTGCCCGGAATTCGGATAGGCGACATATTCGACGGGGACGCCGAGTTGGTCCGCCATTGCCTTGCCGAGATCGACCGGCACCCCGGCATACCCCCCGGCTTCGGTCTTGGTCGACCAGTAGGCGCCGCCGGCCGGGCTGATACCGATGGCCACCCGCAGCTTGCCGGTCGGCGCGATTTCATCCTTCAGGGCATCGGCGCGGGCAGGACCGGCCATCGTGATAGCGACACCGAGAATAAGGCCGGCGATACGCGGCAACGATAGATCACTCATGAACTCTTGCTCCCATCGGCCCGTTATTGAGCAGTCGGGCCTTCGATCGCCATTATGGTCGATTGGCGCAGGTGGTGACACGAAAATCTCGCTCGCGGTCCGGCGGGTGACCGGCACAACCCCCGCCGCGCTCTCGGAAATGAAATGACGCCGATTTGGCCCTTGACCGGATAGCAGGCAAAACACGTCATCATTCCGCCGCGTGATGGTATTTTGTGCTACTGCACAATGCGCGCTTGATTGTGATCGGCTTTTCCTTAAATCCATGGCACTATTTCGCGTCGTCTGGATTCGACATGCCCGCCATGAATAACGCCTTCTTCTCCGACCTGCTCGCCTCGATTTCCGAGCGCGGCCGCACCTTGCTTCGCCGTGCGGGGTCGCCCGATGACAAACAGGACCCGGCCGACCTGATCAGGTTATGCGAGGCGTTGCTATCGGGTCGGGGCGAAGCCTCCGGCACCGCGATGGCGCGCGAGGTGCTCGATCGCTACCATCACCTCGACGAGAACGGCCGGCTTTCGTTCTTCGACAGCCTCGCCCGCAATTACGGTCCGGACCGGGAGCGGCTGGCGCAGGCGATCGAGAGCTGGCGCACGCAGCCGAACGATCACGACGCCAGCGACCTGCATTTTGCCTCCGAGCCGCGGCGGCAGGAATTGATCCGCCGGCTCAACCGCGCGCCGGGCGGCACCAGCGAACTGGTGGCAATGCGCGCCGATTTGCTCGATCTCATGAACGGGGACAAGGACCTTGCCGCGCTCGACCGCGACGTCGTGCATTTGTTGGCCTCATGGTTCAACAGGGGGTTTCTCGTGCTGCGCAGGATTGACTGGTCCACGCCCGCGAACATTCTGGAAAAGATCATTCGCTACGAGGCGGTGCATGAAATCCGCGACTGGGACGACCTGCGCCGGCGCATCGATCCGGTCGACCGGCGCTGTTATGCGTTCTTTCATCCGGCGCTTGTCGACGAACCCCTGATCTTCGTCGAGGTGGCGCTGACGGAAACGATTCCCGGCGCGATCGCGCCGCTGCTCGCCGAAGACCGCCAGCCGGTGCCGATCGAGCGCGCGCGCACCGCGGTGTTCTATTCGATCTCCAACACCCAGCGCGGACTGGGCGGAATTTCCTTCGGCAACTTCCTGATCAAGCAGGTGGTGGAGGAATTGCGGCGCGAATTGCCGAAGCTCGAGAATTTCGTCACGTTGTCGCCGGTGCCCGGCTTCATGCGATGGCTGAAGAAGGCAAGCGACCTTCCCGTGACCGATGAGGAGCGGACGCTGCTTGAACAGCTGAACCGGGCCGACTGGTTCGGCGATGCGGAGCTGGCCCAGCAACTCCGTCCGGTCGTTGAACCGCTGGCGGCGTATTATTTCCTCAAAGCGCGCACGCCGAAGGGCCGCCTGATCGATTCGGTCGCCCGCTTCCATCTCGGCAACGGAGCCCGGCTGGAGCGGATCAACTGGCTCGGCGATCTCTCGCCGAAGGGTATGCGCGAATCCGCAGGCATCATGGTCAACTATCTCTACCGGCTCGAGGATATCGAGAAGAACCACGAAGCCTATGCCAACCAGGGCACGGTCGCGGCGTCCAGCGCCGTGAAGAAATTGCTGAAGAGCGAAGGCCGGCGGCTGCTGGATATGCGGCTGTCGTAGCGGCCGTGCTTAGACTTCGGCCCAGTAGCGGATCAGATTGTGATAGACGCCTGTCAGCTTGACCGTTTCGGGATCATCTCGCCCAAGCCGTTCCGCCAAAGCCTGAATCGCGGTGTCGAGATCGAAGATCATGCTGCGAGCGCTGGCGTCCCGTATCATGCTCTGCAACCAGAAGAAGGATGCCACGCGCACGCCTCGCGTTACCGGCGTGACCATGTGCAGACTTGACGCAGGATAAACCACGAGGTCGCCGGCGGGCAGCTTCACTTCGTGAGAACCGTAGGCGTCCTCAACCACCAGTTCGCCGCCGTCATACTCGTCCGGCTCGGCAAGAAACAGCGTGACCGACAAATCGGTCCGGATGCGCAGTCCCGTCAGGTGATCGCCACGTACCGCATTGTCGACGTGGATGCCGAAATGATGCCCCCCCACGGCGGCGTAACGGTTGAATAGCGGCGGAAAGATATGAAGCGGAATCGCGGCGGAAATGAACCGCGGATTGGCCGCCAGGGCCGAGACGATGCGATTGCCGAGCCTGCGCGAGATTTCGCTGTCCGGCGGCAATTGTTCGTTGCTTTTCACGAGCGCCGACTGCGCGCCGGCGGTCGAGCGGCCGTCTTCCCAGGCGCAGCCGTCCATGATGCGGCGGAAATCCGCCACCTCATCCTTGCGAAGTACATTGGAGACGCAGGTCAGCATCGTATTGCCAATCAGAATCTTGCCGAGATGACCAAAGACGCGGTCCGGCCGGGCGCCTCCAGAACGAACGGCGCTGAACTCTGATACAGCGCGTCGTAATAGAGCTTGTTGAAGATGTTGTTGACGAACAGTTTCACCTTCCAGTTCTTGTCGATGTTCGCCTCCACGAAGGTATCGAAGCGCCAATAGCTCGGAAGCGACGTGCCTTCGTTGGCGGCAAGCAAGGTCCCGCCGTAGATTTTCGACCGGAAGACCGCCTGCCCGCCGAGCTCCCAGACATCCGTGAGCTGGTATTTGGTGAGCAGGCTGAAGGACTGATGCGCGATGTTCGCGAGCGGAAGTCCGACATTGGTGGCGTACAACAGACGGTCGGCCGGCGCGACCAGCGACTTCGTCACCTCGGACTGCATCAGCACGAGACCGCCGAACAGGCTCCATTTGTCGGTGACCTTGCCGCCGGCGCCGAGATCGATGCCTCTGATGCGATAGGCTGCCCCCGCGCTGATGCACGGTACCGTGCCAGCCGTATTGGCGGGATAGGGACAGGTGGCGGTCGCCGTCGCGGGCGTTACGTTGACCGCCTCACGTGCATTGTTCTTTTCGGTCTGGAACAGCGCCGCCGTCAGCAGCAAATGGCGCTCGAACAACTCCCATTTGGTGCCAACTTCAATGGCCTTGTTCTGTTCCGGCCCGAAAATCTGATTTGAGTTGCCGTTCACAATGGGCGCGAGTCCGCCGTAGTTTGCGCTGGTGCCGTCGAACTCGGATCCGACCGGATCGGACGATGTCGCATAGGCGGCATAGATGCTGGCGATGGGCAGCGGTTTCACCACGATGCCGAGGTTGAAGTTCGTCAGCCCGAAATCCGCGGCCTGGGTCCCAAAAACGTTCGGCGTTCCGTTCACGGTGGCATAGCCGCTCGTGTTGATATTGTAGTTGTCGTAACGAATTCCGCCGTTGAGAATGATGAAGTCGTTATAATTGGCGGTGTCGAGCAAATAGGCGCTCCTGGTATCGATGCCGATCCTCGTCGGCAATCCAGTGAGCGTTGGCGTGCTTGAGAATGGCAGCAACGTGTATTGCGGATAGAACACGCTCACGCCCTTCAGCGAACCGGCACCGTTAAATCCACCCGGCAGCGCCTCCGAGCTCAGGCCTGCATATCTATCGATGCTGGAGGTCTCGCTGGAAACTTCGACGCCCGCGAGCGCGGTGTGCCGCCAGCCATCCAGACCGAATTTGTAGGTCGCCTCGGTCTGGTTGGCGAGCACGTTGGTCGGCTGATAACGGCTCTGCGGGTTGGCGCTGAGCGTGGAGGCCGAAAGCGGATTGGCGAGGACGGGCAATTCCGCGAGGGTGCCGATGTAATTCAGCACCGATTGCGACGCCCTGATCTTGTCGGTCAGGACCAGATCCGGGGTGATATGGAATTCGCCGTTGATCGTTCCGATGTCCTGCTGAACCTTGAAAAAGTCGCGATTCACAAAGCCGTAAAAATTGTCGCGATTGACGCCGAAGTCCGGGAACGGGCCGCCAGCCGTCGTTGCCAGGCTGGGACGATAATACGGCACGCCAAAATCCGGAATCCCGTGCAGGTCGGTGTGAATGTAGTTCGCGGTGATCTTGACGGCATCCACCGGCGTCCATTTCGCCGCCACGAATCCGCCGTCGCGATCGTCGGTGGTGTAGCTTCTTCCAGCGACGCCCGCGTCCTGAAACAGGCCGCCGGCCCGGACCGCCAGCGTCGGACTGATCACCTGGTTGACGTCGAGCGTCACCCGCTTGGTCTGATCGGTGGCGAACGTCGTATCCATGTTGTAGAAGCTTTTCTCGGTCGTCGCCTCCTTGGTGACGATGTTGATCGCACCGCCGGTAGTGCCGCGGCCGGCAAATGACGAGCCTGGCCCGCGCAGGATTTCGACCTGCTCGGTGAAGAAGTTCTCGCGAACGCTGACACCGGAGTCGCGCACGCCATCGATGAAGACGTCGTTACGGGCGTCGAATCCGCGGATAAAGAACCGGTCGCCAAAGGCATTGCCGCCCTCGCCGGTTCCCAGCGTCACGCCCGCCGTGCTCAGGATCGCCTGCTTGAGCGTCGTGGCGTTCTTGTCCTCCAGAACGTCCTTGGTCAGCACCGTCACCGTCTTCGGCGTATTCACGAGCGGCTCGGGAAATTTGCCCGATGCCTGAATATGATCGCCCTTGTAGGGCGCCGCTGGATCCGCGTAGGGATCTCGATCGGGGGGTGGACCGCCGGCATTGGACACTGGCGCAGGCTTGTCGCGGCGCGCGGCGCGACGCAGCGCATTGCGCGCCCTGATCTGATCCGGCGAAGGTGCCGCCGCAACTGGACGCGGACGAGCGACGGGAGCATCGACCGTCACCGGCGGAAGGCTCGATTGCTGGGCTTCGGCACCTGAAAACGAGGCGACCGCAACCAGGCCCGCGACCGCGGAGACCTTGCGACCGGAATAATTATCGCATTTTTCGTTGACCAAATTCATCGCCACGTTTGAACGCAGCGATCTCGGTGCTCTAGCCGGATTCATCCACTCGCCCCTCAGCCGAACTTCGTTTGCGTATGCAGTTGTGCCTGCATCACGCTGATGACGGTTGGTATCGGGCGTGAAATTTCCGGTCAACGCGATTGCGGCGTCTGGATGCTTGAATTCATCCAGATCAAATCGATTCTAATTTCAAACCTGAAATCGTTCTAAACTTTGATTTGAACCATTCTAACTGCGCGCGTGAAATGCCTGTAAATCGGGCATTTCCCGGCATAGCATGTCAACAACCGTCAATCGGTGCTGGGCGCCTTCATCAGCGAGAACAATTCGTCGACAGTCTGCTGCGCGGTCTGCCGCACGCGTTCGGTATTGTCCATTCCCGCGATGTTGATTCCTTTCACGACGGCCCTGATCTCGTCGCGAAAATCCGTAAGAAACCGCAAGGGATCAGCCGAATTGTTGGCAACGCGTGCAATCAGACCGGCGGTCAACAATTGGCAAGCGATCATGCGTCCGTTCAATTCATCCATCATTCGCCCCGATTGATCTCTCTGTACGAGGTAACGCGGTGTTCGTAGCGACACCAATGTTCGCCTGCATCCAACCGTCTTAGTACATCGCATCAGCTGCAGCGCCACAGGGGAGTTCGTCTCTTCGAGAGATTCTAAGAAATTTCCGGAAGGGTCTTCCGGTGCGGTGCATGCTCCGTACCGCGCCACCCGCAAGAGGATGATCCTGACGCAACAGCTCGCGCGCTGAGCGGATGGATTGCGGGAATCGAGGCCGCCGGAACGACATCCGGGTTGACTGCCGCGGCGTGAACGCTAAAGCGAATGCAAGGAGGCCATCATGACTGATATATCCATCATCTATCGTCGTCCCTGCCGCTACTGGAAGCGCGCCAAGGGTGATCTTCCGGGCGCCGCTCCGCGGGCACGATAGGGTGGTTGCAATGCCCATCAACTGGAGCGACAATCGGGGCGATATCGACTGGCAGGAGCTTGCGGCGCTCTATCGTGCTGCGCCGCTCGGGGACAAGAACGCAGCCGACCTCAAGGTCGTCTTCAGCAACAGCATGTTCTGTTGCTTCGCCTTTGATGGAAACCGGCTCGTTGGCGCAGGCCGGGTCCTGGCGGACGGTCGCGATTGCGCCTACCTCTGCGACATCGCCGTGTTGCCGAGCCATCAGGGGCTTGGTCTCGGCAAGGAGATCATCGCAAGGCTCGTCGCGCAGTCGAAATCCCACGCGAAGATAATCCTCTATTCGGTCCCGGGCCGCGAGCCGTTCTACGCAAAGCTCGGATTCCTGCGGATGAAGACGGCAATGGCAATCTTCAGAAATCGCGAATCCGCGATTGCGAGAGGCCTGCTCGAAGGCTGATCTCATCGGACGCCACAGACGTGGGGTCCTGACCGGCGCCTTACGACGCCAGCGCCTTCATTTCCGCGTAGAGATCCGATTTGCCCTCGAACCCGATGCCCGGCAAATCCGGCATGGTGATGTGGCCGTTCTCGACGCGAACGCCATCGGGAAAGCCGCCATAGGGCTGGAACAGGTCGGGATAGCTCTCGTTGCCGCCGAGGCCGAGGCCGGCCGCGATATTCAGCGACATCTGATGACCGCCATGCGGGATGCACCGGCTCGCCGACCAGCCTTGCGTCTTGAGCACCGCCAGCGTCCGCTGATATTCGCAAAGTCCGTAGGACAGCGCGCAATCGAATTGCAGCCAGTCGCGATCGGGCCGCATCCCGCCATAGCGGATCAGGTTGCGCGCGTCCTGATGACTGAACAGGTTTTCACCGGTCGCCATCGGCGCGGGATAGAATTCCGCCAGCGCGGCCTGAAGCTGAAAATCGAGGGGATCGCCGGCCTCCTCGTACCAGAACAGCGGATAGTCGCGCAGCATTTTGGCGTAGGCGATCGCGGTTTCCAGATCGAACCTGCCGTTGGCGTCGACGGCGAGTTGTGCGTCCTTGCCGATCTCTTCGAGCACGGCCTCGATACGCATGCGATCTTCCGCGATCGGGGCGCCGCCGATCTTCATCTTGACGACGTTGTAGCCGCGATCGAGATAGCTTCGCATTTCGCCGCGCAGCATCGACAGGCCCTTGCCGGGGTAGTAGTAGCCGCCGGCGGCATAGACGAACACGCGCGGATTGGCGTCGAGGCCATGGCGTTCGGCGAGCAATCGAAACAGCGGCTTGCCAGCGATCTTGGCCACCGCATCCCACACCGCCATGTCGATGGTGCCGACCGCGACCGAACGCTCGCCGTGGCCGCCGGGTTTTTCGTTCGACATCAGGCTCGACCAGACCTTGTCCGGATCGAGATTGTCACCGGCCTCGTCGAGCAGCGACTTCGGATCTGCCTCCTTGAGCCGTGGCGCGAACCGTTCGCGGATCAATCCGCCCTGGCCGTAGCGGCCGTTGGAATTGAAGCCATAACCGACCACACGCCTGCCGTCGCGCACCGCGTCGGTGACGACCGCGACCAGGCTCGTCGTCATTTTAGTGAAGTCGATATAGGCATTCCGTATCGGCGAGGAGATCGGTTTTGTCACTTCACGGATGTCGACGATACGGACGGACATGGGCTTTGGCTTTCGGACGAATGGGTAACAGTAATGGCGGAGCTGACTATGCAGTCACCGTCTTTGCGAGCGAAACCAAGCAGTCCATTGCAGCACCACAGACCGAAGGCGGGATTGCTTCGTCGCTATCGCTCCCTTGCGCAAATGCTTCGCGTTTGTCGCAGGCAATGACGAAGAGAGCCTTTCACGACGTTCCCTTGTCGCGGAAATACGGCTCCACGGGACCATGGACCTTGATCGTGAGCGGGTTTCCGTAGCGATCCTTGGCGTTCCCCGCGGTCACGCGAACCCATCCCTCGCTGACGCAATATTCCTCGACATTGGTCTTCTCGATGCCCTTGAAGCGAATGCCGACATCGCGCGCCAGCACCGCTTCGTTGTAGTAAGGGCTCTTCGGATCGCTCGAAAGCCGGTCCGGCAACTGATCGGTGGTCATGGCTTCGTTCTTCTCGTTCACAACAGCGCCTCGATTTCCCTTGTAAGTGCTTCCGGCGTCGTGGTCGGCGCGTGCCGCGCCACCACCTTGCCCGCACGATCAATCAGGAATTTGGTGAAATTCCATTTGATCGACGAGCCGAGCAGTCCGGATTTCTCGCTCTTCAGATATCGATACAGCGGATGCGCGTCATCGCCGTTGACGTCGATCTTGTCGAACATCGGAAAGCTGACGGCATAATTGGCGGCGCAGAATTGCTGGATCTGCGGCGCGTCCCCGGGTTCCTGGCGACCGAACTGGTTGCACGGAAATCCGAGCACCGAAAAACCGCGCGGACCAAACGCCTGCTGCAGCGCCTCGAAGCCCTTGTATTGCGGGGTGAATCCGCAGGCGCTCGCGGTGTTGACGATCAACAGAACCTGCCCCTCGAACCGCTTCAGCGGAACGTCCTCGCCGGCCAGCGATTTTGCCGTGAAATCGTAGATGCCGGCCATGAATGTCCTTCGGCTTTCTACTTGCTGACGGGATCGACCGGCGCTGACGGCGTTCCGGCGGCTTCGATCGCCTCACCCGCGAGCAAGCACAGATCCTCCCGGAAGCGACCTGAAACCACCTGCACACCGACGGGAATCCGTCCCACCAATCCCGTGGACACCGTTAGCCCAGGCAGGCCCAAGAAGGGAATCGCAATTTGCGTCAGCTGCGCCCGCCATACCCGCGCGAAGGAGGCTTCATCGCGCATGTCCAGTCCGTCGGGGAACGGCAGTTCGGCGGATACCGGCATGACGAGAACCGAATAGGTCTCCAGGAACTGTAGCCACTCGCGCATCAATGTCGCCCGCCGCGTCAACGCGCTGGAGAAGGCTGCGGCGTCGAATGGAAACACCTTGGCCCGGTTGCCGCGCAGGCAGGCCAGCGCCCCGGGATCGCCTTCACGCTCGGCGGCAGCGAGCTGGGCTTCGTAGCCGTCGCCAAGCCAAAGCTTGGTCTGAAGGTCGGCGGCCTCGCGCAGCGGCGGCGTGGTCGCGATCTCCTCGACCGTCCATCCAGCGCGCTCGAGCCGCTTGCCGGCATCCGCCACCGCCGCTTTCACCTCGGAGGCGGTCTCGAGCCCGTCCGGCTGGAGGCACAATGCGGCCCGCTTCGGCATGGCGGGTCCTTCGAGCGGCGCCGGCACCCACCAGGGATCGCGCATGTCGCGGGCGGACATCGCCGCCAGCGCGATCCTGAGATCGCCGATGGTGCGTGCGAGCGGACCGGATACCGCCGAGATCTGCGGCGCGATGGTGCGCTCCGGCAGCGACGCATTGAACGCCGCGATGCGGCCTACGGTGGGCCGCAGGCCGTGAACGCCACAGGCATAAGCCGGGTAACGAATGGAACCGGCGATATCGGTACCATGCGCGATATGGCCGATGCCCGCCGCGACCGCGGCGCCGGCGCCGCCGGATGAGCCCCCGGCGTGATACCGGGATCGCGCGGGTTTTTCGTGTCGCCATGGATCAGATTGGTGGTAAACCAGCGATATGAAAAGGCCGGGCAGTTGGTGCGTCCCAGAATCACCGCACCCGCCTTGCGCAGATTGTCCACCACGGGACTGTTGGTGCGCGCGATGACGTCGCGCTGCAGCTTGAGGCCGTTGGTGGTGGCGAAGCCTTCCTGGTCGATATTGGCCTTGACGGTGACAGGCACGCCTGCCAGCGGACCGGCCTCCTCGCCGCGCGCGATCGCCGCATCGATCAGGGCGGCCTGCGCCAGCACATCTTCCGGCCGGTGGTCGACGACCGCATTGATCGACGGATTGACGGCGTCCAATCGGCCGAGCGCGGCGGCGGCAGCCTCTTTCGCCGAAACCTTCTTCGACCTTATCAGGCCTCGCGAGTTCGACAGCCGAAAGGCGCCAAAGATCTTCCATGGGCAACTCCCTCTCATCGCCGAAAGTTGTAGCGCCACCGGTGATCGCAGCGCCATACCACGGAGCTTGCGCTGATCCCTGCTCTTGACACGTCTTCCAACCGGTATCCATTTCGCTCGACAACGCCCTAGCGGACACGGGCGATGTAATAGGCAAGGTCGGCGATCTGCTCCTTGGTGACCGACCCCATCACGTCGGCCATGGTGCCGTCATAGCCGTGACGGCTGTTATCCTTGTATTCGCCGAGCGTCTTGGCGAGATAATCCTCGCGCTGGTTGGCGATGCGGGGGACATTTTCCTTGCCGGAAAAATCCGCGTTGTGACAGTTGCTGCAGAGGTACTGATGGGCCAGCGCCTGGCCGCGCTGCATCCGCGCGGGATCGCCGGCATCGGCCGGCGGCACAGGCTTGGGCAGCCTGGCGATAAAATCGGAAAACTTCTGAAGGTCGTCGTCGGTGAACGCCTTCGTCATATCGTTCATTGGCTCGAAGGTGCGCAACTTTTCGCGGAACATGAAGATCTGGATCAGCGCGTAGGGCGCCTGCTGGGCGCCGAGCGAGGGGGTATAGGCGGTCTCGGATTGGCCGTGCTCGCCATGACAGCCAAAACAGGCAACCGCACGATCTTCGATGGTCTCCGCGCTTGCCGAAAAAGCCAGCGATGCAAACGCCAGCGCCGTCATTATTCTCCGCATCGACTGGTCCTGACGAACAGCGCCCAAAAAAAGAAAATCGGGGGCAGCGGCCGCTGCCCCCGATTGTGGTCCGAAAATCTACTGGCCAGCGACTTTCTGCTTGCCGTAGCTGACGCGCCAGACAGCGCCGTTCCAGTCGTCAGAGACCAGCAGCGACCCGTCCTTCATCTGCATCACGTCGACCGGCCGGCCGATATACTTGTTGTCTTCCAGGAAGCCCGTGATCAATGGCTCGATGTTCTTGACCGTACCATCCTTGTTCAGATGAACGGCGACGACGTCACCGCCGAACTTGTGGGACCGGTTCCAGGAACCGTGACGCGCGATGATGGCGACGTTCTTGTAGCTCTTCGGGAACATGTTGCCGGTGTAGAACCGGATGCCGAGTGCGGCCGCGTGCGGCCCCATCAGGCCAACCGGCGGCGTGAATTCGCTGCAGGAATGTCCCCAGCCGAATTCGGGATCCGGTATATTGCCCTGATAGCAGTAGGGCGAGCCGAAGTGCTCACCAACCTTGGTGATGCGATTGAGCTCGTCATTGGGAACGTCCTCCGACATCCAGTCGCGGCCATTGTCGGTGAAGTAGAGCTGCTTGGTTTCCGGATTCCAGTCAAAACCGACCGTGTTGCGGACACCACGCGCCACCACTTCGGCACCGCTGCCGTCGAGGTTGATCCGCCGGATCTGGCCGTGCGCGTCGTCATGCAGGACGTTGTTGCCGGGTTGTCCGACCGGAACATACAGTTTGTTATCCGGCCCGATGGCGATGAACTTCCAGCCGTGGGCTTCGTCCTTGGGCAGATTGTCGTAGATGACGGTCGGCTTCGGCGGATTGTCGAGATTGTCTTCGATCTTTTCGATCTTGGAGATCTTGGAGAGCTCGGCGATATAGAGCGTGCCATCCTTGAACGCGACGCCGTTGGGCCGATAAAGGCCTGAAGCAATGATCTTGACCGATCGCTTGCCGTCCTTGTTGACGATGGCATAGACCTTGTCGAGCAGACGGCTGCCGACAAACACCGTGCCCTTGTCGCCCAGTGCCAGCGAACGCGCGTTCGCCATGCCCGCCGCATAGACCTCGATATTGAAGCCGGCCGGCACTTTCAGCTTGGCCAGCGGCAATTTGTCGGGCGCGGCGGCGATCGGAGGAGCCGCGACCGGCGCAAGCTTCTGCGCCGCTTCGTTGTCCGGCCGACCGATCAGGGGCGAGCCCGGCGGGAGCGCCGGCGCGGCGGCGGGCGCCGCTGCCGGCGGACTGGCCGGCTGCTGCGCGGCTGCGCCATACGTCAAAATTCCCAAGCAGGCACCGGCCAGCAACAGGCTGCGCGGTACCGATGAGCAGATCCTCATAATGTTCTCCCCTTTGTGGAGGCCTTCGATCCGCGCATGGGCAACTACCTGCCTTGCCGGGTGGCCTTCAACTGCACACTCTTGAATATTTTTCCGCCCGCGCGCAATCGGAAACATGCTGGAAGTCTCCGGCGGCGCGGACTTGATGTTAATGCTTTGTGGCGGGAACGCCCGAGACGTCGAAGATCGCCTCCGTAAAGGGAAACTCCAGCACGATCTCACCTTGATCATCCGTCACTTCGAGGATCGCCCCCAGGAGACCGCCCTGGGCGTCCTCGGTTTTCAGCAGCTCACGGATCATGGCGCGGGCGACTTCCCATGCCTTATCGGGATCCCGCAGCTCTTCGCCTTCGGGATCCGCGATCAACTCATCGCCGATTCGCGTATTGAAGAAATATCGCGGCATTGGTCAAAACCTATTGCAGTTGAGAGCTCCGGCGGAGCACCACCGAACTCTCACAAGCTCTTTATCCGGAACATCCGTAATTTGCCGCGGCGGGTCGGACCGACGTCAGCATCTCTGGGCTACCATATGAACCCCTTGATCCATCATTGGTTTGACAAGCGATCGCACAAGCCCGTGAATTTCTTTTGCGATGCAACATAAAAACGGGGACTCCGAGGTAAAAAGATTTCACTGGCGAACTTTTCGTTCCGTATTACCTTATAGGCAGGGCGGAGTTCGTCCGGTTTGACAAGGAGAGCCAAATGGCCTGGAAGACACCGAAGATCGTCGAAGTGCCGGTCGGCATGGAAATCAACATGTATGCCTGCGCTGCCCGCAAGTAAGCGGCCGCGACAGCTTCAATCTTGACTTGAGGTGGACCGCCGGGAGTGACACGTTCCTTTCCGGGAACGTTGTCTATGCCCGCGTCCACCTTTGAAGCTTTTTTTGAATTCAAAGCCTGGAAATCCGGACTTCAGGAAATCCAGGCTTGGAAAAATCTAGGCTTGGAAAAATCCAGACTTAGAAAAATCCAGGAGACGGATCATGCTTCGCGTCGTCGTCCTGGGCGCCGCGGCAGGCGGCGGCGTTCCACAGTGGAATTGCGGCTGTCCGGTTTGTCTGGCAGCGCGCACCAAGCATCCCGAGCTTCGGAGCACCCAGGCATCGATCGCGATCAGCGCCGACGGCGATCACTGGTTCTTGATCAATGCGTCGCCCGACCTGCGCCAGCAACTGATCGCGACGCCGCAGCTTCACCCCAAAGCCGGAATGCTGCGCCACACACCGATCGCGGGCGTGATCCTGACCAATGGCGAAGTCGATGCTGTCGCGGGCCTGTTGTCGATGCGCGAGAGCTCGCCGTTCACGATCTATGCGCACCCCAGGGTGCTGGCTATCCTGAGGACCAACAGCATCTTCGACGTCCTGAACGAAAAATACGTGCGGCGCGAGCCGATCGCTCTCGACCAGGCGTTCGAGCCTGTCCTGCCTGATGGCTCGAGATCGGGAATCGAGATCCTGCCCCTCGGCGTTCCCGGCAAAGGCGCGTGGTACCTGGAAGGCAAGGCTCATCCCGGAGGCGAGGACGACGCCGGCGACACGCTCGGGCTTCGCATCGTCGAAAAGGCGACCGGCAAATATTTCTATTTTCTCGCCGCCTGCGCCCACGTGACCGACGATCTCAAGGCCCGGCTTGCCGGCGCGCCCCTGGTGTTCTTCGATGGCACGGTGTGGCGTGACGACGAGTTGATCACCGCCGGCCTCGGCACCAAGACCGGGCAAGGCATGGGACACATCGCGATGTCGGGCGATACCGGCGCGATCGGAAGCCTGTCCAGCCTTGATATCGGCCAGAAGATCTTTCTGCATATCAACAATTCCAATCCTGCGCTGTTGCATGGCTCCGCAGAGCGCAAGATGGTCGAACGCGCGGGTTGGCAAATTCCCGCCGACGGAACGGAGATCACGCTTTGAACGCGATGCCCCCTGACGGAATGACCGCCCTTTCGCGCGGGAACAGCGCGCCCTTGAACAACGCCGACGAACTGGAGGCGGCGCTCCGCCAGATCGGCGCTGCGCGCTATCACAACCTGCATCCGTTTCACCGGCTGCTGCACGGCGGCAAGCTGAACAAGGGACAGGTGCAGGCCTGGGCGTTGAACCGCTACTATTACCAGAGCACGATCCCGATCAAGGACGCCGTGGTGATCTCGCGTTTCCGCGACCGCGGCATCCGTCAGGAATGGCGGCACAGGATAGAGGATCATGACGGCGACATCGGAGCCGAAGGCGGCATCGAGCGCTGGCTGAAGCTGACCGAGGGATTGGGACTGGACAGCGCCTATGTCGAATCCACCGAGGGCATTCTGCCGGCGACGCGCTTCGCGGTGGAGGCCTATGTTCATTTCGTCCGCGACAGGAGCCCGCTCGAGGCCATCGCCTCCTCGCTGACGGAACTGTTCGCGCCGAGCCTCCACGAAGAGCGCATCAGTGGGATGCTGGCGCATTACGATTTCGTCAATCCCGATATCATGAGCTATTTCAAACGGCGCCTGACCCAGGCGCCGCGCGATGCCAACTTCGCGCTCGGCTACGTCAGGACCCATGCGAAGACGCCGGCCGAGCGCGAAGCGGTCTGCAACGCGCTGATCTTCAAGACCAATGTGCTATGGGTTCAGCTCGACGCGCTGTATCATGCCTATGTCGAAGGCCACATTCCGCCGGGCGCGTTTGTGCCGAAAGCGGGCTAGAGAAAAGCCGAACCAGAGAGAAGCGATGGCATCAGGCCGCAACATCAGTGTCAGCGAGGCGAGCCGGCCGATATTGCCGCGTCACACCAGGCTGAAATTCGATGAGACGCGGCAGGTCTGGGTGATCCTGGCGCCGGAACGCGTGCTGGCGCCCGACGAGATCGCGGTCGAGGTGCTGCAACTCTGCGACGGCGTCCGCAGCGTGGCCGATATGGTCGACCAGCTCGCCGCCAAATACGCCGCCGAACGCAACGCGATCGCGACCGACGTTATCGCCATGCTGCAGGATCTTGCCGACAAGGGTTTCCTCACCGAAGCGCGCGAGAGGACGCCATGAGTGACATTCTCGCCGACGGCAAGACAACAGCCGCCGCCAATGACGGCCTCGCCGCCCTGGAATCGCGACGCTCGACCGCGGAAACCTTCGGTATTCCATTGGCGGTGCTCGCCGAACTGACGCATCGCTGCCCCCTGCAATGCCCCTATTGCTCCAATCCGGTCGAGCTCGATCGCGCAGGCCGGGAGCTTTCGACCGGGGAATGGAAGAAGGTCCTCTCTGAGCTTGCCGAGATCGGCGTGCTGCAGATTCATTTTTCCGGCGGCGAGCCGACCGCGCGCAAGGATCTGGTCGAACTCGTCCAGCATGCCAGCGATGTCGGGCTGTACTCCAATCTCATCACCTCGGCGGTGCTCCTGAGCCGCGAAAAGCTGTCCGCGCTGGCGGATGCCGGGTTGTGCCATGTGCAGATCAGCTTTCAGGGCAATGAGCCGGTGGTTGCCGACCGGGTCGCCGGATTCAGAGGCGCGCACGCCAGGAAGCTCGAAGTCGCGAAATGGACGCGCGAGCTGGATCTGCCGCTGACGGTGAACGCCGTCATGCATCGCCAGAACCTGTTCCAGTTGCCCGATATCATCCAGATGGCGGTCGACCTCGACGCCGACCGGCTGGAAGTCGCCAATGTGCAATATTACGGCTGGGCGCTGAAGAACCGCGCCGCGCTGATGCCGACGCTGGCGCAGATCGAGGAGACCAGCCGCATCGTCGAGGAAGCCCAGGCACGGCTGAAGGGCACGCTCGCGATCGACTATGTCGTGCCGGACTATTACGCGCTGCGTCCGAAGAAATGCATGGGCGGCTGGGGCCGGCAGTTCTTCAACATTTCGCCCGCGGGGAAAATCCTGCCCTGCCATGCCGCCGAGACCATCACCGGGCTCGAATTTGAATCGGTGCGGTCAAATCATTCGATCGCCTGGATCTGGCAGAATTCCGAGGCCTTCAACCGCTATCGCGGCACCGGCTGGATGCCGGAGCCGTGCAAGAGCTGCGAATTCAAGGAAGTCGATTTCGGCGGCTGCCGCTGCCAGGCTTTTGCCCTGACGGGCGATGCCGGCAATACCGACCCGGCCTGCACGCTGTCGCCGCTGCACGAGAAGATCTTCAAGATGGCGGAGCAGGAAGCGGCCTCCGACAGCAACCGCTTCATCTATCGCAATTTTGCAGGCGGCACGCCGGAGACGGACGGCGACCATGGCGCCTGACGCCGGCGCCGCTGGTCCCGGCAGCAAGCGCGTCGACCCATTCGCGCCGCTGACATCGCAGCAACTCGCCGTCGGCGACGGTCACGAGATCTATGTCGAGAGCGTCGGCCGCGCCGACGGATTGCCGGCGGTCTATCTGCACGGCGGACCCGGCAGCGGGTGCCAGCCCGATCACCGCAGGCTGTTCGACCCCGAGCGTTTCCATGCGGTCCTGTTCGATCAGCGCGGCGCGGGCCGCAGCCGCCCCAAGGGGCGCCGCGAGGACAACACGTTGCCGCATCTGATCGCGGACATGGAGATGATCCGCGAGAAATTTGGTTTTCAACGCTGGATGATCGTCGGCGGCTCCTGGGGCGCGACACTGGCGCTGGCCTATGCGCAGGCCCACCCCGATCGCGTCAGCGGCATCGTGTTGCGCGCGACCTTCCTCGGTACCCGCGGCGAACTGGAAGGCGCGTTTCTCGACGCGCTGCCGCGCTTCTATCCCGATCTTGCCGATGATTTTTCAGGTCTGCTGCCCGAGGCGGAACGCGCAAAGCCGCTCGAAGCGTACTGGCGCCGGATTCTCGATGCCGATCCCGCCGTGCACGGCCCGTTCGCCCGCGCCTGGCACGACACCGAGCGGATTCTTTCCGAGCACGTGCCTTCGCGCACGCGGCTCGATCTTTCGTCGCTGAAGTCGAGTAGCACCCTGCCCTCGACGCCATTCATGGAAGCGCATTATTTTGCCAACGACTGTTTCATGAGACCGGACCAGCTTCTCGATGAAGCCGGCAAGCTCGCGGGCATTCCAGGCGTCATCGTACAGGGCCGCTACGATCTGCTCTGTCCGCCGTCGACATCGCACGCGCTTGGCGCGCGCTGGCCGCAATCCGAAATTCGCATTATCGAAGACGCCGGACACACCCTCTACGACCCCGGTGTCCGTGACGCCGTGATGAAGGCGATCGCGGATATTGCCTCCAAAATCAGCCGATAGGGAATAATCAAAAATGCCGATAGCCGGAAAAGGCATGTTGTTGACGTCGATGGACATCGATGCATCGGACGAAGCCGAATTCAACCGCTGGTACGACCGTGAACATCTCGAAGAGCGCGTCGGCATCGAAGGATTTCTGGAGGCGAGGCGCTATATCGCCGATCAAGGTTCTCCGAAATATCTCTGCCTCTACTCGACGAGCACGATCGACGTGCTGGACAGCGCCACCTACAAAGCCCGGCTCGCCAACCCGACCGAGTGGTCGAAGAAGACCATGGCGCGTTTCAAGAACATGATCCGCGCGGTGGCCCGCATCACCATCAGCCGCGGACAGGGCCGCGGCGCGGCGCTCGGCATCGTCCGCCTTCGCCCGACGGCCGGCGAAGAAGACAAATTGCGCGCAGCGCTTCGGGAAGCGCTCGATCCGCTCGGCCTCGACGGAGTGATCTCGATGCATCTGATCGAGAGCGACCGCGGATTGTCCGGACCGACCACCGAAATTCCGTCGGCGGCGGGCGCGGGCGCCGGCGACTGGTTCGCGCTGATCGACGCGACGGATGTGCATGCGGCTTCGGCGGCCGCGGCGCCCTTAGTGGATCGCGCCCCATTCAAATCCGCCGTGGTTTCGGTCGGCACCTACCGCCTGATGTGGGATCTCGCGAAGAGCGACATCCCGGCGTGAAGCCGCGGCGAATGCTGCACTGCCGCATAAGGGCGCTTGTATTTTACCACGTGCTGCGATCGACGCCGGAAAGCTGGAGATCAAGCAAAATTGCCTTTGTGGAACATCTTGATTGGCTTTAATAAGACAATCCGATGATGCAATTCAAAAATCACAAGAACGCCGACTGAGCGTTCGCAGGCAAAGATAAGGCCGCGTCCTTCTCGTTGCGCGGGCAAGGTAGGAATGAAACCGACTGATATCGCGGCACCCGACTATTTCCATAAAGTGGTCGACTGCCAGTGGGCCTGCCCAGCACACACGCCCGTCCCGGAATACATCCGCTTGATCGCCGAAGGCCGCTACAGCGACGCCTATATGATCAATTGGCGGTCGAACGTATTTCCCGGAATTCTCGGCCGCACCTGTGATCGTCCGTGTGAGCCGGCGTGCCGCCGCGGCCGCGTCGAGGAAACCCCGGTCGCGATCTGCCGGCTGAAGCGCGTCGCCGCCGACTTCAAGGACGACGTCAAAGGCCGCATGCCGCGCCCGTCGCCGAAAAACGGCAAGCGTATCGCGATCGTCGGCGGCGGTCCCGCCTCGCTCACCGTAGCCCGCGACCTCGCGCCGCTCGGCTACCACTGCACCGTGTTCGACCAGGACCCGAAGGCGGGCGGCATGATGCGGACGCAGATCCCGAAATTCCGGCTGCCGGATTCGGTGGTCGACGAGGAAACCGATTACATCCTCGATCTCGGCATCGAGTTCAAAGGCGGCGAGCGCATCGACAGCCTGAAAAAGCTGCTCGGTGAAAATTTCGACGCGATCTTCGTCGGCTCCGGCGCGCCGCGCGGCCGCGAGCTCGATATCCCCGGCCGCAAGGAAGCAGCAAGCAATATCCACATCGGCATCGACTGGCTTTCCAGCGTGTCGTTCGGCCACACCGACAAGATCGGCAAACGCGTGATCGTGCTCGGCGGCGGCAATACCGCGATGGACTGCTGTCGCACCGCGCGCCGCCTCGGCGGCCAGGACGTCAAGGTGATCGTGCGTTCCGGCTTCGATGAAATGAAGGCGAGCCCCTGGGAAAAGGAGGACGCCCTCCATGAGGACATTCCGATCCTCAATTTCATGGTGCCGAAGGCATTCGTGCACGACAACGGCAAGCTCACCGGCGTCACCTTCCAGAAAGTGAAGGCCGAGTACGACGCGAAGGGCCGGCGCAACCTGGTGCCCTCGGGCGAACCGGACGTGACGGTGGCCTGCGACGACGTGCTGGTGGCGGTCGGCCAGGAGAACGCCTTCCCCTGGATCGAGCGCGACTGCGGCGTCGAATTCGACCAATGGGACATGCCCAGGGTCGATGCCAGGACCATGGGTTCGACCAACCCGAAGGTGTTCTTCGGCGGCGACGCCGCGTTCGGCCCGAAAAACATCATCTGGGCGGTAGCGCACGGCCACGATGCCGCGCTATCGATCCACAAGCTGCTCTCCGGCGAGGATATCAACGAGCGCCCGCTGCCGGAGGTGCACGTCACGTCGCAGAAGATGGGCATCCACGAGTGGAGCTACGACAACGACATCTCGGTCGACAAGCGCTTCAAGGTGCCGCATCGCGACAAGGTGATTGCGCTCAAGGACATCCGCGCCGAGGTCGAGCTCGGCTATGACATCAAGCTCGCGCTCGGCGAGGCGCATCGCTGCCTGAACTGCGACGTGCAGACCGTGTTCACCGCGCCGCTGTGCATCGAATGCGACGCCTGCGTCGACATCTGCCCGATGGATTGCATCACTTTCACGCAGGACGGCGAGGAAACCGATCTGCGGGCGCGGCTGAAGGCACCCTCACTGCATCCGGACCAGGACCTCTATGTCGCCGACGGCCTCAAGACCGGGCGGGTGATGGTGAAGGACGAAGACGTCTGCCTGCATTGCGGGCTGTGCGCCGAACGCTGTCCCACCGGCGCCTGGGACATGCAGAAATATCTCATCGACATGACCCACGCAGGTACATCATGCCCGTCCAAAGCCCGATCAGCAGCGTAAACGACTTCGTCGTCCGCTTCGCCAACGTCAATGGCTCGGGTTCGGCGAGCGCCAACGAAATGTTCGCCCGTTCGATCCTGCGCCACGGCGTTCCGGTTAGCCCACGCAACATTTTCCCGTCCAACATTCAGGGCCTGCCGACCTGGTATGAGGTGCGGGTGACCGAGGACGGCCATCTCGGCGCGCGCGGCGGCGTCGACATGATGGTGGCGATGAACCCGCAGACCTGGGACAAGGACCTCGCCTCGATCGAGCCCGGCGGCTACCTGTTCTACGATTCGACCAAGCCGATGCCGTCGTCGAAATTCCGCAGCGACATCACCGTGATCGGCGTACCGCTGACCGCGATCACCAATTCCACCTATACCGATCCGCGCCAGCGCCAGCTGTTCAAGAACATCATCTATCTCGGCGCGCTGTGCGCGTTGCTCGACATGGACCCGAAGCTGATCGAGCAGCTGATCGGCGAGCAATACAAGGGCAAGGAAAAGCTTTTGTCGTCGAACGTCCACGCGCTGCATCTCGGCCGCGACTGGGCGCTGCAAAACCTCAAATGCCCGATCGGCCTGCGTGTCAGGAAGGCCGACAAGGTCGGCGACCGCATCTTCATCGAGGGCAACAGCGCCGCGGCATTAGGGGCGGTCTATGGCGGCGCCACCGTGTGCGCCTGGTATCCGATCACGCCGTCGTCGTCGCTGGCCGATGCCTTTGCGAGCCATTGCAAGAGACTTCGGCACGATGGCGAAACCGGCAAGGCCAAATACGCCATCGTGCAGGGCGAGGACGAACTGGCCTCGATCGGCATCGTGATCGGCGCGTCATGGAACGGCGCGCGCGCCTTTACCGCCACCTCCGGCCCCGGCATCTCCCTGATGCAGGAATTCATCGGCCTCTCCTACTTCGCCGAGATCCCTGCCGTGATCATGAACGTGCAGCGCGCCGGCCCATCGACCGGCATGCCGACCCGCACCCAGCAATGCGACATCCTCGCCTGCGCCTATGCTTCCCATGGCGACACCAAGCATGTGCTGCTGTTCCCGGAAGACCCGGCCGAGGCGTTCGAATTCGCAGCCGCCGCCTTCGACCTCGCCGAGCGGCTGCAGACCACGATTTTCGTGATGCTCGATCTCGATATTGGCATGAACCACAGGCTCTGCCGCCCGCTGAAGTGGGACGATTCCCGCCAATACGACCGCGGCAAGGTGATGACCGCGGAAATGCTCGAGGACGGCCACGACTTTGGCCGCTATCTCGACGTCGACGGCGACGGTATCCCCTATCGCACCTATCCCGGAACGCACCCGACCAAGGGTTCGTACTTCACCCGCGGCACCTCGCGCGATCGCTACGCGCGTTACTCCGAGGAAGGTTCTGTCTACGCCGACAACATGCAGCGGCTGGTGCGCAAATTCGAGACCGCCCAGGACATGGTGCCGCGGCCGTTGCAGGCCAATGCCGCCAAACCCACCAAGTACGGCGTGATCTATTTCGGCTCGACCGCGCCGGCGATGGACGAAGCGATCCAGCTTCTGGAAGCGCGCGGACATCAGCTCGACCGCCTCCGCATCCGCGCTTTCCCGTTCCATTCCTCGGTCGCCAGCTTCATCGCCGATCATGACTTTGTCTACGTGGTCGAGCAGAACCGCGACGCGCAGCTTCGCTCGCTGATCGTCAACGAGAACGGCATCGATCCGGTGCGGCTGGTTCCGATCCGCCATTATGACGGCACGCCGATCACCGCCCGCTTCATCGCCGGCGCCATCGGCGACCATCAGGATCAGCTCAAACTGACCCCGCTGCGCAAGGTAAAGTCATGACCTATATCGCCAAGCCGAAATTCCATCATCCGGGCCTGCCCAAGAACAGTCTCGGCTACACGCACCGGGACTATGAAGGCAAGATTTCGACGCTGTGCGCCGGCTGCGGCCATGACTCGATCACAGCGTCGATCATCGAGGCCTGTTACGAACTCTCGATCGAGCCGCACCGCGTCGCCAAGATTTCCGGCATCGGCTGCTCCTCGAAAACCCCCGACTATTTCCTCGGCAATTCGCACGGCTTCAATTCGGTGCATGGCCGCATGCCGTCGGTTTTGACCGGCGCCAATCTCGCCAACCGCGACCTGATCTACCTCGGCGTCTCCGGCGATGGCGATTCCGCCTCGATCGGCTTCGGCCAGTTCGCGCATTCGATCCGGCGCGGTGTCAACATGACCTATATCGTCGAGAACAACGGCGTCTACGGCCTGACCAAGGGCCAGTTCTCGGCCACCGCCGACCGCGGCTCGAAGTCAAAGAAGGGCGTGATGAACACCGACAACGCCATCGATCTGGTGGCGATCGCACTTCAGCTCGGCGTGAGCTTCGTGGCGCGCAGCTTCTCCGGCGACAAGAGCCAGCTGGTGCCGCTGATCGCGGCCGCGATCGAGCACAAGGGCGCGGCGTTCATCGACGTGATCAGCCCCTGCATCGCCTTCAACAACCATGCCGGCTCGACCAAGAGTTTCGACTATGTGCGCGAGCATAACGATGCGGTGAACCGTCTCGATGTCCTCACCGGCCGCGAACCGATTTCCGTCGACTACGCGCCCGGCACCGTGCAGGTCGTCGAGCAGCATGACGGCTCCAGGATCGCGCTGCGCAAGATCGATGCGGATTACGATCCCCACGATCGCGTCGGCGCGATGTCCTTCCTGCAAAAGCACGCCGCCAAGGGCCAGATCGTCACGGGCCTGCTCTATGTCGACCCGGAAGCGGAAGACCTGCACAGCCATCTCAATACGGTGGACAGTCCGCTCAATACGCTCAACGCCAAAGAGCTCTGCCCCGGCTCGGCCGCGCTGGACAAGATCAACGCCAGCCTGCGCTAACCCGCGAGCCGCGCGGCTCGTTTGCAACGTTCATGAACCCGTCGCATCGAGATCTCTTGCGTGCGAGCCGGCGCGCTGAGGCAGGCATGCGATACAGGCGAGGATAGCCGCGGCAAGCAGGACCGTCGCATAAAGCCTGCTGAAGGCGAGACCGCCTTCCTCGAACGGCTTGTCGAGCCAGTCGCCCAGCGTGGCGCCCAGCGGCCGCGTCAGAATGAAGGCCAACCAAAACAGCAGCGTTCTTGAAATGCCGGTCCAGAAGAAAGCCGCCGAGATCACCGCAAGCCCTGCCGCGAACACCAGCGCCCCGCCTTCGTAACCGAGCCCGTTGGTATCCGTCATCCAGTCTCCGAGCGCGGTGCCGAGCGTCTGCGAAAACAGGATGGACACCCAATAGAACGTTTCGGCCCTTGGCGAGACAACGGTGCTGACCGAAATAGTTCCCTCCGACCAATACCAGAAGGTCAGGGACGCGATCAGAAGCAGGAATAGCAGCGACGCGCCCCCGGGATAGCCGATCCCGAGCGAACGGTCGGCGAAATCCGCCATCGTCGTGCCGGCGGTCGTGGTGGCGACGACGGCCAGCCAATACAGCAATGGATGAAAGGATTTCGCGGAAATCTGCGCGATCACGGCGACCACAAAGATACCGATGAAGATCAGGCTGCTGAGCGCATAGCCAAGATCCATCGACATCGAGACTACATCGCCGCCGGTTTCGCCGAGCGTCGTCGCAAGTATCTTGATGAACCAGAAGATCGCGGTGACTTCGGGAACCTTGCTTGGCTGCAAGTCTAGATTCATTCGGGTATTCCATGCCTTGAGGGTAGTATGTGGCCGGAACAGGAACACCCCTCCGGGCTCAACGCCGACGAGTGCGCGCGGCAGTGGGTTGCCGAGCACAATGAAGGACTCGTGAAGCAGTTCCCTTTCAACAATAGTTGAAATCTTGCCCCCATCGTGGCGTCGGCCTGCGCCGAGACGCGCACGGACCACGGAGTGAAACGCGTTCAGCTCGCGCGGCGTACAAAGCTCGGATTGAGATCCTTTACCGAGCGCGCGCCGCATTGCTGCATGGCCGCCCGCGTTTCGGTGCGAACGATCTCGAGCACCCGCTCCACCCCCTCCTGGCCGAAGGCCCCCAATCCCCAGAGATAGGGCCGGCCGACACCGACCGCCTGCGCGCCCATCGCGAGCGCCTTGACGACGTCCGTGCCACGGCGGAATCCGCTATCGATGATGACGGGCATTCGTCCCTTCACGGCCGCGATGATTTCCGGCAGCGCGTCGATGGTGGAGCGGCCGTTGTCTTCGCCGCGACCGCCGTGGTTGGAAACGAGGATGCCGTCGATCCCGTTCTGCGCCGCCAGGTCGGCGTCCTCGGCCGTGATGATGCCCTTGAGCATGATCTTCATGCGCGTGACGTCGCGCATGCGCTTGACGGTATCCCAGTTCAGATTGGAGGACTCGCCGCCTCCCTTGATGCCGGTGAGATCGATGCCGTCGTAATTATGCCGGCGGGCCGCCCGCGCGGCAAAACTGCTGCGATCGTGGCAGCTTGAACATTCGCGCGTGTCGGTGCGCATCAGCCGGAACAGCGTTTCCTGGTTACGGCCCGCAATGCGATCGACCGTCACCATCAGGACCGGGCAGCCGGCGCCGTCGGCCCGCTTGATCAGCGCCTGCGCGACCTCCCAGCTCGGCGACGCATAGAGCTGGAACCAGATCGGCGCCCCGCGTGCCTTGGTGACGTCGTCGACGGAAAAGTTCGAGGCGGTCGACAGCATTTGCAGATGGTTGCCGGCGCGCGCGGCCCTCGCGACGGCAAGCTCCCCGTCGGGGTGAAAGAACTGGTTGGCGCCGGTCGGGCACACGAAAATCGGCGAATCATACCGGGTGCCGAAAAGCTCGATGCTGGTGTCGACCCTGGAGACGTCGTTGAGACGGCGCGGCATCAGCTGGAATTTGAGAAAATCCTCACGATTGGCGCGCAGCGTGACCTCATCATCAATACCGGATGCCATATAGCCGAAATGCGCCGGCGGCACGTTCTTGCGAGCCACCGGTTCGAAATCGAACACGTTGATGGCGTCCTTTGGACGGCCGATCAGATCGCCGCTGCCCGGCGGCGCCCATATCATCGGATCCGGCAGTCTGGACGGCGCTTCCATGCCGTAGGCTGCCAGCGCGCCGGACGCCAGCAACGGGCTCCCCGCGAGATATTGCAGAAAACGGCGGCGGCTGGCGGCGCGAGCAATTCCCGGCGTCATTGAAATATCCTCCCCTGCGACGATTCTTTTTTATGGGGGAGACGATAGCAGCCAGAGGGGTCGCTCGGAAGGTGTCCGATTCCCGGCAGCCCAGGCATGCGCATCCGCGACCGATCTTCGCACGAAGGGCGGAAAAAAGTCGGCCCTTCACATAATTGACAAATCGCCGGGATCACCGCCGGACAGGCGGGTTCTGAGGGGATCGATATGTCGGCAGTGGCGTTATCCTGTCCGGGTACGCATATTCCGGCCATCTGAACCGTCTATTTGTTGACAATCCGGCGTTCCGCCAGAGAAGGTTGCGGTGAAACCGACAATGGATCCGCACGAACAGAACAGGGCATCATGAATCCCGTCAAAGCACTCGAAAACCACGGCCAGGCGATCTGGCTGGATTTCCTGGCCCGCGGCTTCGTCGCCAGGGGCGACCTGCAAAAGCTGATCGATACCGACGGCGTCAAGGGCGTGACGTCGAATCCGTCGATCTTCGAGAAGGCGATCGGCAGTTCGGAGGAATATGATGGCGCGATCGGCAGCGCCTTAAAAAAAGGCGATCGTCCGATAGTCGAGCTGTTCGAGCATTTGGCGGTCGAAGACATCCAGCGCGCCGCGGACGTGCTGCGCCCGGTCTACGACCATTTGAAGGGCGAGGACGGATTCGTCAGCCTCGAAGTGTCGCCATATCTGGCGATGGACGCCAAAGGCACGATCGCGGAAGCCGAGCGGCTCTGGAAGGAGGTGGGCCGCAAAAACCTGATGGTCAAGGTGCCGGCGACGCCGGAAGGCCTGCCCGCGATCGAACACCTGATCGGCGAAGGTATCAGCATCAACATCACGCTGTTGTTCTCGCAAAAGGTCTATGTGCAGGTCGCCGAGGCCTATCTCGCGGGTCTGGAAAAATATGTCGCCACAGGCGGCGATCCCTCCCGTGTCGCCAGCGTCGCGAGTTTCTTCGTCAGCCGCATCGATAGCGCGGTCGACAAGCAGCTCGACGAAAAGATCGCGCGCGCCAACGACCCCAGCGAAAAGGAACGGCTGGCCGCACTGAAGGGCAAGGTCGCGATCGCGAACGCCAAACTCGCCTATCAGGAATACAAGCGCCTGTTCTCCGGCCCGCGCTGGGACAAGCTTGCGGCCAGGGGAGCAAAACCGCAGCGGTTGCTGTGGGCGTCGACCGGCACCAAGAACAAGGACTACAGCGACGTGCTCTATGTCGAGGAGCTGATCGGCCCCAACACGGTCAACACCGTGCCGCCGGCAACCCTCGACGCCTTCCGCGATCACGGCAAGCCGCGCGACAGCCTTGAGGAAAATGTCGAGGATGCCAGGCGCGTCCTCGCCGAACTCGAAAAATCCGGCATCTCGCTCGATGCGATCACCGCCGAGCTGGTCAGAGACGGCGTCAGATTGTTCGCGGACGCCGCCGACAAGCTTTACGGCGCCGTGGCGCACAAGCGCGCGACGGTGCTTGGCACCGGCATCGACCGGCAAAAGCTCGCGCTCGGGGCAAGGATCGATAAAGCCGTCGAGAAGAGCACCGAGGAATGGCGCGCGTCGGCCAAAATCCGCAGGCTCTGGCAGAAGGACAATTCGGTCTGGACCGGCGACGACGAGCACAAATGGCTGGGCTGGCTGGATAGCGCCGCCAAAGCCGACATCGCCGACTACGAGGATTATGCGCAGCGCGTGAAGGGGCAGCATTTCACCGATGCCGTCGTGCTCGGCATGGGCGGGTCGAGCCTCGGACCCGAAGTGCTGGCCGAGACCTTCCCGAAGAAAGCCGGCTTCCCCAAATTGCATGTGCTCGATTCCACGGACCCTGCGCAGGTGCGCGCGATGGAAAAGGCGGTCGATCTTTCGAAGACCCTGTTCATCGTCTCCAGCAAATCAGGCGGCACCACCGAGCCGAACGTGATGAAGGACTATTTCTTCGCGCGCGTCGCCGAGACCATCGGCGCCGACAAGGCCGGCCATCGATTCATCGCGGTGACCGATCCCGGCTCGTCACTGGAGAATGTCGCGACCAGGCAGGGCTTTGCGCGCATCTTCCACGGCGACCCCTCCATCGGCGGCCGCTACTCCGTGCTGTCGCCGTTCGGCCTCGTGCCCGCCGCCACCGCCGGCATCGACGTCCGCGCCCTCATCGGCCATACCCTGGCGATGTTGCGCTCCTGCGGGCCGGATGTGCCGCCGCATGAGAATCCCGGCGTGCAACTCGGCCTCGCCATGGGGCTGGCGGGCCTCGAGGGCCGCGACAAGGTGACGATCATGTCATCGAGGAAAATTTCGGATTTCGGTGCCTGGGCCGAGCAGCTGATCGCCGAATCCACCGGCAAGGACGGCAAGGGCCTGATCCCGATCGACGGCGAACCATTGGGCGATACGGCACTCTATGGCAACGACCGGTTCTTCATCGATCTGCGCACCGAGGGCGAAAACGACGCCACGCATGACGAGAAGCTTGCCGCGCTGGAAAGGGCCGGGCATCCCGTGGTGCGCATCGTCATGAAATCGATCGAGCATATCGGCCAGGAATTCTTCCGCTTCGAGATCGCGACCGCGGTTGCAGGCTCGGTGCTTGGCATCAATCCGTTCAACCAGCCCGACGTCGAGGCCGCCAAGATCAAGACCCGCGAGTTGACCGCGGCGTTCGAGAAATCCGGCGCGCTGCCGGCGGAAAAGCCGGTGATGTCGTCAGCCGAGGCCGATCTCTACACCGACGACAGGAACGCCGCCGATCTGCGCAAGGCCGGCGCCGATGGCGACCTCGGCTCGTGGCTGAAAGCCCATCTCTCCCGCACCGGCGCCGACGACTATGTCGCGCTGCTCGCCTATATCGAACGCGATGGCGCGCATATCGACGCGCTGCAGGCCATGCGGCTCGCGGTGCGCGACAAGCGCCATGTCGCAACTTGCGCGGAATTCGGCCCGCGTTTCCTGCATTCGACCGGCCAGGCCTACAAGGGCGGCCCCGACAGCGGGGTGTTCCTGCAAATCACATCCGACGACGCCCGGGATTTGCCGGTGCCCGGCCAGAAGGCGAGTTTTGGAACCATCAAGGCGGCGCAGGCGCGTGGCGATTTCGACGTGCTGACCGAGCGCGGCCGGCGCGCGTTGCGCGTGCACCTCAAGGGCGATCTCGAAGCCGGCCTGAAGGCGCTCGACACCGCGATCCGGTACGCACTGAACTAAGGGTCACAAAAATGCAGCTCGGCATGATCGGCTTGGGGCGGATGGGCGGCAATATCGTCCGCCGGCTGATGAAGCACGGACATACCACCGTCGTCTACGACAAGGATCCCAAGGCCGTCGCCGCGATCGCGGCCGACGGCGCTCTCGGCTCAAGCGCCCTTGAGGAATTCGTCAGCAAGCTTGCGAAGCCGCGCACCGCCTGGGTGATGCTCCCCGCCGGAAAGATAACCGAGGCGACGATCGACATACTGGCAAAGCTGATGGAAAGCGGCGACGTCATCATCGATGGCGGCAACACCTTCTGGCAGGACGACGTGCGCCGCGGCAGAGCCTTAAAGGAGCGCGGCATCCATTATATCGACGTCGGCACCTCCGGCGGCGTCTGGGGAATCGAGCGCGGCTATTGCATGATGATCGGCGGCGACAAGGCGGTGGTCGATCGCCTCGATCCGATCTTCGCGGCGCTGGCGCCGGGACCAGGCGATATCCCGCGCACGCAGGCGCGAGAGGGACGCGACCCGCGGATCGAGCAGGGCTATATCCACGCAGGTCCCGTCGGTGCCGGGCACTTCGTCAAGATGATTCACAACGGCATCGAATACGGCCTGATGCAGGCCTATGCCGAGGGTTTCGATATTTTGAGGAATGCCAATATCGACGCACTGCCGGCCGAGCATCGCTTCGATCTCGACATCGCCGATATTGCGGAAGTGTGGCGGCGCGGCAGCGTGATTCCGTCCTGGCTGCTCGATCTCACGGCGTCCGCGCTCGCCAAAAATCCGACGCTGGAGACCTATTCCGGATTCGTGGAAGATTCCGGCGAAGGCCGCTGGACCGTCAACGCCGCGATCGACGAAGCCGTGCCGGCCGAGGTCCTGACGGCGGCGTTGTTCGCGCGCTTTCGCTCGCGCAAGGAACATACCTTTGCCGAAAAAATTCTCTCCGCGATGCGCGACGGCTTCGGCGGTCACAAGGAGCCGCAGCCCAACCCGGCGCGGCAAAACGCGCCGGATGTCATCAAGCCGAAGGCCGGACCTGCGTGACAGAGATATCCTCCAAACAGCGAAAGCCGGACCCCTGCTCCTTCGTCATCTTTGGCGTCACCGGCGACCTGACGCATCGGCTGGTGATTCCCGCGCTTTATAATCTTGCCGCGGCCGACCTCCTCCCCGACAAATTCTGCGTGGTCGGCATCGCCCGCAAAGGCATGTCGAGCGACGAACTGCGCGACAGCCTGCTGAAGGGCCTGCACCGGTTCGCAACCCGCAACGTGGACGATACGATCGCCCAGCGCCTCCTGGAATGCGTCACCAGCATCGAGGCCGATCCGAAGGATCCGGCATCGTTCGATGCGATGGGCGCGCGGCTTGAGAAACTGGAAGCGAACCGCTCGACCGGCGGCAACCGCCTGTTCTATCTGGCGACGCCCCCCGGCGCTTTCGCGCCGATCGCGAGAGAACTCGGCCGTACCGGTCTCTTGAGAGAAGAGAACGGCGCATGGCGGCGGCTGATCGTCGAAAAGCCGTTCGGAACCGACCTCGCCAGCGCCAAGGCCCTTAACGACGAATTGCTCAAGATCGTCGACGAGCACCATGTCTACCGGATCGATCATTACCTCGGCAAGGAAACCGTGCAGAACATCCTGGTGCTGCGCTTTGCCAACGGCATGTTCGAGCCGATTTGGAACCGCAATCACATCGACCATGTGCAGATTACGGTCGACGAGAAAATCGGCGTCGGCGACCGTGGCAGCTTCTATGACGCGACCGGCGCGCTGCGCGACATGGTGCCGAACCATCTGTTTCAGCTGCTTTCGCTGGTCGCGATGGAGCCGCCGACCCGGTTCGACGCGCATTCGGTGCGTTCCGAGAAGGCCAATGTTCTCGGCGCGATCCAGACCCAGAGCGAGACGGACGCCTTGCAGAACTCCGTACGCGGCCAGTATCAGGGCGGCAAGATCGGCGACACGGAGATAGCGGACTATTGCAAGACCGAGAACGTCAGGCCAGGGAGCACGACTGAAACTTATGCCGCACTGAAGCTCGCCATCGATAACTGGCGCTGGGCCGGCGTTCCCTTTTATCTGCGTACCGGCAAGGCGCTCGGCATCAAGCGCACGGAAGTCGCGATCAAATTCAAGCAGGCGCCGTTCGCGATGTTCCGCGGCACTTCGGTGGATCGCCTGTCGGAAAACTATCTCGTTATCGGCATCGCGCCCACCGAAGGCATTACACTTCAGTTCAATACCAAGGTGCCGGGACCGACGATTGACATCGACGGCGTCGAGATGAAATTCCGCTACAAGGATTATTTCAAGGCCGAGCCAAGCACCGGTTATGAAACCCTGATCTACGACTGCATGATCGGCGACAACATCCTGTTTCAGCGCGCCGACAGCGTGGAGGCGGGCTGGCAGGCGGTACAACCTTTCCTGGATGCATGGAAGAAGGCGGGCCCCGAGGGCCTGCAAACCTACAAAGCCGGCAGCGAAGGTCCCGCGGACGCCGAGGAATTGCTCAAGCGCGACGGCCGCAGCTGGCGCAAGCTCGGTTAGGCCGAATGTCGCCGCCCGGCCATCCTCACAGGATCACCGTTGCCGATCTGGCCGCGCTCGCGATAGCCGCCGCGGAGCGTCTGCTGGCAAGGATCGCTTCGAACCCCGGCCGGGTGGCGATTTGCCTGACCGGCGGATCGAGCCCAAAACAGCTCTACCGGTTGCTTGCGACCGATCCCTATCGCAGCCGGATTCCATGGGATCGCATCCATTGGTTCATCGGTGACGAACGATTCGTTGCGGCGAACGACCCTCTCAACAATATGGGCGTGGCGCGGGAAATCTTTCTCGATCGCTGCGCGCCTCCTGCCAACATCCACCCGATCCCGACCGATACCGCTGGCCCGGACGATTCCGCACGCCGTTACGAGCGCGAGTTGCAATCGTTCTATGGCGCGCGTGAGTTCAACTCCGCCCGGCCGTTGTTCGATGTGGTGCTGATGGGCGTCGGGCCCGATGGCCACACCGCATCGCTATTTCCCGACGATCCCGCCGTCGACGAGACCAGGCGCTGGGTGGTCGGCGTACCCAGCGCGCACGTCGAGCCGTTCGTGCCCAGGGTCACCCTGACCTTGCCCGCCCTGGCCTGCTGCCGCGAAATGCTGTTCGAAGCCGCAGGCAGCCGGAAACACGCGATCCTGGCGCGGCTCTTCGCGGGCGAAGACCTGCCGGCGAACCGCGCGCGTTCCAGCGGCGAAACAGTCTTGCTGGTGGATCAGGCAGCCCTTGGCGGAGATTTATCGTGAGCGATGACCCTTTTGAACCGCCCCGCGCTTTGATCGTGATGGGCGTGTCCGGCTCCGGCAAGAGCACGATCGCGGCCAGGCTCGCCGAGCGGCTATCCTGGACTTTCGAGGACGGCGACCGGTTTCACCCCGCGAGCAACGTCGCGAAGATGAGCGCCGGTCAGCCCCTCACCGACGAGGACCGCCGGCCATGGCTGCAGGCGATCGCCGATGAGATCGACAGGGTTGCCCAGGCCCGCGGGCATGCCGTGATCGCCTGCTCGGCGCTCAAGCGCGCCTACCGCAACGTGCTCGTGCATGGCAGACGCGATGTCCGCATCGTCTTTCTCAAGGGAACGCAATCCTTGATCGCGGACAGGCTCGCCCGCCGCAAGGGCCATTTCATGCCACCAGGGCTTCTGGAGAGCCAGTTCAAGACGCTGGAGCCGCCAGCCTCGGATGAAAACCCCATTACCGTGTCGATCGACGCCGCGGTCGAGACGATCGTCGAAGACATCGTCGGCCAACTCGGGCTTGACCGCGCCGATGGCGATGCTCCCGGCAGGAACCGCGCATGACCCGCATCGCCCTTGTTGTCTCCGACGTCGACGGCACGCTACTGACAAAAGACAAGACGCTGACCGACGGCGCGAAGGGCGCGGTACGTCGGCTGCACGAGGCCGGCATCGGCTTTACCATCACTTCGAGCCGTCCGACCATCGGCATGCGTTTTTTGATCGAGCCATTGCAAATCACGCTGCCGGTCGGAGCTTTCAACGGAAGCGCGATCGTCGATGCGCAACTAAAGCCGATCGAACAACATCTGATCCCGGCGGCGGCGGTCCGGCGGGGCCTCGACGTGCTGAACGAATTCGGGGTCGATATCTGGCTGTTCACCAGCGACCTCTGGCTCACGCGTAACCGCGACGGCGAATACGTCCCGAACGAGACACGCGCGATCCGGGCCGATCCGACCGTCGTCACGGATTTCACGCCCTATCTGGCATCGGCCTGCAAAATCGTCGGCGCCAGCGCCGATGCGGCGCTGCTGCAACGCTGCGAAGTCGCGATGCAACTGGCGCTGGGCGCCCAGGCAACCGCGGTGCGGTCGCAGAGCTATTATCTCGACGTGACCCCGCCCGGCTGCAACAAGGGTACCTTCGTGGAGGCGATGGCGCGGCGCCTGGGCATCTCGACGGACGCCATCGCCACCATCGGTGACATGCAGAATGATCTGGCGATGTTCCGCACGAGCGGCGTCTCCTTCGCCATGGGCAACGCTACCGACGACGTCAAGAAGATCGCGACCCATGTCACGGCATCGAACGAGGATGAGGGTTTTGCGAAAGCGATTGAGATTATACTGGGGGCTAACAGGACGGTTGAGAGATAATCCTCGTCGTCCCGGCCAAGCGAAGCGCGAGCCGGGACCCATACCCTGTGAACTCTCGTTGCTACGCTGTGGTAGTTGTCCTTTCCTATCATTGACGCCAGTGGCTATGGGTCCCTGCTTTCGCAGGGACGACGATAAGCTGAAAGCGCCTCTCACTTCGACCTTTGCATCGCCGGCTTTTCACTCGTCCTCTTCGCATCGCTGAGGTTATGCGCGGTATTGATCAGCGCGATGTGGGTGAGGGCTTGCGGAAAATTGCCGGTCTGACGGCCGGCGCCGGAATCGAATTCCTCCGCCAGCAGGCCGAGATCGTTCGCCACGGTGACGACGCGGTCGAACAACGCCTGCGCCTTTTCGATTTCGCCGGCCAGCACAAAGGCGTCGGCGAGCCAGAGCGTGCAGGCGAGAAACGCGCCTTCGATCGGCTGGCGCTCCTCGGAAATTTCGCGGGGATCGTGCCGCAACACGAATCCATCCCGCATCATTTCCCGTTCGATCGCCGCGAGCGTGCCGCGAACACGCGGGTCCGAGGCCGGAAGGAACCCCACCGACGGCAACAGGAGAATGCTGGCATCGAGCAATTGCGATCCGTAGGATTCGACAAACGTATTCTGCGCGGCATCAAAGCCCTTTTCGCAGACGTCGCGATGGATGGCATCGCGCATGCTGCGCCAACGCTCGATCGGCGCCTTGAAGCCGAATCTTTCGGCGCTCTTGATGCCGCGATCGAACGCGACCCACGCCATCACCTTCGATAACACGTAATGCCGGCCGTTGCCGCGCCGCTCCCAGATGCCGTGATCCGGCCGGTCCCATACCTCCGCCAGGTGATCGATCATCGCGCATTCGAGCTCCCACGTTCCGTCGTCGAGTTTCAGCTCGGCCATGCGCGACTGGTGAAATGCGTCGATCAACTCGCCGTAAACATCAAGCTGCAACTGGGTATGGGCGGCGTTGCCGACCCGAACGGGTCGCGCGCCTTCATAGCCGGGCAGCCAGTCTGCCTCCCACTCCAGCAAGCGGCGCTGGCCCATGATACCGTACATGATCTGCATATCCGCCGGCGATCCCGCGACCGCGCGCAAGAGCCAGTTGTGCCAGGCGGAGGCTTCCTCGGTATAGCCCGAATTCATCAGCGCCAGCAGCGTGAAGGTCGCGTCACGCAGCCAGCAAAACCGGTAATCCCAGTTCCTGCTGCCGCCAAGCTTTTCCGGCAGCGATGTCGTGGGCGCGGCGACGATGCCGCCGGTCGGCGCATAAGTCAGCGCCTTCAGCGTGATCAATGAGCGCAACACCAGGTCGCGGTTTTCTCCCTCATAGGTGCAATGGCTGCACCAGCCGGTCCAGAAATCCTCGGTATCCTGCAATGCCTGCGCGGGGTCGATCGGCCTCGGCAACGGCAGATGCGAAGGGCCGTAGGTAAGCACGAAGGGAACAGCCTCGCCTTCATTCACCTCGAACCCGGCGACCGTCGTCATGTCCTTGCCGCGCGTCTCAACCGGCGTTCGCAGCACCGTCATGTCCTGCCCGCAGATCGCCAGCAGCGCACCGTCGTCGGTGCGCCTGACCCAGGGAATATCCGCGCCGAAGCCGAACCGAATCACAAGCTCCATCCGCAGTTTCACCTTGCCCGAGACGCCGCGCACCAGGCGGACGATATCGGAGGCGCCGCCGCGCGGCGGCATGAAATCGATCACCGCGACGATGCCGTTTGCGGTCTCAAAACGTGTCTCAAGGATCAGCGTATTGTCCCAGTAGCGGCGCGATGTTTGTGTAACGTCTTCCGCGGGCGCGATCAGCCATCGGCCATTCCCGGGCGAGCCGAGCAGGGCCGCGAAACACGCCTCGGAATCAAACGCGGGCCAGCACAGCCAGTCGATCGAGCCGTCGCGGCCAACGAGGGCCGCGGTTTCGCAGTCGCCGATCAGCCCATAGTCTTCTATTTTGCTGGACACATTCTTCACCGGCTGAAATTCGGCACCTCAGGCCGTTGCGCGCGTCCTCTCGCGGGTCGCGGTCTTGAGCGCGGAAACGTCGATCGCTTTGGCGATCCCGTCGATTTCAATCGGCAGTCGCTGCCGCCAGTTCGGGTGCTCGTTCACGGTGCCGGGAATATTGGGCTGCTCGATCACGCCCAGCAGATCCTCCAACGAAATCGCCAGCAGACGGGATCTGGCTTTCGCCAGAAAGCCCGCGACCGCGTAGAGATCGTGATGGTCGATGGCATGATGACGCAGCACATCGCTCAGCATCGTCAGCGCATGCCAGCGGGCGTCGTCACTCTCGCCGGGGTCGATCCCGAGCGACCGCTTCAGCTTGAGATCGCTGAACGAGCGCCAGCCGGCATAGGTCGACAGATCGTGGGTATTGAAGGTGACGAGCGCGTTCGCCGAATAGTGATCGACGCCGCGGAACGCGCCACGGTCGTCGCGCTCGAACATCATCACCTGGTATGACCAGATGCCCCACTCCGCCATCTTCTCGCGAAAGCCTTCGGGCACGGTGCCGAGATCCTCGCCGATGACGACGCAACGATGCGCCACGCTCTCCTGCGCCGTCGCGGCCAGCAGCGCCTCGAACGGCATTTGCACATAAACGCCATTGTTGGCGGCAAAGCCGTGCGGCACGAGATAGAGCCGCTTCAAGCCCAGCACGTGATCGAGCCTGATCGCGCCGGCGTAGCGCATCGAAGCCCGCAGCATCTCCCGGTAGGGCTCGAAAGTCTTCAGCTCGAGGCCTGCGGCGTTAAACCCGGCGAGACCCCAGTTCTGGCCGGCAAGATTCAGGGGATCCGGCGGCGCGCCGACGGCGAGATGGCGGGAAATCGCCGTCTGCTCGTTCCAGGCATCGAAGCCGTCGGCCTGCACCCCGACCGCGACATCGAGATAGAGACCGACCTTCATGCCAAGCCTGCGTGCAAGATCCCGGCAGGACCGCAATTGCCGGTCCGCCGTCCATTGCACGAATTCGACGAATTCGATCTCGGCGGCGTCCGGTCCCTGACGCAATTCGGCGCATTTGGCCTCATCGGGCTGCCGCCACTGCTCCGGCCATTCCCACCACGGCTTGTTGAATTTGTGCCGCAGCACCTCAAAGCAGGCAAAGCGCGACAACGGCGGCGCACGTTCGGCGCGAAACGCGTCGAAATCCTGTTTGCGGCTGGCTGACGGATGCGCCCTGAATTTCTCAAAGGCAGCACGCAACGCGCGCCATTTCAGGTCAGCGACGCCCCTGTAGTCGACGATATTCCCTTCCCTCAGGCGGGCAACAGCCCCGTTACCCTCGGCGAATCCGCCCGGCTGAAATTCGGGAACTTTCTCGACATCGATATAGAGCGCATTCAGAAACAACCGGCTGTTCGGCGAATATGGACTGCAATCGGCAGGCCGGTCATCGAACAAGGCGTGCAGCGGATTGAGACCGATGCCATCGGCTCCCAGTTGGCCGGCCAGTTCAATCAGCGCTTCAAGGTCGGTAAAGTCGCCGATGCCCCAGTTGCGCGCCGAGCGGACACCATAGAGCTGGACCGCCACAAGCCAGCCGCGGTCGAAATCGCCTCGATAGGCCCTGGGCGGCGCGACGATCAGAGGCGCTTCTTCCGTGAAGGAGGAAGCGTCGGTCAGATGCAGCCGGTAAGAACCTTCGGGCAGGCTGGCAGGCCAGACGATCGCGCGATCACCGGTGTCGCTCTGGCGATCACCCGACTTTCCCTCGGCGACTACCCGGCCGTCCCCGACGATCTTCCAGTGCACCGGCAACGTTGCGGCCTCCTTGAGCTCGGTCCGCGCCGGCTCGCCGGACCGGATCACCACCGCCTCGCCGAGAAACCGGTAAGGCGCCCGGACCGGCAGGGCATCGAGGATGATC
The DNA here is from genome assembly GCA_963786045.1 of uncultured Alphaproteobacteria bacterium. Lineage (GTDB taxonomy): Bacteria > Pseudomonadota > Alphaproteobacteria > Rhizobiales > Xanthobacteraceae > Bradyrhizobium. The sequence continues at coordinate 51,067 of CAWAXR010000013.1, read as the reverse complement.
TTCAGCGCCACAGCATCCGTCACATGGCGGTGACCCTGGCCGTCCACAAATTCGGTCTGGATACCCAGACCTTTGGCTCTGGAAAAAAGGTCCATTCGGCACGCCATTTGCACACAACGGTAAGGCACCGCCGCGAATTCTGTAGATATGGGAAGAGGATAGCCGTGTTTAACTCCCGGACCTCCTCTCCGTTCCCCGGGGAACCAATACCGGGGCAACGGCTTTCTATATATGTCCCGAGCATCTCCTTTCGCGCAAATGAAATGGGACGTCATTTCCATGACAACGCCATCACCGTGAACAAAACAATTCAAACTGTCGAGAGTGCCACATCTGGCGCTACCATCCGGCCTGAAGATACCCATAATCCCGCCCTGCTCTTTCACTATTCGGCGTGCGGGGCGCCATGATGAATCTGATGTCGTCGGTCGATACCAGGGAATTGCCGGCTACCGCGCTGGAAGGCGATGAGCTTTGGTACAAGGACGCCATCATCTATCAGCTTCACGTGAAGGCGTTCGCCGACAGCAACCATGACGGCATCGGCGATTTCGCTGGCCTCACCGAAAAGCTCGACTATCTGCAAGATCTTGGCGTGACGGCGCTCTGGCTGTTACCATTCTATCCCTCGCCCGGCCGCGATGACGGCTATGACATCGCCGACTATGGCGCCATCAATCCCGATTTCGGGACCATGAAGGACTTCCGCCGCTTCATCGTCGAAGCCAAGCGGCGAGGTTTGCGGGTCATCACCGAACTCGTCATCAATCATACTTCCGACCAGCACGACTGGTTCAAGCGCGCCCGCCGCAGCGATCCGAAATCGAGCGCGCGCGACTGGTATGTCTGGAGCGACACCGACCAGAAATATCCGGGCACGCGGATCATCTTCACCGACACCGAGAATTCCAACTGGACCTGGGATCACGAGGCCGGACAATTCTACTGGCATCGCTTCTTTTCGCATCAGCCGGACCTGAATTTCGACAATCCGCGCGTGGTCAGCGCGATGGTCCAGGTGATGAAGCGTTGGCTCGACACCGGCGTTGACGGCTTCCGTCTAGATGCGATCCCGTATCTGTGCGAGCGCGACGGCACCAACAACGAGAACCTGCCGGAAACCCACGCCATCATCAAACGACTGCGCGCGGAGCTCGATGCCTATGCCAGGGGAAAGGTGCTGCTGGCGGAAGCCAACCAGTGGCCCGAGGACGTGCAGGAATATTTCGGCAACGGCGATGAATGCCATATGGCCTATCATTTTCCGCTGATGCCGCGGATCTACATGGCGATCGCCCAGGAAGACCGCTTTCCCATCACCGACATCCTGCGCCAGACGCCGGATATCCCGGCCAATTGCCAATGGGCGCTGTTCTTGCGCAACCATGACGAACTCACGCTCGAGATGGTTACCGACGTCGAACGCGACTATCTGTGGTCGACCTACGCCAACGATCCGCGCGCGCGCATCAATGTGGGCATTCGTCGGCGGCTCGCGCCCCTGATGGACAACGACCGGCGCAAGATCGAGCTGATGAACTCCCTGCTGCTGTCGTTTCCGGGCACGCCGATCATCTATTACGGCGACGAAATCGGCATGGGCGACAACATCTATCTCGGCGACCGCAACGGCGTTCGCACGCCGATGCAATGGACGCCCGACCGCAACGGCGGGTTCTCCCGCGCCGATCCGGCGCGGCTCTACGCCCCTCTCATCATGGACTCGGTCTATGGCTATGAAGCGGTCAATGTCGAGGCCCAGTCGCGCAGCCTGTCGTCGTTGCTAAGTGCGACCAAGCGGCTGATTTCGGTGCGCAAGTCGACGTTGGCGTTCGGCCGCGGCAGCATGACGTTTATTCGTCCGGCCAACCGCGCGGTGCTCGTTTACGTCAGACAGCTTGGCGACGAGGTCATTCTCTGCGTCGCCAATCTGTCACGATCGGCGCAAGCCACCGAACTCGATCTTTCGGCCTGGAAGGATCGTATTCCCCTGGAAATGCTGGGCCGCACCCGTTTCCCGGCGATCGGCGAACTGCCCTATATGATCACGCTGGCGCCCTACGGCTTCTACTGGTTTCAGTTGAGGGAGCGCGACAAGTCGGAACACGTCGCGCCGTCGGTGGTCCCCGAATTCGAAACCCTCGTCGTGCCGCTCGGCGCGACCTGGGTATCGCTGGCCCGCGCCCGCAGCGTGTTCGAACGCGACGTATTGCCCGGGCATCTGGCACGAACCCGCTGGTATCCCGAGCGTTCGGCCGAGGCTATTCATCCGACACTGATCTCGGCCATTCCATTTTGCGACATCGGCGACAACCGACCCTGGCTTGCCATTTTTGAGGCTACGCAGCGGGACATCACGACGCGTTATATGCTGCCCATGCAGATCGAGTGGGTACGCTTCGATCGCGAACGCTACAACCCCAACGCCCTCGCGGCGGTGCGTCAGGGCGCGCGGGAAGGCACTTTGCTGGATGTTGCCACCGACCACATCTTCATTGCGCTTCTGCTGCGCAATCTCCGCGAGGCCCTGAACGTGGAAGACAACGGTATGCGTCTTGAATTCAGGCCGACCAGCAGATTTTCCGACAGGCAGATCAAACAGCCTGACCAGATCCGCGCCGTCGAAACCGACCAGTTCAACAGCACCGCGCTGGTGGATGGCGACTATGTCGTCAAGATTTTCCGGAAACTCGAGTCCGGCCTCAATCCCGAGATCGAGACCGGCCGCTTTCTGACCGAGATTGCGGACTATGCCAACGCGCCCGCGATGCTCGGTAGCGTCGAACTGGTCGAAGGCAACACCAGAAATGCGATCGCAATCGTTCACACCTTCGTTCAAAATCAAGGCGACGCCCGGGCCGTGACGGCGGCGTATCTCGACCGCCATCTCGAGGAACAACGCCTGTTGACAGCAAGCCAGCGTCCCGGTGAAAGCGACGAGCAAGCTCCCTATCTGCGTTACATGGCGCAGATCGGAAGGCGTACCGCCGAAATGCACCTCGCCTTCGCCAGCGGCGGTACAGACGCCGATTTTGCGCCTGAACCGATTCGACCCGCGGATGCGCAGCGGTGGATCGAAGACGTCGCCGTGCGCGCCGAACGCATCTTCGATGCCGTGAAGCACCGGCGAGAGACAATCAGCGACGCCGATCGCCCGCTTGTGGACCAGGCGCTGGCACAACGCGCGACATTGCATGAGAACCTGAAAGCGTTGCTTCCGCTTGACGCCTATGGCCTCAACATCCGTCGTCACGGCGATCTCCATCTCGGCCGGATGCTGATCGTCAAGGACGACATCTTCATCACCGACTTCGAGGGCGACCTTCGCCACCCGATCGAGGAGCGGCGGCGCAAGGCGCCCGCGGCCCGCGATGTCGCCAGCCTGATCCGGTCGATCGAATACTCGGCAGCCGCAGCGCTGGAGCGCGCGCTGAAGCTGGCGCCGGATGAGCAAGGGAGGCTTGGGATGGCGCTGATGGAATGGGTCGATCGCTCGACCACATCCTTTCTCGCCGCCTATCGTGAGATCGTGGCAAATACACCTCTATGGCCGGCGTATCCGGAGGCCGCAGGACAAATGCTGGACTTCTTTCTGCTTGAAAAAATACTCGACGAGATCGAATACGAATTGGTGCAAAGGCCCGAAAGGCTGCGGATCCCGCTGACCAGCCTGCTTCGGATTTTGTCTGAGCGTACGAATGAGGCCTCATGACCGAGCTTTCCGACGAGGCCTGCGCGATCCTGGAAGGTCGCCATTCCGATCCCTTTCACTATCTCGGGCCCCACACCGAGAACGGAAGGACCGTGGTCCGCGCATTCCTGCCCGACGCTTCGAAGGTCGACGCGATCGACGAGCATGGCGAGGCCGCAGCGCTGACGCGCATCCACAATGACGGGCTGTTCGCCGGTCCCCTCCCGAACGGCTCGAAATGGTACCAGTTGCGCGCCCGTTTCGGCGAGACCGTCGTCGATCTCGAAGATCCCTACCGCTTCCCCCCTGTGCTGACGGAATTCGACCTGTATCTTCTGGGTGAGGGAACCCATCAGCGGCTTTACGACAAGCTCGGCGCGCATCCGTCTGTGCTGGATGGCGTCGAGGGGGTGGCCTTCGTCGTGCTTGCGCCCAACGCGCAGCGGGTCAGCGTCGTCGGTGAATTCAATTTCTGGAATGCAAGGCGACATCCGATGCGGGTGCGAGGCCTCGGCTATTGGGAACTGTTCGTTCCCCATGCCGCGCCCGGCGACCGCTATAAATTCGATATCGTCGGCGCGCAGGGCCAGCATTTGCCGCTGAAGGCGGATCCCCTGGCCTTCGCTGCGGAAATGCGCCCGAACACGGCATCCATCGTGTTCGACGAAGCCATGTTGCCGCGGCCCGCCCCTGCCCCTGCCAACGTCAACAGGCTGGACGCCCCGATATCGATCTACGAAGTGCATTTGGGCTCATGGCGGCGCAAGGGCAACAATGAGTGGTTGAGCTATCGCGATCTCGCCGAGCAGCTGCCGCGCTATGCCAGGGATCTCGGCTTTACCCATGTCGAGTTTCTGCCGGTCAGCGAACATCCATTCGATGGCTCATGGGGCTACCAGCCGACCGGCCTGTACGCACCCACCAGCAGATTCGGCTGCCCAGAGGATTTTTCCGCGCTCGTTGACGCCTGCCATCGCGAAGGCCTCGGGGTGTTGCTGGACTGGGTTCCCGGGCATTTTCCCGACGACCCGCACGGGCTCGGCAATTTCGACGGCACCGCCCTCTACGAACACGCCAACCCGCTGCAGGGCCGGCACCTCGACTGGGGCACGCTGATCTATAATTACGGCCGCACCGAAGTCGTCAATTTCCTTGTATCGAACGCGCTGTTCTGGCTGGAGCGTTACGGCATTGACGGATTGCGCGTCGATGCCGTCGCCTCGATGCTTTATCTCGACTATAGCCGGCCCGCCGGGGCCTGGGTGCCGAACCAGTATGGCGGCCGGGAGAATCTCGACGCCGTCGAATTCCTGCGCCGCTTCAATACCGAGGTTTTCTCGCGCTTTCCGCAGGCCACGACGGCGGCGGAAGAATCGACCTCCTGGCCTCAGGTATCGCGGCCGGTTGAATATGGCGGGCTCGGCTTCGGCTACAAATGGAATATGGGCTGGATGCACGACACGCTAAACTACATCAGCAAGGATCCGATCCACCGCAAATTTCATCATGGCGACATCCTGTTCGGCCTGCACTATGCTTTCTCCGAGAATTTCATCCTGCCGCTGTCGCACGATGAGGTCGTCCATGGCAAGCGCTCGATCCTCGGACGGATGCCCGGCGATGACTGGCAGCGTTTTGCGAACTTGCGCGCTTACTACGCCTTCATGTTCGGCCATCCCGGCAAGAAACTGATGTTCATGGGCTGCGAGTTCGGCCAGGAGCGCGAATGGAACCACGATCATTCGCTCGACTGGCATCTGCTCGACCAGAGCGGGCATGCCGGCATACACACGCTGGTCCGCGATCTGAACAAGATTTATCGCACGCTGCCGGCGCTGCATGAGCTGGATTGCGATCCCTCCGGCTTCGAATGGATCGTGACCGACGACGACCGACGGAAACGTGTTCGCATGGATGCGCAAAGGCAGGGATGCGCGGGCGCGTTGCCTGGTGGCGGCAAATTTCTCGCCTAATGTATATTACAACTATCGCATCCCGGTACCGGTCGCCGGCACCTGGCGCGAGGTTCTCAATTCGGACTCCGCCCATTACGGCGGCAGCAATGTCGGAAACGTCGGCGAGGTCCGGACGTTGGATGGCTCGGCGCCTGAGCTCAACCTCACCATCCCGCCATTGGCCGCCATCTTTCTCGTACCGGAAGGCTAAGCATGCGACTGTCCGCCGGATCGTCCTCTCGCCTCGGTGCAAGCTGGGACGGCCGGGGCACCAATTTCGCGCTGTTTTCCGCCAACGCGCAGAAGGTCGAACTCTGCCTGTTCGACGGTCAGGGCCGTCGCGAACTCGAGCGCATCGAATTGCCCGAGCGAACCGAAGATGTCTGGCACGGCTATCTGAACGACGTGTCCCCCGGACAGCTCTACGGCTATCGCGTTCACGGGCCCTATGAGCCCGAGCACGGCCACCGCTTCAATCCCAACAAGCTTCTGCTTGATCCCTATGCGAAGCGGCTTGCCGGCCGCCTGGTATGGAGCGACGCCCATTTCGGCTACCGGACCGGGAGCGCGCGCGAGGATCTCTCATTCGACCGCCGCGACAACGCACGCGGTATGCCGAAAGCCGTCGTGGTCGACGAGACCTTCAACTGGGGACGTCGGGAAATTCGCCCCAACATCCCCTGGGAAGACACCATCATCTATGAGGCCCACGTCAAGGGCCTGACCCAGAAACGCGAGGACGTGCCGCCGAATTTGCGCGGCACCTATGGCGGCCTGTCCTCGCCGGCGATGATCGAGCACCTCAAGCGGCTCGGCGTCACCACCATCGAGCTGCTGCCGATCCACGGCCTCGTGGACGACCGGACGCTGGTCGAAAGGAAGCTCTCGAACTACTGGGGCTACAACACGCTGTCGTTCTTTGCCCCGGAGCCGCGCTACTCGCAGGACAACCCGCTCGACGCCTTCCGCACCACGGTGGCGCGGCTGCATGACTCCGGCATCGAGGTGATGCTCGATGTCGTCTACAATCACACCGCCGAGGGCAACCATATGGGCCCGACGCTGTCGTTCCGCGGCATCGATAACGCCTCCTATTACTGGCTGAAGCCGGATAACCCGCGATACTATGACGATTTCACCGGTTGCGGCAGCTCGGTCAATCTCACCCATCCGCGCGTTTTGCAGATGGTGATGGACTCACTGCGCTACTGGGTCGAGGTCTGTCACGTCGATGGCTTCCGGTTCGACCTCGCCACGACGCTGGCGCGCGGGCCGAGCGGCTTTGACCGTAACGCCGCCTTTCTTACCGCGATCCGACAGGACCCGGTGCTCGCTTCCGTCAAGCTCGTCGCCGAGCCATGGGACCTCGGCATGGGCGGCTATCAGGTCGGCGCCTTTCCGTCGCAGTGGTCGGAGTGGAATGACCGCTACCGCAGCGCGATGCGTCGGTACTGGAGCGGCGAAGGCAGCCTGATCGGCGAAGTCTCCAGCCGCATGACCGGCTCGTCAGATCTGTTCAACCATGACGGCCGCGGTCCCCGCGCCAGCGTCAATCACGTCACCGTGCATGACGGCTTCACGCTTGCCGATCTGTTCAGTTACAATACAAAGCACAATGAGGCCAACGGCGAAGACAACCGCGACGGCGCCAACGACAACCACAGCAACAATTGCGGAAATGAAGGACCGACCGACGACCCGGCGATCACGGCGCTTCGTCGCCAGCTGCGCAAAAACCAGCTCGCCTGCCTGTTGCTTGCGCAGGGCGTGCCGCTCGTTCTGGCCGGGGATGAAGTCGGCAACACCCAGAACGGCAACAACAACGCCTATTGCCAGGATAACGAGACCGGCTGGGTCGGTTGGGAAGGCCTCAACCGCGAAGGCGATGATCTCGTCGATTTTGTCGGCCACATGACCGGGATCCGCCGGCGCTTTCCGCAAATCCGCGCCCGTCGCTGGCTCGACGGACGGCGCGCGGATGGCTCCTACGGCGTGCTATGGCTGACGCCTGCCGCCGAAGAGATGAAAGAGCCAGACTGGAAATTTCCGGAAGGTCGCTTCCTCGCCTACGTGCTGGGACCGGCCGAGCACGGGCGGCCACCGATTTTCATCGTGCTCAATGCCGCCCCCGAAATGATCGCGTTCACGCTGCCGAAGATGCCGGAATACAGAACCTGGCAGCAACTGTTGAACACCGCGGACGTTAAACAGACTGTCGTGAATTTCGCATCGGGAAGCGAGGCCACAGCGCCTCCCCGCTCGGTGCTTGCCTTTTCCGGTTCGACATGAATGTGCAGCAGTTCGGCGCAAGACTGACAGCGGATGGCGCTTCGTTTCGCCTGTGGGCGCCGGCGGCCAAACGCGTCGATCTCCTGCTGGACAAGCCATACCCGCTCACGCGCGGCGAGGACGGCTGGTTTGCCGCCACGATCTCCGGAACGAGAGCCGGCGCGCACTACAAATTCCGGATCGACGGCGAGATCGATGTCCCCGACCCGGCTGCGGCGTTCCAGCCCGAGGACGTCTTCGGCCCGAGCGAGGTGATCGATCATTCGAGCTACCGCTGGCGCGCGCCGGACTGGCGCGGGCGGCCGTGGCACGAAACCGTCCTGCTGGAGGCCCATGTCGGCGCGTTCACGCCGCAAGGCACCTACCGCGCCATGATCGACAGGCTCGATCACCTCGTGGCGGCCGGCATTACCGCGCTGGAGCTGCTGCCGCTTGCCGATTTCGCGGGCGCGCGCAACTGGGGCTATGACGGCGTGCTGTGGTACGCGCCCGACAGCGCCTACGGACGGCCCGAGGATCTCAAGCGCCTTGTCGATGAAGCGCATCTGCGCGGGCTGATGGTGTTTCTGGACGTCGTCTATAATCATTTTGGCCCGGAGGGAAATTATCTCGGCCGCTATGCGCCCGAATTCTTCACGCAGGCGCAGACCCCCTGGGGCAGTGCGATCAATTACCGGATCCCGCAGGTTCGCGCCTTCGCCATCGAGAATGCACTGTACTGGCTGCGCGAATACCGCTTCGACGGACTGCGGCTGGATGCGGTGAATACCATCTTCGAGCCAGGCGAAATCTCGATACTGCAGGACCTCAGCATCGCCGTGGGTAACCTTGCCGCGGCAACGCGACGTCAGATCCATCTGGTGCTCGAAAACGGCGACAACCGTGCGGGCCTGCTGGACTCCGTGCAAGACCCGCCGCGCGGAAAATACCGCGCGCAGTGGAACGACGATTATCATCACGCCTGGCATGTGCTGTTGACCGGCGAGGCACAGGGCTACTACGGCGACTACACGAAATCGCCGATGGATGATCTGGCCCGCGCGCTCGGCTCCGGCTTTGTCTATCAGGGCGAGGCCTCCGCGCATCGCGGCGGGCAATTGCGCGGCGAACCGAGCGGCGGCCTCGCGCCCACCGCCTTCGTCAATTTTCTGCAGAACCACGACCAGATCGGAAACCGCGCGCTCGGCGACCGGATTGAGAACCTTGCGCGCCCGGAAGCCATCGAGGCGGCGCTGGCGATCACGCTGCTCGCGCCCGCGATTCCGATGCTGTTCATGGGCGAAGAGTGGGGCTCGAAGACGCCGTTTCCGTTCTTCTGCGATTTCAGGGGCGACCTCGCGGGCGCCGTCCGCCAGGGCCGGCGCAGGGAATACGACTGGGCCTTCGCGAAATATGGCGACGAGGTGCCGGATCCCCTTGAAGGGTCGACCTTTCGATCCGCGGTGCTGGATTGGGAGTCCCGCGACGAACCGGCGGCGCGCAAACGGCTGGCGCTGGTGCGGGATCTGCTGGCCGTGCGGCGGCGGGAAATCGTCCCCCGGCTCGCCGGCGCGGCCTTTGGCGAGGCGCGCGCGGCGGACAACAACCTGCTGACGGCGAACTGGCGTCTGGGCGATGGCGCAAGGCTCGAACTGGCGGCTAACCTGTCCAGCCGCGAGATCGCCGTCAGGCCACCCGAAACAAAGGGCAGACCGATCTGGGGTGGCGCGCCCGGTGATGTCACGGGGCCATGGTCGGTGTTCTGGCGCATCGCCGCAGGATAACAGGGCGAGCCTGGTTTCAGCTTCGTTTGGTCAGCAGCAGCTTGCCCCGGTTCTGGATCGCGACCTGTGCGGCTTCCGCAAATCGCCGCAACAGCCACGGCAATGTCACTTCCAGCCTGACATGGTCGTCCGCCACATCGAGATGGCCCGATGCCGCCTGCCCAAACGCGCGAACACGAAAGACCATGCGATTTTCTTCCCATCTCTCCTCGTCAACCTTCAGCACCGGAATGCTGGAGGCAGCGCGGGTCAGCCCCGCCTTGAGGCGCCGGGTTGCCTCCTCGCGGCCAAGGTTGTGCGGAATCGAGACGATGAGAGGAGCGGACATCCGGAAGTCCTCCGTTTTCACGTAACGGCATGTAGTTCCGTTTTCCTGGCAAAAAAGAGTGCAGCATTGCCACCAGGGGACACAGGAACCTTCCAAATCCCGGTTTGTTTCCCCAGCCGAAGGCAACGCAACGGGTAGCCGACCGTCGGCTGGAGGAGACCCATATGTCACTCGGAACAATTATTCTTATTATTCTTGTTATTGCATTGCTCGGCGGCTTTAGCGGCGTCGGAGGCGGTCCGTTCTACGGCACCGGATATTATGGCGGCGGCGGCCTCGGGCTCGTCATCGTCATTTTGCTGATCCTGCTATTGCTCGGACGGATTTGAGCCGTCGAAACCCGAGCGAGTCCAGCAGAATCCAATCCTGCTCCCTTACGCCAACTGATAGTTGGCGTCGGCCTTGCGGCCAACGCCATGATCGTTCGCTGAACTTCAATTTTTCCGATCCGCAATATCATCTGTGGTGCCAGGCACGTTACATTTCGATGATGACCTTGAGCGCACCGGTCTTCGCCGCAGCGCCGAAGGTCTCGTAGGCGTCCATTATCTTGTCGAGCTTAAAGCGATGGGTAATGAGCTTCTTGGGGTCGATCTTGCGCGATTGAACCGTTTTCAGCAGCATCGGCGTGGTGACGGTATCCACCAGCCTCGTGGTGATGGAAATGTTTCGATCCCACAAACGTTCGAGGTGCAGATCGACCTTGACGCCGTGCACCCCGATATTGGCGATGACGCCACCCGGCGCGACAATATCCTCACAAGTGATAAAGCTTGCCGGTACACCCACAGCTTCGATGGCCGTATCCACCCCCCGGCCGTTGGTCAAATTCATGATTTTTTCCACAGCCTTGCCGTCCGTATTGTCGATTGTTTTGGTGGCACCGAAGCGAGAAGCTATTTCCAGACGGTTCGCGTCGAAGTCGATCATGACGATCTCGGCCGGCGAGTAGAATTGCGCTGTCAACAAGGCTGCGAGCCCGATCGGACCCGCGCCGACAATAGCGACGGTTGAACCCGGCTGAACCTTTCCGTTGAGCACACCGCATTCGAAGCCGGTCGGCAGGATGTCGCTGAGCATCACCAGCGCGTCTTCTTCGGCTCCATCCGGAATGTGGTAGAGGCTTGTATCGGCATGAGGCGTTCGAACAAATTCCGCCTGCGTCCCGTCGATCTTGTTGCCAAGAATCCATCCGCCGTTGACGCAATGGGAATACATGCCGCGGCGGCAATAGTCGCATTTTCCGCATGACGAAATGCAGGATACGATGACGCGATCGCCAGCCTGGAACGCGGTAACCGCGGCACCGACCTTGTCGATCACGCCAACCCCCTCGTGACCCAGAATGCGGCCCGGAGCGCAGGTCGGCACATCTCCCTTGAGAATGTGAAGATCAGTTCCGCAAATCGTGGTCTTCACAATTCTCACGATCGCGTCGGTCGGCGCGGATATTTCAGGCTTCGGGCGCTCTTCGACCGCCTTTTTTCCGGGTCCCTGATACACGAGAGCTTTCATGACATTCTCCTCGAGACGTTTGCTGAGGCAACAGTCAGCGGCGGCACATCTGCAGGAGTTGAGGCAAATCAAGCCTTTCGTCGGGAACGCATCACGTTATTTTGTCCGCTGCGCACGCTTTCCAAGCAACTTTTCTTCCAAGCAACTTTTCGCCTTCGTGGAGTATGACTATTTTTGCTAAATTCGGGCACCGAGCTTCTTCATCGCGCTCCTGATCGAGGACGCCGCGTCATCATAGCCTTCCCACGCTTTGCTTCTGGCGAGCAGCGGCGGCACGGTACGGATCGTAAAACGTTTCGGGTCAAGATCGCCCCGCACCTGCGCCCACGTCAGCGGCATCGAGACGGTTGCGCCCTCACGTGCCCGCGGCGACAGCACCGCGACCGCGGTGGCCAGCCGATCGTTGCGGAGATAATCGAGGAAGATCTTTCCCTTGCGCAGCTTCTTCGACATGTTGAGCAGATACTGCTCGGGGTTCTCACGGACCATCCACCGGCAAACCCCTTGAGCAAAGGCCTTGGCCTCTTTCCAGCTCACTCGGTCTCTTGCGCCGTGCGTCAGCGGCACCACCACGTGAAGCCCCTTGCCGCCGGTGGTCTTGCAAAAGCTTTCAAGGCCAATTTCGGTGAGCCGCTGCCGCATCTCCCTGGCGGCCTCAATGACATCGGCGAACCCGACCTCCGGCGCGGGATCGAGATCGAACACCAGCCGGCCGGGCATGTCGGGCGCATTGGGCGCGCAATTCCAGGGATGCAACTCGAGGCCGCCCGACTGCGCGACCGCCGCCAGCCCCTCGACGCGGTCGATCTGCAGATAGGGCTTACGATCGCCGGAAACCTTGACGAGCTCAAGCAGGCTGGAAGTGCCCGGCATCGCATGGCGCTGAAAGAAAATCTGGCCGCTAATGCCGTCAGGTGCGCGGAGGACGGAGCATGGCCGTCCCTTGATGTGCCCGATCATCCAGTCGCCGACCGCCTCGAAATAACGGGCGAGATCGAGTTTGGTCACGCCTTTGCCGTCGCCGGCGTCGGGCCACAGCTCCTTGTCGGGCTTGGAGATCGCGACGCCCATCACCTCGGCGGATCGGTTCGGCCCCGGTATAACCACAGCCGGTTTTTCCGCGACGATCTCGTCGGCGGGCTTGTCCTGTCGCAATCCCTTGAATGCGGCCTGCCGAATGTTTCCCGCATCGGTAAAGCCCGCGAATTCGATCTCGGCGACGAGCTCGGGCTTCAGCCAGTGGACGTCGCGGGTCTTGCGCGGCGCATCCCTGCCGCCGAACGGATTTTCATCCGATGCCGCGGCCTTCAGCGCGGGCATGATGCGCCTGACCGTGTCCTGCCCAAAGCCGGTGCCGATCAGCCCGACGAAGACCAGTTCGCCGCCGCGATGGACGCCGGCCATCAGCGAGCGGAACTTGCCGTTGGTGGTCTTCCATCCCCCGAGCACGACCTCCTGCCCGGCGCGGCATTTGGCCTTGGTCCAGCTCTCGGAGCGGCCGGAGCGATACGGCGCACCGAGCTTCTTGGAGACAATGCCTTCGAGCGACAGCTTGTGGGCCGATTCCATCACCGCCTCTCCGTCGGCTTCGAAATGCTCGACATAGCGGATCGATCTGGCTCTTGCCCTGGCTTTGATCTCGGGGCGCGCTTCCAGAAGCTCCTTCAGTCGCGCCTTGCGCTCGTGGAGCGGCAGGCGACGAAGGTCCTTCCCGTCGGCGAACAACAGGTCGAATGCGTAGAAGATCAGGTTGTCGGTTTTTCCGTCGGAAAGGGCGGCCTGCAGCGTGGAGAAAGCCGGTACGCCGTCATGATCGAGCGCGACGATCTCCCCGTCGATCAGCACATCGGGCAGCGCGCTCCCCTCTTCGGCGATCAAAGCGAACTTGTCCGTCCAGTCCAGGCCCTTGCGGGTCCGGAGCCGGGCCTCGCCGTCCTCGACGCGCAGCTGAACGCGATAGCCATCGAATTTGATCTCATGGCACCAGCCTTCCCCGCCCGGTGGCCGATCGACCGGCGTGCAGAGTTCGGGCGCGACAAAATCCGGCATGTCAGCGATTTTAGCGGCGCTCGTCACCCTCCCGGCCCGCGCCATCGTTCTCTGGTTTTCGGCCCGCGCCTCGGCGGCATCGCCGTGGTTCGATTGCCACACCGCGTCGGCCCTCCCGCGGCTGGACCTCGCGGTCATGAATGGCTTTGGCGCCTTGCCTGTGCCGGCGGCGATCTGATCCATGCTGCGTCCCGATGCGACCGACCGATCGGCATTCGAGGACGTCATTGTCGTCGCCCTCGCGGGCATATTCGTCGCGATGTTTGATCAGCAGCCAATTGGTTCGCTTGCCGCCGTCGCGGTCATGGCGCATCCGCACCAGCACCCAGCTGCCGTGCAGCTTGTCGCCGTTCAGCGTGAATTTCAGGTCGCCCTTCCTGAAACCCTTTTCGGGATCGTCGGCTTCCCAATAGCCGCGGTCCCAGAGCTGCACCGTGCCGCCGCCATACTGGCCCTTCGGAATGGTGCCTTCGAAATCGCCGTAGTCGAGCGGATGGTCTTCCACTTCCACCGCCAGCCGCTTGTCGCGCGGATCGAGCGAGGGTCCCCTGGTGACCGCCCAGGATTTGAAAACGCCGTCGAATTCCAGCCTGAGATCGTAATGCAGCCGCGTCGCGGCATGCTTCTGGATCACGAACCGCCGCTGCCTTGACGGCCTGATCGGCGCATCGCCGCTCGGTTCCGCGGTCTTTTCGAAATCCCGCTTTTTCCGGTAGGTCGAGAGGTTTCTCAAGGACACGATCGATCCCGCGCAAGTCGGATACCCCGCAGCCTATCACGCCCTGGCCGGCGCCCGGAACAATCCGAAGCAGATAAAATGCCGGCTAAATCTTCGATTTGCGTCCCGATTTCCTGGTTGCCCGCTTCTTCGAGGTCTTCGTCGGGACCTTCATTCCCGCCGCTCTCGCCTCGGAAAGACCGATGGCGATCGCCTGCTTGCGGCTCCTGACCTTCCGCCCCGAACGGCCGCTCTTCAAGGTGCCCGCGTTGCGTTCCTTCATCGCGCGCTCGACCTTGGCGGATGCTTTCTTCGAATATTTTCGGGCCATGAGATTTCTCCGATTGCGGGAAAATAATCTTCGCAGCCGGCGATGGTTCCCGTTCCTTGACTTTCAATAATGCCTTCTGGCTCCGCGCGAAGCGAATTTTTTGCAGAACGGATGGACACGAAAATCGCAAAGCATCCCGGCGGGAAACCCGGCCGGCCAGTCCGCGACGGATCAAAGAGAAAGGACGAAAGGCGCGTCGCATTTGCGATGGCGCAACTCCCGTCGAAAGAGAGAACAAGAAAGAAAGCGGACGACAGATTACGCCTGCGCCAATCCACCCTGCGGGCTTACCTCAGCTCCTTCAGGAGCAGCCGGTGGGTCAGAGGTCCGCTTAACCGCCGTCAGCGCCCGAAACTTTCCGGTCAGGGTCATCCTCCATTGGAGGGGGCCACGTCCTGCAATCGATGCCTCGGGCGTTGCCTGGGCAGACCCCGCCTGACGGACTGGAAGGCCTGATAACAGGCCACGCCTGACCGGCTGACCAGGGATCGCCTGAAGCCAGGGCTCTCGTAGATGTTCCTTTTGTGCTTCTTGATATGCTTGCCTCTGCTCGCCGCGGCCTTGGCCGGTGTGACCATCGGAGCCACCATGAGCGGCGCCGCATAGATGGCCAGCGTCAAAACCCGGATCGCAAATTTGCTCATGCGTCCTCCTGTGGTGGGGTGCGGCATGCGGACGCCTGCTGATGGTACACCGCGCCGGAACAAACATTCCAGCGGCAACCGCATCCGTTCTCTAATTCTTTGCAGCCTGGCGGACCGCCTGCCGTCGCCAGGTCTAACCCCTCCCCACATGGGAAGGAGATCAAACCGACCACAGCATCAATCCGGCGCGCGCAGCCGATAGCCGATGCCGGTTTCGGTCAGCACGAATTGCGGGCGCTCCGGGTCGGCTTCGATCTTCTGCCTGAGTTGCCGCACATAGACCCGCAGATATTGCGCGTCGGTCAGCTCGTCCCACAGCTCCTTGAGCAGAAACCTGTGGGTCAGCACCTTGCCGGCGTGCTGCACCAGCACGCGCAGCAATTCGTATTCCTTGGGCGAGAGCTTGACGTCCCTGCCGCCGACCTTGACGATGCGACGCACCAGGTCGACCGAGAGATCGCCGGCTTTGAACACCGGGCGCTCGCCATGGACCTGCAATTGGTGCCGAAGCGCCGCGCGCATGCGGGCGAGCAGTTCATCCATTCCGAACGGTTTTGTCAGGTAATCGTCGGCACCGAGGTCGAGCGCCTGGACCTTTCCCGCCTCATCGCCGCGGCTCGACAGCACAACGATCGGCACGCTGTCGTTACGGCCGCGAATCAGGCGCAGCAGTTCATGGCCCTGGATATCAGGAAGGCCGAGATCGAGGATGATCAGGGCCGGGTCCCGGGTCAACATTTCGAGCGCGATCTTGCCGTTGGTGGCTTCCAGGATCTCGTACCCTTGCGTGCTCAACCCCATCCGCAACAGCTTGCGGATCGGCGGCTCATCGTCGATGACAAGAACCTTGATCGGCGTGGCTGTCATGCGGCGGTGTCCAGTGCATTTGATGCTGCCGGGACCGGCAAGCGGATGGCCAGTACCGCGCCGCTCCGGTCGGTGCGATTATCCGCGGAAATCGTGCCATGCATCGCCTCGACAAAGCCGCGGGCAATCGCAAGCCCGAGGCCGGTGCCGGGGCGGACGTGGTCGCCCTTTTGCGCGCGATAGAACTTGTCAAATACGCTCTCCAGCTCGGAGCGCGGAATGCCTTCGCCTTCGTCGATGATTTGCAGCGTGACAAAATCCGTGTCCCGCCACCCCCTGATCGAGATCGTGGTGTCCGCGGGCGCGTATTTGGCCGCGTTGTCCAACAGGTTGAAAAGCGACTGCTCGAACAATACCGCGTCGAGCTCAAGCATCGGCAGGTCGGCGGCGATCTCAAGCGAAACCCTGTGATGCGCGAGAATCTTGCCGGCGCGCCGCAACGCGCTGCCGACGATCTCACCGATATCGTGCCGTGCCGTATTCGGCACGATGGCGCCGGATTCCAGCTTGGTCATGTCGAGTAGATTGGCGATGAAGCGGTTGAGCCGCTCGGATTCGTCGATCACGGTGGCCAGCAGATCGCGCTTTTCGGCGTCGGTCAGGCCGCCGGAGAGATCCCGCATCGTGGAAGCCGCTCCCAGAACCGAGGCCAATGGCGTCTTGAGATCGTGCGAGATCGAGGTCAATAGCGCCGAGCGCAAACGGTCGGACTCCACGGTACGCTTGACCCGATCCATGTCCTCGACCAGCAGCACCCTCTCGATCGCAAGCGCGCCCTGATCCACCAGCGCATCCAGCAATCGGCGCTGGTCCGGCGTCAGCAGCGGCCCGGTCCTGTCATCGTCGATGCCGATAACGCCGATCGGCCCTCGTCCGGTTCGCATCGGCAGGAACAGGCGCCTGGCTCCCGGCAGCGTATCCGAGCCGCGCCCGGCCGAACGGTCGTTGTCCCACGCCCAGTTCGCGGCGGCGAGATCGGCCTTGTCCAGCTGATCTTCCGGCGGGTAGCCCGCCTTCACGGTCAGGAGGCCTTCCTCGGGCAACAGCAACACCACTCGCACCCTCAGCATCAACGCGATTTGAAAGGCGGTCGCCCACAACACGTCGTCCAGCGTGGCGGTTCCCGCGAGCTTGCGGCTGAAGGCGTAGAGCGATTCCGTGGTCCGCATTCTGCCGATCGCGGAGTTGGCCTGGGTGCGCACGCGCGCCGCGACGTTGGAAACGAGCAGCGCAATCAGCATGAAGAAGAAGAAGGCCGCAATGTTGGTCGGGTCGGTGATCGTGAAGGTGTAAACTGGCGGCAAAAAGAAGAAATTGTAGCACAACGACGCCGCGACGCTGGCCAGTAGCGACGGCCACAAGCCATAGCGAACCGCCACCCCCACCACCGCCGTGAGGAACACCAGATCGACATTCTCGATGCCGAATAGCGGCTGGATCAGTTCGCCGGCGCCTAGGCCAATTCCAACGATCAGGAGCGCCATCAGATATGGCCGCGGATCGAACGCCTCGGGCCGTTCCGCCGCGCGCACGGTTTTTTTCGGAATCGGGTCGACCGCAAGTTCCTCGCCGGCGATGACATTGACACTGATATTGCCGGCACGCCGCACCAGGTCGTGCACCACCGAGCCGCGCCTGAATTCGAACCACCAGGAGCGCGCCGATTTCCCGATGATGATCTGGGTGATATTGTTGGCTTGCGCGAAGCCGAGGATATCGTCGGCAATGCGGCGTCCGACCCCTGGGATGGTGATCGCCTCACCGCCCAGCGCCTCGGCCAGGCGCAACGTGTCGGCAAGCCGGTCGCGCTGCTCGTCGGTCAATTGCAGGCTGCGCCGTGTCTCGATGCTGATGGCGGTCCAGGGCGCGTGCAGCCGGTCCGCCAGCCGCTTGGTGTAGCGCACGAGCCCCGCCGCCCGCGGATCCTCGCTGAGGCAAACCAGGATGCGCTCGCCGGCGGCCCAGGGGCCGGCGATCGCGTTGGCCTGCATGTGAGTCAGAAGCTGTTCATCAACGCTCTCGGCGGTCCGCCGCAACGCCAGCTCACGCAGCGCGGTCAGATTTCCCGGCGAAAAATAATGTTCGAGCGCGCGCTCGGCCTGCTTGGGGACGTAGACCTTGCCTTCCTTCAGCCGTTGAATCAGATCGTCCGGCGTCAGATCGATCAGTTCGATCGCGTCCGCCCGGTCGAACACGGAATCCGGCACGGTCTCGCGGACCCGCACATGCGTGATCTGGGCGACCACATCATTGAGGCTCTCGATATGCTGGATGTTGACCGCGGTGTAGACATCGATGCCGCGATCGAGCAGTTCCTCGACATCGAGATAGCGCTTGGGATGGCGGCTGCCCGGCGCGTTGGTATGGGCGAGCTCATCGACGAGCGCGATCTGCGGACGGCGCGCGATCAACGCGTCGAGATCCATCTCCTCGAGAATCTGGTCCCTGTATTCGAGCCTTTTGCGCGGGAGGACTTCAAGCCCCTCCAGCAGCGCCTGCGTCTCGGCCCGCCCGTGGGTCTCGACCACGCCAATGACAACATCGGTGCCGGCCTTCAGTTTGGCACGCGCGCTCTGCAGCATCTCGTAGGTCTTGCCGACGCCGGGAGCGGCGCCGACAAAAATCTTCAGCCGCCCGGCCTGGCTGTTCTCGCGCCGGGCCGCTTCCAGCAGGGCTTCCGGCGAGGGGCGTTGTTCGGAATCGCGGCGCTGCTGTGGGGCCATATCGACAATATAGTCCTCGGGCCGCGCCGGGCCTAGCTCCTGTTATTGATGAGCGGCCGCATCCAGCGCCAGATTGAGCGCCAATACGTTAACCATGGGCTCGCCGAGCAATCCGGCAAGGCGGCCTTTGGTGTTTTCCGCCACCAGCCGGCGCACCCGCTCTTCCGCCATATTCCGTGCCTTGGCGACACGCGGCACCTGGAATAGCGCGCCTTCCGGCGAGATATCGGGATCGAGGCCGCTGGCGGACGTGGTGACGAGATCAATCGGAACGGCCGCTTGGGGATTCTCGGCTTTCAGCTTGTCGACGTCTTCCTTGACCCGGTCGTTCAGGGCCTTGCTGGTCGGGCCGAGGTTGGACCCGCCCGAATTGGCCGCATTGTATGGTGCCGAAACGGTCTTGGTGGCATCGGCCGGGTCCGGCGCCGTCGTCGCCGAGGGCCGGCCATGGAAATATTTCTCGTCCCTGAACTCCTGCCCGATCAGGGCGGAGCCGACGACCTTGCCGTCGCGTTCGATCAGGCTACCCTGCGCCTGCCTGGGAAAGATCGCGCCCGCGATCGCAGTCATGGCGAGCGGATAGGCGAGGCCCGTGATCAGCGTCAACAGGACAAGAATGATGATGGCGGGACGAATTTCGCGAAGCATGGAGTGTCTCCTCTGTCATTGCGAGGAGCGAATCGACGAAGCAATCCAAGATCTGGTTTGCGGTGCCATGGGATTGCTTCGCTTCGCTCGCAGTGACGGTTGGTGTCAAGCCAGATGCAAGGCGGCGACGACGAGGTCGATCGCCTTGATACCGATAAAGGGAATGATGATGCCGCCAAGGCCGTAAATCATCAGGTTGCGGCGCAACAGCGCGCCGGCGCCGATGGCGCGATACGCCACGCCTTTCAGAGCCAGCGGAATCAGCCCGATGATGATCAGCGCGTTGAAGATGATTGCGGACAGGATCGCGCTTTGCGGGCTCGCCAGATGCATGACGTTGAGCACCGCGAGTTGCGGATAGAAGGCCAAAAACATCGCGGGAATGATCGCGAAGTATTTGGCGACGTCGTTGGCGATCGAAAACGTGGTCAGCGCGCCGCGCGTCATTAAAAGCTGTTTTCCGATCTCGACCACCTCGATCAGCTTGGTCGGATTGGAATCGAGATCGACCATGTTACCGGCCTCGCGCGCCGCCTGCGTGCCGGTGTTCATGGCGACGCCGACGTCGGCCTGCGCGAGCGCCGGCGCGTCGTTGGTGCCGTCGCCGCACATCGCGACCAGTTTGCCCTTGGCCTGTTCGTCACGGATCAGCTTCAGCTTGTCTTCGGGTGTCGCCTGGGCGAGGAAATCATCGACGCCGGCTTCGGCGGCGATCGCGGCCGCGGTCATCGGGTTGTCGCCGGTGATCATGACGGTGCGGATACCCATGCGGCGCAGTTCGGCGAAGCGTTCGCGGATGCCGCCCTTGACGATGTCCTTGAGCTGCACGACGCCAAGCAGGCGGCCGTCCCTGGCGACCGCAAGCGGCGTGCCACCGGCCTTGGCGATCTCGTCCGAGATCGCCGTGATCTCGCGCGCGGCGTCGGAACCGACCGATGGCTGCAGCGCCCGGACGGTGTTTCCAGATGCCATGGATTGCGAGGTGCCGCCCCCGATATAATTAAGAATCGCATCCACCGCGCCCTTGCGGACCGACGACCCGCCGGCATCGACACCGCTCATGCGGGTCTGGGCCGTAAACGGAATGAAGGTCGCGGCCAGTTCCACCATGTCGCGGCCACGGATGCCGTATTTTTCCTTGGCCAGCACCACGATCGAGCGACCTTCCGGGGTCTCGTCGGCCAGCGAGGCGAGTTGCGCTGCGTCCGCCAGTTCCTGTTCGCTCACACCGCGGATGGGACGAAACGCGGTGGCCTGCCGGTTGCCGAGCGTGATGGTGCCGGTCTTGTCGAGCAGCAGGGTATCGACATCGCCGGCGGCCTCGACCGCGCGGCCGGACATCGCCAGCACGTTGAAGCGCACCAGCCGGTCCATGCCGGCAATACCGATCGCCGACAACAGCGCACCGATCGTGGTCGGAATCAGCGTGACGAACAGCGCCACCAGGACAACGACCGAGATCTGGCCGCCAGCATAGGCGGCGTAGCTCGGGATCGTCACGGTCGCGAACACGAAAATGATGGTGAGGCCGGCGAGCAGGATATTGAGCGCGATCTCGTTCGGCGTCTTCTGCCGCTCGGCGCCCTCGACCAGCTTGATCATGCGGTCGATGAAGGTCGATCCCTGCGCCGCGGTGATCCGCACGCGGATCCAGTCCGACAGCACCTGGGTGCCGCCGGTCACCGCCGAGCGGTCGCCGCCGGACTCCCGGATCACGGGCGCGGATTCGCCGGTGATCGCGGCCTCATTGACGGAGGCCACGCCCTCGACCACTTCGCCATCGCTGGGAATGTTGTCGCCGGCCTCGACCAGAACGATATCGCCGACCTTCAGGCCGGTGCCAGGCACCAGCCGATAGGACTTGTCGGAGCCGGTCAACAGCTTGGCCTGGCTCTCGGTGCGGGTCTTGCGCAGCGATTCGGCCTGCGCCTTGCCGCGGCCTTCGGCGACCGCTTCGGCGAAGTTGGCAAAAAGCACCGTGAACCACAGCCACAGGATGATCTGGAAGGTGAAGCCGAGGCTCTCGCCGCCCGTCACGAGGTCGCGCAGGAAAATCACTGATGTCAGCGCGGCCACGACCTCGACCACGAACATCACGGGGCTCTTGATCATAACTCGCGGATCGAGCTTGCGGACGGCAGAGCCGATGGCGGGCAGCACAATCTTCGGATCGAGCATCGCCGAAACCGGCATCCGCTTATTCATCTTTTGGACGACTTCCATGGAGGCAACTCCGAAATGAGTTCGATCAGAACAGGGTGTTGGCGTTCATCGCGAGATGCTCGACGATCGGGCCAAGCGCCAGCGCCGGAAAGAAGGTGAGACCGCCGATGATCAGGATCACGCCGACGACCAGGCCGACGAACAGCCCGCCCGTCGTCGGCAGCGTGCCGCCGGACGGCGGTATGGACTTCTTGCCGGCGAGCGAACCCGCCATCGCCATGGCCGGGATGATCATGAAGAACCGGCCGACGAACATCGAACTCGCCAGCGTGAGATTGTAGAAGAAGGTATTGCCGGTGAGCCCCGCGAAGGCCGAACCGTTGTTGCCGGTCGATGATGTGTAGGCGTAGAGCACCTCAGTGAAGCCATGCGGACCGGCATTGGCCATTGACGCCACCGCCGACGGCAGCACCACCGCGACCGCGGTCCAGCCCAGATACATCAGCGGCAGAACCAGGATGGCGAGCATCGCCATCTTGACCTCGCGCGCCTCGATCTTCTTGCCGACATATTCCGGGGTGCGGCCGACCATCAGGCCGGCGACGAAAATCGCGAGCACGACGAACAGCAGCATGCCGTACAGGCCGGCGCCGACACCGCCGACGATGATTTCGCCGAGCTGCATGTTGATCAGAGGGATCATGCCACCGAGCGCGGTGAACGAGTCATGCATGGCGTTGACCGCGCCGCAGGACGCCGCCGTGGTGATCACTGCGAACAGGGAGGATGCAACGATGCCGAAGCGCACTTCCTTGCCTTCCATGTTGCCGCCGGTGAGCCCAAGCGCATCGAGCGCGGCCGTGCCATTGGCTTCGGCCCAGTAGGTGACGGCGACGCCGGCCAGGAACAGCACGCCCATGACGGCCAGGATCGCCCAGCCCTGGCGCTGGTTGCCGACCATGCGGCCGAACACGTTGGTCAGCGCCGCGCCGATCAGAAAGATCGAGAGCATCTGGACGAAATTGGACAACGCTGTCGGGTTTTCGAACGGATGGGCGGCATTGGCGTTGAAGAAGCCGCCGCCATTGGTGCCGAGCATCTTGATGGCGACCTGGGAGGCCACCGGGCCGACGGCAATGGTTTGTTTCGCGCCTTCCAGCGTTGTGGCGTCGACATAGGCGCCCAATGTCTGCGGCATGCCCTGCCAGACCAGGAACAGCGTGTAGACGACGCAGATCGGCAGCAGCACGTAGAGCGTCGTGCGCGTCACATCGACCCAGAAATTGCCGATGGTGCGCATCGAGGAGCGGGAGAAGCCGCGGATCAGCGCCACCGCCAGCGCGATGCCGGTTGCGGCCGAGAGAAAATTCTGATGCGTCAGGCCCAGCATCTGCACGAGATAGGACATCGTGCTCTCGCCACCGTAGTTCTGCCAGTTGGTATTGGTGATGAAGCTGATCGCGGTGTTAAAGGACAGGTCCTCGGCGACGGCGGATTGCTCCGCCGGGTTGAACGGCAGCACGGCCTGCAGCCGCATCACCGCATAAAGGATCAGGAAGCCACCGACGTGAAAGAACAGCATGGCGACCGTGTAGGTCAGCCAATGCTGCTCGCGTTTCTCGTCGACGCCGCCGATCCAGTAAAGCGCCATTTCGACCGGCCGCAGGATCGGGGAGAGCAGCGTGCGCTCGCCGTTGAACACGCGCGTCATGTACCAGCCGAGCGGTTTGACCAGCGCGACAATGATCGCGCAGTAAAGAAGAATTTGAATCCAGCCGATGGCGGTCATGGTCGTATGCCCAAAGGTTGCAAGTTGTTTGTTCCGGGGAATCAGTTGCCGCCCCGGACCGAAACCGGGACAGTCTCCTTTGGCGGTCAGAACCGCTCGGGTCGCAGCAGGGCGTAGGTCAGGTAAAACAGCAGGCCTGCGGAGACGATGGCCGCGAGTGAATAATCGAAGATCATGGCCGCTCTCCTCTCAAAGCCGCTCGCAGGCGTAGGCGTAGCCTATACCCACTCCGAAGAGGCCGAGGCCGAGGGCCAACATGACGATGTCCCACATGAAAATGCTCCTTGTCGCGCTTGTTCCGATGCGCAACTTCTGCGCATTTGCGGGGAGGTTGTTGCGATGAATCAATCCGGCGATCGGACTGCGACGCTGTTCCTGGCCGTATCTCTGTGGCGGTGAAGTGCCACCCGGCGCATAGGTTTTCGAGACGGGGGTCCCGGCAACGTTATAGGAATCTCATAAAGAGGCCCCGTGCTTCCCGGCCGCGCAGGGCGCGGGCCAGACCCATAAGCCTTTGCACTCCATGGGCAGCTTACGGCGTCTGTCACACGGCGCGGCCGCGGATACAAGGCGTAGCGCCCTTCCGCGCCTCCCGCCAGCTGTTTGGCCGAGGCGAGGCGCAAGGCTTGGGCAAATAGCCCCTCCGCTCCGGCATTTATGACATCCTTATTTCTGAGGTCCCCCATCCACCTCGTTTTCAAATGGCGTTTTGGCCATCTTGGCAAACAGCGGCCGCCGATCGCTGCCGCGCTTTGTGCGAGATGCACCATGCCGCTCCTTTCAGAACACCATGTCGGGCTCAGCGATCGGCTTTACAGCGCGCATGCCGTGTCGGCCGAGCTGATGTCGGAGATTATCGGCGAGGCTTGCCGGCGCTTTCCGTCCATGGGACAGAGCGAGAAGGCGGTACGGATCGAGCGATTGCTCGGGTCCGAAGCCTGGACCGATGCAGCGTTGGCGCTGGTCGATCTGGAACTGCCGCTATGGCAGGTTCGCCGCATCGCCTATGACGAGGGCGAGTGGTATTGCGCGCTGTCCCGCCAGCGCGAGCTTCCCGATTGGCTCGATCGATCAATCGAGGCCCGTCACGCGGATTTGCCGCTGGCGATCCTGCGCGCGTTCGTCGAGGCGCAGCGTATTGCGGGACCGTCGAGCCGCCCAAGCGTTCCAGCCGTATCGCGCGACCCCAACCCGCTCTACGAGCCGGTCTGCTGCGACAATTTCGCGTAACGCCGGGATCGAGCCGGCGTCGGAGCTTCCAGCCTTGGCGCAACTTCCGAATTTGTCACGACGACTGAGTTCGATCCAGGTGATCGCTCGCTTTTGCCTGCGCGTGGGCATTCTCGTCGTCTTCGCTGCATTCACCAGCGTCGGCTTCGCCAGAGGCCTGGCCGCGCTGCTGTGGATGTCGATCATCCTCTGCGCCGCCATCGGCGCGATGAGGCGCGAGGAGCCGTTCGGCGCCGTCCTCAACCACTGGGACGAGACGGTCGCCTACGCTGCCCTGTCTGCCCTGGTCTGCAGCTTCGATCATTTCGTCCCGGTCTGAGACGGCCCGGCGGCGATCCTATACGACGCTTATGAGATCACCGCCCCGTCGCCCTCGAATTCATATCCGGCCGGGAAGATATTCGGGGGCATGAGTCAAGACGTCTCCCGACCGCCCTATGCCACCCGGACATTCGCGCAGAAAAACGCGATGACGGATATGCCCGCGGCGCCGGAAGCACGCGCGGCTCGCCACCAGAAGGACACCTAACGTGAAGCTCGTCGAACCTCCCTCGTGCAGTTCGCCATCTGCCATTGTCTTCATCGGCAAGAACAGCCGCGGCCAATGGGTCGCCCAGGAACAGAACGGCCTCTACGGCGGCCTGTTCGTCAACCGCGCGCAAGCCGTCAAATACGCACTGTTCGAGAACGGCCATCACCCCGAAACCATCGTCGAGCTGCCGCGCGAAATCGAACTCGACATGGGGCGCATACTCCCCTACCTCCAATCAGATGCTCGCTGCCGTCAGCACACGACGCGTCGCATGACAACTGAACAGCCGTCACCCAGGAGAGCAAGATGGTTCAACCTCATTGCGGTTCAAACCGGGAGCAGGTCATCGATGCCATGATCGGGCTCACCCGCCTGTCCAATCTGCATCGCGCCATCGTCGCCGGCAGCGATAGCCTAGAACTCTATCTTGCGCTACGCCGCCGCGGGTTCGTTCGTGTGGCCACCACCGCAACCTGCCGCATCCCAAAGCAGCGACACGCGGTCGGACTGATCACGGGTTATAACTCGCTGGCGGCTATCGAGGCGGGGCTGAACCAGATTTCGCAATTCCTCTCTGCCAGCGCGACCATTGCCGTCCTGATCGACTTCCGCGAAAGCGGATTCTGCCTGAAAATCCGGACCAAGCTGGAGCAGATGGGCTTTCGGATCGAGGCCGGCGTCAGATGTCAGCAGGGCCTTGTGCTTTCCGCCTATCGGCAAAGCTTCGCCCAGATGGAAAATGCAGCGTGAATTCCTATGAAACACCGCGCACATCCCGCCACCTGGCTGGCGGGTTACATCCCCGACCTGCCCACGCCCTTCGATGAGAACGGCGAACTCGATCTGGCGGCATTCGCAAGAATTTGCCAACGCCAGATCGAGGCCGAAGTCTCAGCCATTGTCGTCGGCGAAACCGCCGGCGAAGCCTCCACGCTGACCCCGGCCGAGCACGACTGCATCATCCGTACCGCCGTCGAAATCGCACGTGGCCGCGTCCGCGTCGTTGCCGGCGCCGGATCGAATTCGACCAGCCAGGCGATTGAGCTAACCCGGCGCGCGGAGGCCGCAGGCGCGGATGCGGTGCTTTCTGTCGTACCCTATTACAACAAGCCGATGCAGGCCGGCATTTATGCGCATTTTTGGGCGATCGCCGACTCGACCGCCCTCCCCATTATCCTGCATGACGTTCCCTCGCGGACCATTCGCGAACTGTCCGACGAGACGCTGGTGCGGCTGGCAAAATCGTCGCAGTTCATCGGATTGAGAGATGGCACCGGCGACGTCACACGTCCGATGCGCTTGCAGCCGCTGCTGCCGCCGGGGTTCCGGCTGTTGTCCGGAGACGACGCAACCGCGCTGGCCTTTATCGCCGATGGCGGGGATGGCTGCATATCGCTGGTATCGAACATCGCACCGGATCTGTGCCAGGTCATTTTTTCGAGCTGCAGGCAGGGCCGATTGCAATCCGCGCGATATTTGCAAAGCCGGCTGACGCCGCTGACGGCCGCGCTCACCAAAGAGAACCCCGCTGCCCTGAAATATGCCATGTGCCTGCTCGGCTATATGTCGCCGACCACCCGCCTGCCGGTCGTCGAATTGGCCGATGCCGCGAAGCCCGAGGTCGCGAGCGCGATCGCCGGGATCGACGACGAGGATCTTGCCTGTCCGATCGAGAGCTGGCACGGTCGCCGCTTTCCCAAGGGTTCGGCCGCTACGTCGTAGAGGCATCTCGAATGAGTTCAAGCGTTCCCGGAAAAGAATGCCACGCCAAGACCCTGCGCGCCTGGCAGCTCGCGATTCTGCGCTTCGCCGTGACGCTGGACAATGCCGACAGACTGGCCGTCTTGGCGATCGCAAGCGAGATCGACAGGCTTGGGCCGGCGCGGGACGGCAAGGCGGATTTCGGTTTCTTTCGCCGGACCAGTGCGGCGTTGTGTGCAGCCATTCTGCAGCCGAATGAACTGACTTCGACGGTCTTGCGGCAATACCTTGCGCGGATTGATGATGACCGCCTGAAGCGCGCCTTCGCCGCGGCTATAGAATTTGACCAGCGGAAGGACTCTTCGATCAGCAAACCGTTCAAACGCGACAATGGCCTGTGGAAAGGACTTTCCTCTCGGGGAAACCAGCCGCTCTAGGGGTTGCGCAAGACGCCTGGGATTGCAGCGCCGAGAATTCAGGTGTTAGTCGCGGATGTGCGATCGAGAAGATGCTTTTCGCGCCATTTCGGTCCCGGACCACGCATGTA
This sequence comes from uncultured Alphaproteobacteria bacterium, assembly GCA_963786045.1. Classification (GTDB taxonomy): domain Bacteria; phylum Pseudomonadota; class Alphaproteobacteria; order Rhizobiales; family Xanthobacteraceae; genus Bradyrhizobium. Next base: position 23,584 of record CAWAXR010000013.1, on the reverse strand, counting down.
GTGATCGTGCGGCCGGTATTTCCTGCGCGGCCCGTCCCAGGAGGGACCGAGAAACGTCAGCAGAGCTCTGGCGGCGCTACGCAACAGTGAAACCAGAGCGGATACGGTGAAAGAAAGCTGTCGCATGTGATGCCTCACGCGAAGAGGTGGATCCGAACTGGCGGACCGGATAGCCCGTCTCATCATCACGAACCATCTGCCGGCTGGGATTTGCGCGCCACCCCATTATTGTTTGGCCGATCGAAGCGAATACCGCGAAGCTCGAGTTCGCGCTCCATGCGGCGCAGCTTCGCATTGGCGATCGCCTCGATCATGGTCCTGAAGTAGCCGTTGACGCGCCTTAAGGTGCTGCGCGAGTGGACGCGAACGCTTCGTCCTTGCGTCCGACCAAACCGGTAGCCGCCAGGCGCAACTCTTTGCGCCATAAGCGATCGAGAGTCAGCGTCGTAGATCAGATCGCGATATTTTTCATCGCTTGTAAGAAAGTGAGCCATCTTGCATCTCCACCGTCCGCTCGAATTTCGGGCTACTACTCGGAAGATGCGCATCGCGGCATAGGAAATCGAGGCGGCCTCCCGTTCTTTCCCATAGCCGCGGTATAAAGGCCTGGCGCGGAGAAGCGCGATGTCTTCCCCATCCTCAGCATTCCTATATTTCTCTTATGAAACACAACGGCAAGCCAGCTGGCTTTCCTATGGTTTCATCGGCACATCATGGCCGCTAGAGTCGTGAGGAGGCCACCATGGGAGCGATCACTTTCTATACTGCATATCAGCAGCCTCACGTCCGAGCACAGCTCGATGCCATTCTCGCCACTTTTCGCGAAATGCTCGATGTCTTTGTCAGTAACCGGTTGCGGCGGACTGCAGCAGAGGCCGAGTACGCCCGTTCGCAGCGCATTCCGGACACCCGATCGAAATCATTGAATCCCCAATGATCGCCGTGCAACCGATGAGCCCAAATCCTATGCGGTATGCGCCAATACGATCGACGGCCGCGATCGAACGGGAGAGCCGAACGCTCCGGAACCTTGCCGGCGGATGAGCCTGCGAAGGTCACGACGAAATTTCGGCCTCTCGACGGCGATATCGTCAACAAGGCGATTCCGGCGTTTTTCGTCGGCCGCAACATGGAAGGTTTTTGGGTTGCCCGCGACGTCAACGGGCAGATTGGCGGAATCTTCCTGCTCAAGAAGTCCGCAGTGTCGTTTGCGAGAAGGAACTGCCGGCCAGCAGGATGCGCAACAATATTTCCGTCCGGGACGTTCGAACTCGACCTGGAAAACGAAGGCAATCCGCTCGTCGCTCATCTCGGTTGGTTAAGGCGCTTTTCAACGCGTCCTCGGCAACGAATGGCCTCCTGCGCTGGCAAAATGACGGAAGCGGTCAAACGGCGATTGAAAGATCTTCAGGTCCTTTGAATTGAAAGGCCGCCGAACGGCGACAAGAGGGGAATTGCTCACCCCACAAGCCGGAGCGAAGGATTTTTGATATGACCATGCTGACGCACACCCGCGGTCCGTTCAAACCGGCTCCCGGTTCATCGGAAAGGCGAGGCACGGCCTCAGGCGGTGCGGCGAGCGCGCATCTGGCGATGATCAAGCGATTCTGTATGTGCACCCTTACGATCCTGGCGGCGGGGGGCGCACTCGCCGCCATAGTCGCGCTAAAGGCCGCAATCTTTTTTTGGGTCTTTCATTATTATTGACGCCCGCCGAAAGCGTAAGCACTGCTGCGATTTATGCTCCCCCTCCAAAGAATTGCCACTTGCCGCTGTATCGCGGCCAAAGATGTCCTTCTGGGCACGCCGGTTTGGAATGGGCGATTCGCGCCGTCATGAATCTTGAATCTGATCGCGAAAACGCGACCAGAAAATCCGATCAGCCGCCCTTACATGTCTGGTATGGAGTCGTTGCCGTACGCACGCTTTTTCTGATCGTGCTGACGGTCACGACGGCGCGCGCGGCAAGCGCCAAGATTGAACATTTCCCATCGGTGTACGAAACCCCGGGTGATCTCATCCGCTTGCTGTCAGGTCTTGGCGTTTGCTCGTGGTTTATCGCCAATCTCATCATCCTGCCAAAGGACGCCGGTGCGTACCGGACGTGGATGTATCTCGGCCCTTGCGGTGCCGCCGCTATCGGCACTCTGCGCCGTGGTCGTCTGGTAAGCGCCTTCCTCACTTCAATTTTTCGGGCGAGGACCAAGAACCTGTCGGTGCCCGCTTGTGGATGCGTCTCTTCTCGTCCTCGAAGTTCTATTGACCCGAGGGCGTTCGAATCCCCTGCCAGGCGTCTCGCACCTGATGATAATGAACTTCAGGCAGGTAGTCCGGCGTGTCGAGTTTCAGGACATGAACATCGAGGCGGCCGACGGCGCTCAGCAACGTGTAGGATGCGATCACGCGGTCGCGCTGGCTTTGAATCAACCTCGTCCGTGCGTTCGTCAGATCCTGCTGCGCATTGAGGACGTCGATCGTGGTGCGTTGCCCTCCCGCGGCTTCCCGTCGCACTCCCTCCAGCGCGATGCCGGCTGCGCGCACTTCGGACTCCGCCGCCGTGAGCGCTACCTTGGTTCCCTCATTGCTCACCCATGCGCTGAGAACCGCGGTTCGCGTCTGGTTTCTGACCTGTTCGAGCACCATGCGGCTCTGCGACGTCAATTCCTTCGCCTGACGGGTTTGCGAAGCCGCGGTGCCGCCGTCATAAATCGGTACGTTGAGCTGGCCCACTACCGAGGCCTGATCAGTGGCATTCGTGGTGAGCGTCTGATCCGTCTGAACGGCCCGGCTGGCGCTTGCCTGGACCGACACGGTCGGCAGCAGACTGCTTTCCGCGACCTTGATGGTGGTTTGAGCGACGTCGACATCGTAAGCGGCGCCAAGAACCGCTGGATGTTCATGGCTGGATGCTTCCTTTGCGGCGACGAGCGCATTCGGTGAAAAGCCATCGACCGTCGAGGCCGCTACCAGTTGAGACGGAGGCTGGCCGATAACCTCCGCATAGGTCGCCTTGCTTATCGCCAGTGCGACTTCCGCGGCATTGAGATCGGCCAAACCCCGGCTTAGCCGCGATTCCGCCTGCGCAGTATCGGTTGGCGTGACGTCGCCCGCGTCCAGGCGCCGCCTGGTGGTGGCCTGTATTTCACGCAGCACCGCAACATTGGCGCGTTGCGCCTCTGCCAGAGCTTGGTTGGCGAGCACATTCATATAGGCGGTCACGGCATCCAGCAGGACGCCCTGGCCGACGTTGCGGAGAGCTTCCCGCCCGGACTTGACCTGAAACTCCGCGACACGAACGCTGTTTGCGGTCTTGTTGCCGTTGTACAGGATCTGGTTGACCGTCACTCCGATGGTCCAGGGATGCAATGTTGCGCCCTGTATGGTATTGTCGGGCAACAGGTTGCGCACCGCCTGCAGCCCCGCGCTCAGGCTTGCGACAATCTGAGGCCGATAGCCCGCCAGGGCCTGCGGCACATTTTCGTCAGTTCCGCGTTGTCTGGCCCGCTCCGCGTTGAGTTGCGGATTGGTCTGATACGCTTTCACGAGCGCTTCCTGGAGGGTTTCTGCCGCGGACCGATCTATCATCACCAGATTGGCGATCGCGACAACGCAAAGCATCGGCCAGGCGAAGTGCCCGCCCTTTCTTCGGGAACCCGGAGCGCATCTGATTGCGACGTCACTCACAACTTACCTCGACCGTTACGATGGCCTGTCATTCCGCGGGCGCCAGTTGGCCTTCCGCAGACAGATCCGGCCGGCTCCGCCGCGAGAACATCGAAATCAGCGCCGGCAACATGATGAGGATGACAGCAGGCGCAAGCATCATGCCCGCCACCACCACGATCGCCAACGGCTTTTGCACCTGCGATCCGATTCCGGACGAAACCGCCGCCGGCAGCAATCCGATGCCCGCAACCAGGCATGTCATCAATACCGGCCGCAGCTGAAGCTCTCCGGTGCGCAGGATAGCCCTGCCGCGCTCCATGCCCTCGTCGATGAGCTGGTTGTACTGGGAGAGGATGATAATTCCGTCCATTACCGAGATGCCAAACAGTGCAATGAATCCGATTGCGGCAGAGACGCTGAACGGGATCCCGGTCAGCAGCAGTCCCAGAATTCCGCCAAATACCGCCATCGGAATCACGCTCATGGTCAGAACCGTGTCGACGACAGATCCAAAATTGAACCAGATCAACATCGCAATCAGCGCCAGACTGATCGGCACCACGATCGACAACCGCTTGATGGCGTCCTGCAGATTGCCGAATTCGCCGACCCACTCGAGACGCGAGCCCGGCGGCAATTGCACCTGGGCAGCGACCTTTTGCTGCGCTTCCTGGATGGCGCCGCCCAGGTCGCGTTCGCGCACCGAGAACTTGATCGGAAGATAGCGCTCCTGCTGCTCGCGGTAAATGTAGGCAGCGCCAGATACCAGTTTTATCGTCGCTACCTCGCTGAGCGGAACCTGCGTGATGCCGTTCGGCCCCTGCGCGCCGATCCGCAAATTATGGATCGCCTCTGCGCTCCTGCGAAATTGCGGCGCCAGACGGACAATGATCGGGAAATGGCGGTCGCTGCCGGGTTCATAGAGGTCGCCGGCGCTGTCGCCTCCGATCGCGGTGCGGATGGTGGTGTTGATATCGCCGGGCGAAAGGCCGTAACGCGCCGCGCGGGCGCGGTCGATATCGATCTGGATCGTAGGCTGGCCAAGCGAGGTGAAAACCGCGAGGTCGGTAATTCCCTGCACTGTCGCCAGGACGGATTTGATCTTGTTGGCGGTGTCGGTCAGCGCCTGCAGGTCGTTGCCGTACAGCTTGATGGAGTTTTCTCCCTTCACGCCGGACACCGCTTCGGAGACATTGTCCTGCAAATACTGCGAGAAGTTGAATTCGACGCCGGGAAATTTTTCCTGCAATTGGGCAAGCAGCCTGGCCGTCAGTGCATCCTTGTCTTCCCCATCGGGCCATTCCTTTGCTGGCTTGAGCGGTGCGAAGAACTCCGCGTTGAAGAAGCCTGCCGCATCGGTGCCGTCGTCGGGCCGGCCGTGCTGGGAAACAACCGAAACAATCTCCGGCCGGGCGGCGATCAGCTTGCGCATATCATTGACGTATGAATTGCCTTCCTGAAGCGAGATCGTCGGCGGCAGCGTCGCCCGGATCCAGAGATTGCCTTCCTCAAGTTTCGGCAGAAATTCCAGACCGAGCAAATGCACGGCCACAGCCGTCATGACGACCAGCGCCGCGCCTCCCATAAGGACAAGCCGGCGGTTGGCGAGCGAGCGCGCCAGCACCGGCATATAAAGACGGTGCAGGAACCGCATGATGAGAGTTTCGGTCTCCTCGACATGGGCCGGCAAAATGATGGCGCACAACGCAGGGGTGACTGTAAAGGTCGCCAGCAAGCCACCCGCCAGCGCGTACGCATAGGTACGCGCCATCGGGCTGAAAATATTTCCTTCGACGCCGCTCAGGGTGAACAGCGGCAGGAACGCCGCGATGATGATCGCGGCGGCGAAAAAAATCGACCGGGATACGTCGGCGGCAGCGGTGAGAATGGCGTGCTGCTTCATGTCCATAATGATCTTGGCGGAAATCGCGGCCTGCTCGCTCGCCGACATGCGGTTGGTGTGCGCCAGCCGCCGGAAGATCGCTTCCACCATGATGACCGTGGCATCGACGATCAGGCCGAAGTCGATCGCACCGACGGACAACAGATTGGCCGATTCGCCGCGCAGCACCAGGATGCTGACCGCGAAGAACAGCGCGAACGGAATCGTCGCGCCCACGATGATGGCGCTGCGCAGATCGCCCAGGAACAGCCACTGCAGGACGACGATCAGCACGATGCCGAGCACCATGTTTTCCAGCACGGTTTTCGTCGTTGTTTCGATCAGGTCCTTTCGATCGTAAATGCGCTCGATCCTCACCCCGGGCGGGAGAATGGTGGAGTTGTTGATGGTCTCAACGAGTTCTTCGACCCTGGTAATGGTCGGCGAGCTTTGCTCTCCGCGCCGCATCAGGACGATGCCCTGGACGATATCGTCGTCCTGGTTTTCGCCGGCGATTCCGAAGTCTCGGCTGCTCGCCAACCGTGACGTTCGCAACGTCCTTGACGAGCACCGCGGTTCCGCCGTTGGAAGCAATCATGGTATTGGCAAGACTGTCGATGGAACGGATCAGACCGACGCCGCGCACAACCGCAGACTGCGAGCCGATGTTGACGGTGTTGCCGCCGACGTTGATGTTCGAATTGCTCACGGCCTGCAACAGCTGCGGCATCGTCAGCCCGTTCGCCACCAGTTTATTGAAATCGACCTGAAGCTCATAGGTCTTGGTCCGGCCGCCCCAGCTGGTGACGTCGATAACACCCGGCACGACCTTGAACCGGCGCTGCAGGACCCAGTCCTGCAATGTCTTGAGATCGAGCACCGAATAATTGGGCGGGCCGACAAGACGATAGCGATAGATCTCGCCGATCGGACTGAGCGGGGAAATCTGCGGCTGGGCATTATTCAACAATGGCGCGAGTTGAGACAGCCGGTTCAAGACCTGCTGCAGCGCCTGATCGTAGGTATAGTCAAACGAGAACTGCAATTTGACATCGGACAGGCCGTAAAGCGAAATCGTGCGAATAACCTTGAGATTCTTGATGCCGGCGACCTGCGCCTCCAGCGGAATCGTGATGTAGCGCTCGATTTCCTCGGCCGACAGCCCGGGGCTCTGGGTGACGATATCGACCATCGGAGGCGTCGGATCGGGATAGGCCTCGATGTTCAATTGCTGGAACGCAACCAGTCCGCCGATGAGAACGGCAGCGAACAGCCCCACCATCAGGAACCGGCGACTAACGGCAAAGGCAACGAGACGGTCCATTCGATCCGGATCTGGTCAAGAGATGCGTTGAGACGGATTAGCTGCCCGAGGCCGCCCGGTCGATGAACAGACTGCCTCTGGTGACGATTTTTTCTCCAGCCTTGAGGTTGTTTCGGACCTCGACGAGATCCCCATTCGTCAATCCGGTCTGGATGTTGCGAAGCTCGATCGACTTGTCGTCGTGGGCGACCCAGAGGCGCACGCGTTCGCCTTCATAGATCAGCGCCTGCTTGGGCACCCCAACCGATGGACGATCCCCGCCGGAATAGATCGTCACGTTGGCGAACATCTCGGGCTTGAACAAACCGTCCTTGTTGTCGATGGTTGCGCGGACCAGGAGCCGGCGGGTCGTCGGATCGATTGCTGCCGCGACGTAGTCGATACGTGCCTTGAACTGGCTCCCGGGCATTGCGAGCAGCGAGAACGAGATTTCCTGGCCAACAGCCACGCCGGACGCTTCGGTCTCGCGCACGAAGGCCAGCAGCCACACCGTCGAGAGGTCGCCGATCACGAATACCGGGTCGCTCGCCCCGCTGCCGATGAACTGACCCGGGCCGACCTTGCGCTGGACGACCGTCCCTCCGATCGGGGAATAGATCGGGGTGTCGGCGCTGATTTGCCTGGTTTCCTGAAATTTGGAGATTTGTTCTTCCGAGCGGCCAAGGATTCGCAGCCGGTTGTGGGCTGCTTCCAGCGCCGTCTCGGCCGAGCGCACGTCATTCTGCGCCGTCGTCAAATCGTTCTGTGACTGCTGCCAGTCCTTGAGCGGCACCGCCTTGCCGGCATAGAGATCGTTGGCTCGTTTCTCGACAATTTGCGCCAGATTAAGCTTGGAGCGCGCGCTGTTCAAAGCGCTCAGGGCCGTGACGAAGTCATTCAGCCCCTGCACCGTATCGGTAGCCTCGACGATAAACAGCGGCTGGCCGCGCTCGACCTTGTCGCTTGGTTTTACCAGCAGCTTGCTCACACGGCCCGCGAAGGGAGAGAATATAGGCGTCGAACTGTCTTCGTTGACGGCTATTTTGCCTTCGGTGACGTGCTCGGCCCGAAACACATGCTCCGTGACCGGCTCAACGGTAAGACTGGCCCACTCCGCAGCGGTCGGCACGTAGCGCGGAAGTGCGGCTTTGGCGTGAGCCGCGGTTTCCAGGGATTTCGCGTTCGGAATCAACATCCGCGTGGCGCCAAACACGCTCAAGCCTGCCACCGTCGCCACCGCGAGCACGACACTCAGCCGTCGCGAAATCCATTTCGTCGCGGCTGTCATATTGAGTTCGCGCCCATTGACCTAAACGACCTCGTTTGCCTCGTTGAGACACGGCGGTGCCAATTCCCCGATTTTCCACTGGACCGCGCCAAATCGGCAATTGCCCTACCATAGTACCGTATCGGTCCAAGCCGAGTCGACGACTGCCATGCAGGGAACACAGTGTCTTTGCTGCGTTAAAGCAACGCGCTTACACCGACCTTACGTACTTCTCCCCAACGGAAAAAACTGCCGAATCCAGAACCAAAATCTGCGGATTTTCCGGGATATTCTTCTGATGGTTAGACACGGGCAAGCAAAAGCGAAAGTTATTGACAGACATCGGCCATCAATTTTTCCCTCAACTTCAAGGAAATGGCCCTGCACGAAGACCTTGATCGGTCAAGCTGCAGCAAAAGGAGCGTCGCGCTTCAGAAGCGAATAATCATGTCCGCCGCGCACCGGGGAGCCTCAGGCGATATCGAGGGCACCCGTGCTGCCGAAAGCGATTTCGCTTCAGCGCGGATCTGTCGGGCGAGAAAATGGCGCCCGACTATCTCAATGCAGCACCCGCCGGAGGGAAAGCTCCTCCGCGGCATTCCGACCCTCGGTCACCGGGAGTCCCTCCGTCTCGGGACGGCGGAGGCGCCCCGTTGAGGAGCATTGGTTCAAAAAAAAGCGGCAGATTGCTCTGCCGCTCTTTGTTCCGGTCCCGGAAGAAGAATCACTTCAGATTGGTCAACGCGGTCAGGTCAGCGGAGAGCTTGACGATACCGGTGGCGCCGCACCAGTTGGAGCCTGCGCCGCCAGGATTGATCGGCGTGACATTGGCCGTTCCTGAGGCGTTGAAAGCGCTCGTGAACGCGTTGCAATCACCCTTCGACAAGTTGGTGTCGGAGTAGCGAAGATCGAGGGTGAACACCTTGTAGGTGAAGCCGATACCAATGTTCCAGGTGTTGTAGCTGGCGTAGGGGACGCCTGCCGCGAAGTTACCCAGCGCGCTGACAACGCCGTAAAACGAATCCGAAGTACCGAGCCACTGCCGGCCGAACTCGCCCGACACATACATGCCGACGCCGCTGGTGCCGAATGTCGTGCTGGGCGCGGTATATTTACCCGTGATCGACGCGTAGTCGCCCCAGGCGCCGGAGTTCAGGAAATTCGGCGAGTAGTATTCGTTGATGCCGACCTGCCAGCTATCATTGATGGTGTAGTTAACCTTGCCGTAGACTTCGGCGAAGCTCACGTCCTTCTTCATCACGTTGCCGTTTGCAAGAAAGATCGTGCTCGTGCTGACACCGCAAACATTGCCCCCGGGAAAGCCGCCGGTGAGAACGTTATCGGCGCAGCTGCCGCCCGGATAGAGGTAACCCCAGACACCAACGTCGAACGCGAACGCGCCGAAGGTCGGTCGAATACCACCGTAGATATCGACTTCGGCAGCGGCGCGGTTCGCAAAGGAAATGCTCTCCGCGGAGGTGCCGACATAGAGCTGCAGGTCCTTGGTGACGTTATACCGCGGCTCGAAATAGGCCGTGACCGAAGGATTGTGGTTCGACTGGGTGACGCCTCTGAAGATGTAGTCGCTCATGACCCCGCCGCCGAACGCGATATCCCAGGGATCGAAAGGCGCCGGCGGCGGCGCCTTGATAGCCTTCAGGGGCATATCCGCCGCGAAAGCCGAACCTGTCATCGCCAACAGCGCGGCGAACACAACCATTTTCTTCATCGAAACCCCCATCGCCATCCACAGCCGGTCCGGATCCAGTATCCGAAGTACAAGCAGCCGCATTAATTCATTCGAGAGGCAATCTGGTACGGGCCGCCGATGGTGCGAAGCAAAAAATGTCATCATTTGCATAGTTTTTATGCGTTACTGGCAATTATGAAAGATGTTGTTCGCAACTGTTGTAATCCGACAACAACTTTCGCTCCTGCCTGGAACTGCTGTACGCCCGCGAGGGCGATTTTCTGTGCGGGATGATTGGCGGCCGAATCGGTCGGCGGCGAATAGCTGCCGTAACCGGCAAAATAGCCGAAGCGGTCGAACGCCACTTCAGGGGGTACCCCACACCGCATCGGGATGGGCGTAGAACGTCGCGATCTCGAACACTTCCGCAAGCGAAAGCTTCATCCCGTCGGCGACGCGCGAGGCACACAGCGGCTCGCCGTCAAGCGCCCCCGTCAGCCGCTGCGGCCGGCCAGCTGGCCTCAGGTCTTTTCCATGCAGTCCTCAATGTAGAACCAGCGGTCATCGCCAACCAGTCCCCTCGCCTTCACCTCTTTGCGACAAACCTTGAGCTTTCCCTTGTTGGCAAGCCACTTGGTCTTCATCTCCTTCAGCTTTTCGGCCGTGAGCTTCATTCGCGAAGGCTTTGCGGCGGCTGGAGTCGAGCTGGCCGCCGGTGCCGCGGTCGTCGTCTGGGCCGAAGCGGTCTGAATGCTGCCCGCGACAAGCAGCACGGCGACGAGACAGGCAATGGTGCGAAGCATGGGAATCCCCTCAGGTAGTTTCTTTGATTGATGGCAGAGGCAAATGCGCGGGACGCGATCCCTGAGGCGCGTCCCGCGATGATCGAGCCGCGGTCAGAAGATCTTCATCGCGCTTTCAAGGGTCTTCCAGACACCCCAGGCGAGCGGGATGCCGACAAAGGCCCAGAACAATGCAGCTCTTGCATCCAGGCCGCCACGGCCAATGCCGAACGATCCGGACTGTACCGCGCCCGCGCCTTTCGCGCTCGCGGCCTGCAGCTTGGCGACCTCTTCGGCGCTCATGTTCCATTTGGGATCGACCGGCTTGACCAGGTAGTTGCAGATGATGCCGGCCACCAGCATGGCGCACAGAATGTACATGGTGGTGTTGTAGAGCTGATCGCGTGGCACGCCGGCCGCGAGCTGGAATTCGCGGATATAGTTGACCACCACGGGGCCGATGATGCCCGCGGTCGACCACGCCGTCAGCAACCGCCCGTGAATGGCGCCGACGAACTGCGTCCCGAACACGTCGGCGAGATAGGCCGGCACCGTGGCGAAACCGCCGCCATACATCGACAGGATGATGCAGAACGCTGAAACGAACAGCATCTTCGAGCCCATCGCGGCGAAGGTCGGCGCCAGCGCGTACAGCACAATGCCCAGCACGAAGAACGTATAGTAGGTGTTCTTCCGGCCGATATAGTCCGACAGCGACGCCCAGAAGAAACGGCCACCGATGTTGAACAGCGACAGCAAGCCGGCAAAACCTGCCGCGATCCCTGCGATCAACGTCCTCTGCTCGGCCGAAAGCGCGCCGAAGTTCAGGTTGGGCATTCCGATCAGCTTGCCGGCGAAGATTTCCTGCAACATCGGCGAGGCCATGCCGATCACGCCGATGCCGGCCGACACGTTCAGACACAGCACCCACCAGATCAGCCAGAACTGCGGCGTCTTGTGCGCGTTGTCGAGATGAACGTGATGCTCCGAAATCATCGACTTCTTCTCGCTCGGCGGCGTCCAGCCGTCGGGACGCCAGCCCGCCGGCGTGACCCGGTAGGCAAACGCACCTATCATCATGAAGACGAAATAAATCACGCCCATCGCGGCGAAGGTTTCCCACACGCCGACCGAGGTCGGAGTCTTGAAGTAGTTGATCAGGATATTCGCGAGCGGCGCGCCGATCATGGCGCCGCCGCCGAATCCCATGATGGCCATGCCCGTCGCCATGCCGCGACGGTCCGGAAACCATTTGATCAGTGTCGAAACCGGGGAAATGTAGCCCAGGCCGAGGCCGACGCCGCCAATGACGCCGGCCCCTAACCACATGATCCAGAGCTGATGCACGTAAACGCCGAAAGCGCCGATCAGCAGGCCGCCACCCCAGCAAAGCGCGGCGACGACACCGGCCTTGCGCGGACCGACGCGCTCGAGCCAACCACCCCAGATCGCGGCGGAAACACCGAGCAGCACGAAGAACAACGTGAACATCCAGCCCAGGCTGGCGACCTTCCAGTCGCAGGTGGTGGTGAAGAGCTCCTGCATCAGCGACATGTCCGGACAGGCCTTCGGCGCCGTCAGGCCAATCGCGCGCGACAGCGGCAGCCAGAACACGCTGAAGCCATAGGCCATGCCGATGCACAGATGAATGCAAAGCGCGGCCGGTGGCACCAGCCAGCGATTGAAGCCGGCTTTTGCTATCGTGTGCTCGCGATCGAGAATTCCCAACCGGCCGCCGGACACCGCCCCTGCGCTGCTAATCGTCGTCATCCATTCCTCCCCTACAGCCACCCTTGCCGGGTTTGTTGGCCGTCCACGTTTCCTGTTGCCCTATACCCTAAATTCCATCGCAACGCGCCAACCCCGCATTGCTGCTTCGCACAATTTCTGGATGCACCAGGATCGCAACACCGCATCCGCGAATTATAACCCCGCCCATGACACCTTAATGCCCACCCTCGGCATCGGCGCTGATTTACCAAGCCATCGCACGCGCCAGACAGGCGCGACTCAACGTCCGAGACCCGCCCACGGACTATCCGAATTGGGGCAGAAGCCCGGGCTTATGTCGATAGGCAAAAGGTAGCGATAGCCGCTGTCCGAACCGGTTCCGGATGCGGAAGGGTGCGTCTAACTGTCTCGGTTTCGCCCTGACCCGGCCGACGAAACACCATTCGCATTTTCGATAGGATCATTGGATTTTTCAATCACGAACACAACGCGATGCTCCGTGCGTTCGCTGATCTCGACCTTATCGCCCGTCTCCCGGATCAGGTTCGGGATATCGATCACCGACAGCGGATCGGTGCAATGAACCTCCAGAAGATCGCCCGGCGACAACGCCTTCAGCGCCTTGCGCGTCTTCAGGGCCGGCATTGGACATTTGAGGCCGGTGAGGTCGAGTTTTGTCGCGGTCATGGCCGGTAAATGGCGAAGCCGGTCGGCCACGTCAATGAAGATCGCCAATCACTGGATAGCGGGTTTGCTTCCTGCTTACTTCACTACCAGGACCGGACAAGGCGCCAACGACCTGCGTGAATCTCCTGCGCCATGGTATTCTCAGGCCTCGCCGACGCTTCCCGCCAGCACGTCTTCCATGGAGATCGCGAACTTCCGCATCATGGCCGCGACGGCCGGAATGTCATCGAGATGGACAACCGGCAACGCGGTTTCAACCGCCGCGTCGGTTGCTATGCCGGCGATGGCAGGATCGTCAGGGAACAGCGGCGCCTTGCCATTGGCCTTCCGATGCACCTCGATCTTGCGATGCGGCTCGGACTTGAAGCCTTCGACGACAACGAGATCGACCCGCGACATCTTCGCCAACAGTTCCGGCAGCCGCGGCTCGGAGGCGCCGCGCAGTTCGTGCATCAAGGCCCATCGCTTGCCCGAAGATACCAGTACTTCCATCGCGCCCGACTGCCGATGCACCCAGGAATCCTTACCCGGCACGTCCACATCGAAGCCGTGGTGGGCGTGCTTGATGACGGAGACGGAAAGCCCCTCTTTCAGTAGATGCGGGATGACACGCGCCAGGAGCGTCGTCTTGCCGGCGCCGCTCCATCCGGCCAGGCCAATTACTTTCATCTCACTCTCCGGAACTGACATTCCTCATTGCGGGGACCGACGCGACGATGCAATCCATCAACGCCGCCGCGGCCGCATGTCTGGATTGCCCGCGGAACTTGCCATCGGGCGCTCGCAACGACGACGATGCCTGCGTTTCGATTGTATCCGGAGATGCTTATCTCGGCTAACAGCCGTTGTCATGCTAACCTGCCCGTATGACCAGGATCAACCAAGCTCCCACCTCCCTGATCCTGGCTTGGCACACGCGCAAGGGCCCTGAGCGTGACGACTGAATTTCCGGCGACACCCGGTGTAATATTGGCCGGCGGGCTGGCGCGGCGGATGGGCGGCGGCGACAAGCCGATGCGCCGGATCGGCGGCCGCACGATCCTGGAGCGCGTGGTCGCGCGGCTGATGCCGCAATGCGACGGGCTCGTCCTCAACGCCAACGGCGATCCGGCGCGGTTCGCAAGTTTTGGCCTGCCCGTCATCGCGGATTCGGTGGCGGATTTTCCGGGGCCGCTCGCCGGCATTCTCGCCGGCCTGGACTGGGCGGCAGCGAACCGGCCCGAGGTTTCCTTTATCTTGAGCGCCGCGGCGGATTGCCCGTTTCTGCCGCGCGACCTCGTCGCGCGCCTGCACCGCGCCCGCGTCGAACAGAACGCGCAGCTCGCGGTGGCCGCCTCCAACGGACAATCGCATCCGGTGATCGGGTTATGGAGCGTTGCCTTGCGAGACGAGCTTCGCCGCGCGCTTGTGGTCGAAGACATCAGAAAGGTCGACCGCTGGACCGCGCGCTATGCGCTCGCCACCGTGACGTGGCCGACGACGCCGCTCGATCCATTCTTCAACGCCAACACCGCGGACGACCTCGCGGAGGCGGAGCGGCTGGCGGCGTTGGACCGCGCTTCTGACGCCGAATGAACGAACGGCTCATCTGATCTTTGGAAATTCCGCCAGCACTTGCATCCAGACCACCGCGAACGCGATCAGACCGCCAGCGCCCAGAGCAAAGGTGAACCTCGGCAATCTCCCGACGGCGACAAGAGTTCACCCGGCGGCTCGCCTATCCGCTGAATCAGGCCCGAAATATACAGCCAAATGCGATGCATTTAACCGGTCCCCCCGCGGCCGCGTTGACGGCGCGCATCGAATGAATGCAAAAAGACGGGCCGGCCGCATCGAGCTCCCGGCCAACGCGTCAATGATCAATGGGAGGAGCGAAGTGTTCACCAGAAAGATGTCCGTGGCTGGGGCTTTGGCCGCCGCGCTGTTGTCATCACCCTCGGCCCTCGCCCAGGTATCGGACGACGTGGTCAAGATCGGCGTTCTCACCGACATGAACGGACCGGCCTCGACGCCGACCGGCCAGGGATCGGTGATATCAGCGCAAATGGCGGTGGAGGATTTCGGCGGCAAGGTGCTGGGCAAGCCGATCAGCGTGATCGTCGGCGATCATCAGGACAAGCCCGATATCGGCGCCGGCATCGCGCGGCGGTGGTATGACACCGAACAGGTTGACCTGATCGTGGACGTCCCGGTGTCCGCGGTCGGCCTCGCCGTGCAGAACGTCGCCAACGAGAAGAAGCGCATGTTCATCGCGCACTCGACCGGCACGGCCGATTTCCACGGCAAGTTCTGCTCGCCCTATGCCATTCAATGGGTGTTCGACACCCGTGCGCTGGCGGTCGGCACGGCGCAGGAAGTGGTCAAGCGCGGCGGCGACAGCTGGTTCTTCATCACCGACGATTATGCGTTCGGTCATTCCCTCGAAAAGGATGCGTCGAGCGTCGTCATCAAGAACGGCGGCAAGGTGCTCGGCTCGGTTCGCCCGCCGTTCGCCACGCCCGATCTGTCATCCTTCATCCTGCAGGCCCAGGCCTCGAAGGCAAAAATCATCGGCATCGCCGGCGGTCCACCCAACAACATGAACGAGATCAAAACCGCCGGCGAATTCGGCGTGTTGAAGGGCGGCCAGCAGATGGCCGGCCTGCTCGCGCTGATCACCGACATTCATGCGCTCGGTCTTCCCGTGGCCCAGGGCCTGTTGCTGACGACGTCGTTCTACTGGGACATGGACGAAAAGACCCGCGACTGGTCGATCCGCTATTTCGCCAAAATGAACCGGATGCCGACGATGTGGCAGGCCGGAGTCTATTCGTCGGTCATGCACTACCTCAACGCCGTCAAGGACACCGGCACCGACGAGCCGCTCAAGGTGGCGGCGAAGATGCGCGAAAAGCCGATCGAGGATTTCTTCGCCCGCAACGGGCGCTTACGCGAGGACAATCTGATGGTTCACGACCTCATGCTGGTACAGGTCAAGAAGCCGGAAGATTCCAGATATCCGTGGGACTATTACACCATCCTGGCGAAAATCTCCGGCGAGGACGCGTTCGGCCCGCCGGACCCGGCGTGTCCGATGGTGAAGAAGTGACGGCGCAGGCCGTCATTCCGGGATGGTGCGTTAGCACCAGACCTCAGATGCGCAATTGCGCATCGGGGAATCTCGAGATTCTCCGATGTGCAATTGCACATCGTAGTTCGCGTCTTCGCCGCGCCCCGGAATGACTCGTCGGAGGCGACGAGTCACTTCGCCACGCCGATCTCGCGAAAATATTTCATCACCCCCGGATGGATCAACGCCATGTCCGGCGCCGCCGCGACCGTGTTCGCGGCGGTGGTTTCGCAAGCCTGCGCGAGCTTTTTGCACAGAGCGCTTTCAGCGCCATGCAGCGTGCGCGCCAGCCGGTAGGCGACGTCGTCAGGAAGATCGGCGCGCGCCAGGACGAAACTCCACGACCCCAGCGACTCGATGGGCATGTTCTGGTTCGGATAGCTGCCGGCCGGAATCGTCATGGGCTTGAGAAAGGCGTGTTTTGCCTTGATGCGCGCGATCTCGGCCGAATCCGGCGCGATGAAACGGGCACCGCCGGGGCTTCCCGCCAAATTCGTAAATCCGGGCCAGCCGATCCCGGCGCCCCACAGCGCCGCGACCCGCCCGTCGAGCACCATCGCCGGTCCATCGCCGGCGTGGTCGAGATAGACCGACTGGAAATCCTCGTCCTGCTTCAGGCCGAGCCCGTCGAGCACGAAACGGGACATCACGGGCAGACCGGAGCCCTTTGCACCAAAGGCGACGGTCTTGCCGACGAGATCGCGGATGGTCTTGTACGGACTGTCCGCGCGGACCACGAACATTCCGGGGCTCGAATACATCGCGGTCAGGATCTTCAGGCGGGTGGCGGGCCGCCCGATGCCTTTGAAGGCTTCATAGGAGGGCTCGCCGGCCACCAGCGCGATATCGAGCTGTCCGGATTCCAGCAACGGAATATTCTCGTAGCTGCCTTTGGTATTGCGCGGCTCGATGATGAGCGTCGGGTCGGCGTCGTTCATGACCTGCGCGAAGGTGTTGCCGAACAGCGGAAAGCCGCCGCCCGGCGTCGCCGTACCCAGACTGATGGTTGTCTTCGGGATGGGCTTGCCTCCATCTTGCGCCGCAGCACTGCCCGCCAGCAGCAGCACGCCGGCGCAGATCACCCGCGTGATATTCATTTGCGATCCTCGCATCTCACGAAGAATATCGTAAATCCATGCAAGAACATGGGACAAAAGGCAATGTAGGCAAATCCCGGTTTGTATGAAAGCATAGCGGACGCCTGTTCCAGCGGAGTGGCTTTTCATGGGTATTTTGCGCGCATCTGTCGTCGGCATGATTTGCCTTTTGAGCCTTGCGGGCGGCGTCGCCCCGGCCGCTGCCGCCGACTATCCGAACCGTCCGGTGCGCTGGCTGATCGGCTTCGCCGCCGGCGGCCCGGTCGATGTCGTGGCCCGCATCCTGAGCCAGTGGCTGTCGGAGCATTTCGGCCAGCAATTCGTGGTGGAGAACCGCGCCGGCTCCGGCGGCAATATCGCGGCGGCGACCGCGGTCAATTCGCCGCCGGACGGCTATACGCTATTGTTCGTCGCGCCCAACAACGCGATCTCGGCTTCGCTCTACAAGCATTTGTCCTATGATTTCATCCGCGACACCGTGCCGGTCGCAAGCATCATGCAGCTGACCAACATGCTGGTGGTCTCCAACGCGATGCCGGTCAAGACCGTCCAGGAGCTGATCGACTACTGCAAGGCCAATCCGGGCAAGGTCTCCTACGCCTCCTCGGGCAACGGCACCTCGGTGCACATGTCGGCGGAATTGTTCAAGGCGATGACCGGGATCAACATGGTCCACGTGCCCTATCGCGGATCGGCCATCGCCTTTCCCGATATCATTTCCAACAAGGTGCAGTTGATCTTCGACAATCTGCCGACCGGGCTGGAACAGTCGCGTTCCGGCAACGTGCGCGCGCTCGGTGTCACCTCGCCGCAGCGCTGGCCCGGCGTGCCCGATGTTCCCGCCATCGCCGAAACCGTGCCGGGATTCGAGTCGGTCGGGTTCTACGGCATTTCCGCGCCGAAAGGCACGCCGCCCGAGATCGTCGATACCCTCAACAAGGCGGTCGGCGAAGCGCTGAAAGATCCCAAGGTCGTCGAGCGGCTCACCGCCATCGGCGGAATCCCGAAGCCGATGACGCCGGCCGAATTCGGCAAGCTCATCGAGGTCGAGACCGAGAAATGGCGCAAGGTGGTCGAATTCGCGGGCGTCTCGGTGGATTAGAAGCACATTCGTTGGCCGACAAATGCATTCCGCGACCTCGAAAACGCCTGGTCGCCGAGCCGACTGAACGCGGCATTGCCGGATCGCCAGCCACATTGTAAGGGGTCTCCAGCACCGTTGCCTGCCGCCAAAAGCGGCAGCTCGCGGCGGGGCCTGTAGCTCAATGGTTAGAGCCGGCCGCTCATAACGGTCTGGTTGCAGGTTCGAGTCCTGCCGGGCCCACCAACGAAATCAATCACTTATCTGATTTTCATTTGGGGCGCTGTAGGGCACCGCACCAGAAACGCCTCACTTCATAGCTCGTTGCCATACTTGAGCACGCCGCAAAGTACCGCTCCGCGTTTCATCTTGCTACGATCTCTTCCACCGGATCGTAGATTCGGCGGCTTTATCGCATGAAAAGGCCAAACAGAGCGGCGCGCTCAATCATCGAACGGCAGATCAAGCGATGGGCCGCCCATGCTTCCATGCGGACACCAGCCAGCTGCTCGAACCCATCCATACCCCCTCCGGGCGCAATCTCTGCTTCATGAGTTGCCGTAGCGCCTCGATGACCGCGCCTCTTCTCTGCTCGCCTTCCTCGCCTGCAAGCCGGATGATTTCGCCGGCAGGACCTAGGCTCAGCGCAAAATCGACTGCCTCGTCCAGTGTCTTGCCGATGCACACCTCCGTATCGAAGCGCTCGAAGGAGACGCGCTCGAATCCGGCGTAGCCCAAAAGCTCGCTCACCATGTCGGCGCTTGCCATCGAAAACGGGCCGGGACCGCAATGCACCTGATCCGTATCGTCATGCGACACGACCGGCACCATCTCCTTCACGCGCAGCTCCGCATCGTGAATCCACGGATTGTCCTGGCGTCGCCGCCAGACGATCATCCTCAAGGATCCGCCGGGCAACAGTGCCCTTTGGATGTTGCGGAGCGCGGCGCCAGGCCGGCCGAAGAACATCGTGCCGAACCGCGAGAAGGCGTGGTCATACGGCCCGTTCAATTCGTCGCTCTCGACGTCGGCGACAAAAAACGACGCATTGGCGACGGGTTGCTCAACCAGCTCACGGTTGGCGAGCTCGATGAAACGCAGCGCGCAATCCACGCCGACCGATGTACCGGCGGATGCGACCTGATGCGCAATCAGCCGCGTCGTGTCTCCGAATCCGCAGCCGACGTCGAGGATCCGTCCGCCGGAAGCATAGGGCCGCCGACGCAGGACCGCGTCGCTGTGGGCCGACAAGCCGTGCGTGAGGACGTAACGAAAGCGGCAGAACTTGTCGAACAGAACGCTGTTCCAGGCTTCGATCGGGATGGCATTGCTATCGCTCACTGGAAACTCCCGGAAAAAACAGAGTGATGAACTACAGGAATGGATGGGCGTATTTTCGTGCCATCGTCCGCCAAACTCTTCACTGCTGCTGGATCGTTGATGTTGCAGGTGGCGGTTGCACGGCGGGCGCTCTAAATGTGGGATGACACTTTGCTACTGTTGCGTCGTGGTCGAGGTCCTAGGCGGAGGCACGGGACCGGGGGCGAAACCATGAGTGATGCCGTAGCCGAAATCGGCGACGCCGCCCAAGACGTCACAGCCGAAACACTTGAGGACATCCCTCGGGTCATTTCTTTGCAATGTGCCTGCGGGGGGTGTTTCAGGCGAAGGCTTGATGGCGACAACCGTTTTGCCCTCACCATTGGGCTTGCCAACCTCAACGCCCTGGCTGTGGCCGACGCCGACGACATTGCCCGACAGCGTCACCGACGCGCCGTTCAGCGTCGTCGACTCCTTGCCGTTGGTGACCGTGATGGTGCCCGGCTTGTCAGAATAAACGGCGACGCCTCCGGGACCATTCTGAATCTGGGTCGTCGTCACGCCGTTGGACACGCTCACCACGGTCGGCGGATTGAGGCCGGGCGTTGGATGCGTGTTTCCGACCGGGTCATTTGGCGGCAGCTTTCCGCTGCCCGCATCCGCCGTGGACTGTCCAGGCCTGTTGGTGACGATGGGATGGATCGTATTGTTGCCGGCGGTGCCGGGAACGGCTGGGGGCTTGCTGCCGATGGATGTCCCGGCAGCGCTGCCCTTGTTCTCGTCGCCCGCTTGCTTATGGTCGTGTTTGGCGTCCCGATCGCCGCCGTCACGTGAACACGGAGCCTTGATACACTTTACCGGACTCTTTGCTGTGTGGTCCTGCGACTTGTCGCCATGCTTGTCGTTGTTCCGATGGCGTTGCGAAGTGACGATCGGCCGTATCGTATTGTTGCCAGCACCATGGTCGTCGCCACGGTCGCGATAACGATGCGATTCATGGCGTATCATGGCGTCGTGGGCGTTGGAGTCACGGCTCCTCATCCCGCCGTGATCACCGGAATTTACCGCCTCGGGCAGCGGCACCTTGCGCACAAGCGGAAAGAATCATTGCCGTTGTGGCCAGCAAAAGCCGATAAGACGTTTTGTGGGAAGTATTAATTCTGATCATAAGTCACTCACCTTTCAAAAGATGCACGGGCATGGTCTTGCTCAGAAGGTCGAGGGCATTTTCATAGTCCGGCCTTCTGACAACGGCAGGCGCAGATTGCAATTTAATTTCTGTACTCAAGGTGACGCTACAAGCGACGCGGGATTTGCGAGAACGAGCTTGTCGACGCGCGCGGCTCAGGGATGGCGGACCTGTCCCTGCGGTTCGGCTTTCCGCCTCGGAAGCGGAACAAGCATGGAGACCTGCTCACGGTAGCGGCGATACTGATCCCCGAACACCGCCAGGAGATCGCGTTCCTCGAGCGAGAGACCGATCAGGATGTAGCCTGTGTTCGCGACCAGCAAACAACAAATGGCCAAGCGTCATGGTCGGCGTCGCCCAGAAGGCGAGCAGAAGGCCGAGATAAAGCGGATGCCTCACCCACCTGTAGAGCGACGGCGTCTTGAACTCCGGCGGCGGCAGCGGCCTGCTTCGCAAACGTGCGAACACCTGCTGAAGTCCGAACAGCTCGAAGTGGTTGATCAGGAAGGTGCTGAGCAGGACGAGCCCCCACCCGGCCCAGAAGATCGCCTGCAAGACGACGACGGCGATGGGATCGGTGGCAGACCAGACGACCCCGGCGATTGGACGCCATTGCCAGTACAAAAACAAGAGCGTCACGCTTGCGAGCAGCACGTAGGTGGACCGCTCGACGGCATGCGGAACGAGCCTGGTCCAGGCGCGCTTGAACGCGGGTCGGGCCATGACACTATGCTGAACTGCAAACAGACCAAGCAGCAGCACGTCGATGGCGAAGGCGGCCGGCGATGATGCCGTCGCCCCGGTGTCGATCGCCTTCGGAACGGGAAGATTGCCGGTGAATGCGACGGTGTAAAGCAGCGTCAAGAAGGACAACAGGTAGACGACAACACCGTAGAGGAAAGGAAAGAAGGCCATGATGCTTCCATTTGCAATGCGGATTGAGAAGAGGCGACGTTCGAGATCGCTCGCCCGAGCGCCATGTCAGGTGTAGCCGGTCATCGGGTCGATGACGGTGGCGATCTCGTTGATCTTCGTGATAGGAAAATCCGGCGAGCCGCGAGTGTTCGCGCACCAACGACTTGCTTTCGCCGAGATAGACGCAAAAGGTGCGATCGGCCGCGATATAGGATTGCACCCACTGCACCTTCCCGGAAAGCTTCGCAACAGCGCTGTTGGAAGCCGCGGCGAGCTCTTTCAACTTCGCAACGCTGAGGCTGCCGACCTTCGGGATGTCGCGTTTGATCACATAGCGCTTCATGGTTAGTCTCCTTCATCGTTTCACTTAGAGGATAGGCAGCGGTCTCTGACGCGGCATCGATCAGGACCCGTCAAGCTTTGCCGTCGCGGCAAGGCACCGTCTTCGGGAAGCCGCCCGGCCCGCCACTTCAATTCTTGCGCAGATAGGGGATCGTTCCCGCCAAATCAGTATCGTCGATCAGCTGAAGGTGGCTGTCGGCTACCCCTGCGACGGGCTGCGGCGAGCGGGGCGTATTTGGGATCGCTGGCGAAATTGCTCGCAGCGGCTGCCGATGGAAACTCGATCAAGGCGATCAACGAAGTGTCCAGCGGCATGCCCTCAAGCGTTTTCACGTTTTCGCTTCGCGCCAGGTACTTGCCGCCATGCTTGTGCACGAGCTCATGGACCGAAGCGGCGTATTCCGGAATCACTTGCCGTCCGTCACCTTGATGTCTGCGATCACGTAAACCGACATTTTTTGCCTCCTGCGATCGTCGGACACTCCGATCTCGATGGATCGGTGTTGCTTGCAGGCTGAAACTAGGGCTAGACATTCGCTGACATCAGATCGAGTTTCGCCAAGAAAGGTCGTTTGTGCCTTTTGAGAACGAGACCATGATCCGACGCCCGTGACAAGACCTCTCGACGTGCTCATCCTCGCATTGCCCGACTCCGCAGGATCCGCGATCTATGGGTTGGTCGACGTCTTCGCCTCGACCGGCACGCTGTGGCGGCAGCTCGTCGGCGAAGGTCCCGGCGAAACGCTAATAACGACCCAAGATCGTCTCGTTGTCCCGGGATCAGTTTCAGTGCGCGAACGGCACTCCGGTCACACCGGAGGCGACCGTTCACGACAATCAAAATGCCGAAATCATCGTTGTTCCCGAGCTTCTGCTTGCTCCCGATGACGATTTGAGCGACCGCTACGCCGAGCTGAAGGAGTGGCTTCGCCAGAAGCATCGGACCGGAAGCGCCATCTATTCCGCGTGCTCCGGCTCGATCCTTCTGGCGGCCTCCGGTTTGCTCAAAGGCAAGGCCGCAACATGTCACTGGGGCTATACGGATCTCTTCCGTTGGAGTTTTCCGGAGGTTCGCTTTACTCCCGAGCCGAACCTCGTTTTTGCGGACAACAGCGGACGCATCGTCACCGCGGGCGGCGCGACGTCCTGGCAGGATTCTGGCGATCGACATCGTTTCGCGCCACTGCGGTCCGGCGGAAGCGCTGCGCATCGCCAAAGTGTTTCTCCTGCAATGGCACGGCGACGGCCAAATGCCGTTCGCCAGCCTGGTCCGGCGCCGGCCCCATGCGGATTTGGTCGTCCGCCGGGCTGAGGACTGGCTCCGCGAGCATTTCCGGGAGCTTCATGCGGTTTCGGGCGTCGTGGCGGAGTGCGGTATCGCGGAGCGCAGCTTCAAGCGCCGCTTCGCAGCCGCCACGGGATCTACGGTGATCGGCTATGTACACAATCTTCGCATCGAGGAAGTGAAGCGCATCCTTGAGAGCGCTGACAGCTCATCCGATGAAATCGCACCGGCAGTTGGA
>CAWAXR010000012.1:0-71902 GCA_963786045.1 uncultured Alphaproteobacteria bacterium | reverse complement strand
GGTCGCCTTCGGCGGCATCAGCTTCGGCAACCGCTTTCTTCGCAGCGGGCTTCGGTTCTTTCGGCGACGCTGCGCGCCGTTCGGGCTCCGGCTCGCGGGCCGGCGGGGCGCTGATCTTGGCCGCGGGCGGCGGGGCAATCTCGGGTACAAGGGTCGGAGCGACTTCGGCCTCGGTCTCGCGGAAGGCGCGCTCGAGCTCGTCCAGCGACACCTCGCCAGGGCGCAGTTCGCGCTCCAGCACCTGAAACGCCAGCGTGCCCTGCGCGCCTGGCTTGGCAGCAGGCGGCGCGGGCTCGACCGGCTCGGACGCAGCTGGCGCCGACATTGGCTCCATGCCGCGCTCGACCATTTGATGAAGCTGGACGATCAGATCCTGATCGTTGCCTTCCGGCTCCGCCTCGGTGGCTTCAAGCCCGCCGAGAATTTCCTTGATGCGGTCGATGCTGCTCAGGATCAGCGTCACCGCCTCCGCCGTGACCGGCATTCCGTCGCGGAATTTGCCCATCAGGGTCTCGCCAGCGTGGGCCAGCGCTTCGAGGCGCGGCAAGCCCAGGAAACCGCAATTCGCGCTCCAGCACCTGAAACGCCAACGTGCCCTCCGCGCTTGGCGTGACAGGAGCAGGCGTCGGCTCGGACGCAGCCGGGGCCGACATTGCTTCCATGCCGCGCTCGACCATTTGATGAAGCTGGACGATCAGATCCTGATCGTTGCCTTCCGGCTCTGCTTCGGTGGCTTCAAGCCCGCCGAGAATTTCCTTGATGCGATCGATGCTGCCGAGGATCAGCGTCACGGCTTCCGCCGTGACCGGCATTCCGTCGCGGAATTTGCCCATCAGGGTCTCACCGGCGTGGGCCAGCGCCTCGAGGCGCGGCAAACCCAGAAAACCGCAGGTTCCCTTGATGGTATGAACGAGGCGGAAGATGTTATCCAGGATCTTGGCGTTGTTCGGATCCTGCTCGAACCGCACCAATTGATTATCGACGGTGTCCAGACTTTCGCTGGTCTCCGTTAAAAACTCGCGCAACAAATCGTCCATGAATCCGGCCTTCAACCCACGGGCGCGCGACATCGACACGCCATTCCGAGTGTGGCCAGCTTCTATGCAAAGCGTTTAATATTAGTTGAGCGAACGGAAAAGAATGGGCTCAACAAATGGATAAGGCTGTTCCGTTCAACCTCGCGCAATCGCGCATACCATTCGTTAACACAATTCGCCCCGGAACATCCTGCGGCGAAGCAATCCGGCTTGCTCGCGGGAAATGCCCGTATTTCAACCGCCGCCCTTCAGGAAGCGGTCACCACCACCGCATCGCCTTCGGGCGCCAGCGTCACGCTCAGTCCGCAGGATTGCGCCAGGAGCCGGGTGTAATAGGGCTGCACCGCATGCGCATCGACGATCGAGACGTGGCCCGAACTCAGGAGATCGGCAATATTTTGCGGCATGCGGGCATTGAGCCCGTTGGCCGCGACACGAAAGCCCGCTCCATCGCCCTCGCCGACCGGATCGACCGTGAGGACGCCGCCGCGCGGAATGGTCTGCTGCGCGATCACCATCATGTTCAGAAGCAGCTTGACCCTGTTCTTCGGCAACAGGACCCGCGGCAGGTTCCACGCGATCGTGGTCTTGCCGTCCTCAAGGTGCCCCCTCGCCATGGCCTGCGCGTCGCCCAGATCGATCTGCGCGCCCGCCGATCCGGCGGCCCCGAACGCCAGCCGGCAAAACTGCAGGCGCGCCGATGCGGTCTTGGCGCTCTTGCGGATCAGGTCGAGGGCAAATTCGCGGTCTTCCGGCTTTGGATTGTCGTCAAGGACCTCAAGCCCATTGACGATGGCGCCCACCGGGCTGATGAGATCGTGGCAAACCCGGGAACACAGCAACGCCGCGAGCTCGAGGGCATCGGGGGCGGGACCGGGAGGCGGGGCACCAGACATAAGACGTTCCTGAAAATCGATGACAAGCGCGGACACGACGAATCACGCATGCTCTCCGGCTTGATACACTGCGGACACGCGTGCTGCCAACACAAGGCGGGCGGGAGCCCGACATGCCGGCCCGGCAACCTGCAGGCAAGAGACAGGCTTATATGAGGCACGCCCATGAGTAAGGCATGTTCGCCGGGACCATCGATCGAGGCGGACGCCGCGGCCGCGTTCATGGCGCCCCTGACCGAACTCGTCGTGCGGGCCGGAGCGGCCATCATGGCCGTCGACCGCGCGGCCATGCGGATCGAGGGCAAGGTCGACGGATCGCCGGTGACGGAAGCCGACCTCGCCGCCGACCGCATCATCAACGAGGGCCTTGCGCGGCTCGTCCCCGCGGTCCCGGCACTGTCCGAGGAGCGTGCCGATCTGGCGAAGCCGCCGTATCATGGCAGTTTCTTTCTGATCGATCCGCTCGACGGCACCAAGGAATTCGTCGCCGGGCGAACCGAGTTCACGGTCAATCTCGCCTTGGTGACGAACGGGACGCCATTATTGGGCATCATCGGCGCCCCCGCGCTTGGATTGGTCTGGCGCGGCCTTGTCGGCCGGGGCGCGGAACGGCTGGTGACGGAGAATGGAACCAGCCGGACCGAGCCGATTCATACCCGTCCCTTCCCGCAAGCCGGCACCCCCTGGACGGTGGCGGTCAGCCGCTCGCACGGCGATGCCAGGACCGAAGCCTTCATAGAGAGCAGGCCCGGCGCCATCCGGCAGACGCTCGGCTCGTCGGTCAAATTCGCCAGGGTGGCCGAGGGCGCGGTCGATATCTATCCGCGCCTCGCCCCGACCCACGAATGGGATATCGCGGCCGGACACGCCGTCCTCACCGCGGCCGGCGGCAAGGTCACGGACCCGCAGGGGGCCGACCTGCAGTTCGGCAAAGGGCGACAAGGATTTCATCGTGCCGGCGTTCATCGCCTGGGGCGACCCCTCGGCGGCCCGCTGAGAGCGACGACTGCCTCATTGCGCCAGATCCTGCTCGAGCGCCGGCCAGCGTGAATTCGCCTGCTGGCAGCAGACGCTCCGGATCGGCGGCGAAGGCGTCCCGGTGTTCCTCGCGACCGAACAAATAGAGCCGTTCGCCCGTGACCAGCCAGAACCGGGGGTTGCCGGCAACCGTGACCCCACGCGCCAGATCGACCGGGTCGTAGCCGCCGAACTGGGGGCCGTAAATGTCGGGATGGGCGACAAAGGAGGCGCGATTGCCCTCGTTGCGAAAGCGCCAGACCGCCCCGGCCTGGGACGCCTCGAACTCCGCCAGGCCGACCATGGGGCGGGCATCGACGAAATAGGCCACCGGGTCGTACCCCTCGATCGCCAGACCGCTGAAGCGGTTGGCCACGACGCGCTCGGTGGTTGCCGCCTGGGCGATCCCCCCGAAGCCGGCCGGCCCTCCGGGGCTTGCCAACCAAAGGCTTGCCGGCAGAAGGCTTGCCAGCAAGATCATAAAGGCTATTCCGGGGCGAAAATCGATTCCGGACCGACTGCCGTTTCTTTCCTGCCGTTGTGCCGTCATAGTTGCTACCGATAACATTCGAGTCGGGGGACACGGACGCAGCCTAAGGCCACGCTTGTCAGCGTGAGGTTAAGGCGGCGGCCGGGTTTTCAATACCCAGGGGTTTTTCATGATCTTCGCCTCACGCCTTGCAGCGCTGGCGCTCGCCGCGATGATAGGCTGGTCCGTGCCGGCCTTCGCGCAGCAGGCGCCTCCGGCGCAATTGCCTCCGCCGCAGCGCCAGCCCGGCCCCAATTATTACGGGCCGGACGAACTGGTCGGCGCCGGTCACAAGTTTTTCGGCAATGTCTCGCGCGGGCTGGCCTCGGTGATCGAGCGCGCGGTCAGCCAATGGGGCCTGCCGAACGGCTATATCCTCGGCGAGGAAGGCTCCGGCGCCTTCGTTGCCGGACTGCGATACGGCGAGGGCACGCTTTACACCAAGAATGCCGGCGATCTGCGGGTCTTCTGGCAGGGACCATCGGTCGGCTTCGACTGGGGCGGCGATGGCGCCCGCACCATGACGCTGGTTTACAATCTTCCGGCGACGAGTGCGATCTACCAGCGTTTTGGCGGCATCGACGGCTCCGCCTATATCATCGGCGGCTTCGGGATGACCGCGCTGACCGCGAACAACATCGTGCTGGTGCCGATCCGATCCGGTCTCGGCCTGCGCCTCGGCGCCAATATCGGCTACCTGAAATATACCCCACAGGCGACGTGGAATCCGTTCTGAGGTCAGGCGTGCCGGCGGAACGGTTCCAGACCGGTCACGCCGGCGATTTTCGCAACCCTCGGGGTCTTGCGGATCTGGCCTTTCCTTCGTCCGCCATGGCACTGTGAATAGAAACGTCTTTTTCGGGAGTCCCCATCCATGGTCGAACCGATCATGTATCTGGCGATCGGTTTTCTGCTCTCGATGCTGTTTGGTCTGATGATCATGCCGCTGGTGCACAACCGCGCGGTACGGCTGACGATCCGGCGGATGGAGGCGGCGACGCCGCTGTCGATGGCGGAAATCCAGGCCGACAAGGACCAGCTGCGCGCGGAGTTCGCGATGTCGGCGCGCAGGCTGGAGATGAGCGTCGACAAGCTCAAGTACCAGACCACCAGTCAGCTCGCCGAACTCGGCAAGAAGACCGACGCGATCAACCGCATGAAGCTCGAGCTCGGCGAAAAGAACGCCACGATCTTTGCGCTGGAAGCCCGCGAGAAGGCGATGAAGGATCAGCTGCGCTCCACCGAGGAGGAATTCGCCGCCAGGTCCGAGGCGTTGCGTCAGGCGGAAAAGGCGCTGAACGACAAGCGGGACGAGCTCGCGAAACTCAACGCCGAGCTCAGCGACCGTTCGATGACGGCCGAAAGCCGCAAGGTCGAGCTGGTGACGATGAACGCCCAGATCGACGCGCTGAAGGGCCGCGTCGGCGATGCCGAAAAGGAATTCGCCGCCACGCAAGCCCGCCTCGAACAGCAGCGCGGCGAATCCCAGACCGCGACGCGCGAGCTCGCCGAGGCGCGCGGCCGGGTCGAGAACCTCAGCCAGCGGGTCACCGATCTCGATCGCCAGCTGGTCGCCCAGGTCAAGGAAGCCGAGTTGCTCGGCAACCGCGTCAACGACCTCGAGGCGCGGCTGGCCACGCAAGGCAAGCTGCTGGCCGAGCGCGACTATGAGAACAACCAGTTGCGCCAGGCGAAGGAAGCCGGTGAGCGCACCGTCAACGAATTGCGCGAGGAAATCAGCCACACCAGCGGCGGCGCGTGGCCGGTGCTGGAAAAGCTGAAGACCGAGAAGGCCGCCGTCGAGGAGCAGCTTCGGATCGCGCGCGACGAACGCACGAAGCTGCAGCGCGACCTCGGCGCGATCCAGCAGCAGGCGGAAAGCTCCTGGGCGACCGAGCGCATGGAAAACGCGCTGTTGCGCGAGCGCATCAACGACATCGCCGCCGAAGTCGCCAGACTCGCGATGCAGCTCGAAGGACCGAATTCGCCGATCGAGGCGATGCTGGCGGCGGAGCCCGCGATCCCGGCGAAACCGGCCAACGGCGCCGCCGCCAATGGCAGCGCTCCCGAAGGCGGCGGAACGCTGGCCGAACGCATCCGCGCGCTGCAGTCCCACGCCTCCCGCGCCCGCCAGCAGGGGGCGTGAGGCGTAATCAGTCGTGGTCGTCCCTGCGAACGCAGGGACCCATACGCCGTGGCTTCGCGTTTTGGAACAATGGCGGACGGCTTTTACTCCAACGAACGATGGTGGTTATGGGTCCCTGCGTTCGCAGGGACGACGCATGGATTGCCGTGAGCACGTACACCGCCAATTGCTTGCGATTCAATTTTCAAAGAGCACAGACGCATCACCGCATTCTCGCGGCGCGATGCGTCCGAGTTTTACCCTTGAGCATCCCGCCCTCGTGATCAGAGGGCGCGGGGAATGCCGGGCGCCCGATGCGCCCGCAGCCGCGTGTGTATTGTAGAAAGCACACGCGTTAGTCACCACGGTCACACCGGAAACACCCGGCATTCCCCGCGCAATGGTCTTACGGCTTATAGCGCGCTCTCCCTGGTGACCGGGCTTTCTTGCCACCATCGCCTCGCGGATCATCCCGCGAGACTTGACGCCAGCGTCGGGGCGTCAGGACCACACGACTTCGCCGTCCGCAGATAGCGCCCTCGTCAGAAGCGCCACCCGCGTCCATCGCATCCCGCTTCCTACGTCCGTGACGATCGCGAAGCGCCCCTCTGGTGGGAGCGGGACGGGCGGGGATGTATTGCTGATTTGGGGACGCGACAAAGCGGAATATTTTTTCAATTGGGACTGGACTACCCAAATCACGTTGATCCGCCTCGATAAATCAGCGTTTTGGCGCAAACTCCGGTCCGTAGCCCGGATGAGCGAAGCGATATCCGGGAATAGACGTCGTGCGGCCCCCGGATTTCGCTTCGCTCATCCGGGCCACGCCTGTTTCTATCCGCTGAAAGCTTGACACCCATGGCCCGCACTTCGTAAATCGCGGGCTCTGGCACTGCCTGTTGCCCGATCCGGCGCCGGTTTCGGCCTTCGATCGCGCACCAAGATCCCGGGCGCATAGCTCAGCGGGAGAGCGTTCCCTTCACACGGGAGAGGTCCAAGGTTCGATCCCTTGTGCGCCCACCATCGAAAGCCCCGTAAATACGGGGCTTTTTGCATTTTGGCTCCAGTTCCGTTGCGCAGATTTTGATGTTTGAACACCCTTTTTGGCGTTTGGATGCGCCCAAAATCCGCCCAGTCGAACTCAGCAGGACCTCTCCCTTGTTACGGAAAGGTGCTGCTTCTCGATGCGCCAAATACACGACGTCCAAGATTTGGGGCTTCTAACTTTGCAAGCGGGGAATTGAACAAAAATGATTGGAAAATATATTGCGGGGTCGGTTTTCGTCGCCCGTGCGCGTATCTTGACGAGTTGAGTTCACACTACGATTGCCCATAAGGGTTTTCCCCGGATGTGGATTACATCCGAACCGGAGAAGGATCGCGCGATATTCGACGAGATCCATCGAATGGATGATCGCGCAGCCGCTATCATTGCGTGCGGGTATCTGGATCGTTCGCTTGAGCGCACTGTGCGATCCAAATTGCGGAACGACGAGAGGCTACTTAAAAAGTTCTTTAGTGGAATGGGGCCTCTCGCTACATTTTCGGCGAAGATCGATATGGGATTTCTGTTGGACCTCTACGACAAGGACTACCTTAGCTGCCTGCATTCCATCAGGAAAAATCGAGCGTTTGAAAGTACCCTCAAAGCGGTTTGCCAGAAACGAAAGTGCTAGCTGGATCCCTGATGTTCACACCTATCGAACGACCAACTGAGAGACGGCCGGATCTTTGGCAGATTTTCTCCGATTTCGGTTTCCTCTACGCATCCAATGGTTTTGTCAGCTGGCTGTTTGCGGTGAGCGCACCGGTAGCGATCATTCTCGCGGTGGGCTCGAACGGCGGGCTGTCCGAGAAGGAAATCGCGTCCTGGATCTTCGGTGGCTTTTTCATCAATGGCCTGATCACGATCCTGTTCTGCTGGCTGTACCGGCAACCGCTGATCATGTTGTGGACAATTCCCGGCGCGGTTCTGGTCGGCCAGTCATTGAACCATCTGACATTCCCCGAGGTCGTCGGCGCCTACTACGGAACCGGCGCGTTGATGCTGGTGCTTGGCGCAACCGGCTGGGTGAAGCGCGCCATGCTGCTCGTCCCGCTGCCGATCGTCATGGGCATGGTCGCGGGCGTTTTTCTGCGCTTTGGCCTCGAACTCGTCCATGCGGTGTTTGCCGACACCCCGATCGCCGGACCGATGGTCGCCATCTGGCTGCTGCTGACGTCGCTGCCACGACTGGGCCGACGCTGCCCGCCGATCATCGGGACACTCCTTGTCGGCGCGCTGGCGACGATCATGCTGGGAAGATTCGACGCCTCCACGCCGCTGCAAATCGAGTTCATCAAACCGGTCATCCAGGCACCAACATGGTCAGCCGCGGCCATGATCGAACTTGTGGTGCCGCTCGCAATTACGGTGCTCGCCGTGCAGAATGGCCAGGGCTTCGCGGTCCTCAAGGCAGCAGGTTTCGAGCCGCCAATTGACGCGGTAACGATTGCCTGTGGCGTCGGTTCGGCGGCCAGCGCCCTGGTTGGCGGCGTCAGCACGTGCCTGACAGGGCCGGCCAATGCCATCATTGTCGCAAGCGGCGAGCGCAAACGCCAATATACCTCCGGTATGTTTGCCGGATTGCTGGCAATATTGTTCGGCCTGCTTGCGCCAACTTTCACCCGGCTGCTTCTCATTGCCCCCAAATCCCTGGTGACGACTTTGGCGGGCCTGGCGATGTTGCGCGTCCTGCAAACAGCCTTCGTCACCGCGTTCAAGGAGCGTTTCTCTCTCGGCGCGCTGGTTGCCTTCCTTGTCACCGTCGCCGACGCGCCGTTGTTGAATATCGGCGCTGCTTTTTGGGGCCTGGTCTCCGGCCTCGCCATTTCCTGGTGGTTGGAGCGGGCGGACTTTGCCGTGGAGCCAAACTCGCGGCAATGATCGAAGATGCGCCTTTAGCAGATAAGAGTGGCGCCTTCGCGAATGTCCGTTGTCCGCCCATACCAGAGACCGCCAGCTGAGGCCTTACTTCGGCGGATGCAAGTCGCTGTTTAGCCAACCCAGCGCATTGGTGTTCATCGGGTCGGATGCAATGACATTTTGTTCGCCGTGGCCGCACCTGGGGCATTCGAACCAGCGATGCTCGAAGCCTTCCGGTCCCTCTTCCACCGCAGCGGTTACCATTCGCATCTGACACTCGCGGCAGCGCGGGCGGGCGATCGGCAAAAGCTCAGGATCGGATGCTTTCCACATGGGCAACCACTCGCCGCCTTTGGAAACCTGAATCAGAACAGTGTTGCGCCGGCCGATGCGGCCGACTTGACGATACGACATCCGATCGTCGGCAGCACTCAAACTCCGGTGCCGGATGATCACGTTTGAAGGAGTTAACTTCGTTCAACGGCTAAAGAATTGTTTATGAATCAAAAGTGCCGGAACCACTAAGACTCAGGGCTGTTCCCATTACCCGTAATGGAGGAGACCGTCATGAAATATCGATCGATCGGCGCGGCCTGTCTGGCAGTGGCGCTTGCGGCAGCGTCCCCTGCGCTGGCCTTTGGCGGCGGGCATGGAGGCGGCGGCGGACATGGTGGAGGTGGAGGTTTCCACGGCGGCGGGGGCGGCTTCCATGGTGGAGGCTTTGGCGGCGGCGCTCATTTCGCGGGCGGCGGTTACAGAGGGCGCGGGTATGGTGGCGGATTCCGCAGAGGTTATGGCGGCTACGGTGGCTACGGCTACGGTGGCTATGGCTACGGTGGCTACGGCTACGGATACGGACCAGGTATTCTGGGCGGTTTGTTTGCCGGCTCGCTGATCGGCGCCGGTCTGGGATACGGCGGCTGTTACAACGGCTATTACGCCTATTCCGGATGTGATTACGGGTACTGAAGCGCCAACGGCGGAGCTTACAGAATTGCTCGTGAATCAAAAGCGCTGGAACCACCAAGACTCAGGGCTGTTCCCATTACCCCTCATGGAGGAGACCGTCATGAAATATCGATCGATCGGCGCCGCCTGTCTGGCAGTAGCACTTGCCGCCGCGTCCCCTGCGCTGGCTGAGGGCGGACATGGGGGTGGTGGACATGGGGGTGGTGGACACGGTGTCCGCGGAGGCGGCCACTTTCACGGTGGTCACGCTGGTGGATTTCATGGACGCGGTGCCCACTTCGCTGGCCGTGGCTATCGGGGCGGATACGGCGGGTACCGCAGAGCCTACGGTGGCTACTACGGCGGATACGACAATGGACCCGGTATTGTCGGCGGTTTAATCGCCGGCTCATTACTCGGCGCCGGCATGGGATACGGCTACGGCGGTTACGGTGGCTATGAAGGATACGACGGAGACGACGACTGACAAGGGTTGCTTTCCGCAGTCATGTCCTGAGCACAAAAACGAGGCGGCCGACCTGGCCGCCTTTTTCACGGCTGGCTTATGGGTGTCACCGTAATCCCGATTGCGCAGATGTGATAAAGCCGCCATCGCCGTTTCCGCCCTCGGCTGGCTTCACTCCCACCTACCCCCTCCCCTTCCCGCTCCCGCTCTTCTCGCTGGCGCGGCGCAGGGCTTCGGCGAGCGCGCCACCGCCGGATGGCGGTTCCGGCTTGCGTGGCGCCTGTGACGTCATCGAGGCGCGGGAAATGTCGCGCGGCTTGCCTTGCGCCGGGCGCTCGCTCCGGCCGCCTACTTCGTCGTCGAGACGCAGCGTCAGCGCGATGCGCTTGCGGGCGACCTCGACCTCCAGCACCTTCACCTTGACGATGTCGCCCGGCTTCACCACCTCGCGCGGATCCTTGATGAAGGTCTTCGACATCGCCGAGATGTGCACCAGCCCGTCCTGATGCACGCCGATATCGACGAAGGCGCCGAACGCCGCGACGTTGGTGACGGCGCCCTCGAGGATCATGCCGGGCTTGAGATCCTTCAGCGTCTCGACACCCTCCTTGAACACCGCGGCCTTGAAGGCCGGGCGCGGATCGCGGCCGGGCTTTTCCAGCTCGCGCAGGATGTCGGTCACGGTGGGCAAACCGAAGGTGTCGTCGACGAAATTCTGCGGCCTGACCTGGCGCAGGATCTCCGCGTTGCCGATCAGCGCCTTGATGTCGCTTTTGGTCGCGGCGAGAATCCGGCGCACCACCGGATAGGCCTCCGGATGGACGCCGGAGGAATCGAGCGGGTCCTCGCCGCCGGTGATGCGCAGGAAGCCGGCGCATTGCTCGAACGCCTTCGGCCCCAGCCGCGGCACCTCCTTCAGCGCCTTGCGCGATTTGAACGGGCCGTTGGCGTCGCGGTGCTGGACGATGCCTTGCGCGAGCCCGCTGCCGATCCCCGATACCCGCGCCAACAGCGGCGCCGAGGCGGTGTTGGCGTCGACGCCGACCGCGTTGACGCAATCCTCCACCACGGCATCGAGCGAACGCGCCAGCTTGCTCTCGCCGAGGTCATGCTGATACTGCCCGACGCCGATCGCCTTCGGATCGATCTTGACCAGTTCGGCCAGCGGATCCTGCAGCCGCCGGGCGATCGACACCGCCCCGCGCAGGGTGACGTCGAGCTCGGGCAATTCCTCGGACGCGAAGGCCGAGGCCGAATAGACCGAGGCGCCGGCTTCCGACACCACGATCTTCGACATCTTCAGGTCCGGCAGCAGCTTCACCAGCTCCGTGGCGAGCTTGTCGGTTTCGCGCGAGGCGGTGCCGTTGCCGATCGCGATCAGATCGACGCGATGCTGCACGGCGAGCTTGCCCAGCATCGCCAGCGCCTCGTCCCAGCGCCGCGCCGGCTCGTGCGGATAGATCGTGGCGGTGGCGACCACCTTGCCGGTCGCATCGACGACGGCGACCTTGACGCCGGAGCGGAAGCCGGGATCGAGGCCCATGGTGACGCGCGCGCCGGCCGGCGCCGCCAGCAGGAGGTCGCGCAGATTGGAGGCGAACACGCGCACCGCTTCCTGCTCGGCCGCGGTCCACAGCCGCATCCGCAAATCGATGTTGAGATGGACCTGG
This sequence comes from uncultured Alphaproteobacteria bacterium, assembly GCA_963786045.1. Lineage (GTDB taxonomy): Bacteria > Pseudomonadota > Alphaproteobacteria > Rhizobiales > Xanthobacteraceae > Bradyrhizobium. The sequence goes on along the minus strand of CAWAXR010000012.1, from coordinate 60,309 downwards.
ATCTTGGTGCGCCAGGCCCAGCGCACGGTTTCCGCCAGCCATTTGTCGCCGGGACGGCCCCGGTCCGAAATCGCGAAGCGCTGCATGATCTTCAATTCATAGGAGCTGGCGGCGGCCGGCGTCGCGGCCGGCGGCTCGGGCTGCATCTGCAGATCGAGGATCTCTTCTTTCTCGCCGCGGAACAGCGCGAGGATGCGGTGCGACGGCAGTTTCGCGAGCGGCTCGCTGAAATCGAAATAATCCTTGAACTTCTCGCCCTCGGTTTTCTTGCCGGTGCGCACGGTGGAGGCCATCAGGCCGCTCGACCACATCTGTTCGCGCAACGTGCCGATCAGGTCGGCGTCTTCCGCGAAGCGCTCGACCAGGATGGCGCGCGCGCCGTCGAGCGCGGCCGCGGCATCGGCCACCTGCTTGTCGGCATCGACGAACGGCGCGGCCACGGCATGCGGATCGTTCCCGGGCTGCGTCAGCAGCAGCTCGGCCAACGGCTCCAGCCCCGCCTCCTTCGCGATCTCGGCCTTGGTGCGGCGCTTCGGCTTGAACGGAAGATAGATGTCCTCCAGACGCCCCTTGCTGTCGGCCGCCATGATCGCCGCCTCGAGCGCGGCGTCCAGCTTGCCCTGCTCGCGGACGGAATTGAGAATCGCGGTGCGGCGTTCTTCCATCTCGCGCAGGTAATTCAGACGCTCCTCCAGCGTGCGCAGCTGCGCATCGTCGAGCGCGCCGGTGATTTCCTTGCGGTACCGCGCGACGAACGGAACGGTGGCGCCGCCGTCGAGCAGCGCCACTGTCGCCTCGACCTGCTGTTCGCGAACGCCCAGTTCATCGGCGATCTGTCGATAGATGTTTGCCACGGGTGATCTTTCGTAAAGCCATCGCGGCGGGTGAATCGCCGGCCGCGGGAGGACGCTTATGGACCATCGCCGCTCGCCTCATCAACCCGCGCGGCGAAACAAATTGATCTGTGGATGGACATGTTTTCCGCGAAAAGCCGGCGGCGCGTTCTCATTCGCCGAGCCCCGCCTGCTTCAGCCGCTGCGCGAACCAGCGGGAAAGGGACGCGTCGAACTGGCCCGCGGCATAAACCTCCGGGACCACGCTCTTGTTTCCAAGCACGAGAAACACCCCGGCCGACCAGGCGAACCACAGATGCGGGTCGGTGAGCGCGCGCAGCTTCTGCTGGTCGTGTTCGAGCGGCTGATGATTGGAAGCCTTCCTGACCTCGACCGCGAGCAGGTTATCCGGGATCTCGCGCTGGTGCACGACGATGTCGGGATAGATCGATTTGGCGAGGTGGTCGTCGGTCGAGACGATCGATCCATGCGGCAGCCGCAAGGTGCGCGCGCCCAGCCGGTCGAAATCGCAATCGACGTCCCAGCCCGGAAACTGCCTTTCCAGATGCACCGCCAACCGGTGCGTCAGCGCGCGCTCGCCGAGATCCTGCTCGAACAGGAATGCCTCGCGCGAATAAAATTCCGAAAGCGCGGCGACGACCTTGTCGAGCTCGGTCTGCATCTGGCCTCCGATATAAGCGGCACGTCATCGCAGGGAGCATGGTCACGGCGCAATCCAGTATTCCGTCATTCCGGGATGGTGCGTTGCACCAGACCCGGAATCTCGAACTCCCCGATGTGCAATTGCGCATCTGAGGTCTGGTCCTTGCGGACCATCCCGGAATGACGACTAACCCCTAGATACTAGCCCACCCTCACATCTGCACTTCGATCAGCCGCGGTCCGCGCTCCGGCATCGCTTCCGACAGCGCCGCCACGAATTCGTCCGCGGTCGTGACCGCGCGCGCGGCGACCCCCATGCCCTTGGCGAGCGCCACCCAGTCGAGCGTGGGTCGGTCGATCTTCAGCATGTCGAGCGCGCGCTGGCCCGGCTCGCCGGCGCCGACGCCGTCGAATTCGCCGCGCAAAATCTGATAGATGCGATTGGCGAACACGATGGTGGTGACATTGAGGCCTTCGCGGGCCTGCGTCCACAGCGATTGCAGCGTGTACATGGCGCTGCCGTCGCCGACCATGCAGATCACCTTGCGGTCGGGGCACGCCACCGCGGCGCCGGTCGCGACCGGTGTCGAAAATCCGATCGAGCCGCCCATGTTCTGCAGCCAGTCGTGCGGAGCGGCCGCCGCGGTCGGCGGAAAGAAGCCGCGCCCGGTGGTGATGGATTCATCGACCACGATGGCGTCTTCCGGAATCGCCATCGCAATCGCCATCGCGATCGAGGCGTGCGTCAACGCGCCCGTGGGCTTCTTGAGCTCAACCAGCGCCTGCGGCTTCGCGTCGGCAGGCCTGGCGCCGAGCGCGGAGGCGAGCGCCTCAAGGGCGGCGACCGAATTCTCGCCGCCCGAAGTCATGCGGTGAACCTCGCAGCCCTCCGGCTTCAACAGGCTCGGCTTGTTCGGGTAGGCGAAAAACGCCACGGGATCGTTGGCCTCGACCAGAATGATGTTCCTGAAATCCTTCAGGATCGGCAGCGCCTGTTCGATCACGTAAGGGATCCGGTCGATCGAAAACCGCCCGCGCCCGCGCGCCATGCGCGGATTATAGGTCTGGCCCATCACCTTGCAGCCGGTCTTGCCGGCGATCTGCGCCGCCAGCGCCAGCCCCTGCTCGGTCAGCGCGCCGCCGGTCATCAGCAACAGCGTTGGCCCGCCGCCGCGCAGCACCTTCGCGGCGTTGTCCACGGCTTGCGGCGAATAGCTCGCGCGCTGGGATTCCGCCGGCACCTGCGCGATGCCGTCGGCCTCGTTCCAGGCGGTATCGGCGGGCAGGATCAGCGTGGCGATCTGGGGCGGCGAACTTTTGGCGGCCGCGATGGCGGCGGCGCCGTCCTTGGCGACCGATTTGGCGTCCGGGGAGGTCCGCACCCAGGCCGACATCGGGCGCGCCAGGCCCTCGATGTCGGACGTCAGCGGCGCGTTATAGCCGATGTGATAGACGGCATGCTGGCCGACGATGTTGACGATGCCGGAATTCGCCTTCTTGGCGTTGTGCAGGTTGGCCAGCCCGTTGGCGAGGCCGGGACCGAGGTGCAGGAGCGTCGAGGCCGGCGTGCCTTTCATGCGGAAATAGCCGTCCGCGGCCCCCGTCACCACCCCCTCGAACAGGCCGAGCACGCAGCGCATGCCCTCGACCCGATCGAGCGCGGCGACGAAATGCATCTCGGAGGTGCCGGGATTGGCAAAGCAGACGTCGACACCGCCCGCGACCAGGGTCCGCACCAGACTTTCCGCACCATTCATCGTTCCACTCCCGTTCCGCCTGTCGTTTTTTCCAAGAACTGGTGGAAGATCAATCATTCCCAGCGCCGTTCGTCAAAGGGGTCGCGACGCATTGCTGCCAGTCTCGTCATTCCGGGATGGTGCGTTAGCACCAGACCTCAGATGCGCAATTGCGCATCGGGGAATCTCGAGATTCTCCGATGTGCGATTGCACATCGTAGTTCGATGCTTCGCATCGCCCCGGAATGACAGCTCTGGCTTTTTTAACCGCGCCGTTTGAAATTCACGCCTCCTCACACGCTGGTTGCTTGCGAAAACGCGCCAACTGTGGCCTGACTCAGGGGCAGGTCGTATTTTGCGAGGAACGAGATGACCCGGGTTCTTGCCTTCCTGACTCTGGCGGCGATGGTGCTGGCGGGCGTTTGTCCGGTGCAAGCCCAAACCAGCAACGACGACTTTTTCAATTTCTTCGGGCGCGGCGGCTCCAGTAACAGGAGCGGCCCCAATTATGGCGGCGGCTCCGATTATTACGGCGGCGGCTCCGGCCCCATTCCGCGCACCGTCGTGAACGCTCCCGGCCGGTTCGCCCCGGGCACCATCTACATCAATACCGCCGAGCGGCGGCTGTACCTGATCCTCGGCAATGGCGAGGCGCTGCGTTACGGCATCGGCGTCGGCCGCGACGGTTTCCGCTGGTCCGGCATCCACCGCATCTCGGCGAAGCGGGAATGGCCGGGCTGGACCCCGCCCGCGCAGATGCGGGCGCGGCGGCCCGATCTGCCTCGCTACATGCCCGGCGGCATCGAAAATCCGCTCGGCGCGCGCGCCATGTATCTCGGCTCGACGCTGTATCGCATCCACGGCTCGAACGAGCCGGAGACGATCGGCCGCGCCGTGTCGTCCGGCTGCTTCCGCATGACCAACGAAGACGTCACCGATCTCTACAGCCGCGTCTCGGTCGGCGCCACCGTGGTCGTGAGGAACTAGGGACACGCGACGGCGTGGGCGGGATAGAGCGAACGCGGTCTTATCGTCGTCCCTGCGAACGCAGGGACCCCTGCGTGAGCGCACTGCGCTCATCGCCGCGCCGCGGCGGTTGTCTTGAGACCCGCTGCTTGACGACATCCGCGCAATAACTAAAGCCTGTGGTTATGGGTCCCTGCTTTCGCAGGGACGACGGCATAGTATTATCACGATGGGCCGATCCTTACATTTGCGGATAGTCGCGGCGGCATTGGCTGCGACCACGTTCGGCAGCACCGCCTTGCCTCCACCTGCGGCCGCCGAAATTGCCGCCGTCGCGTCGCGCCAGCGCGCCGAAAGGAAGACCTTCACCGACCGCGAGATCACGGACGGCTTCTTCAAGGTCGCGTTCGGCGCCGAATATCACCTCGCCGGCCGGGTCGACCGCATCCGGAAATACGACGTGCCGGTGCGGGTGTTCGCGGGCGGCGTCAATCGTCCGGGTCGAAAGGCACAGCTTGCGAAAGTCGTCGCCGATATCGCACGACGGATCGCCCATCTCGACATCGCCATGACCGAGAGAAGCGAGGCCGCCAATGTCACGGTCACGCTGGTGCGCGACCGCGATCTGCTCCGCACCATCAGGAGCTTCTACGGCGAGGAACGGGCGCGCGAAATTCGCAAATCGCTCGACCCGCAATGCCTCTCGGGTTTCCGCAAAAGCGAGACATTCGAGATCGAGCACTCCGACGTCATCCTCACCGTCGACAACGGCGATTTCATCTTCCTCGACTGCGCCTACGAAGAGCTGCTGCAGTCGCTGGGGCCGATCAACGATACGGAGTTCGGTGCCGTGGACCATGTTCAACGACAAGGTGTCGATGGGATTCTTCGACGTCTACGATCAGTACCTGCTGAACATCCTCTATGACCCGCGCATCAAGCCCGGCATGACCATCGCGGAAGTCCAGGCGGTGCTGCCCGAAGTGCTCGCCGACGTGCGGGCCTGGGTGAGGAAGGTGAACGGTCTGGGGGAGTAGTGCACGGCCCCTGAGCGAGTCGTCGCTGCGAACGCAGGGACGACCAATGGAGAGATCGCGCGGCCGGCATGACGACTTCGATCACGCCGATTTCTCGAACAGCTCCCGCCCGATCAGCATGCGGCGGATTTCGCTGGTGCCGGCGCCGATCTCGTAGAGCTTGGCGTCGCGCAACAGCCGCCCGGTCGGATAGTCGTTGATGTAGCCGTTGCCGCCGAGCAGCTGGATCGCGTCGAGCGCGCACTGCGTCGCCTTCTCGGAGGCGTAGAGAATGGCGCCGGCCGCGTCCTCGCGCGTGGTCTCGCCGCGATCGCAGGCCTTCGCGACCGCATACACATAGGCCCGCGACGCATTCATCGTCGTGTACATGTCGGCGATCTTGCCCTGCACCAGCTGAAAACTGCCGATCGGCTGACCGAACTGCTTGCGCTCGTGCACATAGGGCAGCACGACATCGAGGCAGGCCTGCATGATGCCGAGCGGACCCGCCGCCAGTACCGAACGTTCATAATCGAGACCGGACATCAGCACGTTGACGCCGCGGCCGACCTCGCCGAGCACGTTTTCCTCCGGCACTTCGCAATTGTCGAAAACCAGCTCGGCGGTGTCGGAGCCGCGCATGCCAAGCTTGTCGAGCTTCTGCGCGGTGGAAAATCCCTTCATGCCTTTTTCGATGATGAAGGCGGTGATGCCGCGCGGGCCCGCCGCCGGATCGGTCTTGGCGTACACCACCAGCGTTTCCGCGACCGGACCATTGGTGATCCACATCTTGGCGCCATTGATGACGTAACGATCGCCCTTCTTCTCGGCACGCGTCGTCATCGACACCACGTCGGAGCCGGCGCCCGGCTCCGACATCGCCAGCGCGCCGACGTTTTCTCCGGAAATCAGCCCGGGCAGGTATTTCCGCTTCTGCGCCTCGTTGCCGTTGCGCCGCAGCTGATTGACGCAGAGGTTGGAATGCGCGCCGTAGGACAGGCCGACCGCGGCCGAGGCGCGCGAGATCTCCTCCATCGCCACGCAATGCTCGAGATAGCCGAGCCCCGAGCCGCCATATTCCTCCTCGACGGTAATTCCGTGCAGGCCGAGCGCGCCGAGTTTCGGCCAAAGGTCGCGGGGGAACTGATTGCTCTTGTCGATGTCGGCGGCGCGCGGCGCGATCTCATGCGTCGAGAAATCACGGACGGTGTCGCGAATCGCGTCCGCGGTTTCGCCAAGGTCGAAGTTGAACATCCGATGCGCGTTGGGGATCATGGTCGGGCGGCCTTTCGGGCAATGCTGCTGCTCTCGCGCACAGCCTTATTCTTTGCCGGCAAGCTTGTCACGGGCCACCGGGGCCGGAAAGAGGCCTCCGCGGGGCTGCCCGCGTCCGGCCGCCACCTGTGCAGATTGGATCGAAACTCGCTCTTGCCCTGACGCGCGCAAGGGGATGTAATTCGAGGAATCACGCCCCTTCCGGAACCAACCAGGGAGGGGAACAATTTTGGGGGAACCGACCCATGCGCGGGACCATTCATCTCGTTCGGAATCCCCCGCAAAACATTGCACGTGCCGGTGCGCGCCGCCGGCTGACATATTCGTGGGATTGATCGACGATGAATATCCAGGCATCCGTCAAAACCGATAGAGAACAGCGTCAACGCGCCGCGCGTGAAGCCGCCTATGCCATGCCGCTCAGGGATTTTCACCCCGGCGCGCCGCAACTGTTTCGCAACGATACGCTGTGGCCCTGGTTCGAGCGGCTGCGCAAGGAAGAGCCGGTGCATTACTGCGCCACCTCACCGATCGAACCCTATTGGTCGGTCACCAAATACAACGACATCATGCATGTCGACACCAACCACGGCATTTTCTCCTCCGACGTCTCCCTCGGTGGCATCTCGATCCGGGACGTGCCGCCGGGCTACGATTGGCCGAGCTTCATCGCGATGGACCAGCCGCGGCACTCGGCCCAGCGCAAGACGGTGTCGCCGATGTTCACGCCGACGCATCTGGACGAACTCGCGATCCTGATCCGCGAACGCACCGGCAGGGTGCTCGATGCGCTGCCCCGCGACGAGACCTTCGATTTCGTCGATCGGGTGTCGATCGAGCTGACCACGCAGATGCTCGCGACGCTGTTCGACTTTCCGTTCGAGGAGCGCCGCAAGCTGACGCGGTGGTCCGACGTCTCGACCGCGCTGCCAAAGAGCGGGATCGTCGAATTGGCCGAACAGCGCCGGGCCGAGATGGACGAGTGCGCGGCCTATTTCACAAAGCTCTGGAACGAACGCGTCAATGCCGAGCCGAGAAACGATCTGATCTCGATGATGGCGCATAACGAAGCCACGAGGTACATGGACCCCGACAACCTGATGGGCAACATCATCCTGTTGATCGTCGGCGGCAACGACACCACCCGCAACACCATGAGCGGCTCGGTGCTGGCGCTGAACGAAAATCCCGACCAGTACCGGAAACTGCGCGACAATCCGGCGCTGATCGATTCCATGGTGCCGGAGGTCATTCGCTGGCAGACGCCGCTCGCCCATATGCGGCGCACCGCGCTTGTCGATACCGAACTCGGCGGCAAGACGATCCGGAAAGGCGATCGCGTCGTGATGTGGTACGTCTCCGGCAATCGCGACGAAGAGGTCATCGAAAATCCCAACGATTTCATTATCGACCGCGCCCGGCCCCGCACCCATCTGTCGTTCGGATTCGGCATCCACCGCTGCGTCGGCATGCGGCTCGCCGAACTGCAATTGAAGATTGTGTGGCAGGAGATACTGAAGCGGTTCGACCGGATCGAGGTGGTCGGCGAGCCGAAGCGGGTATATTCGAGCTTCGTGCGCGGCATCGAGTCCTTGCCGGTGCGCATACCTGCGTGACCAGACCAGCCTCTTGAACGCAGCCCCCGACCCGCCTATCCCCGACGGACCTTTAAATCCGCGGATTTCCGCTCGCCATTGACCTGCCAGCCGAGTACCTATGACCGCTACCGAACACGACGAATATGCCGACATCCGCGAAGCCGTTGCCAAGCTCTGCGCGCAATTCCCCGGCGAATACTGGCGCAAGCTCGACCGCGAGATGGCCTACCCGAAGGCTTTCGTCGACGCGCTGACCGAAGCCGGCTATCTCTCCGTCCTGATCCCCGAGGAATATGGCGGCGCCGGGCTGAAACTGTCGGCCGCCGCCGCGATCCTCGAGGAGATCCAGCGTTCGGGGTGCAACGGCGGCGGCTGCCACGCCCAGATGTACACCATGGGCACGCTGCTGCGGCACGGCAGCGACGCGCAAAAGGCCAAATGGCTGCCGAGGATCGCCAGCGGCGAATTGCGGCTGCAGGCGTTCGGCGTCACCGAACCCACCAGCGGCACCGATACCTCGTCATTGAAGACCTTTGCCCGGCGCGAAGGCAATGACAGCTATATCGTCAACGGCCAGAAGATCTGGACCAGCCGCGCCGAATATTCCGACCTGATGATCCTGCTCGCGCGCACCACGCCGAAGGAACAGGCGAAGAAGCGCACCGACGGCCTGTCGGTCTTCATCGTGGACATGAAGGCGGCGAAGGGCAACGGGCTGTCGATCAGCCCGATCCGCACCATGATGAATCACTCCACCACAGAGGTGTTTTTCACCGATCTCCGCGTGCCGGCGGAGAACCTGATCGGCGAGGAAGGCAAGGGTTTTCGCTACATCCTCTCGGGCATGAATGCCGAGCGCATCCTGATCGCGGCCGAATGCGTCGGCGACGCCAAATGGTTCATCGCCAAGGCGTCGAACTACGCCAAGGAGCGCGCGGTGTTCGGCCGTCCGATCGGCCAGAACCAGGGCATCCAGTTTCCCATCGCAAAAGCCTATGCGGCGATGCGCGCCGCCGAACTGATGGTGAAGGAGGCCACGCGCAAATACGAAGCGGGGCTCGATTGCGGCGCCGAGGCCAATATGGCCAAGATGCTGGCGGCGGACGCCTCCTGGGAAGCGGCCAACGCCTGCGTGCAGACCCATGGCGGTTTCGGCTTCGCGGAAGAATACGATGTCGAGCGCAAGTTCCGCGAGACGCGGCTCTATCAGGTCGCGCCGATCTCGACCAACCTCGTTCTGTCGTACATCGCCGAGCATGTGCTGGGCATGCCGCGCTCCTACTGAGAACAACAGATGCTGCCGCTTGAAGGAATAACCGTCATTGCCGTCGAACAGGCCGTCGCCGCGCCGTTCTGCAGCTCGCGCCTGGCCGACGCCGGCGCGCATGTCGTCAAGGTGGAGCGGCCCGAGGGCGACTTCGCGCGCGGCTATGACGCGGCGGCGAAGGGACAAAGCAGCTATTTCGTCTGGCTCAACCGCGGCAAGGATTCGGTGGTCGTCGACCTCGCCAGCCCGGAGGGCCGTGGCAGCCTCGAAAAGCTGATCGCCGGCGCCGACGTGCTGCTGCAGAACCTCAAGCCGGGCTCGATGGACAAGCTCGGCTTCTCGCTGGAACGCCTGAAAAAGGATTACCCGGCGCTGATCTGCTGCACCATTTCCGGCTATGGCGACGACGGCCCCTATGCGCACCGCAAGGCCTACGATCTCCTGATCCAGGCCGAAAGCGGGCTCGCCTCGATCACCGGCGGCCCGGATGGTCCTTCGCGCGTGGGACTATCGATCGTCGATATCGCCACCGGCGCCACGGCGCACGCCGCCATCCTGGAGGCGCTGATCGCCCGCTCGCGCTCGGGCCAAGGGCGCGGACATCCGCATTTCGATGTTCGACGTGATGGCCGACTGGCTAACGGTGCCGCTGCTCAATTCGGAAGCCGGCAATCCGCCGCAACGCATGGGCCTCGCCCATCCCTCGATCGCGCCCTATGGCGTGTTTCGCTCGAAGGACGGCAAGGACATCCTGATTTCGATCCAGAGCGAACGCGAATGGAAAAAGCTCTGCGCGGACGTGCTGGGCCAACCCGACCTGCCGAACGACCCCCGATTTGCCAACATGGTCGAGCGCGTCCGCAACCGCCAGCTGACCGACACCACCGTCGGCAACAGCTTTGCGACCATGACGCGCGACGACCTGCTGCAGCGGTTGTCGGACGCCGACATCGCCTTCGCCGAGGTCAACACCATGGCCGATCTCGCGAGCCATCCGCATCTGCGCCGCATCGAGGTAGCCACGCCGAAGGGACCGGTGACCTATCCGGCGCCCGCGGCGATTGTCGTCGGAGAGCCGCGCCACTACGGCGCCGTGCCCGCGATCGGCGAGCGCGCGGCCACACCCAAAGCCGCCATCAAGGCTTCTCCCGCACGGATCAAATCGTCATGACCGACAAGCCCGATCTCGACCATCTGCGCCAATGGATCGGCCGCAGCACGCAGGCCTCCGACATCGTCACCGCGCAACTGGTGAAGGGACTGCGCGCCACGCTGTTCCTGGAAATCGGCGAACCGAAGCCGGGTGACGCCGCGCCATTCACCGTGCATTGGTGCCTGGCGCAGCCGGTCGCCCCGATGTCGGAACTCGGTCCCGACGGTCATCCCGCCCGCGGTGGCTTCCTGCCGCCGGTGCCGCTGCCACGGCGGATGTGGGCCGGCGGCGAGCTCGAATTTTTCGACGTATTGCGCGTGGGCGACGAGGTGACGCGGACCTCGCGCATTTCGGATGTGACGATGAAGACCGGCTCTACCGGCACATTATGCTTCGTCTCCGTGGATCATCTGGTCACGACGCCGCGCGGCACCGCCATCCGCGAACGGCACGACATCGTCTATCGGGAAGTGTCGCCATTCGCGCCCGCCAAGCCGGTGGTGCCGCCGCCAGCGGCGCAGCACCGTGAAAGCCACATGGCCGATCCCGTCCTGCTGTTTCGCTATTCGGCGCTGACCTTCAACGGTCACCGCATTCACTATGACCGCGAGTACGTCACCAAGGTCGAGGGCTACCCCGGCCTGATTTTTCACGGCCCGATGCAGGCGGCCTTGCTGGTGGAATTCGCCGCCAAGCTGCATGGCGGCGCGGCGCCGAAGAAATTCAGCTATCGCGGCGTGCAGCCGCTGTTCGAGGGCTCGGAATTCACTGTCAACGCCAACGAAGCCGGTGGCGGCATGGAATTGTGGACGGCGAATTCGCACCATCAGCCGACCATGAAGGGGACCGCGACGTGGTAACACCGTCATTGCGAGCGAAGCGAAGCAATCCATCTGTCCGTGTACCAAGTGTGGATTGCTTCGTCGCTTCGCTCCTCGCAATGACGGGTGTTGCATTTCGAGCTCTCTACTAGAGGCACACCGAATTGCCCCGCAAACCTGCCAAAACCTCCAGCGCATCCGTCAGCGTCAAACAGGCCACGCTCGACCTGCTGCGCGCGTTCGGCATCACGAAAGTGTTCGGCAATCCCGGCTCGACCGAATTGCCGCTGCTGAGCGACTGGCCCGGCGACATCGACTATGTGCTGGGCCTGCAGGAGGCTTCCGTGATCGGCATGGCCGACGGTTATGCCCAGGCCACCCGCAACGCGGGCTTCGTCAATCTGCATTCGGCCGCCGGGGTCGGCAACGCGCTCGGCAATATCTACACCGCCCACCGCAACCAGACGCCGCTGGTGATTACCGCGGGCCAGCAGGCGCGCTCGATCCTCCCCTGGCAGCCGTTTCTTTACGCCGAGCGCGCCTCGGAATTTCCGCGTCCCTACGTCAAGTTCGCGATCGAACCGGCGCGGGCCGAAGATGTGCCGGCGGCGATCGCGCGCGCCTATTACGTGGCGATGCAGCCGCCTTGCGGGCCGACCTTTGTTTCAGTGCCGATCGACGACTGGACGCATCCAACGCAGCCGATCGAAGCCCGCAGCGTGAGCCGCGAACTGGGCCCCGACCCCGCCGCCATGACGGCGCTGGCAAAGGCCATCGCGGCCAGCAAGCATCCCGCGCTTGTGGTCGGTCCCGGTATCGATCGCGCGGAGGCCGTGGAGTTGATGGTGCGCGTCGCGGAGAAGGTGCGCGCCGCGGTCTGGGTCAGCCCGTTTTCGGCGCGCTGCAGTTTTCCGGAACGGCATCCGCTATTCGCGGGCTTCCTTCATGCCTCGCCGGCGCAACTGTCGGACGCGCTGCGCGAACATGATCTCGTTGTCGTGATCGGCGCGCCGGTCTTTACGTTCCACGTCGAAGGCCATGCCTCGATCTTCGACGGCGCGACCGCGATCTTCCAGATCACCGATGACCCCGATGCCGCGGCCGTGACGCCGGTCGGCACCAGCATCATCGCGAGCATGAAGCCGGCGCTGGCGATGCTGATCGACATGCTGCCCGAGACCCGGCGCCCGAAGCCGGCGGGCCGGATCCTGCCGCCAGCCCCGCAAGCGGGCGATCCCATCCCTGCCGAGTGGATGTTGCACACGCTGTCGGCAGCCATGCCCGGCGACGCCGTGCTGGTGGAGGAAGCGCCCTCGCATCGTCCGGCGATGCAAAAATTCATGCCGATGCGCGGACAGGACAGTTTCTACACCATGGCGAGCGGCGGACTTGGCTACGGCCTGCCGGCCGCGGTCGGCATGGCGCTGGGACGCCCGGGCGTCCGGACGGTGTGCCTGATCGGCGACGGCTCGGCGATGTACTCGATTCAGGCCTTGTGGACGGCGGCCCAACGCAAGCTGCCGCTGACGGTCGTGGTGCTCAACAACGCAGGCTACGGCGCGATGCGCTCGTTCAGCCAGGTGATGCAGGTGCGCAACGTGCCCGGCCTCGATCTGCCCGACATTGACTTTGTGAAGATCGCAGAAGGCATGGGCTGCGACGCGGCGCGCGTGACCAGATCGTCCGAGCTTGCGCCCGCGCTCAAGCGCGGTCTTGCGCATGACGGCACCAGCCTGATCGAGGTGATGGTGGATTCGGCGGTGCCGCTGCTTTACGCGCAGAAGGGTTGATGGAGCCCTCACCATCATTGCCTGCGACAAACGCAGAGCGTTTGCGCAAGGGCACGCTAGCGACGAAGCAATCCACTCTTACTTCGTTGTTCCATAGATTGCTTCGCGGAGCCTGTCATCGGGCGCGCATTCGCGCGACCCGTTGGCTCGCAATGACGCGGGAGAGCGTGCCGCGCTCCTCACCATGAGGGTGTTCTACTTCCCGTGCTCTTCCCGCATCTTCGCCTGGATCTTCGCCATGCCCGCAATCCAGCGATCGTAATTCTCGGTCTTCTTGCGCATGTAACCCAGCACCTGCGGGTGCGGCAGGATCAGAAACGTCTCCTGCTCGATGCCGGCGAGCGCATCCTTTGCTACCTGCTCCGGCGAAAGGTCGCCATCGCCGGATTGCGGGCCCTTCGGGATCGAGCGCAGCATGTTGGTATCGACGCCCTGCGGGCACAGGATCGAGACCTTGATGCCGTCAGCCTTGTGCGAGATCGCGAGGCTTTCCGCAAATCCAACCGCGGCATGCTTGGTGGTCGAATAGGCGGGGCTGCCGACCTGCGAGAGAAGCCCGGCCGCGGAAATCGTGTTCAGGAAATACCCCGCCCCTCGCGCCTTCATCCGCGGGACAAGATGCCGCGCGGCGTAGACATGCGCCATGACATGGACGGCCCAGCTTCTCGCGAACGGCTCATCGGAAGTCCCGCCGGCATTATCCGACAGCGGATCGAAACCGCCGCCAATACCGGCATTGGAGCAGAACAAGGCGATCGGGCCGAACAGCCGCTCGGTTTCGTCGATGAGGTGGAGGATGTCGTTCTCCTTCCCGACATCGCATTTGAAGGCGGCGCCATCGACCGAGGCCGCGACGACGCGCGCGGCCGCGCTATCGATATCGGCCACGACAATCTTCGCCGCGCCGGCGCGATGAAAGGATTCGCAGAGCGCCCGGCCGATGCCGTTGGCGCCGCCTGTGACAACCACGGTCTTGCCGCTTACCTGCATCGCCAAATCCGTTTGTCTGAAATCAGTCTCAGGCCAGAACCAGGTCGAGCACGGCCGTGTAATGGCAGGCCGCGCCCATAAGCACGAACGAATGCCAGATCACGTTCTGGAAGCGGAGCCGTTGCCATGCATGAAAGATTACCCCGAAACTGTAGAGCAGGCCACCGGCAACGATGAACCAGATCGCGAGCTGCGGCAGCGACGACAGGCCGGCATCGTAGGCGACGACCCCGCTCCAGCCCATCGCGAGATAAAGCCCGACCGATATCCTGTCGAACCGCCCCGGAAAAAACAGCTTCAGCATAATGCCGACCGCGGCCACGCCCCAGACGCCGGCGAGGAGCGACATCGCGAATGCGCGGTCCTGCAACTGGGCAAACACCGGCGTGTAGGTTGCCGCGATCAGAACGTAGATCGCGGAATGATCGAAGCGCCGGAGCAGCCATTTGCGATGCGACACCGGCCAGAGATTATAGGCGGCGGAAAACCCGAGCATGGCGAGCAGGCCAGCCGCGTAGACCGACACCAGAACAACCTGGTAGGCGGATGCGAACACCCCGGCCAGCACGATCAGCACCGTGGCGGCGATCAATCCGCCGAACACGCCGATTCCGTGCACGATGCCGTCCGCGATCAGTTCAGCGCGGTCGTAATTCCAGCGGATGGCGCCGGCCGCCGCGTGGGCGGATGTCGAGGCGAGTTGCTTCAGTCTGAAGACGGTCATGGCGGTCCGGCGAGCCTCTAAAAACACGACAAATGCTATCTCCGGGAAGGTCAACGAACCCTAAAACCCTAATAACGACCTAAGTGTGAAGCTTGATTTCGGTCAACCAATCGCCACTTTCCGGTTAGTTCCGCCGCCAATGGCCTCCGAAAATCGAGTTTTTCATCCCCCGCATGACCAGTCGTTTTTCCGATATTGTCGAGGAAGCGCGGCTGACGGCGCGGGCCTTGAAGGACTTCGGCGACCACCTTTTCAATCCAACGGTCCGGCTCGGCGTCACCGGACTGTCGCGCGCCGGCAAGACCGTCTTCATCACCGCGCTGATTCACGGCCTCACCCGCGGCGGCCGCTTTCCGGTATTTGAGCCGTTGGCTACGGGGCGGATCGCCCGCGCCCGGCTTGAGCCGCAGCCGGACGACGCGGTGCCGCGCTTCGACTACGAGAACCACGTCCGCACCCTGATCGACGAGCGGCGCTGGCCGAACTCCACGGTCGATATCAGCGAACTGCGGCTCGTGATCGATTATCAGCGGCAGAATGGCGCGGACCGCACGCTCACCCTCGACATCGTCGATTATCCCGGCGAATGGCTGCTCGATCTGCCGCTGCTCGGCAAGAGTTACGAGCAATGGTCGAGCGAAAGCCTCGCCTTGTCGCGGGCAAGCCCCCGCGCGCCGCTCGCCGCCCCCTGGCACGCGCATCTTGCCACGTTGAATGCGGAGGGACGCGAGGACGAGCAGGCCGCGCTCGCGGCGGCACGGCTGTTCACCGAATATCTGCGCGACTGCCGCGACGAGCGCTTCGCCATGAGCCTGTTGCCGCCGGGCCGCTTCCTGATGCCGGGCAATCTCGCCGGCTCCCCGGCGCTGACTTTCGCGCCGCTGGATCTGCCCGGACATGGTGTCGCGCCCGGCCGATCGCTGTGGGCCATGATGCGCAGGCGCTACGAAGCCTACAAGGACGTCGTGGTTCGCCCCTTCTTCAGGGATCATTTCGCGCGGCTGGACCGCCAGGTGGTTCTGGTCGATGCGCTCTCCGCGTTCAACGCCGGACCGGAGGCGCTGCACGACCTCGAGGCGGCGCTTTCGGGAATTCTGGATTGCTTCAGGATCGGCCGCGGCACGCTGTTGAGCGCGCTGTTCCGGCCGAAGATCGACCGGATTCTGTTTGCCGCGACCAAGGCCGATCACCTCCACCATTCGAGCCACGACCGTCTCGAAGCCGTATTGCGCCGGGCCGTCGCCGGGGCTGTCGCGAAGGCCGAGGATACCGGCGCCGACATCGACGTCGTGGCGCTCGCCGCGGTGCGCGCCACCCGCGAGGCGATCGTCGCACGCGGTCGGGAAAAGCTGCCTTCCATTCTCGGAACGCCCGCCGCGGGCGAGAGCGCGGGCGGCGAGATCTTTGACGGCAACACCGAAGTCGCGACGTTTCCCGGCGATCTGCCGGTCGATCCGGAGGAACTGTTCAGGGACGAAGCGGCGTTTCGCGGCCTGTCCAGCGCGAGCGCCGAGAAATCCGATTTTCGCTTTCTGCGCTTTCGGCCGTCGCAACTCGAACATGAGGGAATGGATGAGCCCGCACTGCCTCACATCCGCCTTGACCGGGCGCTGCAGTTCCTGATCGGAGATAAATTGCAATGAGCGAGCACTCCCGGCATCGGCGGCCCGCGACCTTCAAGCTCGACGATCCCGCCGTGATCGTGATGGATCCGGACGATTCCGGCCGCCCCGCCCCCGGCACGGTCCACGTCACGCCGGAAGCGGAGCCTGTGCTGCTGCCGGTCCCGGTCGAGGCGCCGGGCCTCCCGGTGCGGCGGGGATTCCGCTGGGGCGCCGTGTTCTGGAGTGCCGTCGGCGGACTGACCGTGCTCGGCGTCGGTCTCGGCGTGACCCGGCTCATCGAGGACCTGTTTGCGCGCAGCGAAGGCCTCGGCTTTCTTGGCCTTGCGTTTGCCTTCGTCGCCGCGCTCGCCTTTGTCGTTGTCGTCGCCGGCGAGGCGTTCGGACTTATTCGGCTGGCGACGATCGAAAAACTGCATCTGCGCGCCATCGAAGTGCTCGCCAGCGACGACCGCGCGGAAAGCCGGGCCGTGGTGCAGGATCTCCTGAAGATCGCGCACCAGAACCCGCATCTGGCCCGCGC
The DNA here is from genome assembly GCA_963786045.1 of uncultured Alphaproteobacteria bacterium. GTDB lineage: Bacteria > Pseudomonadota > Alphaproteobacteria > Rhizobiales > Xanthobacteraceae > Bradyrhizobium. Next base: position 43,332 of record CAWAXR010000012.1, on the reverse strand, counting down.
CCGCGCCGCGCTGCAAACCCACGCCGGCGACCTCATCGACGGCGCCGACATGATCCGGCTGGCCGAGCGTGAATTGATGACGCCGCTCGATTCCGAAGCGCGGCGCCTGATCTCGCAGGCCGCCCAGCGCGTCTCGATCGTCACCGCCGTCAGTCCGCGCGCGCTCGTCGACGTGCTCTTCGTGTTCGCGGCCTCGCTGCGTCTGATCCGGCAGCTGGCGCGGCTGTACGGCGGCCGGCCGGGCGCGCTCGGCATGATCCGGCTGATGCGCCATGTCGTCTCGCATGTCGCGATCACCGGGGGCATGGCGGCGAGCGACAGCCTGATCCAGCAGGTGCTCGGCCATGGCCTGGCGGCAAAACTGTCGCAGCGGCTCGGCGAAGGCGTTCTCAACGGTCTTTTGACGGCGCGGCTGGGCCTCGCCGCCATCGACGTCACCCGCCCGCTGCCGTTCACCGCCTTGCCGCGGCCCGCGCTCACCGATCTTGCCAAGGACCTCCTGCGCAAGCGCGAGGAGCAGGCGTGAACTCTGAAAAGCCACGCGCTCTTCCCGTTTAATCCGCTTTCTCCGCTGCGGGGGAAGCCAGGCTGCTGTAGGTTGTGCAAGCGATCCATTTTCACATGGAGGAAACACACATGAAAAAACCCGTTGCGGAATTCGTTGGGACGTTCGCTCTCGTTTTCTTTGGATGCGGCGCAGCAGTCATCGCCGGGATGGGAACCGGCCCGACCGCCATTGACGTACTGGGGATTGCGTTCGCATTCGGACTGGCCATCGTCGCGATGGCTTACGGGATCGGTCCGGTTTCCGGTTGCCACGTCAATCCAGCCGTGAGTTTTGGAGTGCTGGTCGCAGGCCGCATGACGATGAGCGATTTCATTTCTTACGTCGTTGCGCAGGTCCTGGGAGCAATTGCCGGAGCGGTTGTGCTTTACATCATCCTCTCCGGAAAATCGGCAGGCTGGACCGGAGGTCTTGGACAGAATGGCTGGGGCCCAGGTTACCTCGGTGAGTACAATTCGCTCTCGGCTTTCGTCTTCGAGGTCGTTGCGACCTTTCTCTTCCTGGTTTGCATTCTCGGGGTGACGCAAAAAGGTGGCCCCGCGCAATTCGGCGGCCTGGCTATCGGGCTGACCTTGGTCGCGATTCATATCGTCGGCATCAACGTGACCGGCGTTTCGGTCAACCCGGCGCGCTCTCTCGGCCCCGCCCTCGTTGGCATGGCTACCAAGCCGGCTGCGCTGGGGCAGGTGTGGCTGTTCATCGTAGCCCCCTTGATCGGAGCGGGGATCGCAGGTCTTCTGTTCAAATCCGGCGGCGTTCTCTCCGCGGATAACGCCTGACGTCCAGGATTTCGGGTTCAGGCAGAGCCGGTCCCCGGGCGCGCATCTGCGCGGTGCGTTGGCGCGCCTCGGAATGACATCTTTCCGACAGCAACATGCGGGGGCGATGGTTGAAGTCCCCCTGCCAGCACGCGCCAGCGATAGAGCGGAGAGCCTTCTGGCGGCGAAAGTTCTGGTGTCCAGCCGGTGAATTTTTCGAGCGCGTAGGTGTCCATCACGATCCCGCGCCAGACCCGATCGACCCGTTCGAGCGGCTCCCTGATCGCCGTCGTGGACGCCCAGATCGGGTTGGCGGGGTGATTGTCGGGCTCGCGCCCGACATAGAGCCCGGTGTGACCTCGGATCCAGTCCATATCGGGCCCGTGAAAGCCGAGATACCGCCCGCGCTCGTTGATCTGGACCACCGGCACGCGGCCTCTGAAGAACCAGCGCAACATCGCATAGGTCCGGTAGTCCGTGGTGGCGATCCAGGTCGCGCCGGTATGCTTCAGCTCCACCTCGGCCCGGCGCACGATCGTCTGGTAGCCGGCTTCGCCGCCGACCGGATCGGTCCGGCCGATGAAATTCCAGGGCGTTGCGACGTAATAAAGGAACACGGCGACGACAAAGGCGATGCCGGAGACGATCGCGAGCCTCGCCCACAAAAACGACGATCTGACGAACTGCTCCGGCCAGCCCTCCCGCCGCAGCATCGAAAGATTGATGGCGGTTGCGGCAAATCCGAACGGCCAGATGAATACCGGCCAGGTATCGCCGACCCGCAGGCTCAGCGACTTCCACAGAAAGTAGAGAAAGGGAACGATCACCGCGGTCGACAACAGAATGGCCACGGCGTCCAGCCGGCGATATCCCCGCCACGCCGTCAACGCGACGCCTGTCAACACCACCGGCAGCAGGATGAATCCGACCAGCCCGAATTGAAGTCCGATGAATTCGCCGAGCGTGCGAAGCGACCATTCATGGGTCGCTGTCGCCCGCACGAACTGGAATCGGAACGACGCCCAGTCGTGCTGCATGTTCCAGATCAGAACGGGGAGGAACAGCGCGAACGCGATCAGGGCAGCGGCCCACGGATAGAGGCTGCGCAGCCAGCGTCCGCGCCAGCGCGGCACCAGCATGAACGCAAGCACGGCCGGAAGCGTGAGCACCGCTGTGAATTTCGACAGCAAGGCCAGGCCCGCGAACAGGCCCGCGGCCAGCCACCAGCGCGCGTCCTCGCTCTCGGCGAGCCGGACCAGCGCCCACACCATGGCGGTGACAAATGGAATCAGCGCGATGTCGGGTGAAACCTTGGCCATCAGCAGGCCGTAATAAAGCGCCGCTTCCGGCATCAGCACCGCGATCGCCACCGCGCGGACATCATGCGTCACGCGCCGGACGATATCGGCCAGCAGCAATTGCGTCACCAGCATCGCCAGCAGGCCGGCAAACCGCACCCCGAAATTGGTGTCGCCGAAGATCGCGGTGCCGAACCGGATGAACCACGCGATCATCGGCGGGTGATCGAGGAAGGAAAGCACGTTCTCCGTCGACCAGGTCCAGTAGTAGGCCTCGTCCGTCCGCAGATCGAGCAGGCTTGCGTAAATCACCCGCAGCAGCGTCATCGCTGCGATCAGCGCAGCAACGGCAAGCCATCGCCGAAAGGCAGAATTGTCCGGTCTGGCGGGGCTATGATCGGGGGGCGCAATCGTCACGGCGCTTTCTCCCCGACTCCCAGGGGGGTGTCAACGTGTTCGCATCCGCATCTTCGTCCCGCCGAACGGCGGGCGGCGACACATCGGGAGGCGGCTCCATTTAGCAAAATCGACGATCGGTTTGGCGACAAAAGCCAGCCCGCTCCAGGGCGCTTTCAAACGCTCTTCGCGATGAAATTTCGATGCAAAATTCGAGAAAATCGTCGCAGACCGCGCGGCCGGCAGGTCCGCGCCAGCCAAGCCGCAAAACTGCAACCGGCCGCGTTTTCCAGGTCGCGACCACACCAAATTTCCACGAAATCAACCAAAAGCTGCAAATACGCCCCGATAATGATCGTTTTCCGCCGAAATCTCGTTGTCGTTTAAGCTATCAAGCATCCGCCATACCGCGTATCGTGGCATGCCGGACATGCCGGTTTGCGGGGACCGGCAGTCCGTTTTTGTTTTTTGATCCCGCGGAGACGACGTGATGGCTAAAGGTACTGTGAAGTGGTTCAACCCGACCAAGGGTTTTGGATTCATCCAACCCTCGAGCGGCGGCAAGGACGTTTTTGTTCATATTTCGGCAGTTGAGAAAGCTGGCCTTTCGACACTCAACGAAGGCCAGACGGTGGAATACGAAGAAGTTGCCAATCGCGGCAAGACCTCGGCCGAAAACCTCAAGGTTTGAGGCGGTCGCGCGGGCAATAGCAGCGTACTCTCGGAAGCCAATCCGGGAGTAGAGCTTCCAGCAAGACCCCCGGCGAACATATTTCAACTGGCAGGAGTGGAAACCGCTCTTGCGCATTTTCGGGCCGGCGCGGGGAATGCGCTGGTTCGAGAGCCCAATTTTGTTTGACCCTTTTCCGGTTGCACGAAGCGCCGCGCGGCCACCATGCGCCGCGCGGGAGACTTTGTGCCCGATCGAGCTCCCGATTGTCGAGGAGCGCGTCATCCTCTCGCCAAACCGCTAATTCCTCTGAGCCCAGCTTGATTGTATGCTTTGGCGGACCATACGCCGGGGCATGCGATGAAATCCGGTCTTCCTTCCGTTCCCCTGTTCGCAGCCGCTTTCGCACCGGACGATGGTGTCATCGCAGGGCGGATTCTCGAAACAGCTCGCTTGAGCGCGGAGCAGGAGACGCGGATCGATCGACACCGCGACGCGCCTGATCGAAGCCATTCGCGCTCACGACGGCCGGCTCGGCGGTGTCGAGGACATGCTTCGCGAATTCGCGTTGTCCACCAGGGAGGGGCTGGCGCTGATGGTGCTCGCGGAAGCGCTGCTCCGCGTACCCGACGCCCGCACCGCCGACCGGTTCATCGAGGACAAGCTCGGCGAAGGCGACTTCGTCCACCACGAGACCAAGTCGAGCGCCTTCCTGGTCAACGCGTCGGCGTGGGCGCTGGGGATGTCGGCGCGCGTCATTCAGCCCGGCGAAACCCCGCAAGGGACGATCGGGCGGCTCACGAAGCGCCTGGGCGCTCCCGCGGTCCGCGCCGCCACCCGGCAGGCGATGCGGCTGATGGGCAGCCACTTCGTGCTGGGTGAGACCATCGGGGCTGCGCTGGCGCGGGCCCACTCGCACGCCGCGCCGCGTTACTCCTTCGACATGCTCGGGGAAGGCGCGCGTACCGCCGCCGATGCGGAGCGCTATTTCAATTCCTACGCCAGCGCCATCGAGGCTATCGGCCGCGCCACCGATGACCGGCCCCTGCCCGACCGGTCCGGCATCTCGGTCAAGCTCTCGGCGCTGCATCCGCGTTTCGAGGCATTGAGCCGCGAGCGCGTGATCGCCGAACTGGTGCCGCGGCTGGTCGATCTGGCGCGGCGGGCCAGGTCGTACGATCTGAATTTCACCGTCGATGCCGAGGAAGCGGATCGGCTGGAACTGTCGCTGGAAGTGATCGCCACAGCGTTCGGCGACGCTTCGCTCGCAGGCTGGGACGGTTTTGGTCTCGCCATTCAGGCCTATCAGAAGCGCGCCGAAGCCGTGATCGATTATGCGGACGCGCTCGCGCGAACGCTGAACCGGCGGATGATGGTACGCCTCGTCAAGGGCGCCTATTGGGATTCGGAAATCAAGCGCGCGCAGGAGCGCGGCCTCGCCGGCTATCCGGTGTTCAGCCGCAAGGCGATGACTGATCTCAACTACATCGCCTGCGCGCAAAAGCTGCTTGGCTTGAGGCCACGCCTGTTTCCGCAGTTTGCCACCCACAATGCGCTGACGGTCGCAACCATTCTCCAATTGGCAAAGGACCAAAGCGGTTTCGAGTTCCAGCGCCTGCATGGCATGGGCGAGGCGCTCTACGCGCAATTGAGCAAGGACCATCCGCAACTGGCCTGCCGCACCTACGCGCCGGTCGGCAGCCACCGCGATCTTCTCGCCTATCTGGTGCGGCGGCTTCTGGAGAACGGGGCCAATTCATCCTTCGTCGCGCTCGCCGCCGACGATGCGGTGCCGGTCGCAACGCTGCTGCGGCGCCCGGCCGACATCATCGGGTTAGCCGAAAACGCGCGCAATCCGAACATCCCTCTGCCCAGCGACCTCTATCAGCCGCGCCGAAAAAATTCCCACGGCATCGAATTCGGCGACCGCGCCGCGTTGGGCGAGCTGCTTGCCGCGGTCGCGGCGGAAACCACCCCTGTTGCGGCAGCACCGATCATCAACGGCCAAGCGAGCGCAGGCGCGGCACGGCCAATCGTCAGCCCGATCGACCGGACCACGGTCGTCGGCAGCGTGATTGATCCGACGGTCGGGGACGCGAACGCGGCGATGGCAGCCGCGCGCGAGGGCTTTATCGGCTGGAGCCGAACGCCGGGTGAGACGCGCGCAAAGATCCTGGAGCAGGCCTCCGATCTGCTGGAACGGCGCGGGGCGCGCTTCGTCGCGCTGTTGCAACGCGAGGGCGGCAAGACGCTCGACGACGCGCTCTCGGAAGTCCGCGAAGCCACGGATTTCTGCCGCTACTATGCCGCGCAAGGCCGTGACCTGTTCGGCGCTGACGACATCATGCCGGGTCCGACCGGCGAGAGCAACATGTTGCGGCTGCGCGGCCGCGGCGTGTTCGCCGCGATATCGCCGTGGAATTTTCCGCTGGCGATCTTCACAGGACAAATCACGGCGGCTTTGATGGCCGGCAATGCGGTGGTGGCAAAGCCCGCCGAGCAGACGCCCTTGATCGCGTTTGAGACCATTCACTTGCTGCATGAGGCGGGCGTGCCGGTATCCGCGCTGCATCTGTTGCCCGGCGACGGCGGCATCGGCGCGGCGCTGACCGCCCATCCCGGCGTGGCGGGTGTCGTGTTCACGGGCTCGACCGAGGTCGCGCGCACCATCAACCGTACACTCGCCGCCAAGGACGGCCCGATCGTGCCGTTGATCGCCGAGACCGGCGGCATCAATGCGATGATCGTGGACGCGACCGCCTTGCCCGAGCAGGTCGCCGACGATGTCGTGACCTCGGCGTTTCGTTCGGCCGGCCAGCGCTGCTCCGCGCTGCGGCTGCTGTTCGTCCAGGACGACGTCGCCGACCGCACGATCGAGATGATTGCGGGGGCGGCCCGCGAGCTCAGGATCGGCGACCCGCGCGATCCCTCGGTTCAGATCGGACCCGTGATCGACGCCGAGGCAAAGCAGCGGCTCGAGGCGCATATCGCGCGGATGAGGAAGGAGGCCCGCCTGCATTTCGAAGGGCGTGCGCCTGCCGGAAACTACGTCGCGCCGCATATCTTCGAACTATCCGACGCCGGCGGACTGACCGAGGAAGTGTTCGGGCCGGTGCTGCATCTGGTGCGCTATGGGGCCAACCAGCTCGACCGCGTGCTGCGGTCGATCGAAGGCTCGGGCTACGGGCTGACGCTCGGCATCCACTCGCGGATCGACGACACCATCGACACGGTGATCGACCGGCTCTCCGTCGGCAACGTCTATGTCAACCGCAACATGATCGGCGCCGTGGTCGGCGTGCAGCCGTTTGGCGGTCTGGGATTGTCCGGCACCGGCCCCAAGGCCGGTGGCCCGCATTATCTGGCACGCTTTGCGACCGAGCAGACCGTGACCATCAACACGGCGGCGGCCGGGGGCAACGCGGGGCTGATGTCGGACTGCGAGTAGAAACCGTTGCGTCGCGACGCCAACAACGGTCAAATGCGCGCAATCCGCCTGCTCGCGAAGAGTAATTCCACGGCGCGGTATAAGAGCAACAACAGAAAACCCAACAACACGGGAGCGCCCTCACCATGGAAGACGGCATCTTCGAAGGCCTCAAGGTTCTGGATTGCGCGAGCTTCATCGCTGCGCCCGCGGCCGCAACGGTGCTGTCGGATTTCGGCGCCGAGGTGATCAAGATCGAGCCGCCGGGATCGGGTGATCCCTACCGCAACCTGCCGAACTTGCCGGGCTATCCGATCAGTCCGCATAATTTCGCGTGGCTGCTGGAATCCCGCAACAAGCGAAGCCTTGCGCTCGACCTCTCCAGGCCGGAGGGAAGAGCGGTGCTGTACCGGCTGGTGGCGGAGGCCGACATCTTCATCACCAATTTTCCGCCCGGCGTGCGACAGCGGCTCGGCATCACCTATGAGGACCTCGGGCCGTTGAATGCGCGCCTCGTCTATGCGTCGTTCACCGGCTACGGCGAGAAGGGCAGCGAGGCCGACAAGCCGGGATTTGACAGCAACGCCTATTGGGCGCGCTCGGGCCTGATGGATCTGGTGCGCGCGGACGAGAACACCACGCCGGCACGCTCGATCCCCGGCATGGGCGACCACCCCTGCGCGATGGCCTTTTACGGCGCGATCGTCACCGCGCTCTACAGGCGCGAACGCACCGGAAAGGGCTCGCATGTGAGTTCGAACCTGATGGCGAACGGCGTCTGGGCGGCCGGTGTGCTCGCGCAGGCCAAATTATGCGGCGCGAAATTCGGGGAGCGGCGCCCGCGCGAGCGGGCGCTCAACGCGGTCACCAACCACTACCGATGCAAGGACGGGCGCTGGCTCATCCTGTCCCTGCTCAACGAGGACCGGCAATGGCCGACGCTTGCCCGCTGCCTCGGGCGGGAGGACCTGATCGACGACGCGAGATTCGCCACCAAGCCCGACCGCCATGCCCGATCGCTGGAACTGATCAGGATCTTCGACGAAATCTTTGCCACCAAAGAACTGGCCGAATGGCGCGGGATACTCGACGGCAACGGCCTGGTGTTCGGCGTCGTCGGCATTCTCGACGATATCCCCAACGACAGGCAGATGATCGAGAACGAAGTGCTGGTGCCGTTCGAAAACGACACCTTGCTGACGGTCAACAGCCCGATCTGGATCGACGGCAGCAACAAGGTCAAACCCAGGCATCCGCCGGGGATCGGCGAACACAGCGATGAGATCCTGCGCGAAGCCGGTTACGACGAGGCGTCGATCCGGCAATTGCGGACGTCAGGCGCGGTGGCGTGACAGGGCAGACAGCGCGCAGGAATCCGGCGCGCGATAGAGCAGACAAGGAAATCGGGAATGCCTAAATACCGGCTGCATTATTTTCCGGAGTCCGGAAACAGCTACAAGCTGGCGCTGATGCTGACCCTTTGTGGGCAGACATTCGAACCAGTCTGGACTGATTTTGGCGGTGGCGTGACGCGGACACCGGAGTGGCGGCGGACGGTCAACGAAATGGGCGAAATTCCGGTGCTGGAAGAAGATGGCGTAAGCCTCACCCAGACCGCGCCGATCCTGCTCAAGCTCGCCGACCAGTACGGCCGGTTCGGCGGCGAGAACGCCGCGGAAAAGTTCGAGATATTGCGCTGGCTGTTCTGGGATAACCACAAGCTGACCGGCTACATGGCGACCTATCGCTACTATCGGACTTTCACGCCGTCTCCCGATCCGCACGTACTGGCTCATTACCGCAAGCGCCTCGACGATTTCCTGAGAATCCTGGAGCAGCACCTGCAACGATCCGCATTCGCCATCGGCGACCGGCCGACGGTAGCTGACCTTTCGATGATCGCCTATCTCGCCTATCCAAGCGACGAAACCGGATATGAGCTCGCGGCTAGTCACCCGGCCGTGAGCTCCTGGCTCGCCCGGGTCGCAAGCCTGCCGGGTTGGCGATCAGCCTACGATCTGCTGCCCGGCAAACGACTCACGCATTATGTGTAAGAGTTTGTGACGGGTCGATTCACATCCGTGATCGCATCAAACGATGCCGGGGAATCGGCAACGCCCTTGCCGCTTCCTCCCAGCCCCGTAAGCCGGCTCAGCAAAAACGCCGCCATTGCCGCGCACAGGGCGGCGCCGGCTGCGGCCACGAACACCGCTCCCGCGCTCCATTTCATCGTCATCAACGCGCCGCCGACCAGCGGTCCGACGATCGAGCCGATCCGGCCGATCCCGAGCGCCCAGCCGACACCGGTGGCCCTGACCGAGGTCGGATATAACCCCGCGGCCAGCGCATTGGCGGCGGTCTGACCGCCGACGATGCAAAAGCCCGCCGCGAAAATCGCCAGGGTGACGAACAGGACCGAATGCCCGAACTGGCCGATCGCGCCGACGGCGAAGACACCCATGAAATATACCAGCGCCAGCGCGCGAAACGAGAAGCGATCGATAACGCTGCCGAGCGCCAGCGTTCCGACGACGCCGCCGACCTGCAGCATCGATCCGATCGCGACAGCCAGCGAAACCGACGCGCCGAGATCGTTGAGAACGGTGGGCAGCCAGTTCGCCAGGAAAAAAAGGTCGAGCAGGCTCATGAAGAACACCACCCACAACAACAGCGTGGCCAGGGTACGTCCGCCCTTGAAAAGATGCAGGACCGGAATCCCGGCCAGTTCCGGTTCACGCACGACGAACCTTGTGGCGGGAGCAAAAGCGGCCTTCGGGTTGATGAACCCCAGCAGTTGCGCGACACGCTCATTTGCCCGACCGGTGAGCGCAAGAAACCGCACCGATTCCGGCAATTTCAGCGCCAGGATCGGCGCCAGCAGCAGCGGCGTCGCGCCGCCGACGACAAATACCGACCGCCAGCCGAAATGCGGGATCAACGCCGCCGCCAGCAGGCCGCCGAGGGCCGCGCCCGTCGAAAATCCGCAAAACATGATCATCACCAGGGTGGCGCGGCGGCGATGCGGACTGAACTCCGACGTCATCGCAATGGCATTCGGCATCGCCCCGCCCAGACCAAGGCCGGTCAGAAACCGGATCGCGAGCAGCGTGTTGACGTCCTGGACGAATGCGGTGGCGAGCGCGCCAAGGCCAAACGCCAGGGTGGAAAAAATGATGATCTTCTTGCGTCCGATGCGGTCGGCCAGCGGCCCGAAGATCAGCGCGCCGATCATCAGGCCGAACAGGCCCGCGCTGAATACCGGTCCCAGGGCGCCCTTGGTCAGGCCCCATTCCCTGGCGAGCGCGGGCGCGACATAGCCGATCGCCTGGGTATCGAAGCCGTCAAGAAACAGCACCGCCGCGCAGGTCAGCAGCAATTTGATCTGAAAACCGCCGACGGGCTGCGCATCGATGTAACCGGCGACATCGACGGGCGATGTACTTGCTTCAGCTCTTGTGACCGCCATTCGTCTCTCCGAAACCCTCTCGTCACGCGCGCAAGGCTTCCTTCGAATAGCCGGCGATCTGCTTGTAGCTGTCGGACAGAGCGACCAGCTCGTCGCGGCTGATGACGTCCTCGATCGAGGCGAACGGCCGATCATGCGTGCGCTGAAACACCTCGCGCAGGATGGCGTCGGGCGGGTTGGTGCGATTGGTCAGAACGACGCGCGTGGTCGCTTCAAGCCGCTGCTTCTCATAGAGAGCGAACGCGGCAACCAGATCACCCGTGCCGAGCAGCGCCGACGTCAGCGCCCGCGTATCCAAAATTGCCTGGCCGGCACCGTTGGAGCCGCGCGGCACCATCGGGTGGGCCGCGTCGCCGAGCAACGTCACCCGGCCGAAACTCCAGCGCGGCAGCGGGTCCTGATCGACCATCGGAAATTCCAGCACGCTGTCGGCGGCGCGAATGAAGGCGGGAACATCGAGCCAGTCGAAATGCCAATCGGCGAACGCGCCGATGAAATCATCGATCGCGCCCGGCCGGTTCCAATCGCGCTTGCGATAGACCGGCGTTTCGATTTCGGCGACCCAGTTGACGAGTTGCCGTCCGTCGGCTCCGGCGGCACGGATCGGATAGATCACCATCTTGCCATGCGACAACCATCCCGCCCGGATCAGGCTCGCCCCTGACAGGATCGGCTTCCATCGCGTGACGCCGCGCCACATGTTCACGCCGGAATAGCGAGGTTCGCCTTCGCCAGGGAAGAACTGCTTGCGGACCGCGGAGTTGATGCCATCGCAGGCGATCGCGGCGCGGCCGCGAACGGTGTGACTGGCGGCGCCGCCCGGCCCGGCCGAAAAATGCACGCTGACGCCGGTCTCGTCCTGCTCGACGCCGGTGCAGTGATGGTTGGTGAGGAGCCGGTCGGCCCCGGCACGCGCCCGGAACGCCTCCAGCAACACCATCTGCAGGTCGCCGCGGTGGATCGAGAATTGCGGATGGTCGTAGCCCGCGGCGCGGCCCAGCGGCTCCTGATAGATCAGCTGACCGAAGCGGTTGAAGAAGGTCGCATCCTGGGTGGCGATCGCGACCCGCGCCAACTCGGCCTCGAGGCCGAGCGCGGCCAATTCCCTGGTGGCGTGCGGGAGAAGATTGATGCCGACGCCGACGGCGCGGATTTCAGGCGCGGACTCGAAAATCCTGCACGGGATCCCCGCCGCGTGCAGCGTCAATCCGAGCGTCAGCCCGCCTATGCCGGCGCCGACAATAACAATGTCGTCCATGTTCCCTCTCCGGCATCTTTTTGTAACGCGGTTGCCGCGATGAAACAGATTGGTGAGCCTACTGTCAATCTCGACCTGGGCGTGTTGAATTGTCCACACACCATCTGATCGTTGATCCAACGGCGCGCGAGGAAGCTTCGCTGCGAAGACCTTGCTCATGCTTTCGCGGTGCACATGGCAGATCGGGCGTTTCAAAAAACTTCGCTCGCGACGGATTGCCGGAAAGAGATTAAGTGCCTATAGTTTGAGCAATATAAAAAGCAGCTGTTTGCAGCTGATCAGGGGGGAACATGACGTCATCCATGCTGACGTCCCGCATTGCACTCGGTGCCTGCGGGGCTTTTATTCTTGGCGCAGCAGCGCTGGCCCAGACATCTCCGCCTCCCGCCGCCACGCCGCCATTCCCGCCAACAGCGACAATCACCACACCCGGTTATCCGGGGGTCGGGCCAGCCGATTTCAAACTCCGCGTCGTGAATCTGCCCAATGGCAAGAAGATGCACCTCTTGCCGGCGACGCTCGACACCACCCAATGGGGCTGGTTCGATAATGCCCAGCCGCCGGTGCTGCGGGTAAATTCCGGCGACACCATCGTGCTTGAAACCATGATGCACGCCCACAATCAGGTCGTTCCGGGCACCACGATCGAACAGATCAAGAAGACACGCACGGATTTCCCCGGCCGCGGACCGCACACACTGACCGGGCCGATCTATATCGAGGAAGCGCAGCCGGGCGACGTGCTGAAGGTGACGCTCAACAAGATCGTGCCCCGCGCCTACGCCACGAACTTCAACGTTCCGGGCATGTTCGGTGAATTTCCCACGATCTATGCAGATGGCCAAGTCAAGTATGTCTATCTCGACCTCGACAAGATGACGACCGAGTTTCTTCCCGGCATCGTTATCCCGCTCAAGCCATTCCCGGGCACGCTCGCGGTGGCGCGCAAGGAGCCGGGACGCTTCAGCAGCGTGCCGCCGGGAGAATTTGCCGGCAACATGGACATCCGCGATTTCGTCGCTGGCTCCTCGCTTTATGTCCCGGTGTATGTGCCGGGCGCGCTGCTATGGACCGGCGATTCCCACGCCGGCCAGGGCAATGGTGAGGTCAACCTCACAGCGCTGGAAACGGCCTACAAGGAATTCAACCTCACGGTGGAGGTCATCAAGGGCAAGCCGCTCGATTTCCCCCGTATCGAGACCAGGAAGTCCTGGATCAGCATGGGCTTCGACCAGGACCTGAACAAGGCCTGGGCGCAGGCCAAGGCGCAAACCGTCAAATTGCTGGCCGAGCTGCGCGGCGTTTCCGCCGAGCAAGCCGAAAAACTCATGCCGACGGTTTCGGATTGCCGGGTCTCTCAGGTGGTCAACATCAAAAAGGGCATCCATTGCCTCAGCCCGAAAAATCCGCGCGAGGCGGAAGACATGGAGCGCCCGACCAAGGAAACGTCGAAATATCTGGTGTCGTATTCCAAGGACCCCGATCTGAACAAGGCGATGGACAATGCCTCGATGGGCATGATCAAACTGCTCGAGACCGACAGGAAAGATCGCCCGTCTGGATGCCTATGGCCTCGCCAGTGTCGCGATGGACTGTCGGATCGGCGCCATCTCCGACACCGAGAAGAACGTTCACTGTCTGATACCGAAAAGCATCTGGGTCAAACAGTAACGTGAACGCGAAGAGGCACCTCGGGCGGCCCTTCGCTGGTTCATAGCGATGCGGCTGTATCAACTTTTGGTCGCGCTCGGCATCGCAAGTGGTCTTGCTCTTTGCCAAACGACGCCAGCGCGGGCTGGCGATCGTATCCGCGTCGTTGCCACGACGACGGATCTGCGTAGCCTGACCGAGGCCGTTGGCGGCGACCTCATCGAGGCCGTCAGCCTCGTGCCTGCCAATTTCGACGCCGAGGAATATCAGCCGAAGCCGCAGGACGTCGTGCGATTGAAGGATGCTCGGCTCGTCGTGCGTGTCGGGCTGGACTACGACCTGTGGTTCGACCGCCTGATCGAGGCGGCGGCTTCCCGCGAACTCAGGCGGGGCGGCCCGGGTTACGTCGATGCTTCCTGGGGAATTGCGCCCCTGGAGGTGCGTGGCGTCACCGTCGGGCCCGGCGACGGTCACGCGCATGGCAGCGGCAACCCGCATTATTGGCTTGATCCAAAAACGCCGAGTTCATCACGGCCAACATCCTCGAAGGATTGGCACGCATCGACCCGGCCAATGCGAAAACCTATGAGGCCAACCGGCAGGCGTTTCTTGCACGTCTTTCCGCGAAACTGACCGAATGGGAAGCGAGGCTCGCGCCACTGAGACACGTGCCGCTGATTGCCTATCACAACAGCTGGCCCTATTTCGCCCGCCGATTCCGGCTGGATTTTTCGGATTTCCTGGAGATCAAGCCGGGCGTGCCGGCGACCCCTTCGCATCTCGCCGGCATCATCGAAATGATGCAAAAGCGCGGCGTGCGCCTCGTGGTACGTGAGCCGCATGAGCCGGAACGGGACGTTGACTTTGTGGCGGTGAAGGCAGGAGCCACGGTGGTGGTGCTGGCGGCCGCCGTGGGCGCGCTGCCCGGAACAGACGATTATCTCTCGCTGTTTGACACGGACGTCGCAGCGCTCGTCAATGCGGCGGCTGGGAGATGACCGAGGCCGTCGAATTCCTCTGGCCCTCTTTCCTGGTAGCGGCCTGTCTTGTCGGCATCCACGCTTACTTTGGGATAAAGGTGCTTGCCCGCAATGTCATCTTCGTCGATCTCGCGCTGGCCCAGGTCGCAGCACTAGGTGCCACGGTTGCCTTCATGGTTGGCCATCCCGCGCAGAGCCTTGCGACCTATGGCTACTCGCTGAGCTTCGCATTGCTGGCGGCGGTATTGCTGGCGTTCACGCGCGCATGGGCCGTGCGCGTGCCGCAGGAAGCCCTCATCGGCGTTATCTACGTCGTTGCGGCCGCCGCTTCGATCCTTTTGATAGACCGCGCTCCGCAGGGAGCCGAGCATCTCAAGCAGATATTGACCGGAAATATCCTGACCAGCGGGCTTGGCGAGATCGCCGTGATTGTCCCGCTCTATTCGGCTGTGGCACTGCTGCATTTTCTTCTCCGCCACAAGCTGGCCCAATCCGGCTCGCTGTTCTGGGAATTCGTTTTTTACGCGACCTTCGGCATGGTCGTGACCAGTTCGGTCGCGCTTGCCGGCGTACTCCTGGTATTTTCGTTCCTGATCATCCCCGCTGCGATCGGCGTGATGTTCGCATCGACACTGTCAAGGCAATTGGCGATCGGATGGATCTCGGGCATCCTGACCAGCGCCGCAGGATTTGCCGCATCGTTCGCCTTCGATCTGCCGACCGGCGCCGCCATCGTCTGTGCCTTCGGTGTCACGCTGGCGCTGGCGGGGCTGCTCTACCCCTTCGTTCACGGCGATCGGGTCGTCGCGGGCAAAACTACCATCAATGCCGTACGCTGGGCTGTTGCCGCATTGATCGCGGGTACGGCAATCCAATTGGCGGTCGCGCCTCGCGCCGACCTTCCCCTGATCGACCTGCTCGAACACGCCGCGCCTTCGTTGCGCAACCTGTATTTCACCAAGGCCGAAGCAGCCGCCTACCAGGACGCCGATGAAACCGCGGAACGTCACCGTTTGGCGGCGGAGCAATTGATCGAGCAGGAACGACGAAGCCGCACGCAAGGCGAGGCGCTGGATGAAGCGGCGATACAACGGATCTCTTCGTTTCTGAAATCCTATGCCGAAATGCGCAAGGGCGAGCAATTCGTGATGGGTGAAATCCGCGCTCGCGCACGGGAGCGCGTACGCTGGCGCGCGAGCTTGGGTTTGCTGGCCGTAGCTCTGCTGCTTGCGCCCTTCCCCTGGCGTCGCCTGTTGGTGCGATTGCGAAGATAGGCTCTAACGGCCACCCACAAAACACATTCCCATGCGCGAGGCATCGCTCACGACCTGACAGGCCAGTCCCCGGGCGCAGGTCCACGACCTGAAACTGCGGTCATTGTCCGCAGGCATGGCGCGCTGGGCATAGCAATGCGCGCCCCAGCCGTCGTCATATTCGGTCCCGGCGAGTTCGCGGCTGCCGCGCAATTGCGGCCGGCTGGAAAAGCCCCGGGAATAGTCCGGGCGCTTTCCGTCACGCATCGATGTCAGGATATCGCGGCGGCGGATCTGGTCGCCGAAGAAATGCGGCGAGCCCGGCACCACGGTCGAGTTGGAGGGGTTGGCCGCCATCCAGTCGACGCCGGGGAAATGAAACCCGCCGATGCCGCGGGTTTGATGGCAGCCCGCGCAGGTGATGTCATTGAGCCGGCGCTCAAAGCCCGCGAGCGAACGGATATTCTGCAGTCCGATGCCGCGCTTTGCCGCCCGTTCAAGCGCCGCGACAACGTCAGCCTTCGTGAATACGGGAGCAGCCGCTGCGCCGTCCCCCTGCACGAGGCCGAAGGCCGGTTGCAGATCGGAGGACGAAAATCCGGCCGGGGTCGGCGCGATCGCGCGGGTGGCGAGGAACGCTTTGGGGATCAGGACTGTGCCGCGATCAAGCTCGCTGAAATGGGTTGGCTCCAGTAACCAGGCCTTGAAGTCGCGCCTGAGACTGTCATCCGTCAATATCCGTTCGCGGTCGATCTGGTTTTCGAGCGGCGTTTCTTCGAAGGCTCGTGTCTGGGTGTTAAAGTCAAATACTTTCAGGAGATAGTCGGTGCGGAAATCGCGGATCGGCGATTTCGGCGCGTGCGCGATCTGAAGATTGGTCTCGATGCGGTCGATGTTCTCAGGCCCGATCAAATCCAGCGGGCCTCCTTCGGACGTCAACTTTTCCGCAAGCTGGGCTCCGGTCAGTGGCCATTCGCCCGCCGCCAGCCAACGTCGCGCGATCCCGGCGCAGGTAGTCGCCGCCCCTCTGTCATCTGTCGCCTTCTCGTTCCTGGCCTTCAGCACCAGGTTGAGCGTCATCGGCAGCCTCGGCGAGGCCGCGCGATCGCCGACCGCCGGCGCATCGGTCCGGGTCAGGCGATAGATCAGCCTGATCTCGCCGCAATTCGCCTCGGACAGATAGGCGCGGTCCATTCGGTTGATGATTCCCGCCAGCACGAAGCGCGTATCGGGAGAATAGAGCCATGCGCGGTCGAACAGCTGAAAGTCGAAGGACGTTCCAACGCCGATGGTTTCGTTCGGAAGGTCGGCCCTGTGTTTTCGGGTGTATCGCTCGAACTCCGCGTCGAGTGCGGCGCGGACGGGCATCAACGAGGGCAGCGCGAACAACGCGCTGCTGGTGAGCGGCGCGTCCGCCGTCCGCGCCGGCACGAGGAGACGGACAAGTCCAAATCTGCCGCGATCGAGTTCGCCCAAAGCCAGGGGGTCGGTAATCGCAACGCCGCGTTCCAGCGCCGGCGCGCCTTGCGCGTGACGTACGGGAAGCAAGCAGCCAGCGAGAGCGAAGACGGTGACAAGAAATCGCAACGGACGGCTCATATCCTGACAAACACCGCGCCAGAGGTCTCATTCCCGGCTTCTCGCGGGCACGCATTTCTAATTCGGGAAAATAGTCGAAAAGCGAACGGGCCGCCGCGCGGCAATCAGAATTGCAGGAGTTGCGCTTCACGCCGCGGTGAAGCGCGGAGATGTTATCGCGCGACGACCAGGCCCCTGCTGGTCACGACCACCCAGCGGCCATCCTGACGGCGGATGGCGTCGATCCGTCCGAGGCCCGGCACCGGATCGCCGGCGTACACTTCATAAATGCCCTGCCGGCCTTCGATCAGGGCACCGCCATTGACGACATGGCGCAGCACCCAGCCTTCGACCGTCGGCAACTTCCCCACTTCGGCCTTGGATCCCGTTGCCGACGCCGAGACCGAGCCGGTGACATCCTTCGCCGCCGACGACGCCGCAGCGGGCACTGACGCCGCGCGGAGCTTGTCCACGGTCTCGCTCAGCCGGGCGATCCTGGCGGCAGGTTCGGCTTGCGCCTTCTCGAGCTTGTCGAGGCGGTCGCTGGTCTTGTTGAACTGGCTCATGCCGAGCCTGGAGGCATGTTCGGCACTGGCCTTCAGCGCCAGAATGTCGGCGTCGATCCGCGCGATCGACATGTCGACTGCATGATTGCTGACGCTCGCCGCGTTGTCGCCGGCAACATGCGTCAAGGCGGCGGTAGCCAGCGCGCCACCAAGCGCTCCTGCCGTCACCGCCAACGCCACGATGGCCGCAAGAGCCGCGATCCGGCGCTTGCCCAATATTCCCTGGCTCGCACCGGCTTCCGGTTTCGACCCAGCGTCGTGATCCGCCCAGCCGCGGTCGCCGAATGGCATGATGATGATCTCGCCGGGCATATGCGGCGCCTCCGCCTCGGCGGCGACGGCGTTGGGAGCGTCGGCTTGAGGCATTTCGGCGGCTGCGCCTAGCTCCGGGATCAGACTTTCCGGCGCCAGGCTTGGCGACTCGATATCGGTCGATGCAAGCGCCGGTTCCTGCGTCACTTCCAGCGCCGAAGCAGCCTCCGGCTCCTGCGTGTCCGACGAATGAAGAAACGCCGGCCCGGCGCCGAGATAGATGGGGTCGCTGCTGGTCTGCTCGGACATTTGCGCGCTCACGATCAAAATCCCCGGTAGAGATTGACCATTGGGTAACCGAAATTCTTGCCAAATCGTTACCTGGCCGCCGGCTTACCGAAATTTTAGGGAATTGTCGGGTGCGGATTTCAAATCGTGGCACCCTTCGGCTCATCCATTCCATCCCGCGAGAACGAAAAGCGCCACGATGTGTCGGGTGCGACGCGCTCGATGCACGATTGAATTTCCAGCGAAACATTGACACCTGAGCGTCGTTTGACAACCAGCCCGGCGGTCTGATCAAAAGTAACGACAGGCTGCCAATATAAAATCCTGGGGGGACACCATGAAACTCTACGACTCGATCGGACCGAACCCGCGCATTGTCCGCATGTTCATGGCGGAGAAGGGCGTCGAAATCCCCAGGCAGACCGTCGATCTGCGCGGCGGCGAGAACCGGCAAGCCGAGCACCTCAAGCGCAATCC
Source organism: uncultured Alphaproteobacteria bacterium (assembly GCA_963786045.1). Taxonomy (GTDB): domain Bacteria; phylum Pseudomonadota; class Alphaproteobacteria; order Rhizobiales; family Xanthobacteraceae; genus Bradyrhizobium. Next base: position 24,450 of record CAWAXR010000012.1, on the reverse strand, counting down.
GCACGGCCAGATGCCGACTCTCGAGCTTGATGACGGCAGCTATCTCTCGGAGATCACCGCGATCTGCGAATATCTCGAAGAAAAAAAGCCGGAACCGGCGCTGATCGGACGCACGCCGGAACAACGCGCCGAGTGCCGGATGTGGACGCGGCGCGTCGATCTCAACATCTGCGAGCCGCTCGCCAACGGTTATCGCTTCGGCGAGGCCGTGAAATTTTTCGAAAAGCGGATTCCGGTTGTGCCGGAAGCCTCTCCCGGCCTCAAGATGATCGCGGCCAACCGCCTGCAATGGCTCAACGGCCAGATCGCGGGCAAGGAATTTCTGTGCGGCACGCGCTTCACGCTGGCGGATATCCTGCTCTACTGCTGGATCGATTTCGGCAATCAGGTCGGCCAGCCGCTCGATCCAGCCAACACTAACATCGCGGCCTGGTTCGCGCGCGTCGGGCAAAGGCCCTCGGTGAAGGCGTAGCCGGCTCTAACCAGAACCACCGTGATTCCGGGGCGCGAGTGAAACGAGCGAACCCGGAATCTCGAGATTCTCCGATGTGCAATTGCACATTGGAGTTCGCGCTGACGCGCGCCCCGGAATGACGTCGAACTCAAAGCACCACCGGCTTGTCCGGCAATTCGTTCGGCCCCTGTCGGTGCCTCGGAAAGTGCACCGCCAGTTGCTGCGAGACGGCCTGGATTCCCTTGACAACGCCGCCGGCGAAATTCCCCGCCCTGAAGTCGGTCTCCATCGACTTGCAGATTTTTTCCCAGCCGGCGGCGCCGACCTTGGTATCGATGCCGCGGTCGGCGACGATCTCGACGTCCCGGTCGGCCAAAAGCAGGTAGATCAAGACGCCATTGTTGTGGGCGGTGTCCCAGATCCGCAGTTGCGAGAAGATGTCGAGCGCGCGCTCCCGCGCCGGCTGATCGCGGAACAGCGGCCTGCCGTCGAGCGCGCCTTCGACCACGAAGCGGACCTGGCCGGAATGCGTTTCCTCGCCCGCCTTGATGGTCCGCTCGACCACAGTCAGCACCTCCGGCGGGAAAATGCGTCGAACCCGCCAGTGGTGCTCGAGAAGATGCCTGCCGATGCGTTTGATGCCCATCGCTTTTAGACTCTGCCTACCAGTTGCCCGACGCGCCACCGCCGCCGAAACTGCCGCCACCGCCGGAAAACCCGCCGCCGCTCGAACCGCCGCCGCTCCAGCCGCCACTGCCGCCTCTGTATCGTCCGCCTCCTCCCGTCAGCGGCACCATGTCGCCGACGAATGCGAAGACGAAGGCAACGATCCCCACGATGGCGGACGCGGCGATCGAACCTACGAAAAGCCAGGCCAGAAATCCGACCAGGCCGCCGGTCGCGGCGGAGCCGATCAACCTGCCCAGCACGGCGCGCAGGATGCCGGCGACCGCGAGAACCGCGACGATGACGAAGGGATTGAGCGGATCGATAGAGTTGCCGAGGACCGGACTTTGCCAATGCGGCGGCTCGGGCGCGGGCAGCGGCTCGCCGTTGATCACCGCGACGATCCGCTCGACGCCGGCCGAAATCCCGCCGGCAAAATCCCCGCTCCTGAATTTCGGCACGATGATCTCGTCGATGATGCGCTTGGAAGTGACATCCGTGAGCGCGCCCTCGAGGCCATAGCCGACCTCGATGCGAAGGTGACGGTCATTCTTGGCAACGACAAGCAGCGCGCCGTCGTCGATCTTCTTGCGCCCGATCTTCCAGGCTTCGGCGACCCTTATCGAATATTGCTCGATGGTCTCGGGCGCCGTGGTCGGAACGATCAGCACCGCGACCTGGCTGCCTTTCCGCGCTTCGAGATCCCTGAGCGTCCGGTTCAGCGCGGAAATGTCGCTGCCCGACAACGTGCCGGTTTGATCGACCACCCGCCCCGACAGCGGCGGCACCGCGACGTCGGCTGAGGCTGCGAAGGCCCAGCACACCAAAAGCGCAAGAAAGAATGCTCTTGCAGCGATCATCGCGGGCCAGTCTGTTTGCCAGTGCTACTTTGCGGGCGCCGGTGCCGGATTGAAATCCACCTTCGGCGCGGTCGAAATTGCCTTTTCATTGTCGACCGTGAAATTGGCCTTCTCTTTGTAACCGAACACCATCGCCGTCAGGTTGTTCGGGAAGGTGCGGATGCCGACATTATATTCCTGCACCGCCTTGATGTAGCGATTGCGCGCTACCGTGATGCGGTTTTCGGTGCCTTCGAGTTGCGACATCAGGTCGCGAAACAGCGCGTCGGATTTGAGCTGCGGATAATTCTCGGTCACCACCAGAAGCCTCGACAGCGCGCTGGAAAGCTCGCCCTGGGCAGCCTGGAATTTCGCGAATGCACCGGGGTCGTTGATGAGTTCCGGCGTCGCCTGGATACTGCCAACCTTGGCGCGCGCATTGGTCACGCCCAAGAGCACGTCCTTTTCCTGCTGCGCGAATCCCTTCACCGAATTGACGAGGTTGGGCACCAGATCGGCGCGGCGCTGGTACTGGTTCAGCACCTCGGACCAAGCCGACTTGACCTGCTCGTCATTGGTCTGAATTGCGTTATAGCCGCAATTGGTGAGGCTCAACGTCGCCAGCGCCGCCAGCACGGTCCAAAGTCTGCGCATCGAAATCCCTCCCGTTGTGCTCGGGCCGCAGGGTATCAGATCGATGCGACAGGGAACACTGTCATTCCGGGGCGCGCGTCAGCGCGAACCCGGAATTTCGAAGTCATGGCCGGAGATTCCGGGTTCGCTCGCTGCGCTCGTGCCCCGGAATGACAATGGCAGGTTCAAGGCCAGCGCTCTCAAACCCCCGCCGCTTTCGCCTCCCTGATCGCCTGCCAGACCTTCAGCGGCGACAACGGGGTGGCGATCGACTTGATGCCGAGTTCGCTCAGCGCGTCCATCACGCCATTGGTGATGCAGGGCGGACCGCCGATCGCGCCGGACTCGCCGCAGCCCTTGGCGCCCAGCGGATTGGTGCGGCACGGCGCGGAACCATCCAGCGTGACCTCGATCGGCGGGATGTCGTCGGCGCGCGGAATGCAATAGTCCTGATAGCTCGCGGTCAGCAATTGGCCTTCGGCGTCGTAGGCCACGCCCTCGTACAACGCCTGACCGATGCCTTGCGCGACGCCGCCGTGAACCTGTCCCGTCACCAGCATCGGATTGATGGCCACGCCGACGTCATCGACGGTGGTGTAGCGCACCACGCGCGTGATGCCGGTCTCCGGATCGACCTCGACTTCGCAGATATGCGTGCCGTTGGGCCAGGTCGGGCCGTCGGCCTGGCCTTCACTGTCCACGCTCAACCGCCCGCCATTTTCCTTCCCGGCAATCTCGAACAGGCCGATCCGCTTGTCGGTGCCGACCACCGTGAGCATGCCGTCCCGGTATTCGATATCCTCGATCGAGGCTTCCAGCATGTGCGATGCCTTTTCGCGTGCCTTGGTGATCAGATCGCTGGCGGACACCACCGCCGCGGTGCCGCCGACGAACAGCGAGCGCGACCCGACACTGCCGAATCCGATGGCGAGATCCGTGTCGCCCTGCACCACATCGATCTTGTCGATGGGAATGCCCAGCGCAGCCGCCACCATCTGCGAAAAGGAAGTTTGCAGTCCCTGCCCCATCGCCTGCGTACCTGCATTCAGGATGACGCGCCCTTCGGCCGTCGCGTGAAGAGAGACCTTTTCGGTATGCACGTTGCCGCCGGTCCACTCGATGTAGCTCGTCAGGCCGCGGCCATAGAGCAGTCCCTTCTTCCTTGCGGCCCGCTTGCGCGCGGCGAAGCCGTCCCAGTCCGCGAGCTTGGAAGCGCGCTCCAGCATGTGCGCGAAGGCGCCGGAGTCGTAGACCTGGCCGACGGCGTTGGTGTAGGGCATTTGCGCGGGCTTGATGTAATTCACCTTGCGAATGGCGCGCGGGTCCATCCCGATCTGGCGCGCGGCGGCGTCCATCAGCCGCTCGACGATGAAGACGGCTTCCGGCCGCCCCGCGCCGCGATAGGCGCCGACCGGCGCGGTGTGGGTCATCACGGCCTTGGTCTCGTAATGCACCAGCGGAAGATCATAGACGCCGGTCTGCACGAAAGGGCCAAGCACGAGGGGAATGAGGGCGCCGGTGCCGCTGACATAGGCGCCGGTGCCGCCGACCGAGCGCACCCGATAGGCCTGCACGCGGCCTTTGGCGTCGAGCGCGAATTCGGCGGTCGAGGTCAGGTCGCGGCCGTGGGTGCCGCCGAGGAATTCATCGCTGCGGTCGCCGCGCCAGCGCACCTTGCGGTTCAGCTTGACGGCCGCGTAGGCCACCATGCCGTCCTCGGGATAGAGGCTGGTTTTCTGACCGAAGCCGCCGCCGATGTCGCCGACCAGCACCCGCACGCTTTCCTTCGGCCGCTTCAGCACGGCCTCGGCAAGAATGTCGCGGGTCGAGCCCGGCGTTTGTGATTGGACATGCACGATCAGCCGTCCCGTCTTCTTCTCGACCTCGGCGATGGTGGAGCGCGGCTCCATCGCGGAGGGAGCCAGTCGCTGGCTGACCAGATCGAGCGAGACCACGTGCGCGGCCTTGGCGAACGCCGCCTCGACCGCGGCCGCATCGCCATAGCTCATCGCCGCCACGATGTTGCCGGGCGCCTCCGCCCACACCACAGGCGCGCCCGGTTTGGTCGCAGCGACGGGATCGACGACCGACGGCAGCACCTCATATTCGACCGCGATGGCTTCGGCCGCGCTCTGCGCCGCAACACGCGATTTCGCCACCACCGCCGCCACCGGTTCGCCGGCAAAGCGCACGATCTCATGCGCCAGCAACCTTCGCGGCGGCACCGTCATCGGCTTGCCATCGGGGCGCGGGAAAACCAGCAATGTCGGGAGGGTGCCGATGTCGTCGGCGACCAGATCCGCGCCGGTGTAAACGGCCTCGACATCGGCCATGCCAGCGGCGGCCTTGATGTCAATGGAGACGATTTTAGCGTGGGCATGCGGCGAACGCAGCACGTGCAGCCACAGCGCGCCGTCTTCCGGCTTGTCGTCGATGAACTGCCCCTTCCCGGTGAGGAGCCGCTGGTCCTCAAGGCGCTTGACAGGCTGGCCCGCACCGAAACGCATATTGCCGGGAAGAATGTTCATGAGCTGGTCCTTCGGGTCTCTTGCTGGATCGATCGATGTTCTAGCCGATAGGCAAGGAACAGGCCAAGCCCAGGCAGCACCGAGAACAGTCATGGCGGAGCTTGCGCCCGCCATCCATAGCCTTCTGGACGTGAGCGACCATGACTACGGATACTACGCGGGGCGCGCACGGCAAAGCCGGTGCGGGTCGAAGCCGGCACCGGCTGACGCGGCAGCGAGAGAATTTCAGTAAACCAGGGCGGCACCCGCGGGCCGGTCCAGAGCGGCGGCGAGCGAGCGGTACTCGGCGCAATCGGTCCCGCATAACGCCCCGATCCTGCAAGGTTCAGAGCAAGCGCGACAAAGCCCCCGCCCATTTCGAGACAAGAGGTGCTTGCCAGTCAGCGTCGGCATTTTGCTCGCCCTCGGTCGTGCAACAGACCGATCAGCCGATCTCCCGCAGCACCGCCTCGACCGCCTTGCGCTCATCCGCCGTCAAGGCCGCCTGCGGTGCGATGGGATCGCCGACGTCGTAACCCTGGATCGCGAGCCCGGCCTTGATGCAGGCGGCGAGATTGTAGCGCGCGAAGGCTTCGTTGACGCGCCACAGCTTGCGCTGCAGCTTCAGCGCATCGTCCCAGCACGCGGCCTGGCAGAGATTGTAGAGTTCGACGCTTTGCCGCGGAATGATGCAGGCCGGCCCGGCCATCCACCCCACGCCCCCGATCAGCATCACCGCGGCCGGGATATGCGCGGATGCCGAGAACACGCGAAGAGCATCGCCGCAGCGGTTCATGATCGACAACAGCCGCCCGGTATTGGTGGAAGCATCCTTGATATATTGGATGCGCGGATGCGCCGACAGCCGCGCGATGCAATCGAGCGTGAGATCGGAGCGCTGAAATTGCGGATTGGTGTAGATCACGACGGGAATATCGACCGCATCGGCGATCGCGCGAAAATACGATTCGACCTGCGCGTCATTCAGCGGGAAATAGGCTTCGAGGATCGCGAGGATGCCGTCGGCGCCGAGCTTTTGACAGGCTTTCGCCTGCGCCACCGCATCTGACGTCGATGTCGAGGCGACACCGGCGACCACCGGCACGCGGCCCCTGGCGGCTTCGATCGTGGTCTGCACCACGGCCGCGCGCTGGGCACTGTTCAGATAAGCGAACTCGCCGGTCGAGCCGAGCGGCGTCAGCCCGTGCACGCCCGACTTGATGAGGTCGTCGCAGAGCCGGCCGAGCACCTCGGTACGGATTTGCCCCGACGCATCGATCGGCGAGACCAGGTAGGGAAAGACGCCGTGGAAATCAGGCATGGTCTGGGGCAAGTCCCGACATGCACGGCGCCGGGAGGCCGTGTCGTTGTGGTCCTCTATAATTCAGCTGATGCCGACAAGGCAACCAATCAGCCCTTGTCCATCAATGTCCAGGTGACCTCAAAGCGAACCCCTGCTTCAGCCTTGAGAGGCCGCGTCCTGAACGCTGGAAGCGGCGCGTCAGCGGCGGCCGAAGGCAAGCGGAGATGCGCCGGGCAGCAATCCGGAATTGATGTCGCTGTCGATGCGGCCCATCTGGGCAAAGCCGACCCCGAGCGACAGGCTGAGATTTGAGGTGGGGCGGAATTCGACGCCCGCATGCGCGCTATAGCCGGGCAATGTGCTGGACGAGGAGTCGAAGTTGGCGAAAGGGCCGCCGACGCCGGGATTGTATTTCAGGGTGTCGAAGCCGGCATAGACGGTGACGGGCGCGCTCTTGAAGTTATAACCGAACTGCACGCCGTCGTAGGAGAACGATGATGTATTGCTGAAGGCTGCGCCCTGGCTGAGGCCGTTCAAGCCCAAACCCAATCCGCCGCGTTCGCTGCCGACAAACCAGCCGTTGGAAAAATTGTAGCGCGAGGAAAAGCTGCCGCCTCGAATGTCGCTGCCGTCAAGGCCCGAAAAAGCGCTGTACGGATTCGAGCTCTGGTCGGCGGTCAGGCTGCCGCCGAAGGCCGATGTCCAGCCTGAAGTCCAATTTGACACGGCCTGGGCGTGGGCCGGCCGGGCGTCGAGGCAAAGGACCGCCAACGCGAACACGAAACCCGATCTGGCTGAGACAATGAACATCCGCGCGACCATCAAATGTTCGGAAACTATAGAGTCCGGATATCGAGAACGCCAGTCGGCCATGCCGGCCGTCGCATCACAGCCCAAGCCCGTGTTTTGCGGAGTTCCTGAATAGTCGGCGTTGCCGAGCACGCCGGCGCGCCACTGAAGACAAAATTGCGAACCCTTATATGATTGAGACCAAAGCATAATTTCGTTGTGTAGCAGTCATCGAATCCATTTCAAATTTGTATTGTAAAATGCGCTACAAATTTCTATGGTCAATCATTATGGAGCTCACTGATGTCCCGAGCCGTTGAGCGCAAGGAGCATCCGCTTTCGATGCGGCTGCCCGAAACCGATATTGCCATCATCGACCGGGCTGCCGCGCTGCGTGGCCGCTCACGCACAGATTTCGTGCGTGACGCGGCAGTACGTGCGGCCGAAGATGTGCTGATGGAGACGATGCCTATTCGAATGAGTTCGGCCGGCTTCAAAGCATTCATGACGGCCTTGTCCGGACCGGCTACCCCGGTGCCGGAAATGATCGAACTCTTCCAGCGCGCGGCACCATGGGAGACCAGCGGGTCGAAGACCGGAGGCTGAGGCTTGGCAATCTCCGGCCCCGAGCCACTTACGCCGGCTCATCGTCTCGACGATTTCTCCTGCGGCAAACCATCTCTCGACCGATGGCTCAAGACGCGGGCGCTCGCCAACCAGGAAAAAGGGTTTACGGCGGTTATCGTCGTCCACGAGGCTGGTCGGGTGATCGGCTATTACGGCCTTGCGCCGACAGCGATCGTGCCGTCACGCCTGCCGCGCTCCATCCGAACCGGTCAACCGCCCGATCCTGTCCCCTGCCTGCTGCTGGGACAGCTTGCGACAGATCAGAACTGGGTCGGCAAGGGAATTGGCACCGGCCTGCTCAAGCATGCACTGCAGCGCTGCGTCACGGCCGCAGGCCTCATCGGAGGTCGCGCGCTGATCGTCAACGCGGTTGACGTCGAAGCCGCCGCGTTCTGGAGGCGGCGCGGTTTCATTCCCTCAAAGGACGATCCGCTCGTCCTTTTCAGGTCGATTGCCGACATCGCGGCATCGCTTCGATGAGCGTGTGGCGCGAAATAGCGTCGGCGTCGCATCGGAAACTTGGTCGGCATGGGAAAGGCCGTATGGCGCGGGCCGGAAGCCCGCCTGAAATTTGAAACGCTACACAACATACGAATGCGGACCTGAGTAATAGATTAAGTCCCGGAAACACTTCTGGTTGTGGTCAACGAATCCTTGGAATCTGTGGTGGCTACATCCTCGGCGGCGGAGGAAACTCCTCTCCATCGAGCGCTTCGCGGAGCGGCGGAAAGCCGTGAATCTGTTCCTCCTCGAACGGCTCCGGCCAACGGTCCTGGACCATGCGGGCCGTCGCGGAGACGAACTCGGTCAACATTTCCCGCGCGCTCGACGACATCTCCTCCATCTCGATCGCGACGCAGCGCAGGATACACCAGGCTCTGGGCTCCAGCACCGAGACCGAGGCCGCCCGTCCGGAGCGATCGATCACGACCGAGCGGATCGGAGACTGCTCCATCGCCCACCTCGGCGAATCCCCCGCGTACGAGCTTTCGTAGCCGTCGACCATCCGTTCGATCGAAGACGACGTGAACAGGCGGATCTTCAGGTTTTCGTGGGTGCGCAGTTCGGCGGCATCGTCGCCGCGGGCACGACCGGGGCGAACAGCGATCCTGGCCCTTCTCAACACCGAGACGAGTTCGTCCATCGAATCCGTGGCGTGGACGCCGGCGACGAGGAGGTCGAGCCCCTCGTCCGGCAACACCTCGCGCGGCAGGAGCGAAGCCATCTCGTTTTCGTAAGCGTAGACGGCGGCCTCGCCGACGAGCGTCACGTGGTCGATGAGATCCGAGGTGCCGATTGCCCGGAGCACGTCGCCGACTTCGGAAGGCGCGCGCGAGAGACGCAGCGCCTTCGCCATCCGGGCCTGCTCGGCCATCGCCGGCCTGAGCTCGGCGATCCTGGCGTCGAGCTCTTCGCGGCCCTTCATGAACGTGTCGTGGATGGACTCGGTCTCGGACGAGCGGCGGCCGAGCGAGACGGCCTTCTTGTCGCCGCTCACGGAATCCATGCGGTACCGCGTCAGATATTGATGCCCCTTCGACGTCAGCCACTGCATCCCGCCCGCGAACTTGTCGCGGGCGCGCAGCACGTCGGCGTAGTCGCCGACGGTCGAGCGCATGGCCTCGACAAGTCGGCGCTGTTCTCGGCTCATTGCGACGTGCATCGGGTTTGTGCTCTCTTGGAGAATTATGATGTGGTGGTATAAACCGGCAGTTACAAGAGGCGGAGTTGAGGATCTTTTCTCTTGAAAATCATGCAGTTTTCAGATATTTCAGTTATTGCGATTGATGTAGGAGGAAGCCATGGCCTTGGCCAAGGTGATCGAAAGCCTGGATGAGGAGACCCGGCAGCAGGCGGCGCGCCTGCACCGTGAACTCGAATCCGCCAAAGGCGGCAGCGTGACCGTGCGCGTGGAAGGTCCGATGATAGGCATCCTGCGCGAGGCTACCGCGATGATGGAGAAGGTCGCGGGCTTCGCGATGGCGGCGCTCGCGGACGAACTCACGCCCGAGCAGGCCGGCAAGATACTCGGCATTTCCAGACCGCTGGTGGTCCGGCGGATGGAGGACGGCCGTCTGCCGTTCCGGTACGAAGGGTCTCACCGTCGCTGCACGCTCGTCGACGTCGTCAAACTGAAGGCGGCCGAGGAGAAGCAGGAGCAGGCCCTGCGGGAGCTGGCGGAGATGGACGAAATTGACTACCAGCCAACGCCCAACCTCTGAGGTCGGGCTCGTCGACGCCAACGTCCTCTTCCCCCATCATCCGCGCAACGTCATGGTGACGCTGGCGAGCGAACGCGTGTTCGAAATGTGCTGGAGCGGCACCATCGAGAAGGAATGGACCGAGGCACTCCTGCGAGAGCAGCCCCATCTCCGGCGCGAGGCGATCATGGCCACCGCGGAGAAGATGAGAAAGGCCCTTCCACACGCCTCGGTCACCGATTTCGAACCGCTGATATCCGAATTTCCGAAGACGGATCCGAAGGACCGCCACGTCGCCGCGGCCGCCGCGAAATGCGCTCCAAGCACGTTGGTGACGTGGAATCGGAAGCATTTTGACCAGAGCTCGCCGCCCGCAACGTGGAGCTTGCCGATCCCGACGCCTTTCTCTGCCGTCTGTTCGACACCGAGCCCGAGGTGGTCTTCGCCGCCACGGAGAGGGCATTCGGCTTCCTTAAGCGGCCCGGCGGCCATCCCACCTGGGACGAATATCTCGATCTCCTCGGCAGCAACAACCACCTGAGCGGGTTCGCCGAGCGACTCCGGAGATTCGGAAGGCGCGACGAACCGCCCGAACCGGAAGACGGAAACGGTCTCGCCCCTTGATCGGGGCAAGAACACTCGGCATCGACAGCGTGTTGCCACTTGCCGATAGAGCCGGTTCCGGTTGTCTGAACAAAAATTCCGCGTCGATAAGTGGAGCCTCTGCCGGGGTTAGGCCGGATGGTTGAGGACGACGAGTGCCGAGTCCGGGTCTTCGGGATTCGGCCGGACGTCGTTGTACCAGAGGTGCAGACCTTCCGAGCGGCGAAGTCCGCCCCACCCGTCCAGCAGGGCGATCATCATGTCGCGCACGTTGTAGTTCATGAAGTCGTTCGGATGCTCCGCGGATCCGGGACGCTTGTGGCCGAGCCAGAGCAGGTCTTCGGCCCTCGCTGGCGGGAAGAATTTCGCGGGCACTACGGCTGCGACGCCGGGGCCCTTGCCGAGCACCGCGGCGCTCATTTTGAAGGTGGTGGGGACCTGCTTGATGTGCTGGAGCATCGACAGTTTGCGCTGGCGGCTCGCCGTGGAGACCGCCGTCGGCCTGCAGGTCGAGGCGACCGCCGGCCGGCGTCTTCTGCCGTCGGGCCGGATGATCGTACGTTTCGTGGCCGAGCACGTTCCGGGCATCGGGCAGACGCGTGCCGACAGGCTCTGGGAGGCGTTCGGTGCCAACCTGGCCGAAGTGCTGGCGGACGACGGCGCCGTCGACGACATCTCCGCCGCGCTCGATCCGGAGCGTCCCGTGCTGGCCCGCCGTCTGGCCTTGATGGCAATGAGCGCCTGGAAGGATGCCGCGGGCGAAGCCGCCCTCGTCGACTGGCTTGCCCGGCAAGGCGTGGACGATCTGAAGATCGTCAGACGGCTGCATCGCATCCTCGGCGAAGCGGCGGTCGAGCACCTGGCGGCCAATCCCTATTCCATGGTCCCGCTGCTGTCGTGGAGCCGTCTCGATCCCATCGGCCGCCGGCTGTTGATCGAAGAGGGGCGCGACCCCCGTTCCGACGCCCGACGCGTCACCGGTGCGGCCGACGAGATCGTCAAGCGGATGCTTCGTCGTGGCGACACGGCATCGTCGACGGAGCGTTTCGCCGGCGAGATGGCGCGGCTGCTCGGGTCGACGCTCGCACCGATCGCGCTGTTGGACGTCGCACGCCGCAACGGCGCCGTGGTCGAGGACGGTGATCTGCTGCGCGCGCCGGGCGCCGCCGCGATCGAAGACGGCCTGGTTCGATTGCTGAAGGCCTTCCAGGTCGGCGGGGACGCCCCTGCGGCCGTCAGGTCGGCCAGCGGATGGTCCGACTACATCTCGCAGGCCGAAGACGCCTCCGGGCCCCTCTCTTCCGATCAGCGGGCCGCCGTGGCGGCGATACTGTCGCGTCCCCTCTCCTGCCTCGCCGGCGGCGCGGGCACGGGCAAGACGTACGCCTGTAGGGTGCTTTGCGATCTCTGGGTAAGGCAGGGAGGCGACGTCGTCCTGTGTGCTCTGGCCGGCAAGGCCGCGTTGCGTCTGTCACGGTCGACGGGCCGGCTTGCCCGCACGCTCGCGCGGACACTGGCCGAACTCGATGAGCGCGATGAACTCGAGGAAGAAATCGGCGGCGGCGAGGACGGTGGCACGCCGAAACAGCGTGACAGGCTCAAAGAGCTCTGCCGTTTGATCGAGAACCCGACCGTCCGGCATCAGGTGGTGTTGTTAATGGCCCAGAACCGGAGCCTGTACAGGCAACTCAACATCGTTAAGCAGGACCAGAAAAACATCCCGATCCGGATCGAAGGCGTGTCGCTCGCTCCGGCCGACGATCTCGCTCTGTCGGACGCGGAGGTCGAATCCATCCGCGACTTCATCGATCCCAAGAAGATGAAGTCCAAGCATCTCCAGCCCACGCCGCACAGCGGCGTGAAGCTCAAGAATGGTAGACCTATCGCAGATCCGGGTTTCCTGGATGCGTTGAGCAAGATCGTCAGAAGCTATGAACCGCGTTGAGACTTGGCGCTCCGTGCGGGAATTGAACCCGCCTTTGAGCCTTGAGAGGGCCCTGTCCTAACCGATAGACGAACGGAGCTTCGGTGGTCTTAAACCTACCGGAGCAGGTGCAGAACGATCCCTTTTGGTAGGCCTACCACCGCAAAACCCAGCCACTTACACACATGGTAGGTTCGGAGGGGTATATAAGTTGCCTAACCGCTAGACGATGGGAGCGTAGGGTTTCAGGGAATAGCCTCGAAATCCCGCCGCCGCAAGGCAGGTTTGCGCATTTTCGGCGTGCATGATCCCACCGCCAAACCGGCCACCCCTGCGGGTCAAGCCCGAGGGTATGCCTTGGCGAATTATGTCTCAGGGCTCGCCAACGAACCTCAGACGACCGGTGGCCTTAAGACTATGCGCGTCAAAGGTGCGGATTTCGGTGGCCCCGCCGATATCCAGCGTCACCACGAGGCGGTCGCCGGCGACCCCGGTGGAGACGATCCGAGCGCCTTTCGGCAGCGTTGCCGTGACCTCGGTGGCGTTGGTGCTTCCCTCGGTGCGGAAAAGACGGTAGCCGATGGCGATCAGAACGGCCGCGACCGCCAGGGCCGTGGTAAGGCCCGCGATCAGCATCATGCGCCGCACCCGCGCGAACAGCGCGGCCTGCTCGGGTGTCGGTTCGGGCGCAATTGTTTCGGTCATGTCAGACTCTTCAAGGGATTGGCTCTTCTTTGGAACAAGGCGCAAATAGCGGTCAACGGCTGGAGGTCATCGTCGCCGGCGACGAGGGGTCGACCCGGCTCGACCGCGTGCTCGCCGCGCGCCTTGCCGAGCTGTCGCGATCGCGGCTGAAGGCGCTGATCCTCGCCGGCCAGGTAACCATCAAAAACACCCCTGTTCGCGATCCCGCTTATCATGTCGCCGCAGGCGATACGATCACAATCGACGTGCCGGAAGCCGTTCCGGCCGAGCCCGCGCCGGAGGATATCGCGCTCGATATTGTTTACGAGGATGACGACATCGTCGTCATCGACAAGCCGCAGGGCCTCGTGGTGCATCCGGCCGCTGGCCACGAAACCGGCACGCTGGTCAATGCACTGATCGCCCATTGCGGCGCGAGCCTGTCGGGGATCGGCGGCGTCAAGCGTCCGGGCATCGTGCACCGGCTCGACAAGGATACCACCGGGTTGTTGGTGGCGGCGAAGAACGACCGCGCCCACCAATCGCTGTCCGCGCAATTCGCCGACCATGGCCGCACCGGCGCGATGCGGCGCGGCTACATGGCCTTCGTCTGGGGAGTTCCGAACCGGCAGCGCGGCACCATCGACGCGCCGATCGACCGGCACCCCCATGCCCGGGAAAAGATGGCGGTACGCGAGGGCGGCCGCGAGGCCATCACCCATTGGGAGATTGAGGAGAGTTTTCAGGGCCGCGACGGCAAGCCGGTCGCCGCCCTCCTCGCCTGCCAGCTCGAGACCGGACGGACCCATCAGATCAGGGTGCATCTGGCCCATATCGGCCACCCCCTGATGGGGGATGCGGTCTATGGCCCGCACTTCAAGACCAAGGCCAGCCATCTCGGACCCCGGAGCCAGACGGCCTTGGCGGCCCTCGATCGCCAAGCGCTGCACGCATACCTCCTGGCCCTGGAACACCCCACTTCGGGTGCGATTCTGGAGTGGAACTCGGATTTGCCGGAAGACCTCGCCCGCTTGCGGGATTGCCTGCGAGCGGCGCTATGACGCAGGCGTTTCCAAAAAATTAAGTTATGACAATAGGTTATGGCAGCCACACGGGGACGTGACGGCGGATATCCTTCCAAAGCCCCCTCGATTTGGTGTATGTTGCACCTGCGTTGAATATCCAACGCGGAACATCGCAGAGCGACTGGCTTTAACACAGCGGCCGTCTGCCTGGCCCGCCGATGTCGGGGGCCTGAACCACTGGAGGGCGCTAAATGGCCCGTGCAGCTACCTTGCCGATTCTCAACGGAGAATCCGGCCTTTCCCGCTACCTCGCCGAGATCCGCAAATTTCCGATGCTGGAACCCCAGCAGGAATACATGCTCGCCAAGCGTTGGCGTGAGCATGACGATCGCGATGCGGCGCATCAGCTCGTCACCAGCCATCTCCGGCTCGTGGCCAAGATAGCCATGGGCTATCGCGGCTACGGATTGCCGATTTCCGAGGTCGTCTCGGAGGGCAATGTCGGCCTGATGCAGGCGGTGAAGCGGTTCGAGCCCGAGAAGGGCTTTCGTCTCGCCACCTACGCCATGTGGTGGATCAAGGCGTCAATACAAGAGTACATCCTGCGTTCCTGGTCGCTCGTGAAGATGGGCACCACCGCGAACCAGAAGAAGCTGTTCTTCAACCTGCGCAAGGCCAAGAGCAAGATCTCCGCGCTGGACGAGGGGGATCTTCATCCCGACCAAGTGAAGGTGATCGCCAAGCGGTTGGGCGTGACGGATCAGGACGTTGTCGACATGAACCGCCGTCTCGGCGGCGATGCCTCGCTCAACGCGCCGATCCGCGACGATGGCGAGGCTGGCGAATGGCAGGACTGGCTGGTCGATACCTCGCCCAACCAGGAAGCCCTGATGGCCGAGCACGAGGAGTTCGATCATCGCCGCCAGGCACTGAACGGCGCGATTCAGGTGCTCAACCCCAGGGAACGCCGCATCTTCGAGGCGCGGCGTCTGGCGGAGGAGCCGATGACGCTGGAGGACCTCGCCGCCGAATTCGGCGTGTCGCGCGAACGCGTGCGGCAAATCGAGGTCCGTGCCTTCGAGAAGGTGCAGTCGGCCGTGAAAGGCACGATCGCCAGGCAGGAAGCGGCCGCACTAGAAGCCGCGCATTAAGCGCATGATCCCGAAAAGTGGACCCCGGTTTTCGGACCAGATCATGCGCCAATAGGAATGGCGGATCGAATACACAAAAGCCGGCGGCAACGCCGGCTTTTTTGTCGCGGTGCTGGCTCCGGTATCCCTCAGTGAAGGGTGCCGAGATAGTCCGACAGCGTGGTGCGATCGCCAATCGTGCTCTGTCGCAGCGGCTGGCCGCTCAACAGCACGCCGGCCTGGGTCTTGTAATCGGGAGGCACATTGTCGGTCGGCTTCAGCGTCTGGCTGAGGAGATTGCGGTAGCGGTCATAGGCCTGTTGGGTGCCGACGAAGATGCAGACGCAATGCTGCGGCTCGGCATACAAATAACGCACAGCGTCGCCAACGCCGTTCACGACGAAGCGATGCGCCGGCAGCATGCGCAGCGCTTTTTGCCCCGCCGGATCGTTGGCGACCTGGATGCGAAAACCTGCGGACGACAGATAAAAACTGTTCTTTTCCAGGAACGGCTTGCTCGGCTCCTCCGAGGCGGCCGGAACCGCGGCGTGGAGCAACAGCACGACGGCCGGAATCAGCCGCAAGGCCCTGATGCCATGGGCCCGAAATCGATGCAGGCGGCCCGCCGCGACCGGCCATATGAGCGATGCTGACATTGCGAATTCCCCTGCCTCAAGCCTTGTCCGCCCGCTGCGCCGGCCAAAACGCCGCGAACAGTGCGCCTGGATGGTATTGAACCTCAAACGGCATCCGGCCCCGGCCAAGGGCGGAAGGCTACTCCCCCCACTGTCTCGCCAGAGTGGCCAGCGCGCAACCTTCGCAATAGCGCGCGTCCTTGAAGTCGATCCAGCTATGCGCATAGACCCGATCCGGCGGAATACCGTAGCGCGCGCGCAGCACCGTGACCAGGATCCGCCACGTCGCGATCTGCGCCCCGGTGACGCCGCCGGTGACGTCGGGATAGTTGCCGGCGAATTCCACCCCGATCGAATTGTTGCCGATCACCCGATGGAAGGTCGGGCCGTTGTCGATGTATTTGTTGTCGTTGCGGTTGGCGCCATCGCCATGGGTCGGCACCAGCGTCTCCGGCACCGCCCAGTACGCCGTGCCGTCGGTTTCCACCCAGACGGTGACGCCACGCCGCGTCGGGTTTTTCGACTGCTCCAGCGCGCCGCGGCGTGCCGAGCCGGCCGGCCCTTCGGTCTGGTGCACGATGATGTTGCGCCATGGATGGGCCTTTGCGACATCGCCCCAGGGCGCGAGCCAGACCATTTTGAGACCGGGGATCTCGGGCGTGCCGGACGCACGCGCGACCGCGTCGAGGTCAGGGGATTGCGCGGCCGCGGAAGAGAGAATCGCGACTGCGCCAAGCGCCATCGCGGGCAGACGGAACTTCATGGTCCAAGGTCCGGTGAACGCTCTGTCCGGCACGCTTCAGGCGTGCCTGCGCAGGGCCATGTTCGGCATCGCCTCGGGCTCGGGCACCAGCGGCGGCGAGAGCTCGCACACCGCATGGCGGTTCTTGCCTTCCTTCTTGGCGACGTAAAGCGCCTGGTCGGCGGAGGCGATCAGGCGGTCCGGGAAAACACCGACCTCGCGGGTCCATTGCGCGACGCCGATCGAGACCGCGATCGGGATATCCTGTCCCGCGCAGGCGGCGGCGTCGTCGCGGCACACGTCGATGATCCGGCGCGCGATCATCGCGCCTTCGCGCAGCGTCGAGGCGGGCAGCACGACGCAGAACTCGTCGCCGCCGGTGCGCGCCAGCATGTCGCCGGTCCGCAACCTTGTCTGCGCCATCAGCGTGAAGTGTTGCAGGCAGGCGTCGCCCGCGGCGTGGCCGTGGGTATCGTTGATCGTCTTGAAGCCGTCGAGATCGATCACCAGCAGCGCGAACGGCTGGTTGCTGCGTTCCGACCTCGCGCACTCCTCGGTCAAACGCTGCAAAAGATGCCGCCGGTTGGCGACGCCGGTGAGATCGTCCATCAGCGCGAGATCGGCGACCTCGTTGCGCAACCGGTCGATCGCCATCAGCAGGAAGCCGAAATTGGCGGCCATCGACAGGAACATCATCGCCAGGATCATGATCGACTGCGGCGTGTTGAACTGAATGAAGGAGAAGTCGCCGCCGATCTGGAATAATTTTCCCGCGGTCCGGAAGGCATAGACGCCGATGATCAGCATGATGATAACGCCCGCGAGCCGGGCTCCGGGGTTGATGGGGCCATCCTGCCGCGACATCAGCAACCGTAGCGTCAGCGCCAGCGGCGCCGCCTGGGCTAGCGAATAGATCATGATCCGCATCGTCGGGCTGTCGTAGCCGAACATGAAAAACATCAGGCCGGCGAAGGTCGATCCGGTGATCAGGGCCGTGCCGCGCCAGCTGACCGGCTGATCGTAAAACCGCCTGATTCCCATCGCGACCAGGCAGGAGGAGAAAATCACGACCGTGCCGCCGGCCACCAGCGGAATCCGCGAGTCCACGACCAGGATCAGCATCGCGATTGCCGTGCCAATCGCGGCGGCGAAGGCCGAGCCGGTCCAGAACCGCGCCGCCTCGAACGCGGGATAGCTGCGCATGACGTAGGCCCAGATCAGGCCCAGCGCGAGAAAGTTGATGACGAACGCCGTCCACATCGTCGGAACGTTCAGCATCTCGAAACCAGAGCTCCCATGCCGTTGTCTCCCCGGTCGTCGAACCGCCCACCCCAGACGATCCCCGCAGTCTCGCGGACAACATGCGGCAACGTCGCTTAACGGACTCTGACCCGCGGCGGCGCAATCCGCGCCGTGGTTTTGAAATGATGAAGATGGCGCAAGCCGGCCTCGATCGATCCAGAATGCGTCGCGGCGTTGGCGCGGCGTTAACTCTGCCGGGCCCGTGCCGCCGCTGCGATGGCTCTGCGCCGACTGCGCGGATTCGCCCGGGCGAGCCGATCGAAGCGGCGAAAATCATGTCAAAACGCATAACAGCTGTGGATAACGCGATGACGCCTGCGTGACAGTGCGGGGCAGCAGCCTGCGAATCTGCTGGGATCACGATTGAGGATGTTGCGAGGTTGGCCCTCCGCCGAGCATGCCTCGTGTCGCGTTTCCACCCATTAACCCAAATGAGGATGCTATGGCTAAGAAAGCGAAGAAGGCGAAAAAGGCTAAGAAGGCCAAGAAGGCGAAGAAGAAGTAACCTTCAAGCCCGGGTGGGGCCTCGCTCCGCCCGGGCACCCGATGCGGCCGGAAATAGTTCAGCAAAGCGGCGGGCCTCGAGCCCGCCTTTTGATTTTCGGGATGACGCCTCCTCGTCATTGCCTGCGGCAAGCGCGAAGCGTTTGCGCAAAAAGGCTGACGGGCCGCGTGAATGTACGCCCGATGACTGGCCCCGCGACGCAATCCAACATCGTCATTCCGGGGCGCATCGAAGATGCGAACTACGATGTGCAATTGCACATCGGAGAATTTCGAGATTCCGGGCTCAGCCCTTTGGGCTGCCCCGGAATGACGGCGCAGCCCCCATCGCGCCACCCGTGCCTCTTGCACCCGGCGCGGCAAAGCCGGAAAAAGGACAAGTTCCCTCACCAATCCGGAGTGACCTTCGATGACCGCGATCCGTGGAGCCGCCGCAGCCGTGACCGGCGCCGCCAGCGGCATCGGCCGGGCGCTGGCGATCGAGCTTGCCGCGCGCGGCTGCGATCTGGCACTCGCCGATCGTGACGAGGCGGGACTGCAGACGGCCGCCGCCGAGATCGCCAAGGCCCACTCGTCAAAAGTCAGCGTTCACCGCGTCGATGTCAGCGAGCCCGGCCAGATCGCCGACTTCGCGCAAGCCGCCGTCGCGGCCCATCCCGGCCTCAACATCGTCGTCAACAATGCCGGCGTCGCACTGCTCGGCCAGTTCCACGAGATCGACCAGGCGCAGATGGACTGGCTGATGAACATCAATTTCTGGGGCGTGGTGCATTCGACGCGCGCCTTCCTGCCGCATCTGGCAACCCGGCGCGAGGCCCATATCGTCAACCTCTCGAGCATCTTCGGCATCGTCGCGCCGCCCGGCCAGACGGCCTACGCCGCGGCGAAATTCGCGGTGCGCGGCTTTTCGGAATCGCTGCGCCACGAGCTGCAGATGGCGGAAAGTCCGGTGCGTCTTTCGGTGGTGCATCCCGGCGGCGTGCTGACCAATATCGTGCGCAACTCCCGCGCCGGCACGGGCGTCACCGACAATGAGCGCCGCGCGCAATCGATCGAGCGGTTCGACGCCATCGCCAGGACCACGCCCAGGATGGCCGCGCTGCGGATCATCAAGGGCATCGAGAACAACCAGCCGCGCATCCTGATCGGCGGCGACGCCCGCTTCATGGACCTGTTGCAACGCTTTCGGCCCGCCACCTATTGGCGCGTGATGGCGCGCCGGATCGCGAAGACGGCGAAGGCGGGGAAGAAGGAAGGCGGGTCGTAGCTGGGGGTGCGCCCCACGTCGTCCCCGCGCACGCGGGGACCCCAGCGTGAGCGCAATTGCGCTCATCGGGACGCCGAGACCTCACGTTTTGATACGGTGGCTCACGGCTTCCGCTCCAACAGACGACGGTGGTTATGGGTCCCTGCGTTCGCAGGGACGACGCGCGATTTGGCGCTGGTTCGCATACCGCGAATTCTCTCGGATTCGAATTTCAAACAGCCGCATCGCTTGCAGACGCTGCTTCGCGATCTCGCGGCGCGTCGCGCCCGAGGTTTACAATAATCGTTCGCCCCGAAATATCGGAGGGCGCAGGGAATGCCGGGCGCCCGATGCGCCCGCAGCCTTGCGTGCAAAGTAGAAAGCACGCAAGTTAGTCACCACGGTCACACCGGAAACACCCGGCATTCCCCGCGCAATGGTTTTAACGGTTTCCTTCGTGATCTCCCCGGTGATCGGGCTTTTTTGTCACCGTCGCCCCCAAGAAGCTTGCTTCTCGAGAACTTGACGCCAGCGTCGAGGCGTCAGGACCACACGACTTCGCCGTCCGCAGGCCGAGCGCATTCGTCAAGGCGCCACCTGCGTCCACCGCATCCCGTCTTACGTTCGTGACGATCGCGAAACGCCCCTCGAAAGAGACGGGATGATTCTCTCTATTGCTGCTTCTACCAGGCCGTCAAGCGGAATTTCTGAAAATCAGAAACGAGGACCCGATCGCACACGGGGAGTTTCAACGTCGGTCGTTAGCCCGATCATGACCGGAACAGCGCGAAGTAGATCGCATACAGCCAGCCCAGAATGCCGTGGATGATCGCCCACAGTATCGAGTGGTTGGCCGTGTAGGATATCGCAATGCGCAAGGGCGGAGCCAAAGCTCACGCCGTATTTTGCGTCCCTCAACGCGGACCCCGTAGTAACGATTGTCTGCCATGTTTCCTGCCCCGGTTTCCGACATTGAATTGACGGTCTCATCGCGCGGAAAGAATGCGCGTCGCCCGGATCGCAAAACCGGCACGGCGCGCTCAGAGCTGGCGGCATCACCGCCCCGCCAATTGATCCGCAAAATACCCGATCGTCTTGCGGTAGATCGTGGCGTGGTTCCACTCGCGCATCGCCTCGAAATTCGCGGTCCCCTCGCCGTAGGGCGCGCCCATCTTGAAGCCGTTGGTGTGCAACAGGTTGGCGGTGGAGGCGAGCACGTCGGCGACGCTGTGGCGGAGATCGACGTGGCCGTCGCCGTCGAAATCGACGCCGTATTTGATGTAGGACGACGGCAGGAATTGCGTCTGCCCGATTTCGCCGGCATAGGCGCCGATCATCTGGCTGATCGGAAGATCGCCGCGCTGCACGATCTTCAACGCGGCGAGCAATTCACCCTGGAACAGTTCGGTGCGGCGGCAATCATGCGCCATGGTCGCGAGCACGCGAAACACCGGCAATTTGCCCATGTCGCCCTTGCCGAAATCGGTCTCCAGTCCCCAGATCGCCACCAAAATCTGGCGCGGCACGCCGTACTTGGCCTCGATGCTCGACAACAAACCCGAATAGCGCTGCAGCATGGCGCGGCCGCCATTGATCCGGCCGGGGCCTACGCGGGTCGAGACATATTGCTCGAAGGTTTTGGTGAAGGTGCCGCGCTGGCGGCGGTCGAAATTGAGCACCGCCATGTCCTGCTGCACGCCGCCGAGCGCGGAGGCGATCACGCCCTGCGAGATGCCGGCGGACGCCGCCTCCGCCGAGATGCTTTGCACGAAGCTGTTGAAATCGCCGCCGCAGCGGGCGGCGTGGGCGGAGCCGGAGGCAAGACAGGCGCCCAAGGAAACAGCCAAACATGAGAATACGGCTAGGCGGATGTTGAGCATGGTGGATTCCCTTCGCGTTGCCGTGATCATGGCACGGGAAAAACCGGCGCGTCAAAAAATGGACGGCATTTTCGGCTCTGGGTGCCGCAAATGCCATTTGATCCGCATCAATTCCATGCGCCGCAAGTCTCCTAGGATCGACGCCAAAGGAGAGCAAACCCATGATCGGAATTACCCTGACCACGGACCAGATCCGCAATGCGCCGGCCGAAGTGCGGCGCTGGATCGAGCACGAGGTGATCGCGTCCTTAGGCATCGCCGCGGACGCGCCGCCGCCGGCCGCCTTGCCCGCGCAAGCCGCCCATCTCGTCGCCTTGAGCGCGGAAGAGGCCGCCGCCGTGCTGTCGCAGATCCAGGGCATGATGGCCGCGGTCAACGTGTTCTTCGAATTCGGCCGGCCCGGGATTTCCTTCGGCCAGCCCGCCGTGATGTCGTTCCGGCTGATCGACATTCTGCATCACACGCGGCTTTCGAATATCGAGCAGGTCATGGTCTGCCTCGACCTGATCAACCAGGCGCTGTCGCAGGTGCGCCACGATACGTCGGCGCGGTTCTGCGGCTTCGACAATGAAGGCCATTGCCTGATCGCGCCGGCAACGCAGGCGAGCATCGCCTCGCTCTGGCAGACCGTGGTCGCCAACCAGCAACCGGCCGCGAGCAGCGCGGCGGCGTGAGGGGTTTGCGCCTCACGCTTCGAGCGCGACGGACCGGCTCCCCCGCCCCCCTTGCGAGGACGAGGCGATCCAGTGCTCGAAGGCGACGAGCTTGAACGACCGCGCGCCGATGCTAGATTCCTCGATGAAGCGCCAGCGCCGAAAAATCCGCGGAACAGACCATGCCGGGCATAAAACCACGCCGACCGAAACTCCTGCGAACGCCGCTGTTCCGGCTGCTCGCGATCAACCTCGCGATGGGAACCGCGCTGGCGGTGTTCCTGGTCGGCGGGCTGCTCTGGCTCGATCCCGGCGGCCTGCGCCATCTGATCTTCACCGACCGCTCGCCCGGCGTAGCCCTCGGGCTTTTGCTGTTCGGCTTCGTCGTCACCTTCGGCTCAACCGCGATGGGCAGCGCGATCATGGCGATGGGGCAGCGTGAGGCGGATGACGACGGGCCACGTGGCGGAAGGCGGCTGGTGGCGCAGGAGATTAGCCGAACAGTGCGTAGACGGCCCGTTTGCGCCATCTCAGCTAGCACACCCGTATCCTCCGCCACTCAGACCCCGCGCCTTGCACGATGCCGGCCGAGTGCCTCCGCCGAGTACTGGCTCAGAAGGATCCTACCACGGCGCGGAAGGGCAAGAGGCAGACCATAGGACAGCTAGTAGACAAACTGCTTGCCATTCCTTTGCGCCGCAACATGCAATTCCGTTGAGGTGCCGAAAAAATCACCAACAAGGCGCTGCCCGCGATTGAAGAAGGATGAAAAATATACTCTACGTTGTCATAGAGAGCAGGACATCTCGAAACCTTGATTTTGAAGCAAGTAACCTACCGCATGGAGTCAGCATGGCCGATCCGACCCTTAGCTCTTACGCCGAAAGTCGCGCGCAGGCAGCGACCAAATATGAGGGTTTCGGCGTAAGTCTGTCCGAGATAAAGCGCACCACCACAGAATTGCTTTCCCAAATCGGCCGTCACGGCTTTTTCGCAGAGTATTCTAAACACGACATTTCGCATATCGACGAAGTTATCAGGTTAGCCGAGTGGCTCGTGGATGATGACGATTCTTAAGAAGGTCATGACGGATGCCGATTGGTTCCTAATCACATTGTCCATCTATTTTCATGACATGGGTATGCTCGTTACGAGAGATGAATACGCTACGCGCGAACAATCTGGCTTTAGCGATTTTTGTAAAGACGTCCTCTTTACCGGCCCGCGATCGGACGACTATCAGGCCAAGATCGACGAACTTCCGCCCGAGGACCGCGACATATTTCTCTATCAGGAGTTTGTCCGATTCAATCATGCAAAAAGGGTTCGCCAATGGATTGAGGGGGACTTGGGACCGGAGCTAGGTGTTGCGAACGCTGCGGCAGGCGAAGTGCAAAGGATACTCGCAAATTTAGACCCTACCCTTCGGCGCGATCTTGCTCTGATTGCCGAAAGCCATCATCTCGATGACCTTGATGACTTGAGCAAGTATAAGCTCGTGCAGCCCTACGGTGCTACTGACCCGGAAACGGCAAATATTCAGTATTGCGCAATTATCTTACGAGCAGCAGACCTGCTCCATATGCGGCGCGATAGAACGCCATCTGTACTGTTCCGAATCATAAACCCTACTGATCCGATAAGTCAGCGAGAGTGGGCTATTCGGGCATAATTTCGCAATACAGAACGTTCTTGCGCGGTGACATCCCAATTGCCGCGTTTTTGCGTGAGATAGCTTCGCATGCCGAAGATCAAGTTGCTATTTCTCGCCTTCAAATCTTTAGTTGGGTTTTCCTAGCAGCTTCTGAAGCCGCTACAGAACAAGCGTTTACATTTGCCAGTACGCAATTGCGCAACATCAGCGGAGATCTCGGTGAAGAATACACCAAGGGACGGGAAAATTTTCTCGACGCTCTTCGCTCTGGCCCACTACCAGTTTTTAATACTTCGGTATGGAGTAATCGTCATTTTGGACTCGGCTAAATTCGCAGTCACGCAGCGAGGCCAACCTTGATCGAGGAAAACAAAAACGGCGGGCTTTCGCCCGCCGCTTTTGGTTCGATGGATGCCCGGGTCAAGCCCCCGGGACAAACTGAGTTTAGT
>CAWAXR010000011.1:0-102717 GCA_963786045.1 uncultured Alphaproteobacteria bacterium | reverse complement strand
ACCTACGCCCTGCTGCGACCCGAGCGGTTCTGACCGCCGAAAGAGGCGGCCTCGGATCCGGTCCGGGGCCACAACCGATTCCCGCAAAAATCACACGCAAACCTTGAAGGCAGACGACCATGACCGTCATTGGCTGGATTCAAATTCTTCTGTACTGCGCCATCATCATCGCGCTGGCCAAGCCGCTCGGCTGGTACATGACCCGCGTGTTCAACGGCGAGCGTACCTTCCTGTCCCCGATCCTGCGGCCGGTCGAGGCCGCGCTTTACTGGGTCGGCGGCGTCGACGAGAAGCGCGAGCAGCACTGGCTGACCTATACCGTCGCCATGCTGTTGTTTCATGTCGGCGGCTTCCTCATCATCTACGGGGTGATGCGGCTGCAGGCCATGCTGCCGTTCAACCCGCGGAACAATCCGCGGTCGCCGAGGACCTGTCCTTCAACACCGCGATCAGCTTCATCACCAACACCAACTGGCAGAGCTACGGCGGCGAAAGCACGCTGTCCTATCTCGTGCAGATGCTCGGGCTGACGCACCAGAACTTCCTGTCGGCCGCCACCGGCATCGCGCTCGCCGTGGCCCTGATCCGCGGCTTCGCGCGGTCCTCGATGCGCACCATCGGCAATTTCTGGGTCGATCTGACCCGCTGCACGCTCTATGTGCTGCTGCCGATCTGCGTCGTCTACACGCTGTTCCTGGTCTGGCAGGGCGTGCCGCAGACGCTCGGCGCTTATGTCGACGCCACGACGCTCGAAGGCGCCAAGCAGACCATCGCGGTCGGGCCGGTCGCCTCGCAGGTCGCCATCAAGATGCTCGGCACCAATGGCGGCGGCTTCTTCAACGCCAACTCCGCGCATCCGTTCGAGAACCCGACGGCGCTCTCGAACTTCGTCCAGATGCTCTCGATCTTCGCGCTCGGCGCGGCGCTGACCAATGTGTTCGGCCGCATGGTCGGCAACCAGCGCCAGGGCTGGGCGATCCTCGCCGTGATGGGCGTGCTGTTCCTGGCCGGCGTCGCCGTCACCTACTGGGCGGAAGCGGGCGGCACCACCGCGCTCGATGCGCTCGGGCTCACCGGCGGCAACATGGAAGGCAAGGAAGTCCGCTTCGGCATCGTCGCCTCCGCGCTGTTCGCGGTCATCACCACGGCGGCCTCCTGCGGCGCGGTCAACGCCATGCATGACAGCTTCACCGCGCTCGGCGGCATGATCCCGCTGATCAACATCCAGCTCGGCGAGATCATCGTCGGCGGCGTCGGCGCCGGCATCTACGGCATCCTGCTGTTCGTCGTCCTCGCGATCTTCGTCGCCGGCCTGATGGTCGGCCGCACCCCGGAATATGTCGGCAAGAAGATCGAGGCGCGCGAGGTCAAGATGGCGATGCTCGCCATCCTGGTGCTGCCGCTGATGATCCTGGGCTGGACCGCGATCGCCGTGGTCTATCCGACGGCGGTCTCCTCGATGGCCAATGCGGGCCCGCACGGCTTTTCCGAGATCCTCTATGCCTACAGCTCGCGGACCGGCAACAACGGCTCGGCCTTCGCCGGGCTCACCGGCAACATCTTCTTCTACAACGTCACCGGTGCTGTGGCGATGTTCGTCGGCCGCTTCTTCATGATCGTGCCGGCGATGGCGATCGCCGGCTCGCTCGCCGGCAAGAAGTCGATCCCGCCGTCGGCGGCTCGCTGCCGACCACCGGCGGCCTGTTCGTCGGCCTGGTCGTCGGCGTCATCCTGATCGTCGGCGGTCTCACCTTCTTCCCGGCCTCGCGCTCGGTCCGATCGTCGAGCATCTCGCGGCAACGCCAACACCCTGTTCTGATCGAGCTCATTTCGGAGTTACGTCCATGGAAGTCGTCCAAAAGACTGCACAAGCGGATCCCGGTTTCCGCGATGCTCGATCCGAAGATCGTGCTGCCGGCGATCGGCTCGGCATTCGCCAAGCTCGATCCGCGGGTGATGATCAAGAATCCGGTGATGTTCATGATCGAAGTCGTGGCCGCGCTGACCACGTGATCTTCCTGCGCGATCTGGTGACCGGCGGCGCGAGCCTCGGCTTCACCTTCCAGATCATCCTCTGGCTCTGGTTCACGGTGCTGTTCGCCAACTTTCGCCGAAGCGGTCGCCGAAGGCCGCGGCAAGGCGCAGGCCGCCTCGCTGCGGGAGACCCGCACCGAGAGCCAGGCCAAGCTGCTGACCGGCCGGACAAGGCCTATCGCCTCGTGTCCGGCACCAGCCTCAAGGTCGGCGATATCGTTCTGGTCGAAGCCGGCGACCTCATTCCGTCCGACGGCGAAGTGATCGAAGGCGTCGCCTCGGTCAACGAGGCGGCGATCACCGGCGAATCCGCGCCGGTGATCCGCGAATCCGGCGGCGACCGCTCGGCGGTGACCGGCGGCACCCGGGTGCTTTCCGACTGGATCCGCGTCCGCATCACCGCGGCCCAGGGCTCGACCTTCCTCGACCGCATGATCGCGCTGGTCGAGGGCGCCGAGCGGCAGAAGACGCCGAACGAGATCGCGCTCAATATCCTGCTCGCCGGCCTGACGATCATCTTCGTGTTCGCGATCGTGACAATTCCGAGCTTTGCCGCCTATGCCGGCGGCCAGATCTCGGTCGTCATCCTCGTGGCGCTGTTCGTCACGCTGATCCCGACGACCATCGGCGCGCTGCTGTCGGCGATCGGCATCGCCGGCATGGACCGGCTGGTGCGCTTCAACGTGCTGGCGATGTCGGGCCGCGCGGTCGAGGCCGCGGGCGACGTCGATACCCTGCTGCTCGACAAGACCGGCACGATCACGCTCGGCAACCGGCAGGCGACCGAGTTTCGGCCCGTCCGCGGCGTCAGCGACCGGAACTGGCCGACGCGGCGCAGCTGGCCTCACTGGCGGACGAAACGCCCGAAGGCCGCTCGATCGTCGTGCTGGCGAAGGAAAAATACGGCATCCGCGGCCGCGACATGACGGAGCTCGCCGCCACCTTCATCCCGTTCACCGCGCAGACCCGTATGAGCGGCGTCGATGCCGGCGCATCGTCAGTCCGCAAGGGCGCGGTCGATGCGATCCTCAACTACATCGGTGGCGGAGCCCACGCGACGATCGCCTCAGGCAACACCGTTCGTGCGATCCAGTCCGGTGCCATCTCCGACGCCGCGCGGAAATCCAGGCGATCTCTGACGAAATCGCCAAGGCCGGCGGCACGCCGCTCGCGGTCGCCAAGGACGGCCGCCTGCTCGGCGTCGTGCAGCTCAAGGACATCGTCAAGGGCGGCATCCGCGAGCGCTTCGCCGAACTGCGCCGCATGGGCATCCGCACCGTGATGATCACCGGCGACAACCCGCTGACCGCCGCGGCGATCGCCGCCGAAGCCGGGGTCGACGATTTCCTCGCCCAGGCGACGCCCGAGGACAAGCTGAAGCTGATCCGCGACGAGCAGGCCAAGGGCAAGCTGGTCGCGATGTGCGGCGACGGCACCAACGACGCGCCGGCGCTCGCGCAGGCCGACGTCGGCGTGGCGATGAACACCGGCACGCAGGCCGCGCGCGAGGCCGGCAACATGGTCGACCTCGACTCCGACCCGACCAAGCTGATCGAGATCGTCGAGATCGGCAAGCAGCTGCTGATGACCCGCGGCGCGCTGACCACGTTCTCGATCGCCAACGACGTCGCGAAGTATTTCGCCATCATCCCGGCGATGTTCCTGGCGTTCTATCCGCAGCTCGCCGTGCTCAACGTCATGCACCTGGCGAGCCCGCAGAGCGCCATCCTGTCGGCGATCATCTTCAACGCGCTGATCATCATCGCGCTGATCCCGCTGGCGCTGAAGGGCGTGGCCTACCGCGCCATCGGGGCCGGCGCGCTGCTGCGCCGCAACCTGCTGATCTACGGCCTCGGCGGCATCATCATTCCCTTTATCGGCATCAAGGCGATCGACCTCATCGTCGCCGCCTTGCATCTGGCCTGAGGAGACTTCCCATGTTGAAAGAAATTCGCCCCGCCATCCTGGTCGCTGGTCGTGCTGACGCTGATCACGGGGCTGGCCTATCCGCTGGCCATGACCGCGATCGCGGGCGTGATCTTCCCGAAGCAGGCGCAAGGCAGCCTGATCGAGCGGGACGGCAAGGTGGTCGGCTCCGCCCTGATCGGGCAGGAGTTCAAGGACGACAAATACTTCCATGGCCGGCCCTCGGCGACCTCGGCGCCGGACCCGGCCGATGCCACCAAGACGGTTTCGGCGCCCTACAATGCGGCCAATTCGGGCGGCTCCAACCTCGGCCCGACCAGCAAGGCGCTGAACGACCGGGTCAAGGAAGACGTCGACAAGCTGAAAGCCGAGAATCCGTCCGTGCCCGTTCCGATGGACCTCGTCACCACGTCCGCCAGCGGTCTCGATCCCGATATCTCGCCGGAAGCCGCGCAATTCCAGGTGCCGCGTGTCGCCAAGGCGCGCAATATGCCGGAAGATCGCGTCCGAGCCATGGTCACGGAGAACACGAAAGGCCGCTTTGCCGGATTGCTCGGCGAACCGCGGGTCAATGTGCTGGCGCTGAATCTGGCTTTGGACGCGGCTGCATCCAAATAGGGCCACCTAGCTAGGCGGTATCAGGCGTGAGGACTATATTGCCGAATGGCAAATCAACGCCGCGACCCTGAAAAGAGACCCTTGCCGGATGCGCTGCTGGAAGCCGCACGGCGCGAGAACGCCCAAGCCGGCCGGCTCAAGATCTTCGTCGGCGCCGCCCCCGGCGTCGGCAAGACCTACGAAATGCTGCAGAGCGCGCATGCCAAGGTCAAGGCCGGCGCCGATGTCGTGGTCGGCGTGGTCGAAACCCACGGACGGGCGGAGACCGAAGCGCTGCTGGAGGGCCTCGAAGTTCTCCCGCGCAAAAGAATCGATTACAAGGATCAGACGATCGAGGAGATGGATCTCGACGCGCTGATCGCGCGTCATCCGCAGATCGCGCTGGTCGATGAACTCGCCCACACCAACGCGCCCGGCAGCCGCCATCCCAAGCGCTATCTCGACGTCGAGGAACTGCTCTCGCCGCGGCATCGACGTCTACACCGCGGTCAACATCCAGCATATCGAGAGCCTCAACGACGTGGTCGCGCAGATCACGCATGTGCGGGTGCGCGAGACCGTGCCGGATTCGGTGTTCGACCGCGCCGACGCGATCGAACTGATCGACCTCACGCCGGACGACCTGATCCAGCGGCTGAAGGAAGGCAAGGTCTACGTCCCCAAACAGGCCGAGCGCGCGCTCGAGCATTATTTTTCGCCGGGCAATCTGACCGCGCTGCGCGAGCTGGCGTTGCGGCGGACCGCCGAGCGCGTCGACGAACAGCTTCTTACACATATGCAGGCCAACGCCATCGCCGGCCCCTGGGCCGCCGGCGAGCGTATCCTGGTTTGCATCAGCGAGGATCCGCGGGCGGCGGGGCTCGTGCGCTACACCAAGCGGCTGGCGGACCGGCTGCACGCGCCCTGGACCGCCATCAGCATCGAGACGCGGCGCAGCCTGCAATTGACCGACGAGCAGCGCGACCGGCTTGCCGACACGCTGCGGCTGGCCGAGGCGCTGGGCGGCGAGGCGCTCACCATTCCCGGCGTCGGCCGCCGCATTGCCGACGATGTCATCAGCTTTGCGCATGCCAACAACGTGACCCAGATCATCATCGGCAAATCGACGCGTTCCTGGTGGTTCGAGCTCAGGCGCGGCTCGGTGGTGCAGGACCTGGTGCGGCGCGCCGGCAATATCAGCGTCAACGTCATCGCCGGCGAAGAACTCGCGGCCGACCCCGTTCCGAAAAAGACCGTGCGCGCGGCGGAACGGCCCGAGCCGTTCGATCCGCGACCATATCTGATGGCGCTGCTGATCGTGGCCATCGGCCTCGGCGCCGGCGAACTGATCCAGCCGATATTTGGCATCGAGAATGTCGATCTGGTGTTTCTCACGGCCGTGGTGAGCGTAGCGGTTCGCTATGGCCTGTGGCCGTCGCTGCTGGCCAGCGTCGCGGCGTCGCTGTGCTACAATTTCTTCTTTTTGCCGCCGGTCTATACCTTCACGATCACCGATCCGACCAATATTGCGGCCTTTTTCTTCTTCATGCTGATCGCGCATGCTGGTTTCCAATGTCGCGGCGCGCGTGCGCACCCAGGCCGACTCCGCGATCGGCAGGGTGCGGACCACCGAATCGCTTTACGCCTTCAGCCGCAAGCTCGCCGGCACCGCGACGCTCGACGATGTATTGTGGGCGACCGCCTACCAAACCGCGTTGATGCTGAAGGTGCGCGTGGTGTTGCTGTTGCCGGAGGACGGCGTCCTGACCGTCAAGGCCGGTTACCCGCCCGAAGATCAACTCGACAAGGCCGATCTCGCCGCCGCGAACTGGGCGTGGGGCAATGATCGTGCGGCCGGGCGCGGCTCCGATACGCTGCCGGGCGCCAGGCGCCTGTTCCTGCCGATGCGAACCGGGCGCGGGCCGATCGGTGTCATCGGCATCGACGACGACAAGACAGGTCCGCTGCTCACGCCGGACCAGCGCCGTCTGCTCGACGCGCTGGTGGATCAGGGCGCGCTGGCGATCGAGCGGGTGCTGCTGGTCGAAGACATGGATCGCGTCAAGCGCACCGTGGAATCGGACCGCTTGCGCTCGGCGCTCCTGACCTCGATCTCGCACGATCTCAAGACGCCGCTTGGCTTCGGTGCTCGGCGCTGCCTCCACGATGCGGGACCTCGACAGCGGCCTGACCGATGCCGCAAAAGCGGGACTTGCTGGCAACCGTGATCGACGAATCCGAACGGCTCAACCGGTTCATCGCCAACCTGCTCGACATGACCAGGCTGGAATCCGGCGCCATCGCTCCCAACAGCGCGCCTCACGATCTCAGTGAAATTGTCGGCAGCGCGCTGGGTCGTGCCGGCAAGATATTGGCGCAACACCGAGTTGAGCTTAAGCTTGCGCCGGATTTGCCCATGCTGAATCTCGACGCCGTGCTGTTTGAACAGGCGCTTTTCAATCTCCTCGATAATGCCGCCAAGTACTCTCCGAACGGCACGACGATATCCGTCCTTGGTTGGCGGGACCAGAAGTCGGTATGCCTGCAGATCCTGGACGAGGGGGGAGGCATTCCGCCGGCAGAACTGGAGAGTGTATTTGACAAATTCTATCGCGCGCAAAAGGGCGACCATGTGCGCCCCGGCACCGGATTGGGGCTTGCGATTGCTCGCGGCTTTGTCGAGGCGATGTATGGAACGATTGCGGCGGCGAATCGCACCGACCGGAGCGGCGCCGTGCTGACCATCCGCCTGCCGATTCCGGCGGACGCCAAAGCTCTGGACACCGCCGCATGAGCGCCACCCCGATCAAGGTCCTGGTCATCGACGACGAGCCGCCGATCCGCAAATTATTGCGGATGGGGTTGAGCACGCAGGGCTACGAGGCCCTGGAAGCCTCCAACGGCAAGATCGCGCTGGAACTGCTGGCGCAGAACCCGGCGCTGATCATTCTCGATCTCGGCCTGCCGGATATCCAGGGCCATGAATTGCTGCGCATGATCCGTGGCCGCAATGACAGCGTGCCGATCGTGGTGTTGTCGAGCCGCGGCGACGAGGCGGGAAAAGTTCAGGCGCTCGATCTCGGTGCCGACGACTACCTCACCAAACCGTTCGGAATGGATGAACTGCTGGCCCGTATACGTGCAGCATTGAGGCATCAATTGCAGGTCCACGGCGAACGCCCGGTGTTTCGATCAGGCGATCTCTCCGTCGATCTGGTGCGCCGCATCGTCAAAGTGGGCGACAGGGATGTCAAGCTGTCACCCAAAGAGTACGAATTGCTGCGCGTGTTGGTACAGCACGCCGGCAAGGTGCTGACCCACAGATTTTTGCTCGGCGAGCTCTGGGATCAATCGACGGATGCGCAGTTCCTTCGGGTCTATGTGCGGCAGCTCAGGCAAAAGATTGAGGCCGACCCGGAACGTCCGCAATTCGTGCTGACCGAGACAGGAATCGGCTATCGGCTGCGCGCTCCGGATGAGGACGCCAAACCCGCTATCGAGACCTAATCAATGCTTTCTACAATTCGCCTCCCTGGAGTGGCCATGAAAATCTCCGACCTGCTTTCGCCAGCGGACGTTCTGATCGACGTTCGGGCCTCGAACAAGCGCCTGCTGTTGCAGGAACTGGCGGCCAAGGCGGCAGTCAGTCTAGGCTTGGGTGTCGATCAGGTTGCCCCGTACCTTCTCAAGCGGGAGGAACTGGGATCGACGGGAATAGGCGGCGGCGTAGCCATTCCGCATGCCCGGCTGCCGGATTTGCAACGACCGTTCGGACTAATGGCAAAATTGAAAGTACCGATCGAATTCGATGCGATCGACGGGCAAGCCGTGGATATTGTGTTTGTGCTCCTACTGCCTGCGAACGCGGAGAACGGGCAGCTTGGTGCGCTTGCCTTGGTGGCCCGGACGCTCAGATCGTCAGAGATTCGCGATCGATTGCGTCGTGCAAAAGATGCATCCGGACTCCATTCAGTGATCGTCTAGCTAGCAGCCAGGACCCGATCTGGCTCTTTGTCTGTGAATCGGCGTGGGGTCCCGAAGCCGATCGGCACGCTAAGCTATTGATCCACCCAGCGATGGAGGGGGCACTTTTCGACGCTTATTCACAGTAATCAATATTGCGCAATGGGTGGAGCAAATCCCATCGACTTCGGGACGGCGTCCTCGGGCTTGCAAGAAATGCCTGATTTTATTGGGTTTCTGTGGCCAGCGTGGCAATCCCTCCCTGTGGCTCGCCCGAGCAAAACCCTAGAAGTTATAGCTTCTTGAGCGAGCTGTACTCTCCCCCGCGGCCCGATGGCGTTGGTGGTACACAGGCGGCAGACCATTTTGAACCAGCTGCAACCTTTGATAGTCAGAGGTCTGAAGTCGACTACAGGTGCTTCGCGAAGCGAGCGCTGACAAAATGCGACCTGAGACTCCAGCGAGACGTGGGGTCATAATGTATGAAATTCAGAGCCGCCGGCTGACAGCGGTTCATCATACGATCAGGTCGACTACGAGAAGCAGGACACTGGAAACAAGGCCTGCAAACGGTACCCACCGCGGACAAATGAACGTTCCCAATGGCGGGGCTTCATTCCTGCTTTTAATCCGGATCAGCGCGAGGTTCACGACCGCGAAAATCACAAGTGTGAAGCCCGCCGTCAGATCGGCGAGGCCCGCGAGCGGAACGGCCAGCGCAAGCACGAGAATTGCGCCGACGCCGATCGCGGTCGCCAGAAGAGGCGTGTGCGTCACCGGGTTCAGCCGTGTAAGGGCCTTCGGCAGGCTGCCTTGATCGGCCAGGCCATAGATCACCCGGGCAATCATGATCATGTGCACGATGATGCCGTTAAGCGTCGCTACAATAGCGATTGCGCTCATGGTAACGAGCGGCAAGCCCGTGAGCCGTTCGAAGACAAGCGCAAGGGGCGCCGAAGAGCGGGCGAGCTCCTGCGGAGGCACCGCTGTCACCGCAATCCACACAACCAGTCCGTAAATAAGCGCGGTCAAGCCCAGCGTCAGGAACAATGCGCGCGGCAGGGTACGACTTGGTTCCTTCATCTCTTCCGCAACGTTTACGAGATGCTCGAAGCCGATGAAGGCAAAGACGGCTGTGAGCGCCGTTCCGGCTATTCCGATCCAGGCCGTCGTATCGCCGGCAGAAGGCCAAATCTCCGGAAGGCGGGTGACAACGTCGGTCCCGTGACCGAGGCCGGCAACGATGATCAGCACGAGGCCGCCCACTTCGATGAGCGTCATGACTCCGGCGAAAGTGACCGACTGAACCGTGGCGAGACATGCCACGACGCCCATCGCAAGAACTACCCCGGAAATTATCCACGGCGCGGGAACGGGCAGAAACACCGCAACATAGCCTGCGCTACCGACGCTGATCGTCGCGGCCGAGACTATTGCCGTCGTGACCACGAGAAGCCCGACACCGAGACTGAGCCAATCAAGCCTGAACGCGGCTTGCACGTAGGCCGCCTCGCTGGCACTCACCGGCATGCGCGTTCCCAATTCGGCAAACGATGCCGCACTGAAGGCCATGACGAGTGCCGCACCCATGAAGGCAAGCGGCGCATGCATGCCGCTGCGCCCCGCGGCGAGACCGACAAGAACGTAGATGCCGGCTCCGATGGTTACGCCAAGTCCATAGAGCACCGCGTGCGTCAGCGTGAGTGAGCGAACAAGGCGCGGCGACGCGTTCCGCGTTGCTACAGACTGGACAGACATTCAACGTTCTCCTCGGTCGGTCCAGCCGGGCTGCCTCATGAATGATAGCAGCTAATGTATGCCATAGTTCGGGGCAAGACGTCGAAAACCGGCGCAAATTGTATCCGCGCGCGTCGCCGGCGCGCGGCGGCGTGAGCCGCCAGTCCATCAGTATCACCTCGCGCGTCCCTGGAGGTGCCGACCGGCAGGTGGCGACGCTTGTCTTTCCACTACATTCTTATTCGCGAGCGTATTTGATTCGCGTCAAGGAACTCATCTTCATGAGCCAACTCACGGACGGGCCACAGGCGCGCGGGACGCTGCGGGAAACGATCGTCGAGGCTGCTACGGCACGGTTGCCCAGCCTCATGCGACCGATCCTCGGCTTCCGCCGCACCTACCTGCCGCTGCTGATGGTCTATTTTGCCTACGGCGCCCTCGGTATCATCGACGTGAGCCGCGACATGTGGATCAAGGAGCGTCTGACTCTCACCCCGGCGGAGCTTGCCGGAATAGGCGTCTGGCTTAGCTTGCCGTGGACGGTGAAAATGGTGTTCGGCCAGCTCGTCGACAGCGTTCCGATCTTCGGCTCGCAGCGGCGGTCCTACATCTTGATCGGGGCCGCTTCTTACCGCCTGCGGGTTGCTCACGCTGGCCGGTACGGCCGGCGGATGGATCGTGTTCGCGCGGGCCGACCGCCTCTACATCCTCGGTGCGATGCTGATCGTGGTCGGGACCGTGATCCAGGACGTCGTTGCGGACGCGATGTCTACCGAGGTTGTCTCCCGCGTGGACCTGGCCGGGAATGCCCGCCCGGAGGACGAGATCCGAACCGAGCTGGGCATGGTTCAGGTCCTCGGCCGCCTTGCGCTCGGCATCGGAATTCTTGCGGTGGCAGGACTATCCGGATGGCTCGCCCAGTTCTTCGCCCGTGAAACGGTATTTCTTTTCGGCCTCGTCATTCCCGCCATCTCGGCTTTGGGCGTGCTGTTGATCCGATCGGAATCGAGTGAGCGACGGCCGCTCGACTGGCGCATTCTCGGCGGCGGCATCGGCTTTGGGCTCATCGTCCTTGCTGTCGCCCTCGGCGGTCTGCCATTTGCGCAGGAGTTGGTCTTCGTCCTGTCGATGCTGGTAATTTGCACGATGTTGTTCTTCGTGACCCGCGAACTCGACGCGAAGACCAGGCGCGCCATTCTATTCGCGAGCATCATCATCTTCGCATTCCGCGCCACGCCATCCGTCGGAGACGGCTATTTCTGGTGGACGCTCGACGTGCTCAAGTTCGATGAGGCCTTCTATGGCAGCCTTCGTCAGACCGCGGCCATCATCGCCATTGTCGCGATGTGGACCTTCAGCAAGCAACTGACGGAGTATTCCGTGACCAAGGTGTTATTCTGGCTTGCCGTCGCCGGAGCAATCTTGTCGCTGCCCAATATCAGCCTGTTCTTTGGCCTTCATCACTGGACAGAGGAGACATTCGGGTTCGGCGCCCGCGCGATCGCTGTAATTGATGCGGCCGCCGCCTCGCCCTTCGCGCAGCTCAGCATGATCCCCCTGCTCACGCTGATCGCGTTTTACGCGCCGGCAGGCCATCGTGCGACCTGGTTCGCCCTCATGGCCTCGCTGATGAATTTAGCGCTTGTCGCAGGCCAACTGCAGACCAAATATCTCAATCACATTTTCGTCGTGCAGCGTGGCGACTACTCGGAGCTTGGTCCGCTGTTGATTACGGCGGCGGTGCTTGGTTTCGTCCTCCCGATTGGCGCGATCCTCTTCTTCGGTCGGCGTGCGTGATCAAATCCGGCGCCGCAGGCGCAACGGATGGAGGCCAGTGCCGGGCGAAGATGCCGGGCATCCAATTAGTGCGAGAGAAAAACCGGCAGCGGCGGCCGCGCAAGAAAGCTCTTGGTTGCCCCTCCCAAAATGAAATCTCGAATACGGGTGTGTCCAAACGCCCCCATGACGAGAATATCCGCGTTGCGCGACGCAATATAAGAGTCGAGAGCCGCGTCAATGCTGCGACCTGCAGCGTCGACGGTGTCCAGGACGACGTCTACACCATGGCGCGCCAAATGCTTGGCGAGCTCCGCCCCGGACCGACTTGTATCAATAACCTTCTCATTGGTGACTGTTACGACGCATACACGCTTCGCCTTTTGCAATATCGGAAGAGCATCTGCGACGGCCCGGGCTGCAGGCCGGCTGAAGTCCCAAGCCACGACCACAGTATCTATTGCGAATGCGCCGGCGCGTTTCGGTGTCGGCGGTAAGATGAGGGTGGGACGTCCAGATCCGAATATGATCGACTCGGCGTACCATTGCTCAAAACACTCATCCTCCGGCACGGGCACAATCGTAAGATCTCGAAGACGGGCATGTTCGATGAGCACGTCGGAAACCTCCGACGTCAGACAATGCTCCAGTATCCGCTCTTGGAAAACTCCGCGCTTCTCCGCAGCGTCTTGGAATGCGACCAGAAGAGTTTTCTGCGTTAGTTGAACTCTTCTTGGCCTCGGCGGCGGCCATCGCCGGAACGTCGAGCAATGCATTGCCGAGAAGGTTCCTCGGGATCTGATATCTGACCTCACAAGCAA
Source organism: uncultured Alphaproteobacteria bacterium (assembly GCA_963786045.1). Taxonomy (GTDB): domain Bacteria; phylum Pseudomonadota; class Alphaproteobacteria; order Rhizobiales; family Xanthobacteraceae; genus Bradyrhizobium. The sequence continues at coordinate 89,863 of CAWAXR010000011.1, read as the reverse complement.
CGGCCGAAATTCGGGCTCCAACGGCCGCGGCGAAATCGATGGCTTCGTCTACCGCAGAGATCGGCGTCGGCTGCGGATAGGTCGTGAGCGCAAGAAGGATATCCTTGACGGCCATTTCGTCTCCTCCCTCACATCAACTCAGACCACGATAAAGTGTCATCAGGCGCAATCTGAGCCTTGATCCACCGCAAGGGCCTCGATCGACAAGGAAATCCCGCGGCCATTCGTCGCGGCGGAGACCGAGTCTCGTCTGGTGGATCGCATGGCGATCCTGCGACGGTATGAACTTGAAGCGAGACTCTCGGAAAACGCGCCGGCTTTGCGCTAAATCAAAATGAATTGGGCATCAGTCTGGCAGTCTGTAGAGATACTGAGAAAATCAAGGAGGAAAACGATGCACAAAGGCAGCACTAGTGATGGGAATCCTGGTCTCATCGCCCTGTTCGGGTACGCCTGCGTATGCTATCGCGGCGACGGCTCCTGCGTATTGCGCCCAACCTGAGAGGCGCCGCAGCTGAAAAACCCGAGTGTACATTCAAGACAATGGGCGAGTGTCGTGCCAGTCTGAAGGCCAAGGGTGGCGGACATTGCTACAAACTTTATCGGTAAGTCGCAATTGCCGGCTCCGCGAAGCCGGTGCGATCCGGAGTCATCGAGGGTGCCCAACTCGCTGGTCGCATTCATCGCTGGCACGATCGAGCAGTCATAAAGACGTGCGGATTCTGCGATGATGGCTGGCAGTTCAGCCTGGGTAAATGGCTTGAACATTGTGTCCGACTGGGTGCCGCCTTGCTTGGTCGCTGCCTGGAATATCTCCTGTGCTCGCTTGGCCGCAGTCTGATATTCACTTTCTTCGCGGATCAGGTGCTCGGTAACAGCGAAAATGGCCGGCTCGGGAATCTGGTCGTCGATGATGAGCCCACAAAGACGCGCCTTAACCAATGAGCTCAGTTGAACAGAGAACTCCGAGGTGTGCTCGACCTGCGTCGAGGTCGTGAGGGTCCAAGCAGACCATAATTTCCTGAAAGCTCATCGTCCGTCTCCAAGTCGAGGCCAAATCGACTGACCGCAATGTTCCTCGGCCAAGCTAACTAATATCGCTATGAAAGACTCTGGTCCGAATTGACCTAGATCAACTCAGGTTTGGTTGCGTTGATTGCAAATTAGATGAGTCCGATTGAGCGCAAAACGCGGCCTCCAAGTTTGCGCGCCTCCTCGAAAAGCAGCACGGACGAGGCGACACATGCTGCCAACATCCAATCTCGTATGCTGAGGCCCGTGACGTTGAACAACTGCTGCGCGGGCCCCCAATTCACGACGATGACTTGCAGGCCGAGGACCGCGGATAGGGACCACCAAAGCATCGGATTGTCGAAAATGCGGCGATTGAAGGCAGAGCCCTCCTCGACGCGGGCATTGAAGGCATTGAAGAACTGGAAAAGCACGAACGTCGTGAAGGCAAGCGTGAGCGCGCGCGCCTCGCTGCCTGTCTGCAGGCCATAGTGGAGCACGAGCAGCGTGCCAGCCATCATGGTCAGACCAAACGCGATGATTTTGACGAGCCTGGGAAAAGTCAGCAACGGCACATCGCGCGGACGAGGTACTTCGGTCATCAGGCCGGGCCGTGGCGCATCGAGAGCTAGTGAGACCGCAGGTGGTCCGTCCATGATCATGGCAACCCATAGGATCTGGAGCGGCGTGAAGGGCTCCGGCATCCCGGCGAGCGGGGCAAAGAACACGGTCAGGATGGCGCCGATTGTCGTCGACAACTGGAAGCGGATGAACTTGATGATGTTGTCATAAAGCGCGCGGCCTTGCCGAATAGCGCTCACGATGGTCGCAAAATTGTCGTCGGTCAGCACCATGCTGGCTGCTTCCTTGCTGACCGCCGTACCGCTGATGCCCATGGCAACGCCGATGTCGGCAGTCTTGAGCGCAGGCGCGTCGTTGACACCGTCGCCCGTCATGGCGACGACGTGTCCCTTGGCCTGCAGCGCACGGACGATTTTGACCTTGTGCTCAGGGGCGACGCGCGCGAACACGGCGATGTCCTCTATGCCCTCGGCGAGGTCCAAGGCATCCATGGCCTCCACCTCAACTCCGGTGATTGCGCTGCCCTCAAGGCCGAGCTCTCTTGCGACCGCCAGCGCCGTATCTCTGTGATCGCCAGTGATCATCTTCACTCGGATCCCCGCAATCTTGCATCGTGCAATGGCGTCCTTGGCTTCCGGACGAGGAGGATCCATGAGGCCGATCAGCCCGACAAAGGTCAGGCCCGAGACAAACCGGTGCAGATCGCCGTTCGGATCGAATTCCGACAGAGGAACGCTGCGCGAGGCGATCAGCAGGCCGCGCAATCCGCGTGTCGCCAGCACTGCGTACTCGCTCTCGATCTCCGATCCATCGGCTGCGCCAAATCCCGCTTCTCCTTCGGCAGTCAATTGGCGATCGCATCGAGAAATGAGCACATCCGGCGCACCCTTGACATGCACACGGATGACCTCTCCGTCGCGGTGAAAGGTCGCCATGAACTTGTGCGCAGCATCGAATGGGATCTCGGCTATTCGAGGAGACTGACGCACCACCGCTTCAGGGTCCAAGCCGCCTTTGACGCCCAACACCAATAATGCGCCTTCCATGGGGTCGCCGATGACCCGTCCGTCCTTCACCTGGCTGTCATTGCACAGAGCGAGCGGAATGAGCAGTGGCCCGAGATCGACGCGATCAATGGCGCCGCCGTCCGGTTTGATCTCGCCCGCGTTGCGATATCCTTCTCCCGACACCGCAAAGCGCCGTCCTCGAAAACAAAAGGCACGCACAGTCATCTGATTGAGCGTCAGCGTCCCGGTCTTGTCCGAGCAGATAACCGTCGTTGAGCCGAGCGTTTCTACGCTTGCGAGCCGTTTTACGATGGCGTGTTGCTGGGCCATGCGGTGCATTCCGAGCGCCAGCGTGACGGTGACGACAGCCGGCAGTCCTTCCGGCACCGCAGCGACCGCCAATGCGATGGCGTCGAGAAGAGCGTGCGCAAGGTCGGCGCTGCGCAGGTATTCGAGGAAGCCCAGAAGTCCGACCAGTACCAGTGCTATGCCACCGAGCCGTTTGCCAAGCACGTCGAGCTGGACCTGCAACGGGCTTTTGCCGTCACTGGCAGCCGCCAACTCTTTCGAAATTCTGCCCATGACGGTAGATGCGGCTGTCTGTGTCACCACGATCTCTCCGCGTCCTCTCGTCATCAGCGTGTTCATGAAGGCCATGTTCTGACGCTCGGCGAGGGGAGCGTCGGGCGGCACCGGCGCGCCGGCGTCCTTCTGAGCCGGCAGGGACTCGCCGGTGAGGGAGGATTCATCGATGGCAAGGCTTGCGGCTTGAATGAGCCGGCCATCCGCCGGAACCCGATCTCCCGCCTCGAGCAGAACGATATCGCCGGGGACGAGCCGGTCAGCTACGACTTCAGCGATCACCCCGTTGCGGCGGACCCTTGCCCTGACGGGCAGCATGCCGCGCAATGCCGCGAGGCTCTGCTCGGCCCGATGTTCCTGATAGAAGCCCAGCGCCGCATTGAACAGAACGACCGCGATGATGACGGCGGCGTCCTTCAAATTGCCGACCACTGCGGCAAGAGTGGCAGCAACTGCCAATACAACGATGAGCAAGCTCTTGAATTGGTCGAGGAACTTCAACCACGTTGAGCGCGGCGCAGCCATGGGTAGGGTATTGGAGCCATAGCGGGAAAGGCGCTCTGCGGCCTGCTCCTGCGAAAGACCGCGCTCCGGCTCCGCCGCGAGGCGGTCAAGCAGCTCGGCCAAAGGTAAATGATCGATCGTCGGGGAGGTCCATCTGTCGGTCGTTGAGGAAACCAGGAGAAGGCATCGCCATTGTTCGATCCATCGGTTGCAGGTTCGGTAGACTATATCGGTGTCGCATCGGAGGGCCTAAAATACTAGTGAATCGAACGCGTCAGCGGCAGACGGGCCCGCCGCTCAAAGCGGTCAAAATCGGACGCCGATTGACAACCGATCCGACCATCGAGCGGATTAGTCTGTTTAAGGCCAAGCCGCATCGGCTTCTCGGGCATTGCCCACCGATCATCGACGAGGGCCAAAAATGACCCGTCCCATCTAAATTGAAGAGCGGCGACGGCTCGAAACCGGCAGGCTTCCCGCAATTCATCGAGCAGGTCGCCGGCTCTAATCATCTTCTCGGTTATCTTTATTCTGTCCATTCGGGCTTCGATGACACGACACACAATTGTCGATGCGATGAATCCCTCTCGTCGCGTGCTTTGCACGCACGCTATCCGGTTGATGCTCGTGGCACCCGAAACAGGTGTATTCCTCGTATTTGATGTTGCGGTGGCACGTCGTACAGCTCGCACGATGGTGTTCATCAAGAACAAAGAATTTGCCGTGGTCAAATGTCGCGGGTTTCCAAAGGTCCTCGCTGTGACACTGGGCACAGTCGGAGGTATGAGAACGATGAAGCCTATCGTCGGGCGCATTGTGACATGCTGCACATTGATGACGCGCAGTTACTGTCAGGAGAGAATGATCGAAGCGAGTCATCTTGGAGGTCGTGAAAAACGGCTCGAGGTGATCAAGATGACAGGCGATGCAACTCTGCGAGACTAACATCTCGTGGAAGGGCGGCTTGCCGCTCGCTGGCGCAATCGGGAGTCCCTTCGCTGTCCGTCGCCCGATGTCTGCCGGAGCGTGGCAAATCATGCAACGCCGGGCGGATGGTCCGCGGAACGGTGCATGGCAAGCGAAACAGTCCGCCGCAAGCTCAACATGAGCGGCGATCAGAGGGCCTGGGCTGATCATTGTACTCGGGTAGGTAAAGGCGAGCGCGATGATTACTGCCAAGAGGGCGGTTGTCGCGATTATGCTCCAGCGGGTCATCGCCAGGCCCAGAATAGGAAGATGCTCAGGATGTGAGTTGAAGCTAGAACGCCAAAGACGAGAGCGATCGGACGATGGACCACGCGCCAATTTGTAATCGCCGTGTAGGTCATACTGTCCCAATACATCAGATCGTCGATTTCAGCCGCGGCCAAACCCTGCTCGCGGTAATATTTCCTGGACTCCTCAAGTCGCCGACGACCCCTCTGCAGCAGGAATTTGCCTGTCAGCCCGCTTGCGACATTGATGAGCATCGCTAGGGTGGCGAGCCAAGCCAGGACCGCCGTGAAGTGGACGCCAGCATGGACCAGGATTAAAAGCGATCCCAACCAGGCCATGCGCTCGTGCGCGTGCAGCAGGACGAGTGGCTTGCCAAGCTTGATCACTTGGCGCTTGCGGAGCGAGTATCCGAAAGAGGCGATGATCAGTAGGACGCCCGGAATACCGAGGTAGCGGCCGACCCATGCGGCGCCCAGTAGATGCAGGATCGCATCAAGCAGCAGCGCGGACGCCGCGAGGGCAGCGAAGGCAGCAAGAAACGGGAGGACTTCGCGTCCGAGCAACTTGCTCTCCATAATTTCATGCCCCTCGAATGTAGAAAGCCGACCCTTGCCGTACCTTGATCTGACTCAAGGTAGCCGGGCCACGACCGCTTAGGGCTGCAAGCCAATGGCCCGGCTTGCTAAGTTAGATCGTCGGTCAGTCGATGGTGCGCTGCGGGCGAAGGGCTTGGCTACCGGATAACTCGATCCGTCATTCGCCACGCACGAGATCGCCCACGCATCGCGTCGTTATCCAGCCCGGAGAGTTCCGGCCCGCACCGGTCCGCATCCGAGCGGGGGGCCCATACCGCTCGACACAAAGTCACCTCTGCGCCGATCCTGCCGGTTTGCGTCGACGACCGAAAGTTGCCTGCTCTAGGGCGGAGAGCCATTTCGCGTCTCGCCCGAGAGGAGTCAATCTGTCTTGGTAAATTCAGGCCCGTTCGCCGTGCCTTTTTTGCCGGTGACCATCGAAGCAAGGAGATTCTCCCGGTGCTCGAAGCTGGCCACTAGAACTCCGAGGATGTGCGCCGCGACAAGGCCCAGCGTTGTATTCGCGAGAAACTCATGGACCTGTTCGACCCATTTCGTTCCCCAGTAGGCGTCGGTGGTCATCATGTATCCCGTCACACACGTGCCGATTAGGGCCGCAAGGAGAGCGATGATCATGGCTCCGCCGGCCGGATTGTGACCGACATAACGCGGCGCTCGCAGCAGAAGCATCGCGCGGACATAGCGCAGCACCTCTCCCGGAGGTCGAACGAAGTTGGAGAACCGCGCGTAACGCGGACCGATAAAGCCCCAGAGGATGCGGGCCACTACCAGCCCGGCGATCGTGTAGCCGGCGGCCACGTGTACCTTTTCGATTTCATCGCCGGTCGCGTAAGCCACTACGAAACTGGCGACCAGGGACCAGTGGAACAACCGGACGAATGGGTCCCACACCTTGATCATCGCCGGCGGCATCGCGCCGCCGGCTTTGATGGTGTCGCTCGCGATACGCATTCGCAGGCCGTTACATTTGGCCGATGATCTGGCCGCTCGTGGGGTCGACAAACAGTTCGACCCGGTTACCGTTTTTGTCGAGCGTGTAGAGCTCGCCGCAAGCGTTCTTGATCTTGGCCTTCTGGACCTTATAGCCCTGCGCCTCCACCTTGGCCTGCAACTGCTGCATCGGCAGCCACTGGGTCTCTGGGGCCGACGTGCATGGCTTGCCGAGGCTTCCGGCCTGGGCGGCGGCGGCCGCCCCGAGCGTCATGGCGGCAGCGGCAACAATTACGATCTTGCGCATAGTATCTTCTCCTGAAGGTGGCCACTGCACCATGCGGTGGCGACGCGGGCCAATCTGCCAGAACAGCGCTGACGGCCTCCTGTTGATGTAGGTCAGCGATTTGTAAGGTTGGATCTGGCATCCGTATCTCCAGGATGATGAGTTCCTTCATGACCGTACGCCTGCGCCAAGTTCGTACCCTTGTCCTTGCGGCCGCCCTCGTGGCCATGTGCGCCGGCGCGCCTTCCTTTGCTCGAGACCAGGACGAGGCGCGTAGGGCGGTTGAAGCCGGCGAAATTCGCCCTCTTGCCGAAATCCTGAATGCCGTTCGGGTCAAGCTTCCCGGCGACGTCGTCGGTGTGAAGCTCGAACGGGAAGCAGGTGCCTGGATGTACGAGTTGCGTGTAGTGGACGACAAGGGGCGGCTGTTCGAGATCCACGTCAATGCCCGCAGCGGCGAAGTTGAACGGGCGAAGGAGAAGTAATGCGCGTGCTTGTTGTCGAGGACGACGCGCGGATCGCGTCAGACGTATCGCGCACTCTTGAAGCGTCGGGCTACGTGGTCGAAACCGTTTCGAACGGCGAGGACGCCTGGTTTCGAGGCGACACCGAGGATTATGGAGCTGTCATCCTCGACCTCGGTCTGCCGGGCATGGATGGCCTTGCAGTGCTAAAGCGTTGGCGGGCCAACGGACGCCAGATGCCGGTCCTCATCCTGACGGCGCGCGGAAGCTGGGCCGAGCGTGTCGATGGGATCGATGCTGGCGCCGATGACTACCTGCCCAAGCCGTTCCGGATGGAGGAACTGCTGGCGCGGCTTCGCTCGATCATTCGCCGATCCGCTGGGCACGGCTCTTCGGTCCTGACGGCGGGTGAGATTACGCTCGACGAACGACAGATGAAGGTGACCCGCCGGGGCATTCCGATAGCGCTCTCGCCGCTGGAGTACCGACTCATTGCCCACCTTCTTCGCAACCGCGGCCGAGTCGTTTCGCAGCAGGAGCTCGATGAGAACGTCTATGGTCACGGCGAAGAGCACGACTCCAACACGCTCGAGGTGCTGATCGGGCGAGTTCGCAAGAAGCTGGGCGCCGATGCCATCGAAACGCGGCGCGGGTTCGGCTATCTGATGCCGGAGGGATCCGCATGAAGCGGCATTCGCTCCGGCTTCGGCTCGTTGCCGGCGGAGTGGTAGCGATCCTGATAGCACTCGCCATCGCGGGGGGCGCACTCGTCCTGATCTTCGAGCGGCATGTCGCGCGGACCCTCGCCCAAAGCCTCGACGTTCATCTAAAGCAGCTTCTTGCGGGCATCGATATCGACCCGCAAGGAAAGCTGGTGCTGACGCAGACGCCCGTCGACCCGCGCTTCGCCGATCCTCTTTCCGGTCTGTACTGGCAGGTGAGTGATGACCGCGGACAGCTTCTGCGTTCGCGATCCCTGTGGGATTCCACCATGAAGCTCCCGGTGGATCGGCTCGCTCCGGGCGAAATTCACCAGCACGAAGCATCGGGGCCTGGCAATCAGCGCGTGCTGGTGGCTGAGCGCGCCATCACCCTCTCGGCCGTCGCCAAGCCGGTCCTCGTTCGGCTTGCCGTCGCCGAAGACATCGCGAGGGTTTCGGCAGTGACATCCGCATTCGCCAAGGATCTTGCGACTGCGCTCGTCCTGCTCGCTTGCGTTCTGGCTATAGCGACATGGATCCAGGTCGGCGTTGGGTTGCGACCGCTGGCCGCACTGCGCCGCGGAGTGGCCGATATCAGAACTGGCCGGAGCAGACATCTACCGTCGTCGGTCCCGCTGGAGGTCCGGCCGCTCGTCGAAGAGGTCAACGCGCTCGTCGATGCACAGGAAGGCGAGATTGAACGTTCGCGCAGCCGAGCGGCTGATCTGGCGCACGGACTGAAAACCCCTCTCGCTGCTCTTGCGGCTGATGCGTCGCGCCTTCGCGAACGCGGCGAGCAGGAAATTGCCGAGGATATTAAGGCGCTCGGCGAGGCGATGAGCCGCCACGTCGATCGAGAGCTGGTGCGGGCCAGAGTTCGCGGGCGCTTCCGAACTGGGGCCGTATCGTCCACGGCTCTCGCGCCGCTGGTGCGCTCGCTCATCGCCACGCTGTCGCGTACGCCGGATGGGGCGCGCGTGACGTTCGAGCCCGTCATTACGGACGATCTGCGAGTGCCCGTCGACAAGACCGACCTTGCCGAAGTCCTCGGAAATCTGCTCGAAAACGCGGCCCGCCATGCCAGAGGACGTGTCCGTATCGCAGCGGATTACGGTCAGGGAGGACCGTGCATCGTGATAGAAGATGACGGCAAAGGAATCGAACCGCACCTATCGCTGCGCGTGCTCGAGCGTGGCGCTCGCTTCGACGAGCGAGGAGGAGGCGCCGGTCTTGGGCTCGCCATCGTCCAAGACGTTCTCGATGCCTACGAATGGAAGCTAGACCTAAAGAGTTCGGAGCTCGGAGGCCTGAAGGCCACGATTTCTCCGCGGTTCAAGCTCTGCGCGGCCTGAATTCCGTCGGGGCAGCCGCAACCTAAGCCGATCAAATCGCCTCTACAGAATATCGCGCCGACGGGCCAAGTCATCTCGAATGCGCGTCCCAGAACGTCACGGGCAGCGTCGGTTTGAGCAGACCGCCTCCGGCCGCGTGCACCAATGGCGCCAAGAACGGCCGACGCGGATCGGGGGGCGCTCTGCTCTTTTTGTTCCTTGTACAGGTCGTGATCCGCCTAATATTGGCTGGCACCGACCTATTCGGACGGTTTGCGGTCCTGGGTGGGCGGCGAGTGGTACTGACCCCGGAAGGCCCCACTACCGAAGCAACCCCGTTTAGAGCGATCGCAAGACGGCCTGGGTTCGACGCCGCAAAGTTGGCTCTTCCTGCTCGATCCGCACCCGAAGAGCCGAACATGCAACTTGCCCGTTGTGAGGCGGCAGATATCTCGGTCTATCTTTCGACACTCAGGTCAGGCCTTACTCGTTCCTCGCACCGTTTGACCTCGATCCGCAATTGGTTCAACGCATTGAATTCCAAGCTGCTGATCATCGGGTGTCGAAGTGCGCCAGGGGGCGGGGGTGTGACACGATGGATCCCGTCCCCGTGATGAGGTTAGGCATGTCCGTCGAGCAAATTGGGCAGCAAGTCATCGAGTTTGTGCGTGTTCACGAGAGCTGGGCAGCGCCCGTCGTTTTTGCTCTGGCATTCGCCGAATCTCTTGCCTTCCTTTCGCTGATCCTCCCGTCCTGGGCCGCCCTAGTCGCGATTGGGGCGTTGATGCGGGCGAGCGCCATTGACTTCGTCCCAGTCTGGATCAGTGGGGCGCTCGGTGCAGCATTCGGTGACTGGCTCTCGTACTGGATAGGCGCCAAGTTTAAGAAGTCGATTGTTGGCACCTGGCCGCTTGCGTACCATCCGCATTTGCTGCCTCGCGGCGAAGCGTTCATCAAGAACTGGGGGGTGCTGGCAATCTTTGTCGGGAGGTTCTCCGGACCCTTGCGAGCATCGGTCCCCATCGTCGCGGGGATCCTGTCCATGCCTTACTGGCCGTTCCAGCTTGCAAACATCAGTTCCGCGTTTGTATGGGCGGCGGTCCTGCTGAAGCTGGGCGACATCGGTGCCACGATTTCCAGCTGGTTATGGAATTATGTATCGAATTGGATGTGAGACGGCGGTCCGGATTTTCAGCAATCCCGGAAAGGACGCCCCCGGCCGGAGAACTGCGAATCCATGCTCGGCACCGGTCGCGCTGTCACACAATTGGGCCGGCTTCCTGGCTGGATTGAGTATTGCGGCACAACGGCGGCGAGGAGCACCAGCCGCTGCGGGCATTTTTTCAAGGGCGGGCAGCCCGACGCTCGATGAATGACAATGCCGAAAGAGATTTCAGATCCGAAATGCGATATCCGGAAAGTGCTCACCGGTTTTCCGAAAAGATCATGCTCAGGGCTATGGCTTAAAGCAAATCGCCAACCTCGCCGCCTGGAAGCTTAGCGGATCTGGTGGACTAGGCTCGGACCGAACGCGCCGGCCCATGCCGCCACCATGACGAGGATGAGTCCAGGGATCAGCCGCAGCGCGAAACCCCGCCCGCCGCTGGTCCAGGCAACGAAGATCTTGCTAACGGTGTTGGTCGACAGCGCTGCGAGAACAGGAATGACCGCGTCGACGGCCTTGATCTTGCCAGAGGCAGCGAGCGCGGCAGCTGCCACGGCCGGCGAGTGGGTGTCCGCCAGGCCTGCCACCGCCGCGCTGATCACCAGACCAATTTCACCGAACGCCTCGCGGAGGGCGGCGGAGAGCACGAGAACTCCGGAAAGTGTCAGTGCCATTAGCAGTGCCGCCGGCAGGCTGAAGGCGCGTCTGGGCTTCAGTTCCGCCGCGCTCGTTTCCCGCACGCCCTTGATCGTGAAGACTGCTCCGTAGATCATCGCCGCGACGCTGGCGTAGAGCAGCGGAATCAGCGGAGCCCGCAGCGTCGGCAGGCTCGTCGCCGCGAGAACGGCAAATAGCTAGAGGACGGTAGCGACCGTCGAAAGCACGGCGCCAGCAGTGGCCGCGCCAAGCAGGTCAGGCGCCTTGACGGCCCGCGCGCCCATCGCACCGATCGTGGCCGTGCTCGACACGAAACCCGAGGCAAATCCGGCCGCGGCGAGCCCCGCTTTTGCGCCGAGAAGTCGCGTTGAAATATGGCCGGCGGCACCAATCGCCATCACGAGGATGACGATAATCTGCGGGACGATCAATTTGCCCGGATTGAGCATTTGCAACCGGGTCGTCCCGGCACGGTCGGTCGCAGCGATCTGGGCAATCGTCTTTTCGTCAACGCGGTGATCTGGAAATTCCGGGTGGGAACACTGTGGCGCGATTTGCAGGGCTCAATCTTTGGAGGTTGCAAATGGTGCTATCGCAAGAGTTCTCTCGAACGCCTTTCCCGCAACTTCACTCAGTGTCGTTATTAAAACGGTTGCTCCGCTTTTTGGAGCCGTTTTCTTCGTGTACTTGCTCCTGTCAACCTACGGCTTGGATCTAAGCGCCGGATTTTTCTGACTCGGGTTTTCAAAACAGGCCACCGACGAAAAGCCCCGACCGCTAAACGAGGCGACCTATTTGGCGGTCACGAAGCTCTGGGTGCTCCGGCACTTTTTGCACTCGTAGACGTGGTGGACGAATCCGGATTTCTCAATCTCGGTGCAAGAAAATCTCATCTTTTCACCGCACTTGATGCAGTTTGGCGGATCGTGCAGGGGCTCAGGCTTATCCATGTCTAAGCTTATCCATGTTTTGAAGAAGTTTAATACGAAGCATCGGGCCGAAATTGATCTTGCTCAAGCCGGTCCGGGCTTTGTCCGTCGAGGAGTTGATCTCCTTTCCGCAGATTTGCTTCACTCCACAAGCGCTACGTTCCGGAACGCCTTCACAAGCGATAGCTCCAGCTTTCCGTCCATACCGCAAAGGATTTTGTAGGCATCTCGGCGGGATATTGCCGGGCTGTACGGCCTCGACTCAATAAGCGCGGCGAAGATGTCGGAGATCGTCAGCAATCTTACCAGATCGGAAATCTCCGGTGCCATCAGCGCGTCGGGATAACCAGAACCGTCCAGATATTCGTGGTGGTGCCTCACGCCGTCGAGAATCTCCGGGCTGACGCCTGAGATATCCTTCAATAACTCATATCCGATGACCGGATGGCGTCTCATGATCTCTTCTTCAGCTGGGTCGAGGCGTCCCGGCTTGTCGAGAATCGATAAGGGAATACGGGCTTTCCCGATATCATGAAGGGTTGCTGCCATTCCGAGTCGCTTTACATCCAGACTGGCGAACCCGATGTCCAATGCGAAGCCGACTGCCACTCCCGTTACCAGCAGGCAATGTTGGTACGTTCCTTCATGATAGCGGCGCACGTCGTCGAGCCACGCGCTAAGCCCGTTTTGCGCGATGCTATCGATGATTTCTGATGTGGCGCGCTCAGCGTCTGAAAGGTTTATCGGTTTGCCGCGCCGCACGGCCGAGAACATTGACGAGAAGGCCGCCGCGCCATCTGCGATCTCGCTTGAGGTAATGGCAAAGTCGGTTTGTGCTGCCTTCTCCGCGACTTCAATCTGCGCCAGCTTGAATATGATTTCTCTTGGGCGCGAAACCACGGCGGTCGCTCCGAGCGCATACGCTTGCGCAACCATGGAGCGAACCTGGTTCGGAACGACAAACAGCTTTTCAGGAATGCAACTCAGCTCCCGCAAAACAAGCCTGATCTGTTCGACACGAACCGTCTTACGCAGGTCTGCATCGACCATCAGCACGCCGCTTGAGCTGAATTGCGTATCACCAACTCCCAGCAGCTGGGGAGCCACATGGTAGCGTGGCTCCAGCATCGCCCGGATGGCCGGTATCTTCCCAGGTTCGTCGGTGACGAAAAGAACAAGCATTGTAAAAACCTGACGACTAAAAACGCAGGTCGCAATCTCGCAATTCGACAACTAATGACTGACTATTGTAGGAGAACCTCCCGACTCGGAGACCACCAGGCCAAGCGTGACACAATTCGTCAGTGGCAGGATGAACTCGTGCCGTACTTACTTATTCCCACTCCGTTCCGAAATCCTCAGTGGTGGTGTTGAGCCATATCAACGCGGAACGGCAACTGAGCCATAGCAGACGGTCGTCGTCGTTCGGTGTATGGCTAGATGACAAGTGCAGCACAAACGCGCCGTTGTCTGTTCGGAAAAGCGAGTCGCGCGCCTGATGTTCCTCAAGCGATTCAAAATCAATAAACGGGTACGTTCGCGAAGCAAGAAGCTGCATGGCGAATCAAAAAAATCAGTTTGATCAACGGCACTGATCATAAGATAGCAACGAGGTTAACAATCTCTTTCTAGTTGTAGTTCGCGGCCGGTTGGGTTTCTCTTCGGAGCGCATTACGACACATGTCACACTCGTGCGAGGTCCGTTCAGCGCCCCGAGCAGACATCAACAATCAGTTCCTAACGCATCCCGGCCGCGCGAAGGTCTCCGAGGATTTCACGGCTCGTTTGAGGATTGCGGTAAAATTCGAAAAGCCGCCAGCGCGACAGAGTGAGATGAGGGAGTCGGCTCATCACTTCCGAAACTGTCGCGCGCGCTTCTGTGAGCTCCCCTAGTCTTACCAGCACCGCCGATAGCCACACGTGCCCAAGGACCCCTGGCCGGCTGGGGTAGGCGTCATCGGCGTGCGGCGAGCTCCCATGGATCTTGGCATAGCGGATATGCCGCCGTCCAACTATGTGCACCTGGATCCATGGCGACCCCCGACACCGGTGCGCAGGCTCAAGCCGCGACGCGACGGCTGCGAGTTCTGTTGCGATCCGGAGTTGAAAGCCGCCTTGGCCTCGTTGTGGGACCTTCCAGCCGCCACTTGATCGAGTTGCGCGAGCTTCCGTTAAATGCGTGAGCGCGCCTGAAGCAGAGCGGCAAAGATCATAGCAAGCTAAGTAGGCAGCGTATTGGGGAAACTGAATTCTGCTATCGACATCGGCACATTTGCTTGGTACAAAGCGAGCATCCGAGGTGACGTTAAGTAATTGATTTTGCTTGCCTTAGGGAGCTTGGCAGACAATCCTTTCCTGGGCACCATTGTGCTTGGAAGCCCCGCCGCTGCCGTTTGGGGCTCACCGCGCGCTCGCCTCTTTCGAATTTGAGCGGTAGTCTAAGCTGCATCGATTCAACGAGGTTCGTAGACACCATGACCGTACGCCTGCATCGCGGCGATCTGCCCGATCTCACCCGCTATACCGACTCGGTGGCGATCGATACCGAGACCATGGGGCTCGATCCGCACCGCGACCGGCTCTGCGTGGTACAAATGTCGAACGGCGACGGCAGCGCCGATGTCGTGCAGATCCCGAAGGACCATGGCAAGGCCCCGGCCGACGCGCCGAACCTGAAGGCGCTTCTGGCCAATCCAAAGATCACGAAGATCTTTCATTTCGCGCGATTCGATCTCGCCGCGCTCTACAACACACTCGGTGTGATGCCGCAGCCGGTCTATTGCACCAAGATCGCCTCGCGGCTCAGCCGCACCTACACTGATCGCCACGGCCTGAAGGATCTGGTGCGCGAGGTGCTCGGCGTCGATCTGTCGAAGCAGCAGCAATCGAGCGACTGGGGCGCGCAGACCCTGAGCGAGGCGCAGCTGGCTTACGCGGCTTCCGACGTGTTGCATCTGCATGCCTTGCGCGAGCGTCTCGACGCCATGCTCGCGCGCGAGGGCCGTTCGGGGTTGGCGCAAGCCTGCTTCGATTTCCTGCCGACGCGGGCAAAACTCGATCTGCAGGGCTGGGATGCGGAGGACATTTTCGCGCATTCGTGAGCGGAGGCGTCGGTTTAGCGTCCTGTCAGGCACCTGCCAGCGACTTGCGCCCCGTTTCGGACACACTCCTGGGCCCGAGGTTCCGGCTGCGCGACCCGACGATCCCGGGTAGAATGATCAGGTCTCGCTTTGCCTGGAGCAGCGGTGAACTCGGTTCAGAATCCTGCCTATCAAGCTGGAATGGAGGCGCGCTTCGCCATCGCGGAGCGCCACAGCCGGATCGTGCGGGTGCTGCGCATTGCGGTTCCCGCGGCGGTGATCCTGTCGCTGGCGGTGATCATCGCGGTGTCGATCTTCAATCCGTTCAGGATGCTGTTGCCCCAGCTGCCGCTCGAGATCGGAAACCTCGTCGTCTCCGGCACCAAGATCACGATGGAATCGCCGCACCTGTCGGGCTACTCGCCGGATCGGAGACCCTACGAAGTCTGGGCAAAAACCGCGATCCAGGATGTGACCGATCCAGATCACGTCGAACTCCACACCTTACGGGCCAAGGTGCTGATGGAGGATCGGTCGACCGTCACGCTGGACGCGCTCAACGGGTTGATGGATACCAAGCAGCAGCTGCTCGATTTGCGCAAGGATATCTACTTGCAGACCAGCGCGGGTTATGAAGCGTGGCTGAGCCAGGCCTTTGTCGACATGGGCAAGGGCACGGTAACATCGGACGAACATGTCGATGTGAAATGGGCGGACGGAACGCTGTCGGCCGACAGGATGAAGATCACCGGCGGCGGCGAAGTGGTGAGGTTCGACGGCCACGTCGTGATGAACATCGACAAGCTGCCGCCCGCCGAGAGCGCGTCGGAACAGCCCGCTAACGCCACGCCCGAGCCCACGGGGCCCCCCGCCCGGACGCGGTCGGTTTCCAGCAAGTCCTCCAACCCCAAATGATCCGATGACGATTTTTGCGCGCAGCACCCTGATACGGAGGATGGCGCTTGGCGGCTGTTGTGCCGCCTTTGCGCTCGCCGCGATCGCTGCCGGTGAGGCCGCCGCGCAAAGCGCGGTGACGGGCGTTCCCAATGCGATGCAGGGTTTTTCGCAAAATCGCGACCAGCCGATCCAGATCGAGGCCGCCACGCTTGAGATGCGCGACAAGAAAAAGGAAGCGACCTTCTCAGGCAATGTGAAGGTGGTGCAGGGCGACACCACCATGACGTCGAAGACGCTGGTGGTATTCTACGAATTGAGTTCGGCAGCCCCGGCGCCCGCGGCCAATTCGAAAACCGCGGCGAAATCGGCGCCGATCCAGTCCGCGACCCCCGGTCCCGGCGGCAGTTCGTCGATCAAGCGGCTGGAGGCGAAAGGCAATGTGGTCGTGACCCAGAAGGATCAGGTCGTGACCGGCGATACCGCGGTCTTCGACACCAAGACCAACCTCGTCACCATGCTGGGAGGGGTGGTGCTGACGCAGGGCAAGAATGTGCTGCGCGGCGATCGGCTGATGGTGGACATGACCACGGGCGTATCCCGGGTGGAATCCGACAGCGGCAAAGTCCAGGGCCTGTTTCAATCCTCGGGCCAGGGTGGCCCGGTGATCCCCGGCGCCGCATCACCGCCGGCCCCGTCAGGACCCGCGAGCTCAAATAAACCTAAATAGTATCAATAACTTGAAAACTTGCCGCAGCCGACGAGGTTGAAGCCTCCGGCCTGAGCCTGTATCTGCCTACTGACGCAAGAGAGTGCACGACCTTTTCGCCGAATTGCTGATGCTTTGGGCCGACCGTGCACTGGTTCCGTGATCCGCCCTCAACGCGAGGGTGTTTCGCTGGGCAAGGGACATCCATTCCTTCATGTTGCGCGAGCGCACGAATCGGCCGCGACGGTTCGCGGAACACGGTGAAAGGCTGAGCGAAGCGGGAATGGTGGATTTACTCGGTATGTTCCGTCGTCGCCCGGCGAAGCGCAGTGCGCCTGGCTTTGCGCGCACGCATACGGACATTACCGCGCTCCGCGAGAGCATGGGCGAAATGTTGTCGAGCCCGGTGCGCGACGCGCCGCCGCTCGTCCGCGCCGCGCCGGCGCAACAACAGGATTTGCCGCGGGCCGAAAAGCCACGTCCGGCGCCAGCCAAATCTCCAGCCAGGACCAACGGGGCAGCGGCGCCGCGGCCGGCGCAGCGGGCGGGGTATCTGGCTGTGCATAGCGTGGAAAAGAGTTTCGGCACCCGCCAGGTCGTGCGCGGCGTCAGCATCTACGTCCGTCGCGGCGAGGCCGTCGGTTTGCTGGGTCCGAACGGTGCCGGCAAGACCACGGTCTTCTACATGATCACCGGCTTGATCAAGGCCGATCGCGGCAGCATCGAGCTCGACGGCCACGACGTCACCAGGCTGCCGATGTATCAGCGTGCCCGGCTCGGCATCGGTTACCTGCCGCAGGAGGCTTCGATCTTTCGCGGCCTCACGGTCGAGCAGAATATTCGCGCGGTGCTGGAGGTCGTCGAACCCTCGCGGAAAAAGCGCGAGGCCGAACTCGATTCCCTGCTCGACGAATTCAACATCACGCGCTTGCGAAAAACCCCGTCGATTGCCCTGTCGGGCGGCGAGCGCCGCCGTGTCGAAATCGCGCGCGCGCTGGCAACCCGCCCCAATTACATGCTGCTCGACGAACCCTTCGCCGGCATCGATCCGATCGCGGTCGGCGACATTCAGGATCTGGTCCGCCATCTCACCAATCGCGGCATCGGCGTCCTGATCACCGACCACAACGTCCGGGAAACGCTCGGCCTGACGGATCGCGCCTATATCGTCTATGCGGGGGAGATCCTGACCGAGGGGAGCCCGGAAGAGATCGTCAATGACCCGGATGTTCGCCGCCTCTACCTTGGCGAGGAATTCCGGCTTTAATCCCGGCCGGTCGGCTTGGCCAAAAGGTCGCGCGCTATAGTCCAATTTTCCAATACGTCAAGCCGTGTACATCGGCTTTGGACTAGTTTAAGCAAGAATCGGACCAACTTTTAGGGATCGGTTCTGGCCTCCATGGCTCTGACGCAGAGATTAGAGTTCCGTCAGTCGCAGTCGCTGGTGATGACGCCGCAGCTCATGCAGGCGATCAAGCTCCTGCAACTGTCGAATCTCGACCTGTCGGCCTTTGTCGAAGAGGAATTGGAACGGAATCCCCTGCTGGAGCGTACCAGCGATGGCCCCGAGGCTCCCGTGGCCGGCGAGCCGTCGCCGGAGCGGGCCGAATTCTCCGATTCCGACGATGCGGGCGCGGCCTATGGCGACGACGCCGTCGGTGAACTCCACGGCTCCGCCGGTGAAAGCTTCGAGCCGGGTCAGGAAGAGTGGATGAACCGTGATCTCGGCAGCCGCGCCGAGATCGAACAGACCCTCGACGCCCCCCTCGACAACGTATTTTCGGAGGAACCCGCCGAAGCCGCCGCACGAACCGCGCAGGATGCGGCGCCGACCGCCTATACCGAATGGGGCGGCGGCGCCTCCAACGATGACAGCTACAACCTCGAAGCCTTTGTCGCCGCCGAGGTGACGCTCGGCAGTCATCTTGCTGAACAACTGGCGGTGGCTTTCGCGGCCCCCGCGCAGCGCATGATCGGCCAATATCTGATCGATCTGGTCGATGAGGCGGGCTATCTGCCGCCGGATCTCGGTCAGGCCGCCGAGCGGCTCGGCGCATCGCGGGAAGACGTGGAAGCGGTTCTGGCGGTGCTGCAGAAATTCGATCCGCCCGGCGTTTGCGCGCGAAGCCTGAGCGAGTGCCTTGCGATCCAGCTGCGCGAGCTCGATCGCTACGACCCCGCGATGCAGGCGCTGGTCGAGCATCTCGATCTCCTGGCCAAACGCGATATCGCCGCCTTGCGAAAATTATGCGGTGTCGATGACGAAGACATCACCGACATGATCGGCGAAATTCGCCGTCTCGATCCGAAGCCGGGTCTGAAATTCGGCTCGGCGCGCACGCAGACCATGGTGCCCGATGTCTATGTGCGGCCCGGGCCCGACGGCGGCTGGCATGTCGAACTCAACAGCGACACGTTGCCGCGCGTGCTGGTCAATCAGACCTATTACACGGAGTTGTCGAAGACGATCCGCAAGGACGGCGACAAATCCTATTTCAGCGATTGCCTGCAGAATGCGACCTGGCTGGTACGCGCGCTCGATCAGCGCGCCCGCACCATCCTCAAGGTCGCAACCGAGATCGTGCGTCAGCAGGACGGCTTCTTCACCCACGGCGTGGCGCATTTGCGGCCGCTCAACCTGAAGGCTGTCGCGGATGCGATTCAGATGCATGAATCGACGGTGTCGCGGGTGACCGCCAACAAATACATGGCGACCAATCGCGGCAGTTTCGAGCTCAAATATTTCTTCACCGCATCGATTGCGTCGGCCGACGGCGGCGAAGCCCATTCCGCGGAAGCGGTTCGTCATCACATCAAGCGGCTGATCGATGCGGAGGACCCCGCGCTGATCCTCTCCGACGACACCATCGTGGAACGATTGCGCGAATCGGGCATTGATATCGCCCGCCGCACCGTTGCGAAGTACCGCGAAGCGATGCGAATCCCCTCGTCGGTGCAGCGCCGACGCGACAAGCAAAGCATGCTCGGTCATGCACTCTCGGCGCCCGCCGCATCCTCCGACCGGTCCCGCGATACGCAGCCTGCCTGATTGCGTCCCGGGGGAATCGGGATAGTGTCGGTTACCTCACGAAGCGAGGACCAAAAATGACTCTCCGGATCTCGGGAAAAAGCATCAGTGTCGGCGACGCGCTGCGCGGGCGGGTCAGCGAGCGCACCGATGAAGTGCTGCGCAAATATTTCGACGGCAACTATTCCGGCCACATCACGCTGAGCAAGGACGGCTTCGGTTTCCGCACCGACTGCGCGTTGCATCTGGATTCCGGAATTACACTCGAGGCGGATTCCAATGCCGCCGACGCCTATGCCAGCGCCGACCAGGCATTGCTGATGATCGAAAAGCGGCTGCGCCGCTACAAGAGCCGGCTGAAGGATCGATCGGCCCGCAAGGCGCATGCGGCGTCCGAGGCGCTTGCGGGGATGGATGCCCGGACGCTTGACGCGCCGAGCTATGTGCTGGAAGCGCCAGCCGAAGGCGACGACGAGGTCACCGGCTACAGTCCGGTCATCATTGCCGAAGCAACCACGTCGCTGAAGCGGTTTTCGGTCTCGGAAGCGGTGATGGAACTTGATTTGACCGGTGCCGCCTGCCTCGTGTTCCAGCATGGCTCAAGCGGCCGGGTGAATATCATTTACCGCCGCCCGGACGGCAATGTCGGCTGGATTGATCCCCCCGTGGTTAACTCCGGGGGCGAGGGCACCAATCGGCATTGACGCCCACCTGGACCCTCCTTATGGTCCGCGCCCTTAACGATAGCGGCCGGGAATAATTCGGCAGGTGTTGGCACCGCTCTTGCGTTGGAGTAGAAGCCCCCCACCTAGGACCCGGGCGGGAGGCGACCGCCTTTTCCGCCTCATATTCGTGATGCCACCCGCTGAAGCCTGTTTCGCAACCTCACGGTCAAATTCACCTCGGAACGCCCCATGATGATTACCGATCTGGTCGCACCCGAGGCGATTCTCCCGGCGTTGAAGGTCAACAACAAGAAGCAGGCGCTGCAGGAACTGGCGGCCCGCGCCGCCAGCCTGTCCGGGCAGAACGAGCGCGCGATCTTTGAAGTCCTGCTGCAGCGCGAAAAGCTGGGGACCACCGCGGTCGGCTACGGTGTCGCCATCCCGCACGGCAAGCTTCCCAAACTGGAAAAGTTGTTCGGCCTGTTTGCCCGTCTCGAACGTCCGATCGATTTCGAGGCGATGGACGGCCAGCCGGTCGATCTGGTTTTCCTGCTGCTGGCGCCGGAAGGCGCGGGCGCCGATCACCTGAAAGCGCTGGCGCGCATCGCGCGGCTGTTGCGCGATCAGGATGTCGCCAAGAAGCTGCGCGCCTCGCGCGATGCGCCGGCGATCTATTCAGTGCTGGCGCTGCCGCCGGCGACGGCGGCGTAGGCCAGCAGCTGTCATTGCCGTAATCGACCCGGCGGACTTCCTTTTGTTGGAAGGTAATAGCTACGAAGACTGATGGATCGACGGATACGCGGGTCAAGCGCGCGTATGTCTCATCAAGCAGTTCCGGCTGCATCAGCAACGCGAGCAGGCGCTCGCGCCGACGCTGCCGGCAAGGCGCACGTCAGTGAACGCTGACGGCCTGCAGTTCGTTGCTCCAGGCGTTCGCGATCGCCGCTTCACGCGAGTCGGTCAGCATGATCGGCGTGCCGTCGGCGGCATGGAGCGCAAACAGTTTCAGGCCGGGGGCGACCTTCGGTGCCTCGGGAAACAGCACAGGCACGTCCTCGGAACGGACCTGCTTCACATAGGCGATATGGCCTTCACCGAGATGGGCCAGCGCCTCCAGCGAGACGCCAGGTTCCAACGCAACATTACCTTCAGTCATGGTCTCGACTCCTTCTGAGCCCAAGCGGTCGAGTCCGCTGCTCGTTCCATTATTCGTGTTCATTGATAGCAATTGTCTTAACGACCTTTTCCGGCTCAGGCCGGGCAAGATCGATCGACAACAACCCGTTTTTCAGGTCCGCCCCCAGCACCAGCATCCCCTCCGCCAGCACGAAGGTGCGCTGGAAGTGGCGCGCGGCGATGCCGCGATGGATGTATTGCCGGGCCTTGTCGTCCTGCTGGCGGCCCCGGATCACGAGCTGGTTTTCCTCAATGGTTACATCAAGTTGGTCGCGGGTAAATCCCGCCACCGCCAGCGTGATGCGCAGCCGTTCGGGCTGGCCGTTGGCGCGGTCGCAGCGCTCGATGTTGTAGGGAGGATAACCGTCGGCGCCTTTGACGACGCGATCGAGCGCACGCTCAATTTCGTCGAATCCCAGCAGAAACGGACTGGATAACGAAGGAACACGAGACATATTTTTGCAAAGTCCTCTCGAAGCGACTTTGAAGTTTCAGGGCCCTTGCGGCGCCCCAACACGACCGGAAAGCCGCTTGGCCCTCCGATCAATACCAATATGGGCATAATCCGGGGGTGTTCAAGCGCCCCCAAACCAGCGCTCCCAAAGGCTTAGCGC
The DNA here is from genome assembly GCA_963786045.1 of uncultured Alphaproteobacteria bacterium. Classification (GTDB taxonomy): domain Bacteria; phylum Pseudomonadota; class Alphaproteobacteria; order Rhizobiales; family Xanthobacteraceae; genus Bradyrhizobium. The sequence goes on along the minus strand of CAWAXR010000011.1, from coordinate 67,737 downwards.
CGGCGTTCGCTGCCGCAGACAACTCCCTTGGCTATCAGCGCGTCGATCTCGCTGCCGGAGTACCCGAACTCCTTCAGCACCTCGGTTGTGTGCTGGCTGAATTTGGGTGGCAAGCTGCGCAGGCTCGGCTTGCTGCGTTCGAGACGGATCGGCGAGGCCACTCCTTTATACCAATCCCTTTCGATGACGTCGCCGCGATGGACCGTGTGCGGGCTGGTCAGGGCCTGGTCGATCGATTGCACCGGTCCGGCCGGCAGGCCCGCGGCAAGCAGGCGATCGCACAATGGCCCGGCGTCGTGCTGGCTGAACACGGCGGCGAGTTCAGCGCGCAAGGCGTCGCGGTTGGCGATGCGGTCCTTGTTGCGCGCAAAGCGCGGATCGGTGCCGAGTTCGGGTTTGCCGATCTCCCTGGCCAGCTTGCGGAAGGTCCCGTCATTGCCGACGCCGATGAAGATGTTGTCGGTCCGTGTCGGGAAGATCGCATACGGCACGAGGTTGGGATGTTCATTGCCGGTGAGCTGCGGCGGCCTGCCGTGCATGAAATAGTTCGCGGCATGCGGATGCATGATCGCGAGGCCCGTTTCGTACAGCGTGGTTTCGAGAAATTGTCCCAGGCCCGATCGCTGCCGCTCCGACAGCGCCATCAGGATGCCGATCGCCGCGTAAAGCCCCGTGGTGATATCCACCAGGGGAACGCCGATCCGCATCGGGCCTGATTGCGGCGAGCCGGTCGCGGCGATCATCCCCGTCATGGCCTGAATGATCGCGTCATAGCCGGGATTGCCGCCGCGCGGACCATCGGCGCCGAACCCCGAGATGCGGCAGTGAACGAGTTTCGGAAATCTTGCGCGCAACACCTCGTTGCCGATGCCCCATTTGTCGAGCGTGCCGGGCTTGAAATTCTCGATCAGGACGTCGGCGCCCTCGAGCATCTTCATCAGCACGGCGCGGCCGCCCTCGGAGGCAAGGTCGAGCCCGATCGAGCGCTTGTTGCGGTTGATGCCGACGAAATAGGCCGCGTCATCGTCGTGGAACGGCGGTCCCCAGTCGCGGACCTCGTCGCCGGCCGGCGGCTCGACCTTGACCACGTCGGCGCCGTGGTCGGCGAGGATTTGCGTGCAGTAAGGTCCGCCGAGAACGCGCGTGAGGTCGATCACGCGCAATCCGGTCATCGCGCCAGGTGCATTCTCAGTCGTCATCGGTGATTTCTTGCGAAGGTTGCGAAGGAAACTGTGGTCCGGCGTTTAAATCATCAGAGCCGCTTCTTCGCAAATGCGCGGCCGGAGTGGGATTTGAGATATTTCTCGAATTCCAGGGCTTTGTACTTGTCCGGAAAGGCGCAATACCAGACCAGTTGCCAAGGTTTGAATTTGGCGGTGTGGGCGGACTTGCCTGCATTATGCTCTGGTATTCGCCGCTTTAGATCTGCGGTTGCGCCGACGTATTCCTGTTCGGGGAAATCGATGCTGCGGATGATGTAGACGTACCACATCGGTTCTCCAGCCCGTCTTCGCCCTCACGGGCTACGCCGGGCACCACGCTTCGCTTTCGGCTCTTGCGTGGCCGCGCCAGGCGCAGCCGTGGCGAAGCGCTGGTGGAGCCAGGCGGGATCGAACCGCCGACCTCTTGCATGCCATGCAAGCGCTCTCCCAGCTGAGCTATGGCCCCTTAACCCTGTCGCTTGAGCATGACCTTTTCGGAAAACCGGTACCGCTTTGCGCTAACGCGGTCTCCGGATCCGGATCATGCTCCCCGCACACCTTGGGCGATGCGCGGTCCAAGAACCCTGAACACAGTTCAGGGATGATCTCAAGTCTCCTCGTCGCCGCCGACGTCGCCGATGATATCGGTCACGTCCTCGTCGCCTTCCTCTTCATCGGCGATGAAGGTCGAATCGTCGTCATCGTCGCCTTCGATCGTCTCGTCGATCTCGATGTCGTCTTCCGATTCGGGAACGACGGCCTTGACCTTCCCGGTGTTTTCCTCGGCGTCGGCTTCCTCGAGCGGCACCAACTCTTCGGCCTCCATCGGCTCCGGCGTTGCTTCGGCGGCCGAAGCAGCCGCTGCGGCGCTGGCGCGCGCGGCGGCGTCGGCCCGGGTCCGGGGCGGCGGAACAGGCGCGATCGGGACGACCTCGCCGGTATAGGGCGAGATCACCGGGCTCTTGTTGAGGTCATAGAATTTCTTACCCGTCGTCGGGCAAATGCGTTTGGTTCCGAGATCGGATTTGGCCACGGTGCAATCCTGGGAATTTTTCGAAAAACGGTGCTTCACTTGGCTAGTTGGCACGCCGCTGTCAATAGTGCTTTGCAGAAGATGGGGGCTCGCGTGACGCGGCGCACCCGCGAATGTTAGAACCGCGCGACACCAGAGGACACAATCTTGACCCATTCGGATCGCCCAGCCGATCAAAAGACGCCGCTTGAGGCCCGTTCGAGCGGGCCCCTGACCGGAAAGGTCCGAGTTCCCGGTGACAAGTCAATTTCGCACAGGGCCCTGATTTTGGGCGCGCTGGCGGTCGGCGAGACCCGCATATCGGGCCTGCTCGAGGGCGAGGACGTCCTGAATACCGCCAAAGCCATGCGGGCCTTGGGCGCCAGGGTGGAGCGGACCGGTGATTTTGCCTGGTCAGTCCGGGGCGTGGGTGTCGCCGGGTTCGCCCAGCCGGATGCTCCGCTCGATTTCGGCAATTCCGGCACCGGCTGCCGGCTGGTGATGGGTGCGGTCGCCGGTTGCCCGATTACGGCTGTCTTCGACGGCGATGCCTCGCTGCGCTCAAGGCCGATGCGAAGGGTGCTCGATCCCCTGGAATTGATGGGCGCCAGGATTGGCGCGAGTGGGCCGGGGGGGCGGCTGCCGTTGACGCTTTCCGGTGCGCGCGAGCCGCTGCCGATCCTTTACCGCACGCCGGTAGCCTCGGCCCAGATCAAATCCGCGGTGCTGCTGGCGGGGCTGGCCGCTCCCGGCGTCACCACCGTGATCGAGACCGAGGCCAGCCGCGACCACACCGAACTGATGCTCCGGCATTTCGGGGCGCAGATCGAGTCGACGCCGGAGGGCCGCCACGGCCGCAAAATCGCGCTGACAGGTCAGCCCGAATTGCATGGTGCCGAGGTCGTGGTGCCGGCCGATCCGTCATCGGCGGCGTTTCCGATCGTCGCTGCCTTGATCGTCGAAGGCTCGGACCTGGTTTTGTCCGATGTCATGACCAATCCGCTGCGCACCGGGTTGCTGACGACGCTGCGCGAGATGGGCGGTTCGATCGAGGAAAGCGATATTCGCACCGACGCCGGCGAACCGATGGCGCAGCTTCGGGTGCGCGCGTCAAAACTGCGCGGCGTCGAGGTGCCTCCCGAACGCGCGCCCTCGATGATCGACGAATATCTGGTGCTGGCGGTCGCGGCCAGCTTTGCCGAAGGCACCACCGTCATGCGCGGTCTGCAGGAACTGCGCGTCAAGGAATCCGACCGGCTGGAGGCCACCGCCGACATGCTGCGCGTCAACGGCGTCAAGGTCGAGATATCGGGCGACGATCTGGTCGTCGAAGGCAAGGGCCATGTGCCGGGCGATGGCCTTGTTGCTACCCACATGGATCACCGCATCGCGATGTCCGCGCTGGTGATGGGCCTTGCCGCCGACAAGCCGGTCAGGGTCGATGACACCGCTTTCATCGCCACCTCATTTCCGGATTTCATCCCGATGATGCGCGCAATTGGGGCCGAGTTTTCATGATCATCGCCATCGACGGACCGGCCGCGTCAGGCAAGGGAACGCTGGGCAAGCGGCTCGCCAGGCATTATGGCTATCGTCATCTCGATACCGGCGTGATCTACCGCGCGGTCGCCAAGGCGCTGCTGGATGCCGGCGCTGATTTGACCAACGAGGTGCTCGCGGTCTCTGCTGCGCTTGAGCTCGACCCCGAAAAGTTCGGAAATCCCGCCCTGAAGACCCAGGCCGTAGGCGATGCCGCCTCGGTGGTGTCAGCGATCCCGAAGGTGCGGGAGGTGTTGTTGAACTTTCAGCGCCAGTTCGCCGCCGATCCGCCGGGCGCGGTGCTGGATGGCCGCGACATCGGAACCGTGATCTGCCCCCACGCCGACGTCAAAATCTTCGTCGTGGCCGACGCAAAAGTGCGCGCCCGCCGCCGGACCCTGGAAGCACGGGCGCGGGGGGAGGCGGCCGACGAGGCCGCCGTGCTGGCCGATATCCTCAAGCGCGACGAACGCGACCAGAACCGGCCTGTGGCGCCTTTAAAACCGGCCGCAGATGCTTACTTGCTCGATAACTCGCATTTGGATATAGAGGGCGGCGTCCGGGCCGCCATCGACATTGTTGAGGCCGTCCGAGCGGGCCGGCAGCGGGTTTGAGCGCTCTCATTTGGGAGCTTCCAAACGAAACCGCTGCCGTCATTGGAGGAAAGCCCGCTCCAGGTCTTGAACATCGATATCCCGAGGCCGGTTGCCTCGTTCAGGTTCCGGATAAAAACCAACGCATCGAACGTGCAGGCAAGCTGCCGGCCCGCTCTCGCGATTTTATGCGGGGCGGTCGTTAGAGTTTGCGGAACTCTGGCCCTTCACTTCCGATGCGCCCCTTAACCCGAATTGCCGGCTATACCCGCATCTGGAGAACAAATGGCTTCGACTGCTGCTTCCTATAATCCTACCCGTGACGATTTTGCCGCCATGCTCGACGAGTCCTTCGCCGGCGGCAACCTGCAGGAAAGCTCCGTCATCAAGGGCAAGGTTGTTGCGATTGAGAAGGACATGGCCGTCATCGATGTCGGCCTGAAAACCGAAGGCCGCGTGGCGCTGCGCGAGTTTGCCGGGCCGGGCCGCGAAAGCGATCTCAAGGTCGGCGACGAGGTCGAGGTGTTTCTCGACCGCATCGAGAATGCGCTCGGCGAGGCCGTGCTGTCGCGCGACAAGGCGCGCCGCGAGGAAAGCTGGGGCAAGCTCGAGAAGGCCTTCAACAACAACGAGAAGGTGCACGGCGTCATCTTCAATCAGGTCAAGGGCGGCTTCACCGTCGATCTCGATGGCGCGGTTGCCTTCCTGCCGCGTTCGCAGGTCGATATCCGTCCCATCCGCGACGTCGCGCCGCTGATGAACAATTCGCAGCCGTTCCAGATTCTCAAGATGGATCGCCGCCGCGGCAACATCGTGGTGTCGCGCCGCACGGTTCTGGAAGAGACCCGCGCCGAGCAGCGCCAGGAACTGGTGCAGAATCTCGAAGAGGGGCAGGTCATCGACGGGGTCGTCAAGAACATCACCGATTACGGTGCGTTCGTCGACCTCGGCGGCATCGACGGCCTGCTGCACGTCACCGATATCGCCTGGCGCCGGGTCAATCACCCGACCGAGGTTTTGACCATCGGCCAGACCGTGAAGGTCAAGATCATCAAGATCAACCACGAAACCCACCGCATCTCGCTCGGCATGAAGCAGTTGCTGGACGATCCGTGGCAGGGCATCGAGGCGAAGTACCCGCTCAACGCCCGCTTCACCGGCCGCGTCACCAACATCACCGACTACGGCGCGTTCGTCGAACTGGAGCCGGGCATCGAAGGCCTGATCCACGTCTCGGAGATGTCGTGGACCAAGAAGAACATGCATCCTGGCAAGATCGTTTCGACCTCGCAGGAAGTCGAGGTGCAGGTTCTCGAAGTCGATTCGGTCAAGCGTCGGATTTCGCTCGGCCTCAAGCAGACCATGCGTAACCCCTGGGAAGTGTTCGTCGAGAAATTCCCGGTCGGCTCCACGGTCGAAGGCGAGGTCAAGAACAAGACCGAATTCGGCCTGTTCCTCGGGCTCGAGGGCGACGTCGACGGCATGGTCCATCTGTCCGATCTCGACTGGAAGCTTCCGGGCGAGCAGGTGATCGACAACTTCAAGAAGGGCGACATGGTCAAGGCCGTGGTGCTCGATGTCGATGTCGAGAAGGAGCGCATCTCGCTTGGCGTCAAGCAGCTCGAAGGCGACCCGTTCGCCGAGCCGGGCGACGTCAAGAAGGGCGCTGTCGTGACCTGCGAAGTGCTCGAGGTGAAGGAAAGCGGCATCGAGGTGAAGATCTCCGGTACCGACTTCACCACCTTCATCAAGCGGTCCGAACTCGCCCGCGATCGCAACGATCAGCGCGCCGAGCGCTTCGCCGTCGGCGAAAAGGTCGATGCGCGGGTGATCCAGTTCGACAAGAAGGCCCGCAAGGTGCAGGTCTCGATCAAGGCGCTGGAAGTCGCCGAAGAGAAGGAAGCCATCGCGCAGTATGGCTCCTCCGATTCGGGGGCAACGCTCGGTGACATTCTCGGCACCGCGCTCAAGCAGCGCTCCGACAAGTAAGCCTTGCGGCCTCGGTGCCAAAAGAAACGGGCCCCGGTTTCGACCGGGGCCTTTTTATTTGAACTCGTGCCGCGTTCGTTTCCCTCTCCCGCAAGGGGAGCAGGGGATGGGCCTTGTTTTCTTCAAATTGCGCCGGAATTGATGTAATCAGGACACGGGATATTAGGCTTGTGCAGGGAATACCGTGCGACCCTTCGAGGGCCACTTCCGGGAGAGATTTCGATGTCGCTTGACTCAGATGTCATCGTCGATCGCCGCAGGATACGGCGCAAGCTGACGTTCTGGCGTGTGACCGCAGCATTGGTTGCGATCGCCGCGATCGTCATCGTCGGTGTGATCGCGACGCCTGGTGGGCGTGGGGCGTTGACGACGTCGGGCTCGATTGCCCGCGTCCATATCGATGGCCTGATCCGCAGCAACGCTGATCGCGTCGAGGCGCTGGAGCGGCTGGAAAAATCGCGCGCCGCGGCGGTCATCGTGCACATCAATTCGCCCGGCGGTACCACGGCGGGTTCCGAGCAGCTTTACGATGCGCTGGTGCGCCTGAAGGCGAAGAAACCCCTGGTCGTGGTGGTCGAGGGATTGGCCGCTTCGGGTGGTTACATCACCGCCATCGCCGCCGATCATATCGTCGCCCAGCAGAGCTCGCTGGTTGGTTCGATCGGCGTTCTGTTCCAGTTTCCGAATTTCGGCGAATTGCTGAAAACCGTGGGCGTCAAGGTCGAGGAAGTGAAGTCCTCGCCGCTAAAGGCCGCGCCAAACGGCTTTGAGCCGACCAGTCCGGAAGCGCGTGCCGCGCTCGACTCGCTGGTGAAGGATTCCTACGCCTGGTTTCGCGGTCTCGTGAAGGAACGCCGCGGCATGGACGACGGATTGCTCGAAAAGGTCGCCGACGGACGGGTGTTCACCGGCCGTCAGGCGATCGATCTCAAGCTCGTCGATCAGCTCGGCGACGAGAAAACCGCGATCTCCTGGCTGGTGGCGCAGAAAGGCGTCAAGGCCGACCTGCCGGTGCGCGATTACAAATTGTCGCCGCGCTTCGGCGACCTGACTTTCCTGCGAACAGCGGCTGCGGTGACGCTTGACGCGCTCGGCTTGAGTGCGATCGCCCGGCAAATCGAGCAGTCGGGCATGGCGCAGGCCGTCGATCGTCTGGGCCTCGACGGCATGCTGGCGTTGTGGCATCCAGCGGGGGCCGATTGAACCACAAGTCCGGTTTTGACCCTGCCCGCCCCGGTTGTGGGGGGCGTCACAACACCCAATCTGGCCGTTTGTCACGTGTTTTCGCGCCCGCCAAATTTCATTTAGCGTCTTGACAGTCCAAGCCATTTTCACGGAAATGCATCACCGTACCTTCCCGGGTCCCCGTCTCGATGATCAAATCCGAACTCGTTCAGCGTATCGCCGAGCATAACCCGCACCTCTATCAGCGGGATGTCGAGAACATTGTGAACGCGATACTCGACGAGATCGTCGCGGCTTTGGCGCGGGGCGATCGGGTCGAGCTGCGTGGTTTCGGTGCATTCTCGGTGAAGCATCGTCCGGCACGCGCCGGTCGCAATCCGCGTACCGGTGCGCACGTGCCGGTGGATCAGAAGAGCGTGCCGTTCTTCAAGACCGGCAAGGAAATGCGCGAACGGCTGAACCGCGAGGGCGGGGGACCGGACGCCGGCACCTGAGGCTGATCCCGTTCTCCATCGAAGCGAGAGAGGGTCATGCGTAAGTTTTTCATGGCTATGGTGTTGATCCCGCTGGGCCTGATCTTTGTCGTCTTCGCGGTCGCCAATCGTCATCTGGTAACGGTGTCGTTCGATCCGTTCAATTCCAGCGATCCATCGGTCGCGGTCACCTTACCCCTGTTCGTCGTCATCATCGTGGTCGCGATCGCGGGCGTGCTGGCGGGTGGCTTGGCGACCTGGATTCGGCAACGCCATTGGCGGCGCGCCGCGCGCCAGCACGAAGCCGCCGCGCGGCAGGCACGGGCGCAACTGGCCGATCTGCGTGCCGCCGCAATCTCCTCGCGGCCCGATCCGCAGCGTCTGCCCGCCCCGTCGCAGGGCGGCGGATATGGGGCTGCCGGGCGAGACAAGCAGGGCGCGACGTTGTAGAACCCGCGCCAGGCGGGAGAGGCCTTTCGGCCCTGTCGCGGTTCCTCTAACCCGTGCCCTTGAACTATGTCTCTGATCGTCAAAATTTGCGGCCTGTCCACGCGCGAGACGCTCGACGTCGCGCTGGATGCCGGCGCGGACATGGTGGGGTTCGTTTTCTTCCCCCCGTCGCCGCGCCATCTCAGCCTCGAGACGGCGCGCGATCTCGGCAAGCTGGCCAAACGCCGCGCGTCAAAGGTTGCGCTTACGGTGGATGCCGACGACGCGACGCTCGCCAACATCGTTGAAGCATTGCAGCCCGATATCTTGCAGCTCCACGGCAGCGAGACCGTGGCGCGGCTGCGCGACATCAAGCAGAAATTCCGCTTGCCGGTGATGAAGGCGATCGCGGTTGAGACCTCGGCCGATCTCGCCGGCCTGCCCGGATATGCCGCCGTCGCCGATCGTATCCTGTTCGATGCCCGCGCGCCCAGGGAAGCCACGCGTCCCGGCGGTCTCGGTGCGGTGTTTGACTGGCACGTCCTTGAAAATCTGGACATCAACGTGCCGTTCATGGTTTCGGGCGGCCTGCATGCCGGCAATGTGGCGGAGGCTGTTCGCGTGACGCGGGCGGGTGGCGTGGATGTTTCTTCCGGTGTGGAACGCACGCCGGGTCACAAGGATCCCGAGATGATCCGCGCCTTCATTCGTGCGGCGCGCGCAACCCAAGAGCTAACGGTTCGATGACCAAGCCCCTCCCCAATTCCTACCGAAGCGGTCCTGACGAGCGCGGGCATTTCGGCATTTTCGGCGGTCGTTTCGTCGCCGAAACCCTGATGCCGCTGATCCTCGATCTGGAGAAGGCCTACGCCGATGCCAAGGCCGATCCGGCGTTCAGTGCGGAAATGAACGGCTACCTCAAGCACTATGTCGGCCGGCCGTCGCCGCTGTACTTTGCCGAGCGGCTGAGCGAGCACCTTGGCGGCGCGAAGATCTATTTCAAGCGCGAGGAGCTGAATCACACCGGCTCGCACAAGGTCAACAACGTGCTCGGCCAGATCATGGTGGCGAGGCGCATGGGCAAGAAGCGCATCATCGCGGAGACCGGCGCCGGCCAGCATGGCGTCGCTACCGCGACGCTGTGCGCGCGGTTCGGGCTCGAATGCTTCGTCTATATGGGGGCGGTCGACGTCGAGCGGCAGCAACCCAATGTCATCCGCATGGAAATGCTGGGCGCCAAGGTGATCCCGGTGCAGTCGGGCTCGCGCACGCTGAAGGACGCGATGAACGAGGCGCTGCGCGACTGGGTTACCAACGTGCACAACACGTTTTACTGCATCGGGACGGTGGCGGGGCCGCATCCCTATCCGATGATGGTGCGCGATTTCCAGTCCGTGATCGGGGTCGAGACCCGGGCGCAGATGCAGGAGGCCGAAGGCCGCCTGCCGGATTCGCTGGTAGCCTGCATCGGCGGCGGCTCCAACGCGATCGGGTTGTTTCATCCCTTCCTCGATGATCCCTCTGTCGAGATCTTCGGCGTCGAGGCAGCCGGCCACGGGCTCACGCAATTGCACGCCGCCTCGATCGCCGGCGGCCGGCCCGGCGTGCTGCATGGCAACCGCACCTACCTCCTGATGGATGACGACGGCCAGATTCAGGACGCGCATTCGATCTCGGCGGGGCTGGACTATCCCGGCATCGGCCCGGAGCATTCCTGGCTGCACGAAACCGGCCGGGTGACCTATCTGTCCGCCACCGACGACGAAGCGCTGGCGGCGTTTCAGTTGCTGTCGCGGCTGGAAGGCATCATTCCCGCGCTGGAACCGGCGCACGCCATCGCCAAGGTGATGGAGCTCGCGCCAAAACGGCCGAAGGATCATCTGATGGTGGTCAACCTCTCCGGTCGCGGCGACAAGGACATTCCGCAAGTGGCGGAGATTTTGCGGGGGAAGAAGAAGTGACCACCCGTATCGACGCGCGCTTCGCCGCGCTGAAGAAGGAAGGCCGTTCCGCCTTCATCACCTTCGTGATGGCCGGCGATCCCGATCCCGCGACCTCGCTCGACATCATCAAGGCGTTGCCGAAGGCCGGCAGCGACATCATCGAGATCGGCATGCCCTTCACCGATCCGATGGCGGACGGTCCGGCGATCCAGGCAGCGGGATTGCGCGCGCTGAAGGCCGGCATGACCCTGAAGAAGACGCTTTCAATGGTGCGCGAGTTTCGCAAGGACGACAACGCCACGCCGCTGGTGCTGATGGGCTACTACAATCCGATCTACATTTACGGCGTCGATAAATTCCTCGTTGATGCAAAATCAGCGGGCGTCGACGGCTTGATCATTGTCGACCTGCCGCCGGAGGAAGACATCGAATTGTGCCTGCCGGCGATGAAGGCGGGGCTGAACTTCATCCGGCTCGCGACACCGACCACCGACGACAAGCGCCTGCCTGCGGTGCTCTCCAATACATCCGGCTTTGTCTATTACGTCTCCATCACCGGCATCACCGGCAGCGCGAGCGCCGATTCAGCCGTCGTCGGCCAGGCCGTCGCCCGCATCAAGCGGCACACGAAACTGCCCGTCTGTGTCGGCTTCGGCATCCGGACCCCGGAAGCCGCGCGCGCGATCGCGGAGAATGCCGACGGCGCGGTGGTCGGCACCGCGCTGGTCGATGCCTTGCGCGGCAGCCTCGATCCCGACGGTCGGGCGACCGCAAAAACCGTCGGCGCGGTAGCGGATCTCGCGGCCGCGCTGGCGCGGGGGGTGCGGGAAGCCAGGCAGCCCGCGGAATAAGTCACAATTGCGGGAGAGATAGACCCGCCAAGCGACCGCTTGCCGGGCATCGTCCGGAGCGCCATATATCCAGAACGATTGCTACTTGATGGCAAGTCGGAGCGAAAAATGAACTGGCTCACCAACGTCGTCCGGCCGAAAATACGCAGCATCCTGCGCCGCGAAACGCCGGAGAATCTGTGGATCAAATGTCCCGATTCCGGTCAACTCGTGTTCTACAAGGACGTCGAGGCCAATCAGTTCGTCATTCCCGGCTCGAATTATCACATGCGCATGGGCGCGGTGGCGCGGCTCAAATCGATCTTCGATAACGAGACCTGGTTCGACGTGGCGCTGCCCGAGGTAACCGCCGATCCGCTGAAATTCCGCGACGAGCGCAAATATTCCGATCGCATCAAGGACGCGCGCGCCAGGACCGGGCTGAACGACGCCATCAAGGTCGGTTACGGCAAGCTTGAAGGCGCTGCCGTCGTAGTCGCGGTGCAGGACTTCGATTTCATGGGCGGCTCGCTCGGCATGGCGGCGGGCGAGGCCATCGTGCGCGGACTTGAACTCGCGGTGGAAAAGAAATCGCCCTTCATCGTCTTCGCGGCGTCCGGCGGCGCCCGCATGCAGGAGGGCATTTTATCGCTGATGCAGATGCCGCGGACGACCGTAGGCGTGCAGATGCTGCGCGAGGCGAAGCTGCCCTATATCGTCGTGCTGACCAATCCGACCACCGGCGGCGTTACCGCCTCCTATGCGATGCTCGGCGACGTGCAAATCGCCGAACCGGGCGCGCTGATCGGCTTTGCCGGCGCGCGCGTGATCGAGCAGACCATCCGCGAGAAATTGCCGGACGGATTTCAGCGCGCGGAATACCTGAAAGACCACGGCATGGTCGACATGGTCGTGCATCGCCACGATCTGCGCCCGACGCTGGCGCGGCTGTGTCGATTGCTGACCAAATCACCGGCGGTAGAAGCCGTGTCGAAGCCGGCACCGCAGGCGGCCATTCCGGCACCGGTCGCATCTGGCGCTGAGATGGCGCCGGCAGTGCCGCAGGCGTGAACGCGCCTGTGGCCAGGCCGCCGCTCCGCGAATTGATCGCGCGGCTCTCCGCCTTGCATCCGGCGCGCATCGATCTCGACCTGGCGCGAATGCACCGGCTGCTGGAGCGGCTTGATCATCCCGAACGCCAATTGCCGCCGGTCATTCATGTCGCCGGCACCAACGGCAAGGGCTCCACGGTCGCCTATTTGCGAGCGATCCTGGAAGCCGCCGGCTCGCGCGTTCACGTCTATACCTCGCCCTCACTGGTGAGGATCAACGAATGCTATCGGCTCGGCCGTGCCGGCGGCGGAGCCCTGGTCGACGACGACGAATTGCGCAGCGCCCTCGAGCACTGCGAGCGTGCCAATGCCGGAGAGCCGATCACCATTTTCGAAATCGAAACCGCGGCGGCATTTTATCTGTTCGCGCGGCATCCCGCCGATGTGGTGCTCCTCGAAGTCGGTCTCGGCGGCCGGCTGGACGCCACCAACGTGATCGACAAGCCGCTGGCGAGCGTGATCGCGCCCATCAGCATGGATCACACCGAATTTCTTGGGCCCACCCTGATGATGATCGCCCGTGAAAAGGCGGGCATCATCAAGCGCGGTGTGCCGGTGATTTGCGCCGAGCAGGCCCCTGAGGCGATCGCCGTGATCGAGCAGTGCGCCAGGCGCATGCATGCGCCGCTGCATACGGCGGGGCAGGAGTGGCACGTCAGCGTCGAGCGCGGACGCCTGGTCTATCAGGACGATCGCGGCCTGATGGATCTGGCGGCGCCAAAACTGTTCGGCCGTCATCAATTTGACAATGCCGGCCTTGCAATCGCGACGCTGCGCGCGCTTGAGGCGTTCAAGCTGGAGCCATCGGCGTTCGAAGCGGGCGTCGTCAACGCGGAATGGCCGGCGCGGATGCAGCGCCTGGCCTCGGGCGCGCTGGTGGATCAGGGACCGCCGGGATGCGAAATCTGGCTCGATGGCGGCCATAATGCCGAAGGCGGGCGTGTCGCGGCGGCGGCACTGGGCGATCTCGAAGAGCGGGTGTCGCGTCCGCTCGTGGTCATTGTCGGCATGATGGCGAACAAGGATGCCGGCGCGTTTCTCGCCAACTTCGCAGGCCTGACACGCCATATCATTGCGGTGCGGATACCGGATCGCGACGGTGCCATGCCGCCGGACAGGCTGGCCGACGCCGCACGCGCGCTCGGCATGCGTGTGGAAAGCGCGGCCAGTGTCGAAGCCGCGCTGCATTCGCTCGCACGGCTCGCCTACGAAGTGCCGCCGCGCATCCTCATCACGGGGTCGTTGTACCTCGCTGGCCACGTGCTATCCGCCAACGGCACGCCGCCGGGATAGGTTTGCTGTTTTGACGCATTTTCCTTGCGCGAACCGGTACTCACCCCCCGGTCAAGTCCGAGGGCATGCTTCGCCTGAAGAGGAAACAGAAACGGCCGGCTTTCGCCGGCCGTCAGAATCGATTTTTTCGCGTGAAGCGATCAGACCGCAGCCGTAATCCACTGCTGCAGCTTCGCCTTCGGCGCGGCGCCGACCTGGCGCGACGCCATCTCGCCGCCCTTGAAGATCATCAGGGTCGGGATCGACATCACGCCGTATTTCGAGGCCGTCTTCGGGCTCTCGTCGACGTTCAGCTTGACGATCTTGACCTTGTCGCCCATGGCGCCGGAAATCTCGTCAAGCGCGGGTGCGATCATGCGGCAGGGGCCGCACCATTCGGCCCAGAAATCGACCACGACCGGGCCGGTCGCCTTGAGCACTTCAGTCTCAAAATCGGCGTCAGAAACCTTGCCAACGGCCATTGGGATACCTCGTTCAGTTTGGGATGGATGCGGCTTTCAAGAATCGCCGCCTCGATGATGCAATCAAACCTATGAATGCGCCGTTGCCGGGTCAAGCTCGGACATCCCCGCGCAGAATGGATGCCAGTTCAGCGTCCAGCGCGGGAGCGGAAATCTCCATCATTTCAGGTGTTTCGGTCCAAAGTAACGCTGCGCGGACCGGCAGTTGGGGATAAAGCTTCCGCAGCACCGCGCGGTAGAGCGCGAGCTGGCGGGTATAGGCCGCAGGGGCCTCGGCGGCAGAGCCTGGGGGGGCATGGTTGGTCTTGAAATCCACAATCAAGATCTCGCTTCCGGTCACCACCAGCCGGTCGATTTGCCCGGAAACCAGGGCCGGTACCCGCCCGGGCCGATCCAGCCGACCCGCGATCGCGACCTCGGCGCGACTGCCGGCGCCGAAAACCGCGGCGAAGCGCGTGTCCCCGATCAGGGCCAGTACTCGTCCTGCCAGCGCGTCACGCTCGCCATCGTCCCAATCGCCGGCATTGCGGGTGAGAAAGTTCAGCGCTGCGCCGCGTCGCCGCTCGGCTGCGACGTCAGGCAGAGATTGCAGCAGCCGGTGTACCAGCGTGCCCCGGCGCAAGGCATGTGCGCGCGTCTGAATCGACTCGCCGGTTCGGAAGCTGCGGCCTTCATCCTCGGCCGGGCCGGAGGGGCGCAGGGGGATATCGGCAGCGGCATCCGGTGGCGCTGGCATATGCAGCCAGGGTGGCAGCGCGATCGGCGCGGTGGTCGTTGTCGCGGCAGCGCCCGTGGCCGTGGCGGCATCCCCGAGCCGCGCGTAGCGCTTCACTACGCCGTCCGACGCCTCGATCGTTTGCAGATGCAGTCCTGAATTTTCGAGACCTTTGCCGATCAGGTCGTACCAGGAGAATTTGCGCACCGTATTCATGTTGCCCGGCATGCAGCCCCCGACGATCAGGCGGTCGGCCGCGCGCGTCATCGCCACATAGAGCAGGCGGCGGTATTCGTCCTCGGTTTCGTCAAGCATTGCCCTGCGGGCCGCCGCGACCGCAATCGGGTCGTCGGCCTTCTTGCCGGCCCAGACCACGACGCCCGGCAGGTGAGGCGCGGCATGGTCCGGCGGCAGATGGATCAGCCTCAGGCGTTGCGTATCCGACGGCGAGGAGGTGGTATCCACCAGAAAGACCACCGGCGCTTCCAGCCCCTTGGCGCCGTGCACGGTCATTACGCGGACTTCATCGCGCGAAATCTCCATGTCACGTTTTACCTCGATGTCGGCGGTGCGCAGCCAGGCCATGAAGCCCTGTAGCGAGGCGGGTGATTTCCGCTCATAGCCCAAGGCGAGCTCGAGAAATTCATCGAGCGCGTCATTGGCCTCATGTCCGAGCCGTCGCAGAATTCGATTCCGGCCGCCGTCGCCGCCAAGCAGCCAGGCATAGAAAGCGAACGGGGTTTCACTGAGGGCATGCTGCGCGCACGCTTCCAGGCGCTCCAGCACAGTCCTGAATTTGTCGCCCGCCGCCGCATGCGTGCGCAAGGCCTCACGCAGCGATCCCCGGCGCTGCCACGCCAGCTTGAACAGATCGTCATCGCCAAGGCCGAACAGCGGGCTTTTCAACGCCACCGCCAGCGCCAGATCGTCCTGCGGCAACAGCAGCGCGTCGGCGAGATTCATCAGATCGATGATCGCGATGTGCTCGGTCAATTTCAACCGGTCGGCGCCGGCGACGGGAATGTTGGCATGCTTCAGCGCCTGGATCACCGCGTCGAAAGCGTTGCCGCGGCGCCGCACCAGTACCAGTATGTCGCCGTAGCGGAGCGGGCGGCGATCGCCGGCCCGGCCGGTCATGGTGCCGCTGTCGACCAGTGACCTGATCTCGGACTGGATGCGCCTGGCGAGTTTTATCTCGGGGCTCGTCACGGATACGCCGTCGAACGGCGCGCGCCAGCCCTCGATGTCCTTTTTGTCGTCGGCTTCCGCCAATTCCCAGAGATCGATCAGGCTCGGCCCGGCATCGGCGAGCGAGTTGTGGACCGGGTAGCCGGTTTCGGCGGAATGGATGCTGCGGTAGATGGCCTCGTCGCGAAAGACGTGGTCGACCGATTGCAGGATCGCTGGCCCCGACCGGAACGAGTAGGTGAAGGATACCGGATCGAATTTCAGCCCGGCATCGAGGAACTTCCGCTCCAGCCCTCGGCGGCGGGCGTCGAATTCACGCGGGGCCGCGCCCTGGAACGAAAAGATCGACTGCTTCTCGTCGCCAACCGCGAAGATCGTGCGGATGACGCCGTCGCGGGCGCCTTCGCCGGCGGTGAATTCGGAGATGATATGGGCGATGATGTCCCATTGCCGGGGGCTGGTATCCTGCGCCTCGTCGATCAGCACGTGGTCGACGCCGCGGTCGAGCTTGTAATGCACCCAGCCGGAGGAAATGCGGTCCAGCATTTCCAGTGTCTTGTCGATCAGATCGTCGTAGTCGAGCAGGCCGCGCTCCTGCTTCTCGCGCCGGTAATTCGCGGCCGCCGCGGTTGCGATGTGCAGCAGCGCCCGGGTGCGGTCCCGGACCGCCACCGCGCGCCGCCGCTCGATCAAGGCGCCGAGACGCAGGCCCTCCCGTTCGAACAGGTGGGCGATCGCCCGATTGCTGTCGCAGAATTTCTTCGTCAGCACTGTTTTGCGCGGCGTATGGTCGTCGGTAAGGAACACGCCGAGATACTCATCCACCTGCGCGGCACCGGTAAAAACAAGCGCCTCGCGAAGCCGATCCGCCTGAGCCGAATCGGATTTGTTGCCGGTATCGAGAACGAGCGCGACCTCTTCCCAGCGGGATCGTGGCAGATGTGGCCCATCGACTATCTCGTGCTCGACGTCTTCGATGCGATCGGAGGGATCGACGCCAAGCGCCGCCGACATCTGCGCCACTGCGGCGTCGGCGCTGCCGGCCGCGTCGGTCCAGGTCATGAAGTGATCCCGGCTGAGACAGGCCTCGCGCACCACGTCCTTGAACGTGACATCGGCAGCGCTCGCCATCGCCAAAAAGAGCGCCCGGCCTGTCGCGCTATCCGGATCGCGGGAGGCGTCGAGCAGCACCTTGAGATTGGCGCGCTCCATCATCTCGTTCTGGTCGCGCTCGTCGAGTACGGCAAAGCGCGCCGGCACATTGGCCTCGAACGGGAATTGCTGCAGCAGCCGGGTGCACAGCGCGTGGATGGTCTGCACCTTCAACCCGCCTGGCGTCTCCAGCGCGCAGGCGAACAGCTTGCGCGCGGTCTTACGCAGCGTCGCGTTGGGATGGGCTATTCCAACCTCGGCGATGGCGGCGTCGAGCGCCTTGTCATCCAGCGTCACCCAATGGCCGAGGGTGGAAAACACCCGCTCCGCCATATTGGCTGCGGCGGCCTTGGTGAAGGTGACGCAAAGTATTTTTTCCGGCGGCACGCCCGCGAGCAACAGCCGGATCACCCGCTGCACCAGCACGTGAGTCTTGCCCGAGCCGGCGTTGGCCGAGACAAACGCGGAAGCGGCAGGATCCGAAGCGCGCGCCTGGGTGGCGCGCACCGCGTCGGGTATCTGGCGCGGCGCCTTCACCATTCCTCGATCCCCAAGCCACCGGCCGCCGACCATTCCTTGATGCGGGCGAGATCGTCGTAACTGCCATAGCGGTTCGACCACATCGACAGATTGAGCGAGGTGTAGGGCTCGTTTTCATCTTCGAATTTCCGGATCAGCGCCTCAAGTTGCGCTCGCGCGTAGTCCGCTGCCTCATCGGGCGACTGCGGCGTATCGTTCTGCCTTGTCTTCAGCTCCAGCCGTCTCTCTTCTCCAGGCGGGTTGTTGCCGCTCAGCCGGACATAGATCAGATCGCTCACCGAAGCGCCCGCTGGAATGTTGGCAAAGCCGCCTTCCCTCAGAATCGCCGCTTCCAGCGTGAGCTGCGGCGACAGCCCCATCCGTACCTGTTTGCCGGTCGGAGGCTGTCCGGTCTTGTAGTCCAGAATGGCGAACGTGCCGTCGCGACGCCGTTCGATCCGGTCGGCGCGCGCCGACAACGCGAAGGTGCGCTCATTATCCAGCGGAATCGGAATTTCGCCCCTGATCTCGGCCTGGATTACCGTGAGGTTGCCGCGGCGAGCGGTTTCCCAGTCGGAGAACCATGCGGCGATGCGCAGGAAGCGTGGCCACCACAGCGCCCGCGCCTCCGGGCGCTCCATCAGTGGCGCGAAGTATTTCCTGCCGATGCCGCGCAAGGCGCCGGCGGGATCGTCGGGAAGCGCGGTCGCGAAGGTCTGGGTAAACTCGCCAAGCGCGTCGTGGATGGCCGAACCACGGTCGGCGGCCGACAGCGGCATGTCGACGGGATCGAGCGGGTTAAGCCGCAAAATGTATTTCGCGTAAATCGTATAGGGATCGCGCAGCCAGTCCTCGATCGCGGTCACCGACAATTTCAACGGCCGTGCCGAGCGTGGCGGCCTTGGCGCGGGCTGCGGGACAGGCTCGACCTTGTCGGGGCTGTCGAGTTGAGCTGCGAAGTGAACATATTTCCGTCCTGCCGACTTCGCAGCATTCCAGCGCTCAAGGCCCGCGACGGCTTCCAGCCGGTGCAGAAAGCGCGACGCAACGGCGGGCGCGCCGCCGACCTTCGCGGCGTGACTGAGGATGACCTCGTCGGCGCCGAGCAGCTGGGCGAAATCGTGCGCGGAGAGGCCGATGCGCCGCTCCGGCAAATCGAGCCCGAGTTCGTGCCGCATGGGCCGGCTCAGCCACGGATCGATCCGCGGCGCGGGGGGCCAGACCCCTTCGACCAGGCCGCCGATAATGACGCGGTCGGATTGCGTCAGCCGCGCCTCCAGGGGTCCATATATCTTCAGATGAACATTTGTCCCTTCCGGCCGCCGCACCATGCGGTCGGCAAAAGCGGTCTGGAACACCTCCGGGTAGTCCGTCAGCTGCACCGTCAGGCCAGCTGGCACACCTTCGCCGAGCAGGTCATCGAACGCCGAGGCAAGCGCCGATCCCTGCGGACCCTCGAAGACCAATGCGACGCCATGCTCATCGCGCGACAGCTCGATCAGCATGTCGCGATGGCGTCGCGCAAGTTCGGCAAAATCGCCCGGCTTTGAGGGGTTGAGGTTTTCGAGCGGCGCCAGCGTGCTCTGCAATCGGGCGATCAGCCGATGCGCGCTATCGAGTTCTTCGTCGGTCAGTCCAGCCCGCGGTTCGGAGCCGTGCAGCGAGGACGTCGTGCCCGCGCGCAAGTTCTTCAGCTCGAGGCGGAAGCGAGCAAGATCTTGCGCCAGTCCGCCGCTTCCCGCCTGCGGCCGCGTCCCGCGCAGCAACGCCAGTTCGAGCACTTCAGTGGCCGTCTTGAAGGCGCCTTGCGCGGCGCCCAGCCGGCACAGCGGATGTTTCAAAAGCGCCAGCAGCGTCGGCGGCTCAAGCTGCCTTGCCGCCGCTTCTGCGGCGAGCCGGGCGAAAACTCCGGCCGGCGTATCCATCAGCGCGTCGCCGCCGGAATCGTCGAAAGCAAGGTTCCAGCGACCAAGGGCCGCGATCACACGCCTCGCGAGCGCCCGATCCGGTGTCACCAGCGCCGCTGACTTGTGGAGGTGTCGCGCCTCGCGCATCGCCACCGCGATCGCAAGCGCTTCGGTTTCGGAATTTTCCGCTTCGATCACGGCGAGATGGGTCATGCCGAGCGCAATCTTCTCGGCGATGTCGGGCTCGGCCAGTCGCCGCTGCCATTGCGCGGTCGCGTTCGAGGGCCGCATCGCCTCGGAAACAAGCACATCGCGCCCCTGCACTGCCGGTTTCCCCAATATCTCGACGTCGCCGCGCTTGATTCCAAACCGGTGCAGAAGCGCGTGCATCGCGTATTGCGGATGATTAGACGCTGGCAGCGACGTGAATTTGCCTTGTGCGTCCCGGATGCCGCCGATGATCTGCCAGGCCTCGTCGTCGAGATCGGTATCCAGTCCGGGCAGGACGACGGCGCCTTGCGGAAGGGATGCGATAACGTGCAGGAATTTGGCGGTCGCCGGCATCGATCCGGTCGAACCCGCCGCGATCACCGGACCGCCGTGATGCGCGCTCAGGCGCCTGGCTTCCGCGTCGATCAGGAGATCGCGCCGCGCCGCCGGCTCGATTCTCTGGATCTCCTGGAGATGAGCCGGCCAGGCCTGTCGCGCGATCCTGAGGAATTCGAGCGAATACTGCCAATATTTGTCGAGCTGATCCGGCACCAGCCCGTTCAGCGCCTCCCACCCGACGCCGCGGGTGACCATATCGTCCATCAGCCGCGCCAGGTCGCCGGCCAGGGCCAGCGTCGAGGCCGGCCCCCCGACCACCTGCGGCGCCAACACCGGACGTTTCGCCCACGCCGCGACGAGATTGGCAAGCGTCAGCCGGCGGTCGAGCTCGCCGAGCCTTGGCGGGATATCGAGCGCCGCCGTCCCGCCGAACGGCTCACCGTCCTCGGCAAACGCCAGCTCGTCCTCGTCGATGTCGCCAAGCGCAACGATGCGGGGCAGCAGCACGGCTTCCGTGCCCAGCTCGTCCAGAAACATCTCCCGCACCATGCGCCCGGCGCGACGGGTCGGGAGGTAGAGTGTTGCCTGCGCCAGCCGTTCCGGATGCGCGCGGGCCTCAAAACCATCGATCAGCCTGCCATCGACCAGCGCGGCGATGACGGTGCGCAAGAATGGCGCAGATACTGGAACGCTGAAAACGCGCATGGGCTTCCTGATTCGCGATCAGGCTGCATCATGGCATGGGCGGCAATGGGGAGGGAGTGGCTGTACCACCGGCAGTCAGGCCACGCTTTCGAGGAAAGCCTCTTCGGCTGCCTGCACCGCGTCGGGTGTTCCGACATGCATCCACACGCCGTCCAGCCGCAGGCCGAACAACCGTTCCCGCTCGTTGGCGGAATCGAACATTCGGGTCAACGAGAATTCGCCCTCGGGGGCATCGGCGAACACGGACGGTGACATGATCGCAGCGCCCGCATAGACGAATGGGACAACCTGGAGTTCCCTGCGCTTGCGCAGCGCGCCATCCGGCAGCATCGCATAATCGCCGCTTCCGGCGTAACCGATGCTGCTGGCCGTCGGTGCCATCAGCAAAAGAATATCCATGCGCGCGGGATCAAACGCTTCGGCGAGCCGCGCCAGATTGGGCCGCACGCCATCGATCCACATGGTGTCCGCGTTGACGAGGAAGAACGGCGCTTGGCCAAGCAAGGGCAACGCCTTGACGACGCCGCCGCCGGTGCCAAGCACCTGGTCACGCTCGTCGGAGACGGTCACGCGTGGCTTCGCGCGCCCCGCGACGTGATGGATGATCTGGTCAGGCAAATAGTGGACGTTGACGATTGTCTCGCTCACGCCGGCGTCGCCGAGCTTGTCGAGCACATGATCGAGCAAGGCGCGGCCCGCCACCTGCACCAGAGGTTTCGGCATCCGCTCCGTCAAAGGGCGCATACGCAGGCCGAGTCCGGCGGCGAGAACCATGGCCTTGGCAGGTTGGACAGACATCTCAGACGTTTCTCGAACCGTTGTTCCCGGTGTATTCCGCGACAGTGGCGACTGGCCCTGCGATCGGAAAACCCGGGTTATCAAAAACACCGCAAACCATACCACGGCGATTCCGGAGGCACACCATTGCGTGACCGCCATAGTCGTCCGGCATGACGGTAGTAAGACGGCGGCAATGATACCGATTCAGGCCTCCGCAGCGGCGCGCCGAGTTGCTTTTTTCTTCTTGTCGCCCGTTTTAAGGAAGTTGACGCCGATCTGGTCGCCATTGACCCAGGCCAGCTCGCAGCGGCGGTAGGCGAGGCCGGTCGACGACAGCAGCAGGAAGAACTCCTTCAGGTGCAACCCCTCGACCGAGCCCTCGACGGTGAGTTTGGCGCCGGTCTCCGAAATGTCCTCCATGGTGCAATCGCGCCGCCACGTGCCGTCGATGCCCATCATGTGCGCGGCGATCCCGCGCTCGAATGTGACGCGCTCTCCCTTGCGACGCTCTGTCACCGCCATGTCTCGCTCCGCCCTCAAGCAGCCGTCCCCGCGCTCCAGGGCAGGGATCAGCGGCAGATTAGAGGGAAGATGGCTAACAACCGGTAAAAACTATGGGCCCGGCGGCGGGACGCTGGCGGAATACCACTGTCGAAGCCCTGCGAGCACCGGGTGCGCCAGCGAACGCGTCAGATAGGTCCAGATTCGGGGCTGATGGCGCAGATATTGCGGCTTGCCGTCGCGCCGGTTGAGCCGCGCAAAGGTGCCGAGCAGTCGCGTGTTGCGCTGCGCCGACATGATCGCGTAGATCTCGGCGAAACCGGCCGGGTCGAACGCATCGTCCGTAGCGTGCCGCGCCTTGACGTAGCGCGTCAGCAGCGCAAGCTCGAGCGCTTCGGGCACGTCGATCCGCGCATCCTGCAACAGCGAGACGAGGTCATAGGCGGCCGGGCCCAGGACGGCATCCTGGAAGTCGATGATGCCGACTCTCGATAGCCCCGATCGGTCGCCGAGCCAGATCAAATTGGGGGAATGAAAGTCCCGCATCATCCAGGTTTTAGGCGTCGCGGCGGCCTTAGCCAGCAAATCACGCCATAGCCTGGCGAATTCAGCACGCATGTCGTGGGTCGGCTCGACGCCGCGATCCGGCAGATACCATTCGAGCATCAACCCGATCTCGACCAGCATGGCGTCGACGTCGAAAGTCGGGATGGCATAGGTGATTTGCTGCGCCAGCGGCAGGACTTCAGGCAGCGTTTGACGGTGCAATGCGGCGAGCATGTCGACAGCGGTTTCATAGCGTTCGGAGATCGGCCGCGGTGGGTCGCCCTCGATAAAGCCTTCGCTGCCGAAATCCTCGGTGATCAGGAAGCCGGCATCGAGGTCGGCATGATGGATGGCCGGCGCCGAAAAGCCGCGCTCGCGCAGACCATTGGCGATGGCGACGAACGGCTTGACGTCCTCGGCCAGATGCACCGCCGCGCTGTAGCTTTTGCCGTCATAGATCGCTGGCCCGTCGGGCCGTCGCGGCGAGTTCATCAGAATGACGGCGCCCTCGTCGCGGATCAGCCGCGCATAGGAACGCGTCGAGGCATCGCCGGCCATGCGCTGGCGCCTGGCGTCGGCGAAACCGGCTTCGGTCAGAAATTGCCGCAGCGCCATCAGCCGGGCGACTTGCGCGGCGGCTTTCCCGTGGCCGGTGATTTCAGCGGCGCGGGCTGTTGATCCCAACGCCGGGCGATGGTTCAGCGCAATGTCTATCCGGTCCTGCGGGAGCGCGGCGGGCGCGCGCTCGGGCCATTCGATCAGCGCCACCGTGCCTTCCGGCAAGGGGGACAAGCCGATCTCTTCCAGTTCGGCGGCGTCGTTGATGCGGTAGAGATCGGCGTGGACCAGCGGAAATGCCGGCAGATCGTAGCTTTGCGCGAGCGTGAAGGTCGGGCTTGGTACCTCGACCGAATCGTCGCCGGCGAGATAGCGGATCAGGGCGCGCGCCGCGGCCGTCTTGCCGGCACCGAGATCGCCCGAAAGGGTAATAACGTCGCCGGGGCCGATCAGCAGCGCAAGGTCGGCCATCAGGCCAGCGGTCGCCGTCTCGTTCGCGAGTGCAAGCGAGAATGTCGAGAGGCCGGTCATTCCGCGGCGTTGCGATGCGCCGCCTGATCGATCGGAAAGTCGCAGGTAACGGTCGTTCCCCTGCCGACGATCGAATCGACGCGCACCCTGCCCCCGTGCAGTTCGACGAAGGATTTCACCAGCGGCAAGCCGAGCCCGGCGCCGCGGTGCCGCGACCCGTTGGAATGACTCTCGAACCAGTCGAATACCTTGTCCTTGACGTCGGGCGGAATGCCGGGACCGAGATCGGTCACGGCGAACACCACATTGTGCTCGGTACGTTTGGCGCTCAGCGTGATCGCGGAATCCTGAGGTGAAAATCCGACGGCGTTGGCCAGAAGATTGTAGAGCACCTGCACCACCCGGCTGCCATCGGCAACAAAACTTCCGATGCCGGGATCAACCTCGACCTTGAGTTGGATGCGGTCGCGGGCGAGGCGGTCCTGGATTCCCTCCGCCGCATTGTCGATGGTCTTGCGAATGTCGACCGGGCCGAGTTCAAGCGTCATCGCGCCGGCGTCGATGGTGGCGAGGTCGAGAATGTTGTTGATGAGGGCGAACAGCGAGTTGGTCGAGGTGGTGATGTAATCGAGATATTCGGCCTGCTTGGGCACCAGCGGGCCGGTCGTCGGATCGTTCAGGAGGTGCGCGAAGCCGATGATGGTGGTGAGCGGCGAGCGCAATTCGTAGGAGACGTGGTGGACGAAATCCACCTTCATCTGGTCGGCGGTTTCCAGCGCCTCGTTGCGTTCGCGCAGCGCGCGCTCGACGTTTTCGGTGTCGGTGATGTCCTGGAATGTCAGCATGGTGGCGCCGTCGGGCAGCGGCATGGTCATGCAGTCCAGCACGGTGCCGTCCTTGCGCTCCAGCTTCAGCGGCACCTCGACCCGGTTTTCGATTCTGGTAATCGCCTCGCGGATCGTACGCCACGTCGTCGCCTCGTCGAACAGCGGCTTGCACCAGGCTTCCACGGTTTCGATATGGGGCTGCTCCCGCAGCGCCTCCGGCGACAGCTTCCACATTCTGGTGAAGGCTGGATTGAAGAGTTGCGCGCGGCCATTGCTGCCGAACACCGCAACCGCTTCGGCGAGATTGTCGAGCGTTTCCCGCTGGACGCGGATCAGGCCGTCGAACCTGCGCGCCAGGTCGAGGCTTTCGGTGACGTTGTCGAACAGATAGGTGACGCCGCCCTCCGGGTTTGGCGTGGTGACGACGCTCAACGCGCGACCGTCGGGCAGATACCAGGTATCCTTTTCCGGCTCGACGGCGCGGTAGGCTTCATGCAGCTTCGCCTTCCAGGCCCGGAAATCCGGCTGCTCGGGAAGTTTGCGCGCGGCGCGAAGCCGGTCGAGCACGCTGGAATCGTCGGGATTGCTGTCGAGAAAGACGCGGTCCAGGTCCCACAGGCGACGGTAGGAATCGTTGTAGAACGCCAGTCGCCGCTGGCCGTCGAACACGGCCACGCCGGACGATAGTTGATCGAGCGTGCGGCGATGGGCCTCCGCCATCCGCACCAGCGCCGCGCTGAGGGCGGTGGCCTCAGAGGCATCGATGGCGATGCCGACGCTGCCGCCGCCGGTATTGAGCGCATGCACGTCGTAGAAGCGCCGCTCGCCGCCGACCACGATCGGCAGGCGTGCGGCAAATGCCGCCGTATCCTTCAAGGCGCGGTCCATATCGCCGCGGTCGGCGCTGTCGAGCAGTTCGAGGTTGCGATCGATGGCGTCCGCGACGTTGACCGCGTCGGTCGCCCGGGCATAGGCGGCGTTGGCGTAGAGGAGGCCGCCATTGGCCCGTTTGGTCCATATCGGCCAGGGCGCCGCCGCCGCGAACCCGCGAAGGATCTCGGTCTCTTCCAATAGCGCCTTGTGGCGGAGGTTCGTCTCGGCCAGATCCCGGCGCAGCCCGGAAAGTTCCCGAATCCGCACAATGGCCTGGCCGCCAATGGCGCGACCGATCGCCTCGACGGCGAGTCCATTTGAAGTGGTCAGATTGAGCAGGAAACCCTCGCCGGACTCGCGCAAGGCGTCGACCGCGTGATCCATCTGCAGCGCCGGTTCCGGCGGCAGCCAGATTCCGAACGCAAGGATGCGTTGCGGCGATTCCCGTGACACCAGCAGCGAGGTGTCGCCGCTGATTTGCGGACGGTCGTCGCCGGCGGCCCAGGAGATCAGAATTTGGGGTTCGGCGAACAGCAGCGCGCGGAAGCGGTCGGACTCGCTCTGCAGGCTCTGGATTTCGGCGCGCAGCTTCGCTTCGCTTCGCGCCGCGCGTACCCGCGTACCCATGAGCAGGATAGCCGCCACGACCGAAAAGCCGAGCAGCGACAGCGCCGTCGTCAGCGCCGCGATTTCCTGGTGGTTCAGATCGATGAAGGTGGTGATGGTTTGCAGCAGCGGCAGATCGCTTGCATGGGCCGGCCGGATCAGGATCAGCCCGGCCGCGCCAAGGGCAGTCAGGCCGTGGCGCGCCAGTGAAGTGCACGACAGCAGGGTCCGACGCATCGCCGCGATCACGCCCGACATGGTTTGCCCCAAACCGCACGCCTTTACGCCCGGCGATCCCCCGCCGTGCACGAATCGAATGACAATATCCCCAACGGGAGTCAGCGGGTAAGAGTCCAGACCGTGAACGCGAATCCCATCGCGAAAAAATGCGAGATTACGTCTCTCTCGGGCGATTCATGTGAAAATGAAACCGTTTTTTTGACGGGGTCAGCGCCCGGTTGAACCGAACCCGCCCTCGCCGCGGTCGGTCGCGGAAAGCGCCGCCGCGGGAATGAGTTCCCCCCGGGCCACGGAAGCGATCACCATCTGCGCGATGCGCTCGCCGCGCCGGATCGGAAACGGGGCGTCGCCGTGATTGATCAGGAGCACGCCGATTTCGCCGCGATAATCCGCATCCACCGTCCCCGGCGCATTCAGCACGGTAACGCCGTGCTTTGCCGCAAGCCCGGAACGCGGTCGGACTTGTGCCTCGTAGCCTGGAGGCAGGGCGATCGTCAGCCCGGTCGGCACCAGCGCATGCTTTCCGGGAGCGAGGATCATCGGCGCGCTCAAGGGAACCGCGGCAAGCAGGTCGAGCCCGGCGGCGTGCGCGCTCTGGTAG
Source organism: uncultured Alphaproteobacteria bacterium (assembly GCA_963786045.1). Classification (GTDB taxonomy): domain Bacteria; phylum Pseudomonadota; class Alphaproteobacteria; order Rhizobiales; family Xanthobacteraceae; genus Bradyrhizobium. The sequence continues at coordinate 40,938 of CAWAXR010000011.1, read as the reverse complement.
GCGGGCAAAGCGAGGCCCTCGCCATGCGGCAATTGCCGGATCTCGATTTTGATGCTGGTACTCAAGATTCGTTCCTTTCCGTTCGGAAAACCGGTGCTCACTCTGCGTTAACGCGGCCCTTCGGGGCCGGATCATGCTCCAGGGCCCCGGCGATGCGCGCCACCAGCGCGCTCGCGACTTCTTCTTTCGTCATCACCGGCCATGAATCGACATGGATGTCGGCGCCGGCTTCCTGGGTGTGCCGGGTCAACAGATGAACGGTATTGCGATCACCGCCCATCACCCCCGACTCTGGCGAGACATCGTTGGCGACGATCCAGTCGCAGCCCTTGCGTGCGAGTTTCGCCTTGGCGTTCTCGATCAGATTCTCGGTCTCTGCGGCGAATCCGATGACCAGCGGCGGCCGTTTGTCCTGCAGCTTCGAGATCGTGGCCAGGATATCCGGATTCTCGACGAGCCGCAGCGGCGGCATCCCCGCGGGAGTCTTCTTCAGTTTCTGTTGCCCTTCATTGGCGACGCGCCAGTCGGCGACGGCAGCGGCGAAGATCGCGATATCCGCCGGCAGGGCGGCTTCCACCCGGTCCAGCATGTCCCGCGCCAATTCCACATGTGCCACCGAGACACCCGGCGGATCTTCGAGTTCGACCGGACCCGAGATCAGGGTGACCTCGGCGCCGGCTGCCTGCGCCGCCGCGGCGATCGCGTAACCCTGCTTGCCGGAGGATCTGTTGGCGATGTAGCGCACCGGATCGATCGGCTCGTGCGTCGGCCCCGCGGTAATCAGGACGCGCCGGCCGGCCAGCGGCCGCGGTTGTGGCGGGCGCAGCAGGCGCTCGGCGGCGGCAGCTATTTCCAGAGGCTCGGCCATCCGGCCGACGCCGGCCTCGCCGGCCTCGGCCATCTCGCCGGCGTTGGGTCCGATCATGGCCACGCCATCGCGGTCAAGCAGTGCGACGTTGCGCCGGGTCGCGGCGTTGTTCCACATCAGCGGGTTCATCGCGGGCGCCAGCAGGATCGGCCCGCTGGCCGCGAGCAGGATGGCGGTCGCGAGATCGTCGGCGGCGCCGTGCGCCATTTTCGCCATCAGGTCCGCCGTCGCCGGCGCCACCACGATCAGGTCGCAGTCGCGCGCCAGGCGAATGTGGCCGGCGTCGAATTCGCTCTGGGGATCGAAGAGATCAGTGTAGCAGCGCTCGTTTGACAGCGCGCTGGCGGTCAGCGGCGTGACAAAGTGCTGCGCGGCCCGGGTCAGCACGCAGCGGACCTGAATATGCCGCTCCTTCAGTCGCCGGATCAGGTCCAGTGCCTTGTAGGCGGCTATGCCGCCGCCGATGATCAGGGTGACGCGCGGCAGGCCCGCAGCCGCGCCTGGAGCTGGCTGTACGGATCGATCCTGCGCCGCCACCTGCGGAGCGCGCGCGGTCAATGAGGGGCCATTCTGCGAGGCGTCGCGCAGGATCACCCTGACCTCGTCCTCGACCGAGCGGCCGTTGCCGGCGGCCCGCAGCCGCAGCGCGTCGCGGATGGCGTCGTCGAGTTTCCGGATGGTCAGGCTGGCCATGGGCGCTCCGCCGAAATTTGATAGCATTGCTATCAAAAATATGACTGCATTGCAATCATAGCTGTCGGATGGCGAACAGGATCCCGATGAAGGTCAGCGCAATGATCCAGAGCGCGATGGCGCGCCAGCGGCTCTTGCGGCCTTCGGCCCGCCCCATCGCCGCGATCGTCTCCGGCGACAGCGTCAAACCCTCCCGCGTCATGGTTTCGAGTTGCTCCAGCACGGCGACCGCGCGCGTGGCGATCGTTGGCAGGCTGGCCATCACCCGGCCGAGCTCACCGGCGCCGGACATCGCGCCCTGAATGCGCCCCACCGGTCCGAGGTTGCGCTCGATCCATTCGCGCACCACGGGATCGGCGACCTTCCAGATGTCGAGTTTTGGATCGAAGCCGCGCGCGACGCCTTCGACCACCACCATGGTCTTTTGCAGCAGGATCAATTCGGGGCGGGTCCGCATGTCGAACAGGCCGGTAACCTCCAGCAACAGTGTCAGCAGCTTCGCCATCGAAATTTCTTCGGCGGTGCGGTTGTGGATCGGCTCGCCGATAGCGCGGATGGCTTGCGCAAAATTCTCCACCGAGTGGTGCGCCGGCACATAACCGGCTTCGAAATGCACCTCGGCGACGCGGCGATAGTCACGCGTGATGAAGCCCAGAAGAATCTCGGCGAGGAAGCGCCGTTCCTTCGGGCCGAGCCGGCCCATGATGCCGAAGTCGACCGCGACAAGCCGGCCGGCGTCGTCGAGGAACAGATTCCCGGGGTGCATATCGGCATGAAAGAAGCCGTCGCGCAGCGCGTGGCGCAGGAAACTCTGGATCACCTTGCGCCCGAGATCGGGCAGATCGACCTGCGATTGCTCGAGCCGCGCATGATCGCTGAGCGCAATACCGTCGATCCATTCCATGGTCAGGACATTATGGGTGGTGCGATCCCAGTCGACCGTCGGTACGCGAAAGTCCGGATCATCGCGGGTATTTTCCGCCATCTCCGACAGCGCGGCCGCCTCCAGCCGCAGGTCCATCTCCATCGCGACCGAGCGCGACATGGTGTTGATGATCTCGACCAGCCGCAGACGCCGCGCTTCCGCCGAATAAATTTCGGCCTGGTGCGCGACAAAGAAAAAGTCGCCAAGGTCGCGGCGGAAGCGCGCGGCCACATTTGGCCGGAGCACCTTTACCGCGACCGAAGTGCGCACGCCGTCCCGTTCGGTCTCGCCGCGATGCACCTGGGCGATCGAGGCGGCGGCGACCGGGGGACCCAGGCTCGCAAACGCCTGTGCGACGGGCCGTTCCAGCGAGGCCGCGATGACGGCCTCGGCCTCGGCTTGCGAAAATGGCGGCAGCCGGTCCTGCAGGCTTTCCAGATCGCGCGCCATCATGACGCCGACGACGTCGGGCCGCGTCGCGAGAAACTGTCCGAGTTTGAGATAGGCCGGGCCGAGCCGCGTCAGCGCCCGCGATAGCCGCGGACCGGACTTGGCTCCCGGGCGCTCCATGATCCGCGCAAGGCGCAGGGCCAATTGTCCGGGCGGCGGCACCAGCGAGGGATCGACAACGCCAAAAACGCCCTCGCGCGCGAACACAAAGCCGGCGCGGACAAGCCGCGCGATGTGGGTCAGTGCGGAAATCACAAACGCCAGCCTGAATGCAAAGCCACGATGCCGCCCGAGAAGCTTTGCCAGCTGACGCGGGAAAAGCCGGCGGCGCCGATCATCTCGGCGAAAGCGCCGGGTTTCGGGAATTTGCGGATCGATTCCACGAGATATTGATAGGACTCGGCATCGCCGGTCACGGCGCGGCCGAGCGGCGGGATCACCTTGAACGAAAACAGATCGTAAATCCGGTCGAGCCCCGGCATGTCGACGGTGGAGAATTCCAGGCACAGGAACCGGCCGCCGGGCCGCAGCACGCGAAACGCCTCGCTCAACGCGCGATCGATCCGCGGCACATTGCGGATGCCGAACGCGATGGTATAGGCGTCGAATGCACGGTCGGGGAAGGCCAGCTCCTCGGCATTGCCTTCGACGAACGATACGCGGTCGTCAAGGTGGCGCTCCCGCGCGCGTTCGCGGCCGACCGCGAGCATATCGGAATTGATGTCACATACCGTGGCCTTGAAGCCCGATCCTGCCGCGCTGGCGGCGCGGAACGCGATGTCGCCGGTGCCGCCGGCGACGTCGAGCAGCGCAAACGGCGTATCGCCGCGCGGCGGATTGAGCGCGTTGATCATCAAATCTTTCCAGACCCGATGCAGGCCCGCCGACATCAGATCGTTCATCAGGTCATAGCGCCGCGCCACGCTGTGAAACACATCGTTCACCAGCGTCTGCTTGTCGCCCAGGGGCACATCCCTGAAGCCGAAATGCGTGGTTTGGTCCGGTTGGTCCATCAAGTCGTCTCCGCTAGTGCCGCCGATTTGAAGTTCCCGCACAGCCAGCGGCAGGTTCTATCAGGAACTTCAAATCGGAGAGCGGCACTAGAATCGTATATTTTGCTGGCGCCCTTCACTTTTCGAAGTTCGTCCGACGGTGCTGCGAGGGCTTGCGAACTTCGGAAAGTGGGGCGCCAGCCCGGACCATAGCGTGCCCGCCGCAATGGCGCTATCACGTCAGCATCTCAAGGTGAATGCCCCATGCCCGAATTACCCGAAGTCGAGACCGTCCGCCGCGGCCTGCAGCCGGCCATGGAGGGTGCGAGGATTGTGACGGCGGAAGTCCGGCGCAAAGACCTGCGGTTTCCATTCCAGAAGGACTTTGTCGCGCGCCTCGAAGGTCAGACTGTGACGGGCCTCGGCCGCCGCGCCAAATATCTGATGGCCGATCTCGCCTCTGGCGACGTGCTCTTGATGCATCTGGGCATGTCGGGTTCATTCCGCGTCCTCGATCACCGGGACAAGAAGACGCCGGGCCAATTCCACCATCCCAGGGGTGAGGATCGCGCCCACGACCACGTCGTGTTCCAGATGTCATCGGGCGCGGCCATTGTCTTCAACGATCCGCGCCGCTTCGGCTACATGAAGATCATCGCACGCAAGGGGCTCGAAGATGAGCCGCTGCTCAAAGGCCTCGGCCCCGAACCGCTCGGCAATGAATTCGACGCCGGCATGCTGGCGCGCTCATGCGCCAACAAGAAGACCAGCCTGAAGGCCGCGCTGCTCGACCAGCGCGTGGTCGCAGGTCTCGGCAATATCTACGTCTGCGAGGCGCTGTTTCGCGCGCATCTGTCGCCGCGAAGACTCGCCGCGACACTGGCCACCAGGAAGGGTGAACCCACCGATCACGCCAGGCGGCTGGTGGAGGCGATTCACGCGGTGCTCAACCAGGCCATCAAAGCCGGCGGCTCGTCGCTCCGGGATCACCGCCAGACCTCGGGCGAGCTCGGCTATTTCCAGCATTCGTTTCAGGTCTATGATCGCGAAGGCGAGAAATGCCGGACCGCGGGTTGCGGCGGGATCGTGCGGCGGTTCACCCAGAACGGCCGCTCGACCTTCTGGTGCCCGAAGTGCCAGAAGTGAGGCTTGTAACTTCTCGCCGGCAGGCACTCCAGGTCATCGCGAGACGGCGTTGACGGATTACTTCCTCACGCAGATCACGCGAACCACGGATGCCTTCGCATCCGACGATCCGCCGGCCGCATTCACGCCGTTGGCTTTCAGGAAGTCGCGCACCGAATCCGCGGATACCAGCACGGATTGCGCCGGGGGCGTGGCGGCCGCCGCTGCCGCGACGTTAACCGGCTTCAACAAGGCAACGCCGGCAAACTTGCCATCGCGATCGAGTGCCGGAGCACCGGAAAAGCCGAGCGCTGGCGCCGGTGACAGCGCGAGATCGCTGCCCCCGCCGATTTGAGCCACCGCCGCCTTGACGCTGCTGGCAGCAGCGCCTCCGCCCTGGTCCTGCGGGTCGGCAATGCCGGTCACTTCGACACTGGTCCTGGCGGTACTATCGGTCAGGCCAAGCGGCTTCAATCCGCGCGCGCCGTAAATGCGCAGCAGCGCCAGATCGTGGTCCTTGTCCTCGGCGACCCGATCGGCGTTGCCGAAGCCGGCAATCGCGATCGCGAGGCAACCGTCGGTGATCTGGCGGTCGGTGACGATCGCGCCGTCATCGCTGACGACGACGCCGGTGCCATATTCGACGATCCTGCGTGGCGTCGGGCCTGCATTCGCCGGGAACGGATTGAACGCGCTCGACATCGCGATCACCACCGGCTCGACCGTGGCTTCAGTGGCCTGGTCGTAGAGAATGGTAAGGATGCGGACCTCATCGCCCTTGAAGGTGCCGCGCACATAGAATTTTTTCAGACCTTGCAGGCCGGACAGCACGAAGAAATCCGGCTTGACCACGGTGTAGTCGATATTGCGCCCGGCGGGTTCTTTCTTTTCCCGCTCCGCGAGCTTCGCGGTAGTCGGGTTCGCCTCCTTGCGCCGCGAAAGCTGGATCTGGATGGTCCCGGTGGCAGAGCTCCATTTGGCGCCGCTGGCGTCGGAGGATTGCTGCGGCACCAGCCTGGTGGGGATGCCGAGCTGCGCCCCGGTGCCGGGATCGGTCACGATCTTCCAGCCCACATCGTCCCGGCGGCGCTTCGCGGTCTCGGCCAGCACGCTCCGCTCCTTTGGATTGAGCACGCCCGTCGCTTTGCCGCCCCCGGCCTTCTGATGTTCCTTGATGGCCTCCACCATGCGGTCGCTGACATCGCCGGTTATGGCGCCATTGTATTGGCCAACCCAGGCAAGATCCGACTGGATCGCCACACGCTCGGCCTGCGCCATCGCCCTGGCGGTGTCGGCGGGGGTTTGCAGGCCGGGTCGGATCGGAACGGTCGCGACCTGCTTCGGTTTGGCGCCCAATGTGGACGGCGGCGTCAACTGTGCCTGGGCGGCGGCGCCGGTGGCCACGAACATCAATGTTGCCGCCAGCATCGATCTCATGACAAATCTCGGATCCATTGACGCCGGCGGAATTAAACACATCTGCTTGGTCGGCAACAACCGGCGAAGGGTTCAGCGCATGGGAGCCGGATCGAAGGACATGATTTCAAAATGCTGACCTCCGACGAGCTCGAACGCTACGCCCGCCACATCGTGCTGCGCGAGGTCGGCGGCCCCGGTCAGGCGGCCTTGAAGGAGGCGTCCGTGCTGGTGATCGGCGCGGGCGGCCTCGGTGCGCCGGCGCTGATGTATCTGGCGGCCGCCGGGGTGGGTACGCTCGGTGTGGTCGATGACGATGTCGTTTCGCTGTCCAATCTGCAGCGGCAGATCATTCACGCTACGCCGGATATCGGCCGGCGCAAGGTCGACAGCGCGGCCGAGCGCATTGCCGGCCTCAATCCCCATGTCAGCTTTGCGGCGCACGCGACCCGGCTCGATGCCGGCAATGCGATGGAACTGATCGGCGGTTACGATCTGGTGCTGGACGGATCCGATAATTTCGAAACCCGCTACCTCGTTTCGGATGCCTGTTTTCTCGCCGGCAAACCCCTGATCACAGCCGCCCTCGGCATGTTCGACGGCTCGCTGACCACGATACGTGCCTACGAGAAAAATGCCGACGGCGAGTATAACCCGACCTACCGATGTCTGTTTCCGGAACCGCCGCCACCGGGCGCGGTGCCGGCCTGCGCCGAGGCCGGCGTCATGGGCGCACTCGCCGGGGTGTTGGGGTCGATGATGGCGCTGGAGGCGATCCGCGAAATCGTCGGCTTCGGCGAGGGCCTGGTCGGGCGGCTCCTGATGGTGGACGCCCGCGCGATGCGGTTCGAAACCCTGCGCTATACGCGCGATCCCCTAAATCCGCTCAACGGCGATAAGTCGACCATTGCCGATTTGAGCGGATATCGCTGAATGTCAGGATGCCTTCGCGGGCTTCTCACTGTCCATATGCTTGAGGTGTTCGTCCGGATAACGTCCGCCCGCCGCCGCGCCGGGTGGGAATGCCTTGGCGAGCGCCGCCAGATGTGCGTCCGTCAATTTCACCTCGAGTGCGCCGAGCGACTCAGTGAGTCGGTCGCGACGGCGGGCGCCGACCAACGGTACGATGTCGCCGCCTTGCGCCGCTACCCAGGCGATAGCGACTTGCGCCGGCGATGCGCCAACCTGGGCCGCAATGGCGCGCAAGGAATCCACCAATGCCAGATTGGCGTCGAGATTGGAGCCCTGGAAGCGCGGGCTCATGTGCCTGAAATCCTTCTCGGCCGAACGATCCTTCGACCAGTGTCCGCTGATCAGACCACGCGCCAGTACGCCGTAGGCGGTGATACCGATCCCGAGCTCGCGGCAGCTTTTGAGGATGTCGTTCTCGATGCCCCGCGAGATCAGTGAGTATTCGATTTGCAGGTCGCAGATCGGATGCACCGCATGTGCCCGCCGAATGATGTCGGAGCCAACCTCGGAAAGGCCGATATGCCTGATCCAGCCGGCCTTCACCATGTCGGCAATCGCGCCGATCGTCTCTTCGATAGGTACATCCGGATCGAGCCTTGCCGGCCGGTAGATGTCGATGGCCTCGACGCCGAGGCGCTGCAGAGAATAGGCAAGGAAATTTTTAATCGCTGCCGGGCGGCTATCGAAACCAAGAAAGCCTTTGTTCGGGTCGCGCAGCGCTCCGAACTTGACCGAGATCTGCAGATTGTCGCGGTTCTCGCCGGCCAGCGCTTCGCGGATCAACATCTCATTGTGGCCCATGCCATAGAAATCGCCGGTGTCGAGCAGGGTGATGCCGGCATCGAGCGCGGCATGGATGGTCGCGATGCTCTCGCCCCGGTCGGCGGGGCCGTAGACATCCGACATGCCCATGCAGCCGAGAGCGATGACTGAGACGGCCGGGCCGGCTGAACCGAGTTGGCGTTTTTTCATGGTGGTTCTCCCTCGAAAATAATGCCGGACGGATCCGCCGCTCCTGACGAGGCTGATATGGATCGTTTCGATTGCGACGATTAGCTGGACAATGGTGAATAGCTTGTTCAATATATCGAACAATGAAGGATTTCGATCTCCGCGATCTCGATGCGTTCGTGGCTGTCGCCCGCGTCAGGAATTTCCGGCGAGCGGCGATCGAGCAGGGCGTCTCGGTCTCAAGTCTCAGCCAGCGGCTGCGCGACATGGAAGAGCGGCTCGGCGTGCGCCTGATGAACCGCACCACCCGTAGTGTCGCGCTGACGGAGGCGGGCGAACTGCTGCTGACCCGGATCGGACCCGCCATGCGCGACGTCAGCGATGCGCTCGATCAGGTGCGCGGTCTGCGTGGTGTGCCATCGGGGCGCCTGCGTATCAATGCGCCGCCGCCGGCGGTCGATCTGGTGTTGGCGCCGATGGTCGCATCTTTCCTGCGCGCCTACCCACAAATCGATCTCGAGATAGTTGCCGAAAGCTCCTTCGTCGACATCGTCGATGCGGGATTCGACGCCGGCGTACGCTATGGCGAGCATCTGGCCCAGGACATGATCGCGGTGTCGCTTGGCGGGCCGCAGCGTTATGCGGTGGTGGCATCGCCACACTATGTGGCGCAGTACGGAAGGCCAAAGCAGCCGAAAGACCTGCTCGACCACGCCTGCATCCGCACCCGCTTCGGCGGCCGCCGGATACCCGATTGGGAGTTCGAGAAGGCCGGTCGCGTAGTCAAGGTCGCGCCGCGGGGGCAACTGATCGCGACCTACTTGGGACTGGCAATGCGGGCGGTGAAGGATGGTCTTGGTTTCTGGCCGACGTTCGAAGGCTACGTCCGCGAAGAGATCAAGTCAGGCACGCTGGTCAGCGTGCTCGATGATTGGTGCGCGCCATTTCCGGGACCGTTTCTGTATTATCCGAGCCGCCGGCAGCCGCCTCCGGCACTAGCAGCGTTCGTGGCGTTCGTCGTTGGGTGGCGCAAGCAGGAACGGCGCATTCAGATAAAACGTGGACCTTAGAGCATGCTCGGCAGCACGCGGTCCGGCGGCTTGTGATGGTCGAGGAAGGTGCGGATGTTGATGATCACCTTCTCGCCCATCTCGACGCGGCCTTCGATGGTGGCCGAGCCCATATGCGGCAGCAGCGTCACCTTGCCGGCCTTTGCCAGCCGAACCAGCTTCGGGCTGACCGCGGGCTCGTGCTCGAACACGTCGAGGCCCGCGCCGGCGATCTCGCCGGTTTCGATCAGCTTGGTCAGGGTCTCCTCGTCGATCACCTCGCCGCGCGCGGTGTTGACGATATAGGCGTCCTTGCGGATCAGCTTCAGCCGACGCGCCGACAGGAGATGGAACGTGGCCGGGGTGTGCGGACAGTTCACCGAGATGATGTCCATCCGCGCCAGCATCTGGTCGAGGCTTTCCCAGTACGTCGCGCCCAGTTCCTCGGCGATGCGCGGCGCGACCGGACGGCGGTTGTGGTAGTGGATCTGCAGGCCGAAGGCGTGCGCCCGGCGCGCCACCGCCTGGCCGATGCGGCCCATTCCGATGATGCCGAGCCGTTTTCCCCCGATGCGGTGGCCGAGCATCCAGGTCGGGGACCAGCCCGGCCAGTTCTTGCCCTCGGTGAGGATGGAGGCGCCTTCGATCAGCCGGCGCGGCACCGCGAGGATCAGCGCCATGGTCATGTCGGCGGTGTCTTCGGTCAGAACCTTCGGCGTATTGGTCACGGTGATGCCGCGCCCATGCGCGGCGACGACATCGATGTTGTCGACGCCATTGCCGAAATTGGCGATCAGTTTCAGCCTGCAGTCAGGTTGCGTGAGAATCTCTTCGGTGATCTCGTCGGTGACGGTCGGCACCAGGACATCGGCCGAGCGGACGGCTTCCGCGATTTGCTCTTTCGTCAGCGGCGTATCGTCCAGATTGAGCCGCGCGTCGAACAGCTCGCGCATGCGGGTCTCGATCGAGTCCGGCAGCTTGCGGGTGACGACAACGAGAGGCTTTTTCTTAACAGACATGTCCTGCTCTCATGATGTCGTTCAGACCTCATTAACCCGGGTGTTCGACACTGCCGCTGCCGCGTGATCCCGGCGTTTACTCCAGGTTCTCTTGGGTTCCCCCGATATCTCCGCTGGGTTTCCCCGGATGACTTTCGGGCTCTTCCTGGCTCCTGATGTTCCGTCCTCTCTAGCAGAAGGCCGGGCCAAGACAAGAACCCCGGGAGGAACCGGGATTTGCCGACCGGGGGCAGTCGGGCGCGCAGGGGTCTTTTGGGGTCGGTTGTTGCAGTGTTTCAGCTCGAAGAATTTGGGCTGATATCTTGGCAGGAGAGGAGTTGATGGGGTTGGGGCGTTTTTGTTCTCTGGTGCTCGCGGCTTGCCTGCTGAGCGTATCCGCCATCACGGCATCCTCGGCGAAGGATTCTGCGCTCACCTCAAGCGGTTTGCCGGTGCCGCGCTATGTCAGCCTCAAATCCGATCACGTGAACGTCCGCGCCGGCCCGACCAAGGACAATGACGTCGCGTGGGTTTACACCCGCTCCGGGCTGCCGGTCGAGATCACCGCCGAGTTCGAAAACTGGCGCCGGGTTCGCGATTCCGAAGGTGCCGAGGGCTGGGTTTATCACTCGCTGTTGTCGGGCCGCCGCACCGCCGTAATCACCATGAAGAGCAAGGACGACCTCGCGCCGCTCTACGAGCGCTCCGATGCGACCAGCGCCGTCACCGCCCGCCTGCAGGCCGGTGTCGTGGTTCAGGTCAAGCATTGCGGGGCCGGCTGGTGCCGCGTCACGGGCAATGGCTTCGATGGCTGGATCCAGCAGCAGCGGCTGTGGGGCGTATATGCGGACGAGAAGGTGGACTGAGATCCTCATCCCGGGGAGCGGCCGCGCAAGCAAGTGTACGCAGCCTGCGCAAACCGGGCTGCGAGCCCGTCTCGAGGGATAGGCTGATGGTTCCAGACGCGTGAAGGCGCGCCCGGATGGCGGTGTTTCTTCACTACCAATGTCAAAGCTGAATAAGTGCTAGCTAGCGCTTCTTGCGCAGCCGCACGACCATGTCGACCCGGGCGATCTCATAGCCTTCGGGCACCTCTGGCATTTTCTGCAACACCAGATGCGGGTCGGGAATATCGACCAATTCGTGGTTGTTCTCGAGATAGAAGTGGTGATGCGCCGACACATTGGTGTCGAAATAGGTCTTGGTGCCGTCGACACTGACCTGGCGCAGCAGGCCTGCGTCGGTGAGCTGGTTGAGGGTGTTGTAGACGGTCGCCAGCGACACCGGAACCTTGGCCAGTGTCGCCTCTTCGTACAGCATTTCCGCGGTCAGATGGCGCGCGCCCTTGCCGAACAGGAGCCAGCCGAGCGCCATGCGCTGTCGGGTCGGGCGCAGGCCGGCGGCCTGCAGCATTTCGTTGACGTCGTGCCATGGACAGCCGGTCAAGGCCGGTTGACGCCCCGCAAGATGCGGCACGGAACCGGCGGCTTCATTGTTCAAAACCAAAGCCTTGTCGCTCATTTCCACGTCGGGCACCGTACGCTGTCTCAGCACTATCGCTTCGAAACATAAGAAGGAATCGACGTAGATGCAAGCTTTTCGCAACTAGAATTGACCCAAGGGTTAAGCGCAGATGCAAGGGGGGAAGCGGCTATTTGCCCCGGCGTGGCGCTTTGCCACCCGCGGGGCCTATGATAGAGAGCGCGCGGACTTGGCCTGACGTGAGTTTGGCAAGGGCGAGCGCCGGTTGCCGCAGGAGGTCCTGACCTGCGGTGTCAGCGCCAAACTGCGATATTTGGCGCGCTTCTCGCCCAAAGCGGTCCATTTCGCTCGAAGGCGCTTCATCAGGATTTTGGAAAAGGCTGGCACCATGCTCGATCGGCGCAGCGGTTACGAATACGAAGATTTGCTGGCATGCGCCCGCGGTGAGATGTTCGGCCCCGGCAACGCACAATTGCCGCTGCCTCCAATGCTGATGTTCGACCGCATCAGCGAAATTTCCGAAACCGGCGGGGAGTACGGCAAGGGCGTGGTCCGGGCCGAGCTCGACGTGAAGCCGGACCTCTGGTTTTTCGGCTGCCATTTCAAGAACGATCCGGTGATGCCCGGCTGCCTCGGCCTCGATGCAATGTGGCAGATGGTCGGCTTCTATCTGGGCTGGACCGGCGGCGCCGGGCGCGGCCGGGCGCTTGGACTCGGAGAACTGAAGCTGGCGGGGCAGGTGCTGCCGAACGTCCGCAAGGTTGTGTACAACGTCGACATCAAACGCGTGATGCGTTCAAAGCTGGTGCTGGGCATCGCTGACGGCTGGCTTTCCATGGACGGCGAGATTATCTATCGCGCGAAGGATTTGAAGGTCGGGCTGTTCAAGCAAGATGCCCCATTGCAGCCGGGAACGTGAGATGCGTGCTCGCGCGGATTTCGGGTTGATGGCCTTCAGTTTGACCACGGGCACCACAAGAGAAGACAACGACAGGGCGAGGCGATCATGAGGCGGGTTGTCATCACGGGGATGGGCATCGTCTCGTCCATCGGAAACAACACCCAGGAAGTGCTGGCGAGCCTTCACGAGGCGAAGTCCGGAATCACGCGCGCGGATAAATATGCCGAGCTCGGCTTCCGCTCCCAGGTGCAGGGTGCGCCCACGCTCGACCCGGCCGGCGTCATCGATCGGCGCGCGATGCGTTTCCTGGGCGAAGGCGCCGCCTGGAATCACGTCGCGATGGAGCAGGCGATCCAGGATTCCGGACTTGAGCCGTCGGAAGTCTCCAACATCCGCACCGGCATCATCATGGGCTCCGGCGGTCCGTCGGCGCGCACCATCGTGGAAGCGGCCGATATCACCCGTACCAAGGGGCCCAAGCGGGTCGGTCCGTTTGCGGTGCCGAAAGCGATGTCGTCCACGGCGTCGGCGACACTCGCCACATGGTTCAAGATCAAGGGCGTGAACTATTCGATCTCGTCGGCCTGCGCGACCTCGAACCATTGCATCGGCAATGCCTACGAGACCATCCAGATCGGCAAGCAGGATATTATTTTCGCGGGCGGCTGTGAGGAGCTCGACTGGTCGTTGTCGGTGCTGTTCGACGCCATGGGCGCGATGTCGTCGAAATACAACGATACGCCCGCCACCGCTTCCCGCCCCTACGACGTCAGCCGCGACGGATTTGTCATTGCCGGCGGCGCCGGCGTGGTGGTCCTCGAAGAGCTTGAACACGCCAAGGCGCGCGGCGCCAAGATCTACGGCGAAATCGTCGGCTACGGCGCCACCTCTGACGGCCATGACATGGTGGCCCCCTCGGGCGAGGGCGCGGAACGCTGCATGAAAATGGCCATGTCGACGGTGAATAGCAGGATCGACTACATCAATCCGCACGCGACCTCGACGCCGGCGGGCGATCCGCCGGAAATCGAGGCGATCCGCAAGGTGTTCGGCACTGGCGACAAGTGCCCGCCGATTTCCGCTACCAAGGCGCTGACAGGACATTCGCTCGGCGCCACCGGCGTTCAGGAGGCGATCTATTCGCTTCTGATGATGCAGAACGGCTTCATCTGCGAAAGCGCCAACATCAGTGAACTCGACCCCGTCTTCGCCGACATGCCGATCGTGCGCAAGCGCATCGACAACGCCAGGCTTGGAACTGTGCTCTCGAATTCCTTTGGCTTTGGCGGCACTAACGCGACGCTGGTGTTCAAGCGGATGGATGCGTAGTCTCATCCGCCGCCAGAATCATTCACCGTCATGGCCGGGCTTGTCCCGGCCATCCACGTCTTGATCCCCGCAAGATCAGCAAGGCGTGGATGCCCGGCACAAGGCGGGCATGACGCAACAGAGAGCGTCGAGAACATGCAAAACCTGATGAAGGGCAAGCGCGGACTGGTCATGGGCATCGCCAATGATCATTCGATAGCCTGGGGAATCGCCAAAACCCTCGCGGAGCACGGCGCCGAGCTTGCATTCACCTATCAAGGCGAGGCGCTCGGCAAGCGCGTCAAGCCGCTGGCCGAATCGCTGGAGGTCGATCTCGTGCTGCCCTGTGACGTCGAGGATCTCGCCAGTGTCGATTCCGTGTTCGAGACGCTGCGAAGGAAATGGGGCCAGCTGGACTTTCTGGTCCATGCCATCGCGTTCTCCGACAAGAACGAACTGAAGGGCCGCTACGCCGACACCAGCCGCGAGAATTTTTCGCGCACCATGCTCGTCTCGTGTTTTTCATTCACCGAGCTTGCCAGGCGCGCGGCGGAACTGATGCCGGCATCCGGCGGCGCGATGATCACGCTGACGTTCGGCGGTTCGACGCGCGTGATGCCGAACTACAATGTCATGGGCGTTGCCAAGGCCGCGCTTGAGGCGTCGGTCCGATATCTGGCGTCCGATTTCGGTCCGCGCGGCATTCGCGTCAACGCGATTTCGGCCGGTCCCGTGCGCACCCTTGCAGGTTCCGGCATTGGCGATGCGCGCGCGATGTTCGCCTTCCAGCAGAAGCACTCGCCGCTTGGCCGCGGCGTGACGCTCGACGAACTCGGCGGCTCGGCGCTGTACCTGCTGTCCGAGCTGTCGGGCGGCGTGACCGGCGAAACGCATTTCGTCGATTCCGGCTACAACGTCATTTCGATGCCGCGGCCGGAGGACCTGAAGGATCCGACGATTTGATTCTATCCGGCCGCGAGCGCGGTGGCGCGCTGGAAGGCCGGCCGTGCCGCGCAGGCATCGATGTAGCGGTCGAATGAGGGGCGCGCCGGCACCATCTTGAAAAGCCGGACGGCGAAATTCAGCCCGGATCCAATGACGATATCCGCCGCCGAAAACTTCTCGCCGAGAATCCACGGTCCTTTCGCCAGGGCGGCGTCGAGCACGTCGAATACCCGTTGCGCGTCGCCCCAGCCCGCGGCCACCGGGTTCATCTCGATCTTGGTCGCGACCTGCACCATCGCGGGCTCGACGCAGCCGGGTCCGAAGAACAGCCAGTAAAGATATTTCGCGCGCAAGGGATCGCCGAGCGGCGGCGCGAGGTTGGCTTGCGGATAGCGTTCGGCAACATAGGCGCAGATCGCAGCCGACTCGGCGAGGATCGCCTCGCCGTCCCTTAGCGCCGGCACCTTGCCCATCGGATTGATGGCGAGATATTCCGGCGCCTTCTGCGCGCCCGTGGAGATGTCGGTCAGCACGCGCTCATACGGCTGCCCGGTCTCTTCCATCAGCCAAAGGGCGGAAAACGACCGCGATCGCGGCGACCAATAGAGTTTCATCATCACGACATCCCCTGTTTCCATCGATAATATTTCATGACGAAGCCGGTCATGGGTTCGACCGCTTCCTCTTCAAAGACAAAGCCCTCGCGTTCATACCAGCGCCATGCCTTCTCGTTCTCGCGCACGCAACGCAGGTGGATCTCACCCGGCAGAAGCTCGCGGGTGAAAGCGAGCAGCCTGCGGCCGAGGCCCTGTCCCTGATATTCCGGCGCCACGAACAACTGATCGAGATAGAGATTGGGCAGATGCAACGCCAGCATTGCCGCGATCTTGCCGTCGTCGTCGGCGACGAACAGGCTCCAGCCCTTCTCGACCTCGAGTGGAATGCGTGCACGCAATTTCGCCAGAAGAAAATTGCTGGCTTCCTCGAGTCCCGTGGAAGCCCAGCTGTTCATCCAGACCCGGGCGATCTCGTCATATTCGTCTGTCCGTGCGGGACGGATCGCTGGCGGCGGCATGACCATGAACCCACGGAATGAAAGAAAAGCCCCCGCGATAATACCGCGGGGGCTCCTTCAACTTCAATCGAAAGCAGATCAGGCAAGATCGAAGCGGTCGAGGTTCATCACCTTGTTCCACGCCGCCACGAAGTCTTTCACAAACTTCTCCTTCGAGTCGGCGCAGGCATAAACTTCCGCCAGGGCGCGGAGCTGGGAGTGCGAACCAAAGATCAGATCGACACGCGTGCCGGTCCACTTGACCTCGTTCGTCTTCCGGTCGCGCCCCTCAAACACGTTTTCAGATCCGGCGGACGGGTGCCATTGCGTGCCCATGTCGAGCAGGTTGACGAAGAAGTCGTTCGTCAGCGTCTCGGGCCGCTTGGTGAAGACGCCATGGGTGGACTGTCCGGTATTTGCGTTCAGCACGCGCAGGCCGCCGACGAGAACCGTCATCTCGGGCGCGGTCAGCGTCATGAGTTGCGCCTTGTCGACGAGCAATTCCTCCGCCGAAATGGCGTACCGGGCCTTGAGGTAGTTACGGAACCCGTCTGCGGTCGGCTCCAGCACGGCGAACAACTCGACATCCGTCTGTTCCTTCGACGCATCCGCGCGGCCCGGAGCGAAGGGAACCTCCACCTTGTGCCCGGCGTTCTTCGCCGCCTGCTCGATCGCGGCGCAGCCGCCGAGAACGATCAGGTCGGCAAGCGAAACTTTCTTGCCGCCGGACGCCGAAGCGTTGAACTCCTTTTGGATCGCCTCGAGTTTCTGAAGGACCGTCGCCAGCTGAGCCGGCTGGTTGACTTCCCAATCCTTCTGCGGCGCGAGGCGAATGCGCGCGCCGTTCGCGCCACCGCGCTTGTCAGAGCCGCGGAACGTCGACGCCGACGCCCAAGCCGTCGAGACCAGCTGGGAAACGGACAGGCCAGACGCGAGGATTTTCGCCTTCAGGGCAGCAATATCCTGCTCCCCGATCAGCGGATGATCCACAGCGGGAATCGGGTCCTGCCACGCCAGCGGCTCCTTCGGAACGAGCGGGCCGAGATAACGCACGATCGGTCCCATGTCGCGGTGCGTCAGCTTGAACCACGCCCGGGCGAACGCGTCGGCGAACTGATCCGGATTTTCGTGGAAGCGCCTTGAAATCTTTTCGTAGGCAGGGTCGAACCGCAAGGCGAGGTCAGTGGTCAGCATGGTTGGCGCGTGACGCTTTGACGGGTCGTGCGCATCCGGCACCGTACCGGCGCCCGCGTCATGCTTCGGCTTCCACTGATGCGCACCGGCCGGGCTCTTGGTCAGTTCCCATTCATAGCCGAACAGGTTCCAGAAGAAGTTGTTGCTCCACTTCGTCGGCGTCGTGGTCCAGATGACTTCCAGTCCGCTGCCGATCGTGTCATCGCCGTGGCCGCTTCCATAGGTGTTTTTCCAGCCCAGACCTTGCTCCTCGATGGAGGCGCCTTCGGGCTCGAGGCCGACATACTTGCTCGGATCCGCAGCGCCGTGGGTTTTGCCGAATGTGTGTCCGCCGGCGATGAGCGCGACGGTCTCCTCGTCGTTCATCGCCATGCGCGCGAAGGTTTCGCGAATATCCTTGGCCGCCGCGAGGGGATCCGGGTTGCCGTTCGGCCCTTCCGGATTCACGTAGATCAGACCCATCTGCACGGCAGCGAGAGGATTTTGAAGATCGCGGTCGCCGCTGTAGCGCTCGTCCGCCAGCCATTTGCCTTCGGGGCCCCAGTAGATGTCCTCTTCGGGCTCCCAGACGTCGGCGCGGCCGCCGCCGAAACCGAACGTCTTGAATCCCATCGAACTCGAGGGCGACGTTGCCCGCGAGGATCATAAGGTCGGCCCAGGAGATTTTCCGGCCGTACTTCTGCTTGATCGGCCAGAGCAGCCGGCGCGCCTTGTCGAGGTTCACGTTGTCCGGCCAGCTGTTGAGGGGCGCAAAGCGTTGCGTGCCGGAGCCGGCACCGCCGCGGCCATCGCCGGTGCGGTAGGTGCCCGCGCTGTGCCATGCCATCCGGATGAACAACGGCCCGTAATGGCCGAAGTCGGCCGGCCACCACGGCTGCGAGTCCGTCATCAGGGCATGAAGATCCTTGACCACGGCATTCAGGTCGAGACCCTTGAATTCCTTGGCGTAGTCGAACGCCTCGCCCATCGGATCGGACAGGGAAGAGTTCTGGTGAAGGATGTTCAGGTTCAACTGGTTCGGCCACCAGTCCCGGTTGGACCTCGTGTGCATGACCGGGCACTTGCCCGCGCTCTTCTCAGTCTTTGCGTCCATGTTTGTCTCCGATCGTGTTCTGTAGTCTTCTTCGAGTTGTTCCAGACGGAACTATGATGACTTCTGCGAGCTGTTGCCGACGAGATCCCGGTTGCCTTCGGTGTAGAATCTCACGGCGAAGCCGCGAACCTCGCGCTCCGCACCGGCGTACCGAGTCGGCCAGTCGCCGTGGTCGTCAATTGGGGCGGTCTGCCACGGCTGTTATTCCTTCCGGCAGGTGGGAGGGCAGGGAACGTGTTCAACCACGGAGAATCAGGAGATGCATTGACCCGGAACAAGGGCCTCAGCCCAAAATCGCGGGTTAAATCCAGGAGCCTCTGTCAAATACGCTGGACCTCCACCTTGGAAGAAATCCAACATCAGGTCCAGTCGAATTGTCTTGAGCTCTCGATCAGTTTATCTGATGATAATGATCACGCTCCGACAGCTTCGCTATCTTGCTGCGCTCGCCAAACACGGCCATTTCGGCCGCGCCGCCGAGGCCTGCGCCGTGACCCAGCCGGCTTTGTCGATGCAGATTCGCGACCTGGAGCGCACGCTTGGCGTCGCCGTGGTGGAGCGGCGGCCGGGCGATGTGATGCTCACCGATGTCGGGCGGGAGATCGCCCGGCGTGCCGAAGAGGTGCTGGCTGCCTCGCGCGATCTCGTTGACTTTGCGCGTCATCGCAGCGGCCTTTTGACCGGCCGGCTGACGCTCGGCGTGATTCCCTCGCTGGCGCCCTATCTGCTGCCGCGGATCCTTCCCCTGCTGCAGACCCGCTTCCCGGAATTGCGGCTGGAGTTGCGGGAAACCCAGACCAGGCAACTGGTCGAGGACATCAAGAGCGGTGCGCTCGACACGGCGATGCTCGCATTGCCGGTCACGGAGCCGGACATCGATACGATTGCCCTGTTTGAGGATCTGTTTCTGCTGGCGGTGCCGGCGACCGATCCGCGCAATGAAAGTGCGCGGGTGGCCGCAGCGGACATCGATCAAAGCCGACTGATCCTGCTCGAGGACGGCCATTGCCTGCGCGACCAGGCGCTGGCGTTTTGCGCGACCGCCGCGCGGGGCCGCACCGTGACCGGCGGCGGAACCGTGTTTGGCGCCAGCAGCCTCAACACGGTGATGCAGATGGTCGCGGGCGGCTACGGCGTCACGCTGATTCCGCAGATCGCTGCCGACGTCGAGCGGCGCGATGAGCGGGTAAAATTCCTGCGCCTGCAAAATCCCGAGCCCGGCCGCTCCATCGGACTTGCGTTTCGCCGCACTTCGCCGCGCAAGGCGGATTTTGCGGCGCTGGGCGAGACGGTGAAGCAGAGCCTTGATACGCCGCCGGTGAAGACGGCTAACGAAAAGCGCGCCGAGGGCCATGGCAGACAGCCAAACAAAAAGGGCGGCTGAAAAGCCGCCCTTGATCGTTTCCGAAGCTTGCGAGACTTACTCGCCGGCGGCTTCATGCGCCGGAGCCTCGGTCTTCTGCCTGGCTTCGAGGTCCTCACCGGTTACCTGGTCGACCGCCCTCATCGACAAACGCGTCTTGCCGCGATCGTCGAAGCCGAGCAGCTTGACCTTGACCTTGTCGCCTTCCTTGACGACGTCGGAGGTCTTCTGCACGCGGTTGGCCGCGAGCTGGCTGATATGAACGAGGCCGTCCTTGGCGCCGAAGAAGTTCACGAAAGCGCCGAACTCCATCACCTTGACCACGGTGCCGTCGTAGATCTGGCCGATCTCCGGATCGGAGGCGATCGACTTGATCCACTTGATCGCGGCCTTGATCGATTCGCCGTCGGCGGAGGCGACCTTCACGGTGCCGTCATCATCGATATTGACCTTGGCGCCGGTCTTCTCGACGATTTCGCGAATCACCTTGCCGCCGGTGCCGATCACTTCGCGGATCTTGTCGGTCGCGATCTTGAAGGTCTCGATGCGCGGCGCGTATTCGCCAAGTTCGGCGCGGGCGGCGGTCAAGGCCTTCGACATTTCGCCGAGGATGTGGATGCGTCCATCCCTGGCCTGGCCGAGCGCGACCTTCATGATCTCCTCGGTGATGCCGGCGATCTTGATGTCCATCTGCAGCGAGGTGATGCCGGCCTCAGTGCCCGCCACCTTGAAGTCCATGTCGCCGAGGTGGTCCTCGTCGCCGAGAATGTCCGACAGCACGGCAAAGCGCGAGCCCTCGAGAATGAGGCCCATGGCGATGCCCGCGGTCGGCCGCTTCAAGGGAACGCCCGCATCCATCAGCGCCAGCGAGGCGCCGCAGACCGAGGCCATCGAAGATGAGCCGTTCGAACTCGGTGATCTCGGAAACCACGCGCACCGTGTAGGGGAATTCGTGGTGCGGCGGCAGCACCGGGTGGATCGCCCGCCAGGCCAGTTTGCCGTGGCCGATTTCACGCCGCTTGGTGCCGCCGAGGCGTCCGGTCTCGCCGACCGAGTAGGGAGGGAAGTTGTAGTGCAGCAGGAACTGCTCCTTGTAGGTACCCGACAGCGCATCGATGTACTGCTCGTCCTCGCCGGTACCGAGCGTGGTCACCACCATCGCTTGCGTCTCGCCGCGGGTGAACAGCGCCGAGCCATGGGCGCGGGGCAATACGCCGACTTCGGCGATGATCCGGCGCACGGTCTTGGAATCGCGGCCGTCGATGCGCTTGCCGGTGTCGAGAATGTTCCAGCGGACGATCTTGGCTTCCAGTTCCTTGAACACCGCGGCGATGCGCAGCTTGTCGTATTTCGGCTCCTGGCCTTCCGGGAAATAGTGCGCCATCACCTTTTCCTTGGCCTTGCCGACCGCGGCGTAGCGGTCCTGCTTGACCGGGATGGCGTAGGCTGCGCGCAGATCGGTCTCGATCAGCGCCAGTATTTCCTTTTCAAGCACGCTTTCGTCGGCGACCCGAACCTCGCGCGGTTCCTTCGCGGCCTTCTCGGCCAGTTCGATGATCGCGTTGACCACCGGCTGGAAGTGGCGGTGTCCGAACATCACGGCACCGAGCATGATGTCTTCGTTGAGTTCCTTGGCTTCCGATTCCACCATCAGCACGGCATCTGCCGTACCGGCGACCACGAGATCGAGCTGGGTTTCGACCATTTCGTCGAGCGTCGGGTTGAGCACATATTCGTCATTGACGAAGCCGACCCGCGCGGCGCCGATCGGACCCTTGAAGGGAGCGCCCGACAGCGTCAGCGCGGCGGACGCCGCCACCAGCGCCACGATGTCGGGATCGTTTTCCATGTCATGCGACAGCACGGTCACGATCACCTGGGTCTCGTTGCGCCAGCCATCGACGAACAAGGGACGGATCGGGCGGTCGATCAGCCGGGAGACCAGCGTTTCCTTTTCGGTCGGCCGGCCCTCGCGCTTGAAATAGCCGCCGGGAATGCGGCCCGCGGCGTAGGTCTTTTCCTGGTAGTCGACGGTCAGGGGGAGGAAGTCGACGCCTTCGCGGGGCGTCTTGGCGGCGACCACGGTGGCGAGCACGACGGTCTCGCCATAGGTTGCCAAGACGGCGCCGTCGGCCTGACGGGCGATCTTTCCGGTTTCAAGTCTGAGAGGACGTCCACCCCAGTCGATCTCGACTGAATGAATATTGAACATTGCGGTCTTCTTTCATGGGTTCGCGCAAGGCATGAAAGTCCGGCACACAAAAACCATGCGCAAGATTGCGGGACGCTGATCGCGATGAGAGATCAGCGTCCGGCGATCCTGCCATGGTCTTGATGTGCGGGATGGCATTCATCCTTCCGGTTTGGTACGGGGCAAAGGCAGCCTGCCTTCGACCCGTGCGACGGGCACCTTGCCCGTCATCGTCCAGTCGCCGGAGTGCTGCTGGACGAACTTCTGTATGGGCACGAAGTTTTTCGAAAACGCTTCGAAGATCGCCCTGATGCGAGCCATCCATGGCTCGCACACGATATGCACATGGCCTTGTTAAAAAACCGAAAGCGGCTTTTTCGAAACCACGCACGGGAACGCGCGCAATATGCGCGCGTGAAGGTTAAGAACTCAACGCCGGATGTTATGCTTTTCGAGCAGCGCCTGGTACCGCGCCTCGTCCTTCCTCTTGATGTAA
The DNA here is from genome assembly GCA_963786045.1 of uncultured Alphaproteobacteria bacterium. GTDB lineage: Bacteria > Pseudomonadota > Alphaproteobacteria > Rhizobiales > Xanthobacteraceae > Bradyrhizobium. Next base: position 18,472 of record CAWAXR010000011.1, on the reverse strand, counting down.
TCGAGGAGCGAACGGCGCGTCGCGACCATTTTCAATAGCCCGCGGCGTGAATGGTTGTCCTTCACGTGGGATTTGAAATGTCCGGTGAGGTTGTTGATGCGTTCCGACAGGATCGCGACCTGGACCTCGGGCGAGCCGGTGTCGCCGGCCTTGTTGGCATTCGTCTTGATGACTTCCGCTTTGCGTTCGGCGGTAATCGACATCGTCAAACACTTTCATTGTTGCGAGCCGGACTGGCAGTCAGTCCGTTCAGGTTGAACACGCGCTTGGGGATGAGTTCGCCATTGCCAATTTCGGCGAGGGCCAAAAGCCGGCCTGCCACCGTGACATAGACTGTGCCGCTACAATTGGGCGCATCCCGTCCGCGCAACAAAACGGCTTGGCCCCTGTGGAGCCTTGCCGCATCAGCCCGTGTGACGGCCAGTGCCGGGATGTCGTCCAGCGCGGTCTCAACGGGCATAAGCGCGTCGGCGAGGCTGCCCTCGCCAGACGCGGCTCTATCGCACAAAGCCTCCAACTGTTCCAGCGGAATCATGTCGGCTTCGCCGAACGGGCCGACCACGGTTCGACGCAATGCGCAGATATGGCCAAAACAGCCGAGAATCCGGCCGATGTCGCGGGCCAGTGCCCGCACATAGGTTCCCTTGCCGCACTCCGCCTCGAACACGGAATGGCTACTATCTGTTTGTTCTACAAGGGTTAATTGATGAATCTCGACCTGCCGGGGCTTCAGTTCGACGGTCTCGCCGTCCCGCGCCAGGTCATAGGCTCGCTCGCCCTGGATCTTGATGGCGGAGTATTGCGGCGGGGTCTGCTCGATGACGCCGGTGAACCGTGGCAACAGGGCGGAAATCGCGTCGGCAGAGGGCCTGATCTCGCTGGTCCGGGTGACGCGGCCCTCGGTGTCGTCGGTATCGCGTTCCTCGCCCCAGGCGACCGTGAAGCGATAGCGCTTGCGGCCATCCATCACGAACGGAACCGTCTTGGTGGCTTCGCCGAGCGCGATCGGCAGTCCGCCCGAGGCGAGCGGATCGAGCGTGCCGGCGTGGCCGGCGCGCTTGGCCTGGAACAGCCGCTTCACGATTGCGACCGCATGGGTGGAGGTCATGCCGACCGGTTTGTCGAGCACGACCCAGCCGTGGACGTCGCGCTTGTCGCGTCGCGGCTGGTTATTGTGGCGTGGCTGCCTGCCGGTGTGCTTCTCTTCGCGAGAGCCGCCGGAAGAAATATTTTTTGCAAGCTCGTCCGAATCACCGATCGGCGGTTCGATCAGGCTGTTTGCACCGGTCATGTTCATCAGGTCACTCTTCCGAATTCGTGCGAATCCGGCGCAAGGTCTCTTTGCACCGCAGGTGTTCGCAATAATTTCTCTATTCGTTCCGCTTCTTCGAATCGGTCGTCGACGCGGAAGCGGACATCAGGCGCAAATTTTAGGTTAACGCGACGCGCCACTTCGCCACGAAGGAATTTCTTGTTGCGTTCCAGCGCCGCGATCACCTTGTCGGTATCGCGGCCGCCGAGCGGCATCACATAGATGGTCGCCAGCTTCAGATCGGGAGACATCCGCACCTCGGGCACGGTGATGATATGCCCCTCAAGGTCGGGATCATGAGCGCTGCCCTGCGAAAGAACCTCCGCCATGGCATGGCGCACAAGTTCGCCGACCCGCAATTGGCGTTGCGAGCCGCCGGCGGCGGAACTCTTGTTGTGGTGGCGGGGCATTGGCGTCTCTCAACGTCGTCGTGCCCGCGCTGCTCGCGGGCACCCACGTCTTTACTTGTTGAATTAGGCAGGACGTGAATGGCCGGAACAAGTCCGGCCATGACGCCGCAGTTTCAGTTGCAAAATCAGCGCGCTTTGCAGGATTCGAACTTACAGCGAGCGCTGGATCGTCTCCACGCGATAACACTCGATGACATCGCCGACACGCATGTCGCCGTAATTCTCGAACGCCATGCCGCATTCCTGGCCGGACTGCACTTCCTTCACTTCATCCTTGAAGCGCTTGAGCGTCGACAGCTTGCCTTCATGCACGACGACATTGTCGCGAATCAGGCGGACATTGGCGCCGCGTTCCACTGTGCCGTCGGTGACGCGGCAGCCGGCGACCTTGCCGACCTTGGAAATGTTGAACACTTCCAGGATCTGGGCGTTGCCGAGCATGGTCTCGCGCAGCGTCGGCGCCAGCAGGCCGGACATCGCCTTCTTCACGTCATCCACCAGATCGTAGATGATGTTGTAGTAGCGGATTTCGATGCCGTTGCGCTTGGCTGCTGCCGCCGCCTCCTTGTTGGCGCGGACGGAAAAGCCGATGATCGCGGCATTGAAGCCTTCCGCCAGCGTCACGTCGGATTCCGAGATGCCGCCGACGCCCGCATGCAGGATACGGGCGGCGACTTCGTCGGTGCCGAGTTTCTCGAGCGATCCCAGGATCGCTTCGAGCGAGCCCTGCACGTCGGCCTTGATGATCAGCGGGAATTCCTTGCGGCCCGAAGTCTTGAGCTGCGACATCATCTGCTCGAGCGAGCCGCGCATGCCGGAAATGCTGGCGGCGGCGTTCTCGCGCTTCTGATGGGCGCGATAGCTCGTGATCTGACGGGCGCGGGCTTCGTTCTCGACGACGGCAAGGCGGTCCCCGGCTTCCGGCGGCCCATTGAAGCCGAGTACCTCGACCGGCACGGATGGGCCTGCCTCCTCGACGGTATCGCCCTGATCGGAAATGAGCGCGCGGACGCGGCCCATCTCGGCGCCGGCAACGACGATGTCGCCGACACGCAGCGTTCCGCGCTGCACCAGCACGGTCGCCACCGGGCCGCGGCCACGGTCAAGCTTGGCTTCGATCACGGTGCCTTCGGCGGGGCGCGCCGGATTGGTCTTGAGATCGAGCAGTTCGGCCTGCAGCGCGATCATCTCGAGCAGCTTGTCGAGGTTGGTCTTGTTCTTGGCGGAAACCTCGACGTCGACGACGTCGCCGCCGAGCGATTCGACCTGAACTTCGTGCTGCAGCAGTTCGGTGCGCACGCGTTCCGGCCTGGCGTCGGGCTTGTCGATCTTGTTGATGGCGACGATCATCGGCACTTTCGCCGCCTTGGCGTGATTGATCGCTTCCACCGTCTGCGGCATGACGCCGTCATCGGCAGCTACCACCAGCACGACGATGTCGGTCACCTTGGCGCCGCGCGCGCGCATCGCGGTGAACGCGGCGTGGCCCGGCGTGTCGATGAACGTGATCTTCTTGCCGCTGTCCGGCGAGGTCACCTGATAGGCGCCGATATGCTGGGTGATGCCGCCGGCTTCGCCGGAGACCACATTGGCATGGCGAAGCGCATCGAGCAGCGAGGTCTTGCCGTGGTCGACATGGCCCATCACCGTCACGACGGGCGAACGTGGCTCGGTATCGGTGGAATTGTCGACGACGTCGAACAGGCCTTCCTCGACGTCGGACGCGGCCACGCGCTTGACGGTGTGGCCCAGTTCCTCGGCGATCAACTGCGCGGTGTCGGCGTCGATCACGTCGGTGATCTTGTGCATCGCGCCCTGCTTCATCAGCAATCTGATGACATCGACGGCGCGCTCCGACATGCGGTTGGCGAGTTCCTGGATATTGATGGCTTCCGGGATGACGACCTCGCGAACCAGCTTTTCTTTCGGCTCGTTCGACGCGTGTCCCTTGAGGCGCTGGGTGCGGCGGCGGAACGACGCGATCGAGCGCTCGCGCACGTCATCGGCATTGAGCGCGGTGACCAGCGTCAGGCGTCCGCGCTGCTTCTGCGGCGCCGGCTTGGCGGTCGGCTTCGGGGCAGTGGCGGGGCGGGCGGCGCCGCCGGGGCCGCGACGGACCTGGCGTGGCCCCTCATCCTCGTCGGAGATATCGGCCGCGATACCGGGGGCCCGCGCGACGGGTACCGCGGGGCGGGCCGCGGCTGCGGTCTTGGCTTCGGCTTCGCCGAAGCGCTTCTTGGCCTCAAGTTCGGCCTTGCGCTTGGCTTCCTCGTCCTGACGGTGGCGTTCTTCCTCGGCCTTGCGGCGGGCTTCGGCGGCTTCGCGCTCGGCCTGCTCGATGCCTTCCTTGCTGTTGCGTCGCCTGGCTTCTTCTTCCGCCAGGCGGCGCTCCTCGATATCGCGGACTTTTGCGTCCGCAAGTGCGCTGGCGCGCGCGGAGCGCTCGTCCTCGGTCAGGGTGCGCAGCACCACGCCGGAATTGCTGCGCGGCGGAGCCGGAGGGGCGGCGGCACGGGTTACGGGTGCCTTGGCCGGCGTCGCCGGCTTGGCGGCCGCAGGCTCCGGCGCATGCGTTTCGGCCGCCGGGGCTTCGCCGCCGATCCGGCGCTTGCCGCGCTTTTCCACCACGACCTGCTTGGTCCGGCCGTGGCTGAAGCTCTGGCGCACGGTGCCCGTCTCGACGCGCGGCTTGAGCGTCAAGGTCTTGGTCGGGACACTGAGTGTCTTGTCGCCAGGCGATTTCGTATCAACCATTCAGCAGTCCTAATCTTGTTTAGTCGTGCGTGTCCGCACAGTCTGTGTCGGCGAATTCCTGGCCGCATGGCCGGCGGTTCTGTCGTCATCCGCCATCCGGTATCGGACCAGGATATGGCTGCGTGACAGGAACGTCCTGCTCGCCGGGCCCGCGAGCAGCGCAGCATGTATCACATTTGACCGGCCAAGTGCCAAATCCAATTGTTCCGAAGTCAGCGCCGTGACGACCGGAAATTGGTTCGATTCATCGTTAATCCCGGCATTTTGCCGGACGATGGCATCCAATTTCCGGATTCCGTCGGCCGCCCCGTCCGAGGCATGGATCAGGGCATCGGCTTGCCGCTGCCTGAGGGCGTCCTCGACCTTGCCGAAGCCCGATATCACCTGCCCGGCCTTGGCGGCCATGGCGAGGGCTTCGATCACGAATCGCACCAGCAAAGCTTCGGTATCAGCGGCGAGCGTCGCCGCCACGCGTACATCGCGCTTGAAGCCCTTGCTGAATTGGTGACGCCGGATGGCTTCCGCAACCGCATGATGCGAGGCCGAAACCCAAAGGCCCCGGCCGGGAAGCTTGCGCTTCAGGTCGGGGATCACCTCGCCGGACGGCGCGACCACAAACCGGATCAGCTCGTCGATCGGCCGCACCTTTCGCGTGACCGCGCACATCCGCATGGTCGCGGACCTGTCGGTCCGCGGTCCATTGTCGAGTTCGGGGTCAGCGAGGGCGAGCATTCAGGCGACATGGCTCCATTCAATCGTCAGGCCGGCTGGCCTTCGGGGGCCTCGGTCTCCTCGGTCTTTTTGGCGAGATCGGCTTCCGTGATCCAGCCCGCCTTGACGCGCGCCTGCATGATCATGCTCTCGGCGTCATCGCGCGAGATCTCGTTGGCATCGAGAATGCCGGGGTGCTTGGTCGGCTCGCCGCCTTCCTTGCGCTCGGTCCAGCCGACCAGGTCGTCGGTGGCGCAACCGGCCAGATCTTCGACGGTCTTGATGTCGTTCTCGCCGAATTTGACCAGCATTTTCGAGGTCACTCCCGGCACCGTCTTCAACGCGTCTTCCACACCGAGTTCCTTTCGCTTGTTTTCGAGCTCGCCTTCGAGCTGTTCCAGATATTCCTTGGCGCGATTTTGCAACTCGGTTGCTGTTTCGTCGTCAAAGCCTTCGATGCTGGCCAGTTCCCTGACGTCGACCATCGCCAGTTCCTCCACCGAGGTGAAGCCTTCCGAGGCCAGCAATTGGCCGACCACTTCGTCGACATTCAGTGCTTCCATGAACACCCGTGTGGAGTTCTCGAAATCGGCCTGGCGACGTTCGGATTCTTCCTGCTCGGTCAGGATGTCGATGTCCCAGCCGGTCAGCTGCGAGGCGAGGCGCACGTTCTGCCCGCGCCGGCCGATCGCCAGTGACAGCTGGTTATTGGTATCGGGCACCACGACTTCGATCCGCTCGCGGTCCTCGTCGATCACGACCTTGGCGACCTCGGCGGGCGCCAGCGCATTGACGACAAAGGTGGCGATATCAGGCGACCACGGAATGATGTCGATTTTCTCACCCTGCAATTCATTGACCACAGCCTGCACGCGCGAGCCGCGCATGCCGACGCAGGCGCCGACCGGGTCGACCGACGAATCCCGCGAGATCACGCCGATTTTCGCGCGCGACCCGGGGTCGCGGGCCACCGCCTTGATCTCGACGATGCCGTCATAGATTTCAGGCACTTCCTGCGCGAACAGTTTCGCCATGAACTGCGGATGGGTGCGGGAAAGGAAAATCTGCGGGCCGCGCGTTTCGCGCCGCACGTCGAAAATATAGGCGCGGACGCGGTCGCCGTTGCGGAATACCTCGCGCGGCAGCATCTCGTCGCGGCGGATGATCGCTTCGCCACGGCCCAGATCGACGATGACGCTGCCATATTCGACGCGCTTGACGATGCCGTTGACGATATCGCCGATGCGGTCCTTGAATTCCTGATATTGCCGGTCGCGCTCGGCCTCGCGCACCTTCTGCACGATCACCTGCTTGGCCGATTGCGCGGCGATCCGGCCATATTCCAGGGGCGGCAGGGTGTCGGCGATGGTGTCGCCGATCTGCGCGCCGGGATTGGCGCGGCGGGCGTCTTCCAGCGAAATCTGGTTGGCTGAATTCTCGACCTGGTCGACCACCAGCATGTGGCGCGACAGCCGCAACTCGCCTTTCTTGGCGTCGATCTCGGCGTGAACGTCGGTCTCGCTGCCGTAGCGGGCGCGGGCCGCCTTGGCGATGGCGTCTTCCATCGCCGAGATCACGATGCCGCGGTCGATCGATTTTTCGCGCGCAACCGCGTCCGCGATCTGCAGCAATTCGAGTTTGTTGGCGCTGACTGCCATGGCCTATTCTCCTCTATCGGGATCGATTTCGCCTCTGCGCGCCTTCTCGGCGGCGAGGCGGTGTTGCTTGGTATTCTTCGGAACCGGCTTGTTCGCCGGCTTCGGCTTGAGGCTGAGCGCATGCGGCGCCGGCGGCGGCTCAAGCCCGAGATTGCGCTTCAGTTCACGCTCGGCGGCCTTGCCGCGCCGCATCGATTCGGCGACCAATTCGTCGGTAAGCACGAGCCGTGCCTCCGCGATATCCTCCATCTCCAGGAGGACGCTGGAATCTTCGTCCGCCTTTGTGTCCTCGCGATGCAGCCGCACCGCGCCGCCCTCGACGCCGGCGAGCGTGCCGCGGAACCGCTTGCGGCCCTGATGGGCGACAGCCATCTCGATCTTCACGAGGTGGCCGGCATAACGTTCAAAATCGGAGCGGCGCACCAGCGGCCGGTCGATCCCGGGCGAGGAAATCTCCAGCCGGTAGGCGCGGTCGATCGGGTCGGCGACGTCCAGCACCGGCGACAGCGCCTTGGAGATCGCCTCGCAATCCTCGATCTGCATCGATCCGTCGGGCCGTTCCGCCATGATCTGGACCGTGCAGCCGGATTCCCCGGATATCTTGATCCGCACCAGCCGGTAACCCATTGCCTGCAACACCGGCGTTGCGACCGCCGATACCCGCGCCGCCGCGCCCGGCTCGACCACGAGGCGCGGCTCGGCAAGCAGATCGGTGTCCACGGAACCAGCAGTCGGATCGGTCATATCCAGTGTCAAAATTTGCCTTTTGGGCGGTCTGGCTTGGGCAGTCTTGCTCGGGCGGTTTGACTTGAGTTGGGTTGGTCCGGGCCCAAAAGTCAGGGGTCCGGCCGGTCTGCCCGAACCGGGCCCGGCGTCGTAAGCCGCGGGGCCCGTTCAGGTAATAAAAAAGAGCGGGTCCCGGAGGGCCCACTCTCAATACGCGATCGTATGAGAACCATAAGTTGCGGCTGATATAGCGGTTTTTTCCTGGTCCGGCAAGGCCCGCGAGGCTCGGCGGCTCGCGATTTTGCGCGCCTCGAGGGGTGGCTTCAAACCTAACCCTTCCTTCACCATGCCTGCCTAGATTGCCGGAAAACCCGGCCTGTGCCGGGTTTGAGTGTGTTTCATGACCGTCGCCACGTCATTGATCCCCGGGCTCGATGAGATCGTCAGACAGGGCGATCCCAAACGTCTCTCGGAAGTGGCGCGCCGGATCGCCGAGCTGTTCCTGCAGGGAGCAGCGAATTTGCGATCCGAGCATGTTGATCTGTTCGACCGCGTCCTCATCGATCTCATGCCGCACACCGGGATTCCCGCCCGCGCCGCTCTGGCCGAGCGACTGTCCGTTCTGGCCAACGCCCCCCGCGCATTGGTCGGGCAACTCGCGCGCGAGGACGAGATATCGATCGCGGGTCCGGTGCTGCGCCGATCGCCTGTCATCGACGAGGGATGTCTTGATCGAAATCGCGCGCATCAAGGGGCAGGGTCATCTGCTGGCGATGTCGGAGCGGCCGAGGCTTTCACCTGGCCTCACCGATGTCATCGTGCGCCGCGGTGACCGCGATGTCGTCAGGCGCACCGCCGCCAATGCCGGCGCGCTTTTTTCCCAAGCCGGATATTCCTCGCTGATCAAGCGCGCCAGCAAGGATGGCGTCCTGACGCTTGCGGTCGGCCAGCGCGACGATCTTTCGGATCACCTGTTGAAGGAGCTGCTGGCGGGATCGATCGATGTCGTCCGCCGCCGCCTGTTCGAAACGGTCAAGCCCGGCAGGCAGGCGGCGATCAGCCGCGCGATGAGCGAGATTTCCGGCGTTGCCGAGCGAGTGGAGAGCCGCCGCGACTTTGCGACGGCGCAACGCGCGATCCTCGCGCTGCATCGCTCAGGCGGGCTGAACGAATCCGCGTTGCTTGGCTTTGCCAAGGCCTACAGATACGAGGAATCGGTTGCCGCTCTGTCGGCGATGTCGGGCGTGAAGATCGCAACCCTCGATCGTCTGATGGCCGGCGACCGTCACGACCCGGTCCTGATCCTCGGCAAGGCGATCGGACTGGAATGGGCGACCGTGCGCGCGCTGATCCTGCTCAGGTTGGGCCCGGCCCGCGTTGCCGTCGCCAACGGATATCGAGAATGTGCGATCGAACTTCGTGCGCCTGATGCCTTCGACCGCGGGGCGGGTGGTGAGCTTTTGGCAGAGCCGGCCATCGGCGTGATTTGAAGCCGGCATTCCGGGCTCGATGCTTCGCATCGCCCCGGAATGACAACCCCGTCGCTTTAGCCCACCTTCCTGAACCGTAAGTAAGCCGCCTGGCGGCCTTCGCGTTCGGCTTTGCGGCCGTAGCGCGTCATCGTGTAATCGGGCCATGGCCCGCGCCAATCGGAAGCACGCTCCGCGGTCCAGACGAAATCGGGCGAGCGTGAAAAATGTGCCAGCGTCCATGCGCAATAGTCGCTGATATCGCTGACGAAGCGAAATTCGCCGTCTGGCTTGAGGACACGCGCCATGGTCGCGATAGTCGCGTCCTGCACGAAGCGCCGCTTCCAGTGCCGCCGTTTCGGCCACGGATCGGGATGGATCAAATCGATCCGGGCCAGCGAATGCTCCGGCGCCCAGGCCAGCAGTTCGCTGGCATCGCCTGCGAACAGCCTGACATTGCCGATGTTATGGGCCTCGATCTGCGCCAGGATCTTCGCCATGCCGTTGACATAGGGTTCGCAGCCGATGAAGCCGGTGTTCGAAAAGGCGCGGGCCTCCGCGACCAGATGCTCGCCGCCACCAAATCCGATTTCGAGCCGGACCGCATCGACCGGCGCGCCGAACAGTCCGGCGAGATCCGGCGGCCGCGGGCCGCCGATGTCCAGCGAAAGCCGCGGCAGCAAGTGTTCGATCAGGTCGGTTTGGTGCGCCCGCAGCCTATGACCTTTGCGCCGGCCAAAGAACGAGCCGTGCGGGTGAACGGCGGCGGCATCGCCGGACGATGCGTTGCGATCCCCGCGATCCCGGAATGCGTCGCTCATCGCAGCGTCCGGTACAGCCGATGCAGCAGCCGTGCCCTTGGTTCGATCGACGAAATATACATCTGCTCGTAATGGGTATGCGCGCCCTTTCCATCGACGCCAAGGCCGTCGAGGGTTGCCGTGTGAGGCGCGGTGAAGTTGCCGTCGGAGCCGCCACCGGTGAAGGTGTCCGAAAGCTCGAAGCCGATTTCGGCGGCAAGCGTCCTGGCGTGTTCAAAGAGGGCGGCGCCCGCATGGCTCTTCTCATAGGGCGGGCGATTCAATTCACCTGTTACCTTGACGTGGACGCCTTCGGTCCGCGATTTCAGGCTGAGGATCCTCGGGACCAACTCGTCGGCATCCGCAATGGTCGGCAGGCGCATATCGACCTCGGCATAGGCTTCTTCAGCGATAACGTTCGGCTTGGTGCCGCCCCTGACAACGCCGACATTGACCGTCACGCCGCGCTTGATGTCGTTCATGGCCTCTAGCGTCTGAATGATATTGGCAAGTTCGTGTATCGCGCTGCGGCCATCCTCGGGCCGTGTGCCGGCATGGGCGGGAACGCCTTTGACAAAAATCTCGAAGCGCGCGACGCCCTTGCGGCCGGTGACGATCTTGCCGCCGTCGCGGGCAGGCTCCGTTACCAGCACGTATTTTGCCTTGCGTCCCTCGGCCTCGATCAGCGCGCGCGACGTCGGGCTGCCAATCTCTTCATCCGAGACGTAGAGGTGAGTCACGCCGAGCGGCGAATGCGCGCCGTCAGCGCAAAGCTGCCGGAACGCGTGGTAGGCCAGATAGGCGCCGCCCTTCATGTCGTAGATGCCGGGGCCGAAGGCGCTGTCGCCTTCAACCCGAAACGGCAGACGCTCGATGAATCCCAGCGGATGAACGGTGTCGAGATGGCTCAGCACCAGGATTCCGGGCCGCTCCTGGCCCCATGACGACCGCGCCAGAATGTGATCACCACAGCCAGAATGTCCGGCGACGCGCTCGATCGTAGCCGGCAAATCGCCGTAGCCGTCCGCGACCAATGTTGCGAGCCCGTTGATCCGGTCGGGCGCTTCCGTCGGGGTCTCGAATTCGACCCAGCGGCGGATGCCTTCAAGGATGGTTTTCGAATCGAAGGGATTGACTGTCGTCAGCATGCTGTTTGCCTTGTCGTTATCCGACACGTAATCGCACATCGGCGAACGACGGCATATTCCAGATTTGGACGGCTCTCAAACCGAAACTAGCGGTTCAACGCTTGTCGGAACCTTCGCGAGCGGCGATCTGTTCGACCAGTTCGACAATGCTGCGCCGGAGCTTTGCGTCGGGGATGCGTGTGAAAGCACGGGTCAGTGCCAAACCTTCCGAGGTCGCCAGGAAGTCGGAGACATAGGCCGGCGATGTCGTTTCGGAAAGCCCTGCAGCGCTGGCGGTGCTGCTGGGGCCTCCTTCAAACAAGAACGATACCGGCACCTGAAGTATTTCAGAGATCTGCTGGATGCGGCTTGCGCCGACCCGGTTGGTGCCCTTCTCGTATTTCTGAACTTGCTGAAAGGTGAGCCCCAGCGCGTCGCCGAGCTTTTCCTGGCTCATGCCCAGCATGATGCGGCGCATGCGCACACGACTGCCGACATATTTGTCAACAGGGTTGGGCGCTTTGGTCGACATTACTGGTACTCCTCGGGATTACGCTGGCAGGAAGAAGCAGGACGAGAGCGGGTTATGCCTCGGGCGCCATGACCGCCAGAGCCGGCTCGAAGAGGCCATGCCCCATTATTCAGACAAATTGAACAATGTACTGACGGTGGGCTCCTGAATGGTCCTCGGCCCAGAATGCGAATTGCACCGTCGGTCTGTCAACCGGGGGAACCCCGCATGCTGGCCTTTCTGCCAACATTCAAAACCAGAAGTAAATCACGGTCAGGAAATTCGCTTCGCGAGTGGTAAATCACGATCGGGAAATTCGTTTCGCCTCGCGACGCCTGACCACGAAGATCAAGGCGGCGGCGACCAGCATGGTGACAGGGATGTCGCCGACGCGCGCATAGATCGTCGGCGGGAGGGCAGAAGGCAGGCCGGAATCCAGTACGCCTTCGAGCCCGAGACCCAGCCGCGCGACCGTCCGTCCCAGGGGATCGATAACCGCCGATATGCCGGTGTTTGCGGCACGAACGACCGGCAGCCCTTGCTCGATCGCGCGCAGGCGTGCCTGTTGCAGGTGTTGATAGGGGCCGGTCGAAATTCCGAACCACCCGTCATTGGTGAGATTGACGATCCAGCCGGGGCGATCATTACGCTCGACAATATCACCGGGAAAAATTGCCTCGTAGCAGATCAACGGCAGCGCGCGGGGCGCATGCGGGATCTCCATGGTGCGCCGCCGGGTGCCCGGAATAAAACCGCCCTGAACCTTTGTAAGCTGAACCAGGCCGATTCTTTCCATCCAGTCCTGGAACGGAAGAAACTCGCCGAACGGCACCAGATGCAGTTTGTCGTAGATCGACAGCACGCTGCCATCGTGATCGATGACGTAGATCGAATTGTAGGCGCGCGTGATTCTCGTGCCCGGCGGCGCATCGGGCGCGCGCACCGAGCCGGTGATCAGGACAGTTCCCTTGGGCAGGAGGTCGGCGATCTGCGCCATCGCATCGGCCTCACGCGTCAGGAAAAACGGGAACGCCGATTCCGGCCAGATCAGGATACTGACGTCGCGTACACCGGTGGATTGCGGGCCGGATGCCCGATCAGACAGCGTCAGGTATTTCTGCATGACCTCCGCCTTGGCGGAGTAATTGAATTTGACGTCCTGCTGCAGATTGGGCTGCATGATCCGCAGCCTGACGTTTGCAACCGTTGTGGTCGGCTGCAGGCTCAGGCGAACGGCGCCGAAAATTCCCATGGCCAGCAGCAGCGCCAGGGCCGTTGCGGGCGCTATCCAGGGCTTGCGCCCGCGCGAACTTCCATCGATCAGCACGCCCGGGCTTGCAAAGATCGCCACCGCAAGAAACGTCTGACCCCACAGGCCGATCAGCGACGCCGTCTGCGCCAGCGCCAGAGGCTCGGTCAGGGCGTAGCCGAACGCATTCCATGGAAAGCCCGTGAGCGCGTGGCCGCGCAGCCATTCGCTCAACGTCAGACTTGCGGCGAGTGCGATCACCCGCGAGGCGTCCCTGGTCCAGATCAGCCGCGCGAGCGCGAAGCCCAACGCGGTGAACAGCGCGAGGTAGGCGGGCAGGCCCAGTATGGCGAACGGCAACAGCCATGCGAAGGTGGATGCATCGACCAGAAAGGCGTAGCCGATCCAGTACAGTCCCGGCACGAAATAGCCGAGTCCGAACCACCAGCCGGCCATTGCCGCCGCCGGCACGCCGCGCAGGCGCCCGGCGCCCGCGCCGTCGATCAACCAGACCACGACCGGAAAAGTTGCAAACAGCACGGGCCAGGCATTGAACGGCTCCATCGCGAGCGCCGACAGCGCGCCCGCGACGAGCGCGATGGCGGCGCGCTTCCATCCCCATGCCAGGATGATCGCAAGACCGGCCGCGCGGAGGGAGCCTGCGGCTGTCACGATGAGCCGGCTCCATCGCCGGGAGGGTTCGTATTGTCGCTGGCTTGCGCGGATCCGGTCTCGGTCTGGGCTTCGCGACGACGGCTCTCGCGCTGGGCGCGCAGGGCCGAGCGCTCCTTGCGCGTGGCGATGCGCAGGCGCTTGACGCGCCTCGGATCGGCATCCAGCACTTCGATCTCGAAGTTGCCGGGCCCCGAAATGACCTCGCCGCGCACCGGCAGCCGGCCGACATGGGTCACGAGGTAGCCGCCGAGCGTTTCGACTTCCTCGCCGGCTTCGCCGGTCACGAACTCCTCGCCGATCACGGAACGAACGTCATCGAGGCTGGCGCGGGCGTCGGCGATGAAGGAATTATCCGCCTGCCGCACGATCGCCGGCGGCTCGTCGCTGTCATGCTCGTCGTCGATCTCGCCGACGATCTGCTCGACGATGTCCTCGATCGAGACCAGCCCGTCGGTTCCGCCATATTCGTCGACCACCAGCGCCAGATGGATGCGCGAAGCCTGCATCTGCGCCAGGAGATCGATCGCCCGCATCGAGGGCGGCACGAACAGCAATTTGCGGATGATGTTGGCCTCCGAGAGCGGCAGCGCCAGATCGACCGCGCGCAGATCGAGGCCGGCGGGGAACGGCTTCTTGCGTTTGGTCTTGCCCTTGCCTGTCTCGGATAACCGCGCTCTCGCGGTCATGAACACCAGGAGATCCCGGATGTGAACGATGCCCTCGGGATCGTCGAGGGTTTCGTTGTAGACCACCAGCCGCGAATGAGCGGCGCTTTCGAACAGGCTCATCAGTTCGCCAAGCGGAATGTCGCGCTTGACCGCGACGATGTCGGCGCGATGGATCATGACGTCGGCAATCCGGCGTTCATGCAGCGAGAGGATGTTGCGCAACATGGTGCGCTCGATGGCGGAAAAGCCCACCTCGTCCGGCGTGCTTGCATCGAGCACCACCTGCAGATCGTCGCGGACCGATCCCGGCTTCCATCCGAACAATGCGCGGATCGCCCGCGTCAGCCAGTTGTCGGCGACGGGACGCATGACTTCGCCTTCCTGCACCACGGCAGGCAGGTTGCGCGTGTTGCGCGGATTGTCGTGGATCGGTTCTAAGTCCGTCATCTCAGTCCATCCGCTCGCGGTCCGCATACGGATCGGGAATACCGAGCTGCGCGAGAATCTCCCGCTCGAGCGCTTCCATGGTCTCGGCGTCGTCGTCCTTTTCGTGATCGTAACCGATCAAATGCAGGAAGCCATGAACGCAAGGTGGCTAAGATGATGGTCGAACGGCTTTTGTTCGTCATCGGCTTCCCTTCGCGTCGTTTCATAGGCAATGGCGATGTCGCCGAGCATGCGCGGCGCATCGTCGGGGCCGCGCGGGCCGCTCGGCTGCAGCGCCGGAAATGACAGCACGTTGGTCGGCTTGTCGATGCCGCGCCAGTTCCTGTTCAGCGTTCGGATGCCGGCGTCGTCGGTCAGCATCACCGCAAGCTCGGTCCCTCCGACATCCGCGTCGACGAATTCCGCCGCGGCGGCGATCGCCCGATGGATGACGGTCTCGGCGTCAGGCTCGGCCTGCCAGCAATCGGCGACAACAAGAACCTCTGAAACGGGAAGGGCAAACGGTACCATCGGTCCGGAATTCTGTTTGCGACGGGAATGTGTCCCCGGCGCGCGCTCGGCGGCAGTCTTCGGCATCAAGGCTTGCTGGTTGCCGGCCGCTGCGGCAATCCTTCATAGGCCGCGACGATCCGCGCCACGAGTTCATGGCGGATCACGTCTTCGGCGGTGAATTTCACCTGGGCAATGCCCTCGACGCCGTCAAGCAGCCTGGCGGCCTCCGCGAGACCCGAGGTCTGGCCGTTCGGCAGGTCGACCTGGGAGGGGTCGCCGGTGATGATCATGCGGCTGTTTTCGCCAAGCCGCGTCAGGAACATCTTCATTTGCATCGACGTGGTGTTCTGCGCCTCGTCCAGAATGATGACGGCGTTGGTCAGCGTGCGGCCGCGCATGAAAGCCAGCGGCGCGATCTCGATTTCGCCGGCCTGCAACGCGCGTTCGACGATACGCGAATCCATCAGGTCGTACAGTGCATCGTAAATCGGCCGCAAGTAAGGATCGACTTTCTCGCGCAAGTCGCCGGGCAGGAAGCCGAGCCGCTCGCCGGCCTCGACCGCGGGCCGCGACAGGATGATGCGATCGACTTCCTTCCGCTCGAACAACTGCGCGGCATGCGCCACCGCGAGCCAGGTCTTGCCGGTGCCTGCCGGGCCGATACCGAACACCAATTCGTGGCGCTTGAGCGCGCGTATATAGGAGTCCTGCGCGGCGGTGCGGGCGCGCACCGGGCGCTTGCGCAGGTTGATGGTCTCGAACGACGATTTGACGGCCTTGGCGTCGAATTCGAACAGCGATCCCTGTGCGATCACGGCGCGGATCGCGCCTTCGACATCGCCCTGCGCCAGGTCGTGGCCCTGCACCGCCTGCGCATAGAGCGTCTCCAGCACGCGCCGCGCGGCGTCGCAGCCGTCGCGTGATCCGGCGACGGTGATGTGATTGCCGCGCGAATCCACCACGACGCCGAGCCGCCGCTCGATCAGCGCCAGGTTTTGTCCGTAGGGTCCGACCAGCGCCGAGGCCGCGCGGTTGTCATCGAAGTCGATGACGAATTGCGTTTCGGGCGGGATCTGCATGTCGCGGTCGGGTTTGCGGCTGGGGGCGAGTGAAGGTGAATCCGATGCGCTTTTTGGCAAGGGTTCAGGCTCCCGTTGTCATATGAGCGGGCGTTTCTTGCGAGGAAGCCGATGGCGCCGGCCGCCCCGCGGAGAGGCTGCGAGTTCGCCGAGCAGGCTGTAGCGCTCGAGGCTGTCGATCTTCACCGGCAGGACCTGTCCGACGATATCCGCAGACGCCATCACATGCGCCGGTTGCAGATAGGCGGTGCGGCCGACGATCTGGCCGGGGTTGCGGGCCGGGCGTTCGAACAGCACATCGACGGTGTTCCCAATCATGGCCTTGTTGAAGGCCGATTGCTGGCTGTCGATCAATTCCTGAAGCCGCACCAATCGCTCGTCCATTTCCGCCGCTGACACCGTCTCCCGCATGTCCGCCGCCGGCGTGCCGGGCCGCGGCGAATATTTGAACGAATAAGCGCCAGCGTATCCGATTTGTGCGACCAGCGCGAGGGTGGCCCGAAAATCTTCCTCAGTCTCGCCGGGGAAGCCCACGATAAAATCCGATGAAAATGCAATGTCTTGGCGGGCGGCGCGAAACCGGTCGATCAGCCCGCCGGTAATCATCGGCGGTATGCTTGCGGTTCATGGCAGCCAGAATCCGGTCGGAGCCGGACTGCACCGGCAGATGCACGAAGGGCATCAGCGCGGCGAGATCGCGATGCGCCTCGATCAGCGTCTCATCGACATCGCGGGGGTGGCTGGTGGAGTAGCGCAGGCGGACGATTCCGGGGATGTCGGCGAGCCGGCGCAGCAGGGTGCCGAGCGACCAGATCCGTCCGTCGGGCCCCTCGCCGTGATAGGCGTTGACGTTCTGGCCGATCAGGGTGATTTCGCGCACGCCGTGGTCGGCGAGCCGCTGCACGTCATCGATGATTTTGGCCGCCGGGCGCGACACCTCGGCGCCCCGCGTATAGGGCACCACGCAAAACGTGCAGAATTTATCGCAGCCTTCCTGCACCGTTACGAAGGATGAGATTCCCCCGCGCGCGAATGGCATCCGGCCTCGGCGGCGGCAGAAACTCGAATTTGTCTTGAACCGGAAATTCGGTCTCCAGCGCGCGGCCGTCGCTTTTTGCGCGCGCCAGCAGCTCCGGCAGATGGTGATAGCTTTGCGGTCCGACCACCACGTCGACCACGGGCGCGCGGGCGATGATCTCGCTGCCCTCGGCCTGGGCCACGCAACCGGCCACCGCGATACTCATTCGGCGGCCGTTGCGCGCGGCTTCATCCTTCAGGACGCGCAGCCGCCCGAGTTCGGAGTAAACCTTCTCGGAAGCCTTTTCGCGGATGTGGCAGGTGTTGAGGATCACCAGATCCGCGTCGTCCACGGTTGCGGTCTCGACAAAGCCCTCGCCCGCCAGCGTGTCCACCATGCGTTGCGCATCGTAGACGTTCATCTGGCAGCCGTAGGACTTGATATGCAGTTTGCGCGGCAGCTTCATGGAACCGGAATGCTGGGCCGAAATGGCGCCAATGCGGCGCGGACCTCAGTTATAGGCTAAACGGGCGGAAATCCAGCATTTTGGGGCGTCGTTCCGGGGCGCGAAGCGAATCCGGAACCTCGAGATTCCCCGTGTGCAATTGCGCATCCGAGGTCTGGTCCTTCGGACCGTCCCGCAATGACAGCGATTGTCCGGCTTAGCCGCTTTGGTCGGCCGACATCCCGATCAGCCCGGGCAATTGCCGCATATCGTCGAACGTCACGGCCGCCCCGGCCGCGCGCAGCGCTTCGCCGTCACCCGGCCGGCAATGGCTGCCGCCATGGAAACCGAGCACGGTCATTCCGGCGGCCAGCGCGCCGGTGACGCCGGGGACGCTGTCCCGATCACGACGCACCGCCCTGGATGCGTGGCCATTTGCCTGGCCGCGAGCAGGAACAGGTCGGGCGCGGGCTTGCCATGGCTCACTTGGGTGCCCGAAAAAATATTCGGCGCGAAACGCCGGTAAAGTCCTGTGCGCGACAGGGTGGTGAAAATCTTGTCATGCGCGGCGCTGGAAGCCACGCAGATGCGCGCATCGATGGCGTCGAGCGCATCATGAAGGTGGGGGATGGCTTCGACCTTGTCGGCAAGCGCCGCAAGCAACGTCGTTCGCCGTTCAAGATCGTAGGTCTCCCCCAGCGGCCGTCCGAGTTGCCGCTCGATCTCCGGCGGTCGCATCGTGTGTCGTGCGCCCGAGAAACCGCTGGCGCACCTGTTCGGCTGATATCGGATAGCCGTGACGAGTGAGCCTCGTCGGCATGGACGCGGCAGGAGATGACTTCGCTGTCGACCAGGACGCCGTCGCAGTCGAAGATGATAAGATCAAAATTCCGGAATTTTGCTTCGACGCGTTTCTTCGCC